>NZ_JBGFSJ010000007.1:0-118257 GCF_041365695.1 Rhodosalinus sp. 5P4
TGCCGCGCTGGTTGTAGAACTGCACCACCCAGTCCGGGTCCATGGGCATGTTGGTGACGATGAAGCCGACACGCGGGCGTTGTTGCATTACCCCGGCCTGAGGCGTGACGTCCCCTTACCCCACTGACGTCATGCCACGCGGACGATCTCGGCGGTGCCGAGGGCGTTGAAGCGGTTCATGAGGGCGATGCGGATGTGGATTTCGGCGGTCTGTCGGTCGGGGTCTCTTGCCATGATACGCTCGCCGAAGGATTTCAGGCAGCGCATCTTCGCCTCGATCCGGCTGCGGGCGTGGTATCCGGTCCAGCGTTTCCAGAACGCCCGCCCGTAGTATCGCGTCGCGCGCAGGGTGTCGTTGCGGGCGCGTGCAGCCGGGCAGTCTTCTTTCCAGAGACGTCCGTTCTTTCGGATCGGGATGATCGGAACGGCGTCGCGTTCGATGATGGCCTTGTGGCAGCGGCGTGTGTCGTAGGCGCCGTCGGCGGTGACCGTGCCTATCTGCTCACCTGCCGGGATCTGGCCGAGCAGGTCGGGCAGCACGGGGCTGTCGCCGTCGCGGCTGGGGGTGAATTCCACCGCTCGGATGTCGGATGTGGCCGGGTCCATGGCCAGATGGACCTTGCGCCATTGGCGTCGGCCTTGCACCCCGTGCTTGCGAGCCTGCCATTCGCCATCGCCGAGAAACTTGGTCCCGGTGCTGTCGACCAGCAGGTTCAGCGGGCCGTCCGCACGGCGATAAGGGACCTGGACGGCCAAGGTCTTTTGCCTGCGGCACAGCGTGGAAAAGTCCGGCACGGGCCAGTCCAGGCCGGCCAGTCGCAGCAGGCTGGCCACCATTCCGGCGGTCTGGCGCAAAGGCAACTTGAACAGGACTTTGATCGATAAGCAGAACTGTATGGCCGCATCGGAAAACACCGCCGGACGTCCGGGTCGACCGTCACGCGGCGCGCGCCAGGTCATGTCCTTGTCGACCCAGATGAGCAGAGACCCCCGCTTCCTGAGCGACGCGTTGTAGCTGGACCAGTTCGTCGTGCGATAGCGGGCGGGAGAGGGCTTGCTCATGCACCGCGTCTAACGCCATGGATTCGCGAAGTGAATCCTTCGTCGTCAGACTTTTGCAACAACGCCGCTTCATCATCGGGATCCCGCTCGACACGAGCCTCAACATCTCCTTCACGCGTATGCCCGTCGAGGTCGCAATTCTCGGGGTCCTTCTGTTTCTGCTGGTGACATCGCTGGTCAATCTCGTCATCGAATACTGGGTGATCCTGAGATGGCTGCCCCCCGAGGCGACCCCATTGGCAGGAAGGCCGCGGCTTTTCATCTTCGGTCTGAACCTGGTGAGCGGCGCAACGACCTTGGCAATGCTGTTTATACTGGACGCGCTCGAGATCACCTGATCACCGGCTGTGGGTGACCGACAATCGTCCCACCTGCCACACCAGGGTCGCAGACGCGTCAACGCCGGGTTGAGCGGGCTTCGGCACGCAGCGAGGTAGACAGCGGGTCGCCGCTCAGTAGAGGTAGACGGCTTCCGCCCTGAGCACGCGCACGCCGCTCTTGTCGAAGAGGTCCAGCGTGGTGCCGTCGATCTGCCAGCGCGCCACGCGTTCCAGGGCCCGTGCGAGGGCCCGCTCGGCCTCATCCAGCGGCGACGGACACATCATCCGGGTCATCGCGGCGGTAGCGAAGGATAGCGTGTTGCCCTCGGTCTCGTAGCCGCCACGGATCCTGTTGCAGCCCACGGTGGCGCCGAAGGCGGCCTCTTCGCCGGTGCGCAGCAAAAGATGGGGCTCGCGCCTGGTCTCGACGGGGCGTGTCGCCTCTCCTTCGATCTCGAGGATCCTCCAGTACGTGTTCGTCAACGCCGCGACACCCCGCGGACCGGCGTGGCCGCCGGTGCCGGCACAGGTCAGTCCGGGCTCGAACCGCAAGAAGCTTTCGATCTCCAGCTGCATGCGGTCCGGCCCGTCCATCGCCGGGTGCACCGCCAGTCGACCTTCGAGCATCGCCAGGACCGGGGCGCCGGGCTCTTGCGTGTCGAGGCGCTCATAGGCGCGCTCGGCATCGATGAACGCGCCGTGCATCAGGACGGGGTAGGACCGGCCTGTCAGGCATTCGGTGAAGCGTGCCGCGTCCGCGACATGGCGGAACATTCCGGTCAGAAACTGGGTCCCCTCTGCGGGCTGCAAAGGGCCCGCGGCGAGGGTGTAGGGAAGGTCACTCTCGATCCGGTTTCCCTGCGTATCCGTCATGCGAAGATCGCCGTTGCCCATGATGTCGAGGACGACCGGCGCCTCGCGCCCGCCGCGAAGCACGATGGCGCCGCGCGCGGGATCCGCGTGCCAACGCCCCCGGTCATAAACCGGGTCGCCACCGCCGTAGGTCTGGCGAAGGTGGTAGACCTGGTCCGGCCAGATATCGAGATGCCAGTCGACGCCGGGACCGGAGGCCAACGGCATCGTTCCGGTAAAGCTCGCGGGCAGCGTGAGACCCGGCGCCGTATGCACCTGACCCGCGCGGTCGGGCGGCGCCGAAACGGGGCGCAGGATCACGTCCACCTGCACGGGGGCGTCGCGGGTGATGACCGGCGCGTGCGTGTCCGTCGTCATCAACAGCCGTTCGCCCAGCGTGACGCGCGCGCGCACCGCGTAGCTGTGGCGCTCATCGATCTCGGCGGGGTCGTAGGTCAACGAGAAGGGAAAGGGCGGAAGGCCCAGGTTCTTCGGCGTGTCGGTGGCGATCACCGTGGCCGGGGCGTCGGCCAGCGACACGTCCTCCAGCGCCACCTCGAGCACGGCGCCCGGTGGCAGCGTGACGTGGTCGGGATAGGTCACGCTGCCAGTGACGCGCGCCTCGCCGGCAAAGGCGGCGCCGAGAAAAACCGACTGCACGAGGGCAAGGGCATTGACGAAGAGCATGGGTTGCGGGAGGCGCATCGACCGTCTCCTGATTGGATGATGTCAGGCCGAGAGAATTCTCGACTTCTGAGTGACGAATTCGTCATCCGTCAGAATGCCTTTTTCCTTCAGTGCCGCCAGCTTGGAAAGCTCGTCCGCGGGCGAGACCTGGGCGACCGAGCGGATGTAGTCGCGGCGCGCCTCCTCGGCACGGGCGATCGCATCCACCGTGTTCTCGTGCATCCTGTCGCCACGGACGACGATGTAGACGAGAACACCGAGCCACGGAATGATGATGACGAAGCCGATCCAGAGCGCCTTGGCCACGCCGCCCATGTCCTGCGAGCGAAAGATGTCGGCAACGACCGAGATCAACACCCAGATCCAGGCGGCGAGCATGAAAAGCAAGAAGATGGACCATATGAGGTCGAAGAAACCGATACTGTCTTCCATGGGATTTCCTTTTCTTTCCTGCCCCCGGAAATCCTCCGGGCGCCATATCGCCCCGGGAACCCGTCCCGGGGGATGTCGTCACGGTCTGCGGTCGAGTCGCCGAGCGAGGGCGAGGGGACGCGCGCCGCTTCAGGCGCCCGCCACTTGCCGCCCGCGAACCGGTTCAGCCGCGCTTGCCCAGAACCTGCCCGACGATCGCCGTCAAAGCCCCGCCGCCGACCGCGCCGCCGGCCAGCTGACCGATCAGCGATCCCAGATCCAGTCCGCCGGCCGCTGCGGCCGGGTCGCCCGCACCGCCCAGGATCGCACCGATCAGCGAGCCGCCAGCCACGCCGCCCAACGCGCCGGACAGAAGCTTCGGCAAAAGCGCCATGCCCGCGGACTTGACGACTTGGCTCGCCACCCCGCCACCTGCGATGCCGGCCAGGGCCTGTACCGCGACTGCGACAATCCCTTCCATCGACGTCTCCTTTCTTTGCGGAAATCCCCCGAGGGTTCTTTCCAGGGCAAGCGCCCCGGCGCGCATCCCCCGCGAAACCGGAAACCGCCCGCCTCGTCTTGTCGTGGCCGTCTTTTCCCTTGGCAGCAGATCCGCTGTCCAATGCAGACTTCCATCCCTGTGATGCCGCCCGGGCATCACGCCTTTTTCCGATATCGCCGCGCGCGGGATATCTGCCGCGATCCCGGCGGCCAGCCTCCGGCTGATCGAGACGGCCAAGGGAAGACGACGCGACGGGCACGCGCCCCTCACGCGCGCCTTCGGGACGTCGGCGGTCAGCGGCCTGCGCAAGACAGCGTGTCGCGATGGCCCGTTCGTCCCTGGCCGGGCACCAGGAAAATTTCACGCCACCGGCGCGATGGCCGCCCCGCCGCGCGGGTCTCCCTTGATCCGCATCTCGGTCTGCGGGAACGGTATCGTCAGGCCACGGGCGTCGAAGGCCTCCTTCACCTGCCGGGTCAGGTCCCAGTAGACCTCCCAGTAGTCCTCTGCGCGCACCCATGGCCGGGCGATGAAGTTGACGGAGCTCTCGCCGAGTTCGTGGACGCGGATGCCCGGGGCGGGCTCCTTCAGCACCTTGGGGTGCGCGTCGAGCACCTCCTCGAGCGTTTCCTGAGCGAGTTCGATCGAGTCCTCGTAGCCGATGCCGAAAACCATATCGACGCGCCGCGTCTCCGAGGCGGTGGTGTTTATTATGACGTCGCCCCAGACCTTGGAATTGGGTATCACGATCACCTGGTTGTCGGGCGTCGTCACCGTCGTCGACACGACCGACACCTTCTTCACCGTGCCGCCGACGCCCGCCACCGTCACGTAATCGCCCTCGTCGAAGGGGCGGTTGATCATGATCATCAGCCCGGCGGCAAGGTTGCCGAGCGTGTCCTGCATCGCGAAGGCGGCGATGAACGAGGCGCCGCCGACGAGCGCGAAGAGCGGCGTTATGTTCACGCCGAGCGCCGCGAGCACGATCATCAGGCCCACGGCGATGACCAGCCAGTAGACGACCATGGCGAGGAAGCCCCGCAAGAGCTTCGACAGGTTCGGCACGCGCTCCAGCAGCCGCCGCGCCCAGGCGCGCACGATCCGCGCCACGACCAGCAGGCCGAGCAGCGAGCCCCCGATCACGGCAACGCGGAGCGCGAGCTGAAGCCCGCCCTCGGGCGAGACGAACCAGGCCAGAACGTTCCCGGCGATCTCCTGCGGCTCCAGCGTCGCCGTCTCCTCGACCGTGATGGCGCTGCGGTAGGTCCGCAGCGAGTCGATCAGGGCCGGGTCGCCGCCCTTGCCCTCCAGGCTGGTGACGACGGCGCCGTATTTCTCGAAGATCTCGCTGCGCGCGGCCAGCAGGTCGGCCTGCGCGGCCTTTTCCGCCTCCGCGACGCCCTCGCCCTCCTGTCGGATCTCCAGGTTGCGTTCCACGACCGCGAGCGTGGCGTCGCGGGCAATGTCCCGCCAGGCCTCGGCGAGCGCGGTCAGTTCCACCACCGTGAGCGGCACCAGCCGGAGGCGCAACTCCTCGAGCGGGATCGCGGGATCGGCGAGGCCCTCGGGAAAGCCGGGGGCCTCGATGGCGCGGGGCGTCGCAGTGGCCTCTTCGGCGGCGCTATCGGATGTGGCGCGATCGTTCGCCGTTTCGCTTTGCGCCGCGACGGGCAGAGGCGCCATGGCGAAAAGAAGAAGGATGAGAAGGACCCGGAGGCGATGCATTTCAGGTCTCCTGATTCTGCGAGTGATCGGATGCGGCCGCTCGCGGGGCGGAGGCGGCCGGCGTTGCGCGGTCGCCCGACCGTGCATTCGGAAGCTGCCCGCGGCGCCGGAGGAGCAGCCAGCCGATCACCCCGAGATAGGCGAAGATGCCCGCGGTCAGCAGCGCCTGGTCGGGTCTGGGGTTGCGCGCGGTGCGCGCCTCGGGCGGGCGCGGCACGAGCGCCGGGGCGGCGCGCAGGCTCGCGCCGACGTCCACGCGCGTGCCGAGCGCCCGATCGATCGCGCGCACGGTCGTGTCCGTGAGCGGCTGCACCCGCGTGTCGAAGGAAATCGGCCCCTGCCGGCCAAGCCCGGCGGTTCCGGGCGGCGCGGGTCCGGTGATGACCGTCTGCATCGACAGCACGGAGACGGCGCGGTCGAGCCCGGGGTGGCTTTCGGGGCGCAGCGTGGCCTCTCCGAGAAACGGCAGGGCGATGCGCCTGGGCCCCTGCCACCAGGCGGACGCGTCCACGAGGCGCAGCCCGGGCGACTCGCGGAGCAGGCGCACCACGTCGCCGCGCTGGCGGCTCGCGATCACGAGGCCCGCCTCGGCGGCACCCCGGGCGATCGCCGATCCGATGGACGCAGCGCCGTTGTCGGCCTGTGGCGCGAGCGTGAGATCGCCCTGTCCGTGCCGGGTCAGGACAGAGGCGATGAGGTGGCTCGGCGATCCCTCCGGGCCGGTGGCCACCACCCGCGCGTCGCCAAGGCGCGCCGGCCCGTCATCCTGCGCGATGGCGTAAAGGACGGACCGCCCGACCACGCCGATCGCCTCGACGCCTTCTTCGCGGATCGCGCCATCCGGCGTGAGCCGGAAATGCGCGGCCGCCGGCACGACGGCCATGCGGGCCTCGCCTTCGGCGAGGGCCAAGAGCGGGCGCTTGGCGGGCGCCAGCGCCACGGCGCGGCCCGGCATCGCCGTGCGCACCGCCTCGAGCGCGCGATTGGCCGGGCTGCTGCCCAACTCCTCGGGATTGACCGCGATTGCCAGCGGGATCTCCGGCGGCGTGGCGGCGCTGCCCTCGACAATGCCGAGGCGCGCCAGCGCGATGGCCGCCACGGCGCGCGGCGTGCGCCCCGTGACCTGCACCTGCCTGACCAGTTCGCGCAGCGTCGGCGCGTCGACCGCGCCGGCCAGCGGCGCAAGGGCGTCGGGCAGGGCCGGATGCCGCGAAAGCGCCGCGCTGCTCGTCAGAGGGGCCGCGTCGTAGGCCGGGAAGAAGGGCCGGTCCACCGACAGGGGCGCAAGGCCGAAATCGAAGATCTGGGGGTCGGTCGAGAAACCGATCATCACGTCGATCCGCTCGTCGATGAGCATCTGGTAAAGGCCCTCGCGCCGCTCGTCGGGGACCACGACCACATCGCGGAAGTCGAGGCCGAAGAGCTCGACGAAGCCGGCCAGGCCGTCTCGCGGACGTTCGGCGAAACTCCGGCTGACGCCGAGGCGAAGCTCCCCGGCGATGGGCGCGAGGCTGCTGACGCCGGCAAGCTCCGCGCGCTGCGCCAGCGCCCGGCGCGTCACCGGCACGAAACGCGACTCGACCCCGAACGGAGCGAGGAACTCGAGGCCGAGCGCGGCGAAGGGTTCGACGAGCCGCGCGCGCACGGCGTCCGGATCGACCTCGGTCGGCACGTCGAGCAGCGCGAGCGCGGTGCCGGAATATTCCGGATAGACATCGACGCTGCCCGCCCGCAGCGCCTGGAAGACGTCCGCGCTGTCGCCGAGGCCGATGCGCCGCTCGACGGAGAGGCCCCGCGCCTCCAGCGTCAGGGCCATCATCTCGGCGAGAACACGGTCCTGAACCGTGTTCTTCGAGGCCACGACGACCGAGGTCCGGGCGCAGGCCGAAAGCGTCAGCGCTGCGACGAGGCAGAAGGCGGCGACCCCTCGCATCATGCCACCTGATCTCCCTTCGCTCTGCCGGTGGGCTCGCTGGCGAGCGCGCGCAGAAAACCGACGACCTGAAGCATCAGAACCGCCGAGAACGGGATGGCGCCCAGGGTCGCCATGGCGCGCGCCACCTCCACGGAGGTCGACAGAAGCGTCGCCGCGGTGATGACCGCGACAAGGCCGCCCCAGACGATCTTGGCCGTGGGGGGCGGTTCGAGGCGCCCGTCCGTGGTCATCATGGACAGGACGAAGGTGCCGGAATCCGCCGAGGTCACGAGGAAGATGAAGATCAGCGCGAGCGCCGCCACGCTGAGGAGCCCCGCGAGCGGGAAGTAGCCGAAGAAGGCGAAAAGCGCCTCGGAGACGTTATCGGCCACGAGCGCCGAGAGCCCGCCCGGACCGAAGAGCTCTACATAGATGCCCGCGCCGCCGAACACCGCGAACCAAAGGATCGAGAACAGCGTCGGCACGAGGATCACGCCGGCGCAGAACTCGCGGATCGTGCGGCCCTTCGAGATCCGCGCGATGAAGACACCGACGAACGGACCCCAGGCGAGCCACCAGATGAGATAGGTCAGCGTCCAGCTCGCCGACCACTCGGTCAGCCCTTCATAAGGAAACAGGCGGAACGAGAGCGTCACGATCTGCGAGACATAGGCGCCCAGCGTGTCGACCGCGCTTTCGAAGATGAAGGCGGTGGGCCCGACCAGCATGATGAAAAGCATCATCGCAAGGGCGAGCACCATGTTGATGTTCGAAAGCAGCTTCATGCCCTTCTCGACGCCCGTGAGCGTGGAGATCATGTAGGCCGCGTAGAGAACGGCGAGGATCGCGAGCGCGACGCCGATCGTCTCGGGGACATCGAGCACGCTCGCGAGGCCGGACCGCACCTGCAACGCGCCCATCGCGAGCGAGCCGGCGAGACCGAAGACCACCGCCACCACGCCGAGCACGTCCGCCCCGACCAGCACGCCGCGTTCGGCCCGCCCCCCGATCAGGCCGACGAGCGGCGTCGAGATCAGCGGCTTGCCGCCGCGGCGGAAGGTGAAATAGGCGATGATGAGGGCGCAGATGCCGTAGATCGACCATGCGTGCAGACCCCAGTGCAGATTGGTGATCACCATCGCGACGCGGGCCGCCTCGGGCGTGCCGCCCTCCAGTCCCGGTGGCGCGGCGAAATGCGTGACCGGCTCGGCCACGCCCCAGAACAAGAGCCCCGCCCCCATGCCCCCGGCGAACAGCATCGCGATCCACGATGCGGTGGAGAAGTCCGGCCGGTCGTCGTCCGCGCCGAGGCGGATGCTTCCCCACGGGCCGAGGGCGAGCACGGCGGCGAAAATCACGAAGGCGGAGCAGAGCGCGAGCCACCACCAGCTGGCGCCCACCATGAACCACGTGGTGAAGCCCAGCACGCTGCCCGCCATCGTGTCCGGTGCGAAGAGGCCCCAAAGCCCCACGGGCACGCAGATGGCGAGGGCAATCAGGAAGACGGCATTCGACTTCATGCTGGCGGGCCTTCCGACGTTGGCAGGAGCGCACCTTTCCGCGATGACTCACGGTCCGGTGTGGTGGCGCGTTGCTGACGGACGGGCGGCGGCCTGTCCAATGCAGTCCTGTCGCCGTGCGATGCACTTTAGGCATGGACGTGCCCGGCGAAGCCCCGATCGCCCCGTGGCAGGGGGCCTTCCGCCGCCCCCACTTGCCTTACTTGAAGAAGTTGAACGGTGGGGCCGGCGGCATGCCGCCGTCGAGCTTGCGCGGAAGATCCTCGCGCATCGGCTTGTCGAAGCCGCGGGGGATGTAATACCACGGCACGATCATGTTCTCGTGGTAGGCGCGGCCCACGATCGGCCCGTCGAGCGAGCCCTCGTGCAGATACACGGCCCCTTCCCACAGCGCGGTATAATCGGTGAAGCCGATCGCCTGCTGGTTGGGATATTCCGGTGCCACGTAAAAGGTGCCCTGCGGCGTCTCGAGCTTCCCGTAGAGCGGGATATCGACGTTCTCGACGACGGTCGAGGGCCAGGACTTGATCGTGGTCCACTTCACGGACCCGCCCAGCGCGTATTCCATCCGCCCGTCGGCGTGGATGTAGGCGTAGTTCGTGACCTAGTCGGCGACCGAGAGGTCAGGCTTGCGCCAGAAACGCAGGCGGAACATGTCGCCGTTGTCGAGATAGGCGTTCTGCCAGATGTAGTGGCCCTCGAGATGATCGGGCGTGCGCAGGTTGCCCCACTGGTGCTCCCACCAGGCCAGGCCCTCAACCTCCATCTCGCGGCAGTCCACGACAACGGGGCCGGAGATCATCATCTTGGGCGCGATCGTGTAACAGAGATGCCGTAGACCGTCTCGGGGTTGTGGCGGCCCGTGCATGAGACGTCGTAGCCTTCGTTCTCCAGGCCCCCAGGGTGTCCAGAAATCCTCCTTCGGCGCGTCGCTGGGCGATCCCTCGGCAACGAATTCGCCCGGATATAAAGTGAAGGCGGGCTTGAACGCGCCTGTCTTCAGGTTGTGAAGCGCGAAGAACATGTTCTTCACCGGCCGCTGCAAACCTTCATCCCAGCCGGCGAACAGCGTCATCCAGAAGATCGTGTAGGGATCGCCGGTGGCCTTGTCGTAGACGGAAGCGCTGAAATAGTACCATTCGCAGTATTCCGGGCCGCGATAGATCGGGCCGTAATGATAGCGATGATCGCGCGGGAACCTGTAAAGCTCGTGCCCGCTTTCCGTCTCGATGGCGTTCAGCGGGCCCTCGCCGAAGGGCGTGGCATTGCCGCTGCCCGCCGGGGTGGGAGGATATTCGGGAAAGCCCCATTCGTACTTGCGCGGCGAGCTTTCGCCCTGCACCTGCGCCGAGACAAAGGCGGGCGCGGCGGTCATTGCCCGGGCCGGACGCCAGCAATTTCAGGAGACGTCTGCGATCCATTTCCTGTTCCTTCTCTATGCGAAGACGTGCCCGTCCTCCCTTAAAAGCCGGGGATCGGTCCGGACAGGTTTCGCAGCAAAAAAAGTCAGACGCTTATCACTGTGCCAATGAATGCGTCCAATGCAGTTTTGCGCCTTGCGATGCAGTCTCGACCTCAGGCCACCACCGCGTCATCGGCAAATGCAACGCGCCTTTGCCAGCAGATCGAACGGCCGCGGGCGCTCGTTCACGCGCGCGATCGTGGCGAGCATCGCCTCATGTGCCGGTTCAATTCCGCGATCCTGCGGCACCGACACGCGATAATGTCGTGCCCGCCCGTGCGGTGTCGGTGGAAGAAGGGGCGCCCGGGCCCCTTGCGCGTCGATCGGGCCGCCGGGCACGCGGGTGATGCACCGATGCGTCCCGCGCGTGCCTCCGGCGGCGCGCCCGGGGTCACGGACGATCGGGATCATGCCGCCGTGGCGACCCCGGTCAGTCGTCGGGGCCGCCCGGCGAGGCGTCGAAGACGGCTGCGGCCGCGGAGTGCAGGGGCGCGGTCAGTCCGGCGCGGCGCATCTTCTCCAGATCGCGCGTGCCGAGCGCCGGCACCTGTTCTGCAAGCGTCTCGTATCGCGCGATGACCGTGCGCGCGACATGGGCAACGAGATCGTCCGACACCTGCGCTCGGGTGACGAGCGTCGCGACGGTCGAGACGGTGCGTACGGGCCTCCTCAACTGTTGGTAGGTGCCCGGCGTGATCGCGTAGGTCTCGAAGTCGGCGCTCGTATCGACGAAATCACGCACCGCGGGCCCGTCGATCGAGACGAGTTGCAACTCGCAGAGCTCCAGCAGCTCGGCCAACTGCGCATTCGGATGCCCGATCACGATCAGCGCGGCGTCGATCCGGCCGGAGCAGAGCTCCGGCCCCACGGTCGCGCTGGAAAGCTCGGTGATCCGCCCGAACAGGCCGGGCTCGATCCCGATGGCGCGCAGGACCCTGACATTCGTTCCCCGCCGGGCCGTCGACGGATTGCCGAGGTCCACCGTCTTGCCGGCGAGATCGTTCACCGAACCGATGCCCGCGTCGGTGCGCGCCACGAGGGTGACCGCCTCCGCATAGAGCGACATGACGCTTCGCAGCTCCTTCATCGCCGCTCCGGCGAAGGCTCCGCGACCCTCATGGGCCCGGTGCTGCCAGTCGGACTGGACGAAGGCGAAGTCGAGTTCACCCTTTTCCAGCGCGAGAAGGTTGTATTGCGAGCCGGGCGTCGGCTCGGGGCTGCACCGCAGGTCCGCCGGCCCCTCGCGGTTGATCACGCGGCAGATCGCACGGCCGGCCGCGTAGTAGTTCCCGGTCAGCGCGGCCGTCCCCAGCGTGAAAAAGCGCAGCTGTTCCGCGCCGGCAGGCGGTGCCTGGAACGCGCCGGCGACCATCAGGACGAGGGCCGCCGCAACGTGCCGGCACCGGATTGCGCATTCGCTGACGGGCATGACGCCTCCTGCAAGAACGCCGCGCGCGTGCGCCCGGCACGGGTCCGAACGGATCGTTCGGATTCGAATTTGCCGGCAGCGTCGCCCGAGGTTACGGTCGCCTCACCGACGGAGGCCGATGATGCCCGAGTTCCTCTACTACCTGCCGAGCACCGAACTCGCGCTTCTCTTTACCGCGGTCGCGGTCGCCGCCGTTGCCCTGGGGCTTCTGGTCACGAAACCGCTCATGCGGATCGTCTTCGGAACCGGGCCCGATTTCAACCAGAACCTCGCCTTCGGAGCCTCGGGGTTCAACCTGTTCTATGGCCTGCTGCTTGGCCTGCTCACCGTCTCGGCCTACCAGAACAGCGAGAAGGTCCGGCTGGCGATCCAGTCCGAGGCCCTGGCGATCGGCGGCCTTTACGCCGACATGGAGACCTATCCCGAACCGACGCGCTCGGACATGCGCGAGATGCTGCGGGACTACACGCTATACACGATCCACCGCGACTGGCCGGCCCACCGACAGGGCGCCTTCCTCGACGGCGGCGCGAACCGTGCCGACGCGATGCGGCAGCGCCTCGCGCGGTTCGAGCCCGAAGGCGCCGGGCAGACCATCGTCCACGAAGGCGTCATGCAGGGCTTTCGCGAGTTCGACGCGGCCCGTGAACGGCGCCTCGCCGGCGTCATCACCGAGATCCCGGACATCCTCTGGTACGCCGTGCTCGTCGGCGCGGCGGTCAATGTCCTCCTTCTGTGCCTGTTGAAGATGCGCCTGCATACGCAGTTCATGGTCGGCACCATCACCTCCTTCTTCCTCGGCGTGATCCTGTTCGTCATCGTCATGCTCGACGACCCGCTGCGCGGCGAGGCCGGCCTGGAGCCGACGCCCTTCGCGCTCTTGTGGGAACGGCGGATGCAGTGGGACGAGGGGCTGACATGAGGAACGCGCGGCATGGCTGAATTCACGCAGCGCGAGGTCGAGGGGATGCGCCAGGTGGCGATCGACATCGCCGACGAGACGGTGCGTGCCCGCGCCGGCGCCCTTTCGAACATGTGCGGGCGTATCGAGTTCACCCCGCGCCTGCCGGGCGCCGGCGACTTGTGGCGTTCGCTCTTCACGCGCGAAGCCCGGGTGAGACCGTGGTATCGCGGCACCGGCAGGATCATCCTGCAGCCCTCGCTCTCGGGCTACCATGTCCTTCACGTCGCGAAGGGAGAGCGATGGTTGCTCGAGCCCGGCGTCTACTGGGCGTCGGAAGGCTCCGTCAGGCTGGGCCTTTCACGAGAGCCGCTCTTCGCCAGCCTCCGGGCGGGCGACGGGCTGCTGAACTGGAAGACGACGCTCACCGGCCCGGGTCAGGTCGCGATCAACGCCCCCGGCCCGGTGGAGACGATCGACATCGATGGCGAGTTCCGGGTGCAGGGTCGCCTGGTGCTGGGCCGCACGGCCGGGCTGCGCTTCCGGTCCGTCCGCTCCGCCCGGTTCCCGCGCAACTTCATTTCCGGCCAGAAACGTCTGCGTCTCTTCGAGGGGACCGGAAAGGTGATGATCGCCTGGACGCCATACTGGCACCAGTACATGTTCAACCGCATGACCGGGGAGGACATCGAAAGCTCGATCTTCGAATGAGCCCGGCCCTCGGTCGGGCCTGCCGCCCGGCGCGGCGCCCGCCGGCAAGCGGTGTCACGGCGGTGCCGCGCGACATCCCCGACAACCGGTTGCGCCGTGCGCGGATCGCGCCGGCGCACGCCGTTGCCATGGGTGATGGCAAACACGTCCCTGCCCCCTCGACCGTGGCTTTCCTGGCTTTCGGGGCGCGACGGCACCTTCCGCGTGCCGGTCAGAAGAAAGGGGCCGCCCGATCTTTCCGTCCACCCTGCGCCCGCGACGGCGCCGGACGTGCCTACCGGGCCACGACCGGGCGCGCCAGAGGCGGACGGATCGCGGGCGGGGTCGCGATACGGGGGGTCGGGCGCGGTACGGTGGCGATGGGCGGGACCGGCCGGGGTGCCGTCGCGATCGGGGGAACGGCCTGCCCCGGGGGATCCGGGCGCACGGGACGATCCGGGCGATGGTCGTGATGGTAGTAATGGTTCCAGAACAAGGCGTCGTCGTAGCCGTAAGAGATCCCG
Organism: Rhodosalinus sp. 5P4; assembly: GCF_041365695.1. Taxonomy (NCBI): domain Bacteria; kingdom Pseudomonadati; phylum Pseudomonadota; class Alphaproteobacteria; order Rhodobacterales; family Paracoccaceae; genus Rhodosalinus; species Rhodosalinus sp. 5P4. The sequence goes on from NZ_JBGFSJ010000007.1 coordinate 14,001, forward strand.
ACGCCCACCCCGTCGCAGGCGGCAAGCCCGAACGCCGCACCGGTGAGCGCGGCGAAAATCGCGGAGCGACGCATCATTCCGGCCATCTGGACCTCTCCTTCCATCAGCGTGCGGCGCGGAACGAGGCGAACACCCCGTTCAGCGCCTCTGCGAAGGCCGGATCGACGCCGGCCTCCAGAACGGCGGCGGCAATGGCGACGCGCTCGCCCGGCAGATCGATGGCCGCGACCGTGAATTGCAACGCCCGGCCGTCGCGACGCCCACGTCCGGCAAACACCTCCGCCGGGCGTCCCCCGATCCGCCGTGAAACGGGCTCGGCGGTCCTGGCCTCGAGCGCGAGGAAACGGCCCAGCTGGCCGAGATAGCCGCGGGCCTCGGCCAGGTCCCCCACCCCGGGAGGCGAGATGAAGCCAAGCCACGCCCCCTCGTCGACGGTCGGCTGCAACGCCAGCACCCGCGGGACGTCGGCGGGCACCGCGCCATCGGACGGCGCGATCCGGCGGCTGCCGCCGGTGCGTACGGACCAGAAGTCCGGAACCTCGACGGTGAAAAGGGCGCGCCCGTCTTCCACGTAACTGACAGGCGTCTGCGCCTCCGCGCCCGCGCCCGCCATGAGCATCGCAGCCGCGAGTCCGAGACCGGTTTTCATCGCTGATGCCTCCAATCGATTGCGCCCGGTCGATGGACGGGGCCGTGCAAACATCCATCTGGATCCGGCGCCGCCGGCGCACATGCCCGGCACGAGGGCACCGGGCACTTCTCCTTGCGGGGACGCGGCGGCGCCGGAGAGACCCGGACGCTGGGGATTTGCGTCCGGGATCAGGGGATCAGAGTTCGGGCGTCCAGGGCCCGTTCTCGTCTTCGGGCAGGCCGCGCGAGATCGGCGGACCCATCGAGTGGTCGGTGCCGTCGTCGTAGGACCCCGTGAACATGATCATCTCGCAAAAGCCGGTCGCCACGACGGGTCCGTCCGGCCCGCCGTCGCGCAGCTGGATCACGCCTTCGATATAGGGGCCGGCGAAACCGAGGCCCTCCTGCTCCTCGAGGGTTGGCTCGTACCAGTAGGTGCCGTTCGGCGTCTCGATCCGGCCATACCAGGGATACACCTTGCCCGATTTCGGCGAGGTCCACATGCGCTCGGGGATGAGCTTGAAGGCCGGGCCGAAGGCATAGCTGCGCTCGAACGTCTCGCCGTCCATGTGGAAGTAGCGGTTCACGCCGTAGTTCGGATTCCGGAAATCCTCGCCTTCGTAGTACTGGCGGAAGGTCATCAGGTCTCCGCTCTCCTCGAACCGGAACCAGGCCCAGAAATAGCGATACTGGTAGGTGTTGCGGAAGTTGCCCCACTGGTGCTCGAACCAGCCGGTTCCCTCGAAACGGACCGTGCGGCCGGCCACTTCGAGCTCGCCCGACGAGGCCATGTCGGGTGCGGTGTAGTAGTAGGTCAGGCCGTACATCGTTTCCGGGTTCTGGCGCTCCTGCGGATCGACCCCGATGCTTTCCAGACCCCAATAGGCCATCGGCGCATAGCCCGGCGCCCGGGCCTGCGACGTCATCGACAGGCGGAACGGTTCGTTCCAGTCGTCCTTCTCGGTGGTATACCCTCCGAATTCCCAGGTTTCGTTGGCGTGCGTATAGGCCGTCGTGAAACCGCTCTTGCCGTCGTCGATCTCGTAGCGGAAGTGGAAATCCTCCGCGTCCGGGCCCGAGCCTTCCGTGGTCATCGGCCCCGTGATGTAGAGCAGCGCGGTGTGGAACTCGCCGGTGTCGAGGTTGTGGAAGGCGAAGAGCACGTTGTGCAGCGGCCGGCCCTCCCTCGCGACCCAGCCCTGGCTGAGCGGCACCCAGAACACCGAGATGCGCTCGCCGGTGTCGAGGTCACGACCGAGAACCGTGATGTAATGCCACTCGTTGAAATCGTTGGTCTGGTAGAATTCGCCGCCATGCCACGCGTGATCGCGCGGCAGCGAATAGAGCGCCTGCCCGCTCGACGTCTCGATGCCCGGACCTTGCAGGGGCGGCTGCCCGTCCTGGGCGCGGGCGGGCGCGCTCGTGGATGCCAGCGTTCCGGCGAATGCGCCGGACCCCAGCGCAAAGCCGGTGGCGGGCGCGGATTTCAGCAATGTGCGGCGGGTCAGGCCGCTGCCCGTCGGCGCGCCGCGATTGGTGCTTGCAGTCATGATGAGTCTGGCTCCCAGCTTATTCGGTCAAGGGCCGCGCGCGGTCGGCTGAGCGTTGCAAGCCGGAAGGGCGCGCCCCGGACAGGCTTCTCTCGTGCGCGGTCGGGACTGTCCAATTCCCAATTCCGTCCGTGTGATGCACACCCTGCATGGGTCCGAGCCGGCCATGCGGGCGTTTTCCCAGGGGACGGGGCGGGACGCGCCCTCTCGCTTCCGCGTTGCAACCGCAGTTCCGGCAAGGAACGCCGGGGCCATCACGAGGGTCGGCCGCCGGCGCGCGTCGCCATGGCCCCGGGCAGTCAAGGGACGGCACAGCCCGCGCGCCGGGACCGCGAACGCAGGTTCGCTGCCGCGTGCCGGAGATCCGGTCGGGGAGAAACAGGTTGCGCTATGCGCCCTGTTCAATGCAGTCTGGCCCCGTTGTGATACAGGTCCTGCATCAATGAGATCCGTCCGGGACCTCCGGATCGTCCGGTCCCTCGCCCTGCATCGGAACTTTGCGCGGGCGGCCGATGAACTCGGGATGAGCCAGCCGAACCTGAGCCGCGCCCTGAGGAGCCTCGAAGACTCCGTCGGCATGCCGCTCTTCGACCGGAGCCGCACCTCCGTCACGCCAACCGTTGCCGCAGAGATCGTTCTGCAGCGTTGCGACGCGCTGATTGCGGGTTTCGACGATCTCGCGCAGACGCTCGAGCTGAAACGCAACGAGGACCAGCGCGGCTTCCGCGTCTCGGTCGGCCCGTTCGCGGCCGAGGCCGTCGGGCTTGAAAGCTTCGCCGACCACGCCGGAACGAGCCGGATCTCGCTTGGCAGGCTCGTGGTGCGCGACTGGCGGACCTGTCTCGAAGACGTGCTCGACGGCCGCAGCGATCTCGCCATCACCGACACGCGATCGGCTGCCGATCGCCCCGGACTTGCGACCGAAACGCTCGGAGGCGGTCCGGTGTCGTTCTTCTGTCATTGGCGCCATCCCCTCGCCCAGCGATCCGACGTCGGGTGGGACGACATCATGCGCTTTCCCTGGGCCCTGACGCTGATGCAGGGACGGTGGCTCGATCTTCTGCCGCAGGATCTCGGGGCGGCGGGACGGCGCGACCCCGAGACCGGCGACTTCGTTCCCGCGATCTGCGTCGACAGCTTTCCGGCCATGACGGCCGCCGTCCGCAACGAACGCGCGATCAGCGCCGCGCCACCGGCTTTCATCCGCGACGAGATCGAACGCGGCGAATTCGTGACGCTGCCCATCGAAGAGCCCTGGATGCGCATGGAATACGGGCTGGTCTGGCATGCCGAACGGTCGTGGCCGCGCACCCTCGTTCGTTTCGTCGACACCCTGCGGATGACACAGGCTCGGCAAAAGACGCTACTGAATCCGGGGGCATAGGGCCTGACGCTCATGCCGGCGGGCCCGCTTCGAAGGGGGCAAGCCCGAGCGAGCCCGCTGGCGCCGTCCACCGATCCGCGCGGCCGCCGCATCCCCCTGACCTGGCCTTTCCAGATCAGCGGACGGTGACGCCCACCGCCCTTGCGGCCGGCCGGATCCTTCGGCGCCCTTCCGCCCGAACGTCGCATCGTGACGGCGCGCGCGCTCATGCATGACACGCATCACCGGCGCGGAATTCCGCATTGGACCGGCGAACGGCTTCATGGAAGGCGTCCGCCCGATCTCTGGCCGTTTCCACAGCAAGGCCGCGTGCCGGAAGACGGACGCGCGCCGCGCAACAGATCGAAACGGCGCATCCGACAGGCGAAAAGGACTGGCGAAAATGGACCGAAGGCTTCTTCTGCAATTGCTTGCCACGGGGGGGGCAATGACCGCCGCGCCGGCCTCCGTATGGGCCGCCGGGCAAACCTCACGCGGAATGACGCGCCACCCGACGCCGGGTGACAAGGGAAGCCTGCCGCTCTCCAGCCGGGAAAGCCTGCTGGCAGAGCTGGAAGAATTGCAAGCCGCCACGCAGGCCCGAAGACGCCGCTATTGCCATCTGACACAGCCGAATTGGCCGGACGGTGCGAGGATCGCAGTGAATTTCACGTTCGATGTCGACCATGTCCTGAGTCGCACGGCGAATGACGAGCCGCCCATGCAGGTCGCCAAGGGCGAATTCGGCGGTCGCGTGGGGGCATGGCGCACGCTCGAACTGCTCGACCGTCACGGCATCGTCGGAACCTTCTTCACGCCCGGGCGTAGCGTGGATCTCTACCCGTCCGTTCTTCGCGAGATCGCCGAACGGGGCCACGAATTCGCGGATCACATGTGGGAGCATTACGTGCCGGCCGATCCCGTCGTTCAGCGCGACCACATGCTGAGAACCCGCGACGTGCTGACCGAACTGGCCGGTCGTCCGCCCGTGGGCACCCGCAGCAGTTATCCGGACGCCCTCGTTCTGGAGATGGGTTACATCTACAATTCGCACGGCTTCGCCTCTCCTCTTCCCTTCAAGGTGAGACGGGACGGCAAGGAGCTGCTCAATCTGTCCGTCCATCTGGCGATCGACGATGCCATGTATTTCAATTACGGCTGGATCGGCAGCGCCGCCTCGGCGCAGCGTCTTTCCGACCAGGACCTCGTGCTGGATATCTGGTGGCAGGCCTTTCAGCAGCAATATGAGGCGGGCGGCTACCTGAACATCGCCCTGCATCCCTTCATCATCGGTCACTCCGCGCGCATCGCGATGCTCGACGAGTTGATCACCCGAATGAAGAGCCTGCCCGGCGTGTGGTTCGCCAATTCCGAGGACGTCGCGCGCCACTGTCTCGCCCTTCCGTCCGAAGCCTTCGCCTGCAACGAGGAGTGACGCCGTTATGCCATGGAAATCAGGTTACACCATCTCGGACGAGATCGCCCTCGCGGACGACGAGATCGTCTGGCCCTCGGACAAGCGCTGTGCGGTCAACGTCACGGTGGCGCTGAGCACCGCGATCATGCCCGAAGGTCTTCTTGCCAGGGATCTGTCGGGGGACGATGCGGAGCTGGCCTTCGGTGCGGGGCTCGATGCGCTGCTGGACGTCCTCGATCGCTTCGACATTCGCGCGACATTCGCGGTCCCCGCGGTGATCGCCGCGGTCGAAGCGGACAGGGTTCGCCAGCTGGCCGAGGCCGGCCACGAGATTGCCGCGCTCGGCTTTCGGCATGAGGACCCGACGGAGCTTCCGCCGGACGTGGAGCGCGTGCGCCTCAGGGCGACTGCTTACGCCATCGGCGAAACCACGGGGAACGCCCCGGCCGGATGGTATGGCCTGCCCCGCCAGGGCGACAGGTATGCCGCGGGCTCGGTCAGCCCCAATACCGTCGATCTGCTGATAGACGAAGGATTCGAATATCTCGGAAACGGCATGGCGGACGATACGCCGCATTATTGGGTCACGGACCCCGAGCCGCCAAAGGCACTGGTCACGATGCCGTATTCCTATCATTCCGATGACCAGTTCTTTCTTCAGTTTCCGCCCCTCGCCCTGCGCGGCGGGTCCGGGATCGAGCACCCCGAGGTTCTTGCAAGCAATTGGCGTTCCGCTTTCGCGGCCCAATACGACAGAGGGCGCATGTTCACCATGACGCTGCACCCTCACATCATCGGGACGTTGCATCGGATAAGGATGCTCGAGGAGTTTCTCGCATCCGTGACGGAAAACGAAGACGTCTGGATCGCCACGGCGAAGCAGTGCGCCGATCACTGGCGCGCACAACATCCGCCGGAAACGCATTTGCGGCTCGAGCCCTCGATCTGGACGGAGTGAACCGGGCCAAGTCGAAATGAAACGAGAGCGAATTCGGCCGCGTATCATGACTTTCCCGGAATGCGGCCTTGCCTTGCCGCAGCGGCATTCCGGCATTTCGCAGCGTGTTTCGCCAGCGCCACCGAAGCCGTTTCGGCGAGGGCTCTGAAATCCGTGGACCGGCGCCGAGCCCGTCTTTTTCGACCCGGCGACTGACTTGAAAAGCCCCGTCACGGAAACCGCCGCGGGGGAGCGAAAGGGATGACATGAGCAGAATCGATGCGAGAGTGGGCCCCGGCCTGACCTTCGCGGCCGTCATCGCTGGCACGTCCGCCGGCGCACAGACGTTCGAGAACGATACCGGCGGATCGGTCCGCTTCTACGGGCAGGCGAGCCCCTCCTACCTGAGTTTCGACGACGGCGAGGAGACGACCGGCAAGATCGTCGACAATTCCAACTCCAACACCCGGTTCGGATTTGCCGTGACCCAGCCGATGTCTGACGGCGACCTTGTCTTCACCTTCGAGACGGGGCTCGGGTTTCGCCAAAGCGCTCTGCTCTCGCAGTCCAACACGCCCCCGACGCTCGATTGGCGTAGGACCGCCCTTCGCCGGCTCGAGGCCGCCTACACCGCCGACTTCGGGACACTTGCGATCGGTCAGGGGTTCATGGCGACGGACAATGTCGCGACACTCGATCCGTCGGGCACGGCGCTCGTCGTCTCGGTCGGGGTTTCGGACGCGGCCTTTGCATTCCGCGAAAAGTCCGGCGCACTTTCCGACGTCCGCGTCATCGACGCATTCAAGGAGCTCGATGGCGCGCGCCTGTTCAGGATCCGCTACGATACGCCGACCTATTCGGGCTTTTCCGGGGCGGTATCCTACGGGCGAAACGTGCTGGCCGAAGACGACGACACGGACTACTACGACATCGCGCTTCGCTGGTCCGGCACGCAGGGCGACTTCGCGCTGGCCGCGGCGGCGGGCTATGCCTGGGAAGACGAAGGCAACAGCAGGGCCCCCGGACTGAAACCGGGCGACGTCACGACGAACGAGCGCTACTCGGGTTCCTTCTCGCTGCTTCACACGCCGACCGGCCTCAATCTCAGCGCCTCGGCCGGGGGAGATCCCGACGGCGGCAACTACGGCTTCGTGAGGGCCGGATGGGTTTACGATGTCACGTCGCAGGGTCCGACCGCCCTCGCGGTCAGTTACTATGGCGGCAGCGACGTGGCCGAGGAAAACTCGTCGTCCGAGGGGGTCGGCTTCGCGGCGATGCAGACCTTCACCGATCTCGATCTCGACGTGTATCTGGGGTACCGGGAATACTACTACGACGACGATGCCGCATCCTACCAGGATGCAAGCTCGGTCTTCCTCGGCGCGCGCTTCAAGTTCTGACACCGCGGAAAAGCACGGAGACGCGCTCCGCCATGACCGGGCGCGGCGAAACGGGGCGGCGACGGGTGTTCCCGGCGTTCGTCCTGTCCTGCGGGGATGATCGGGGCCCCTCGCCGCCCATCGGCGGCGTCGCGCGCGCCCGGACGGCCCGCGCAGCCGGGCCGGGGCGGTGAGACGCCGGAGAGGTCAGCCGATACCAAAGCGAGGTCGTGCAGCCGCGGGCACTCGCCGCCGCCCGACCGGCTGACGGGTGCGTCCGCCCTGATGTCGGACCCCTCTGACACCCGCGGAGGTGCCGACCTGCCGTGACGGCCCCGAGATGCCTCGCGCAAGGATCACGGCGTCCTTTCGACAGGGGTAGCCCGCAGGATCCGGGCAGGCGCGCCGAAACATGGAGCGGAGGCGGCCACGCGCACCTTGAAAGTTTTCCTAACCGCTCAGGAAAGAAGTTTTAGATATTTGTTAGAAAAGATTACCGTTACCTTTCTGTTGCAATCGAAAGGAGCGGGCCTTGAACGATTCGACAGGGCAGATGACGGTGCAGGTCTGGCGCGGACGCGGCGGGGATGGCGATTTCGCGTCCTACGAGGTGCCCCGGCGGGACAGCCAGACAGTGCTGGACGTGGTCTCTTGGGTGCAGCAATACTCCGACCCGTCGCTGTCCTACCGCTTCGCGTGCCGGGTCGGCATGTGCGGCAGCTGCGCCATGATGGTGAACGGGCGTCCGCGCTGGACCTGCCGGACGCATGTCGACAAGGTGGCCGAGAACGGCCGGCTGGAGATCGCGCCTCTGCGCAACCTGCCGGTGGTGAAGGATCTCGTCGTGGACATGGCGCCGTTCTTCGACAAGTGGATCGAGGCCGAGGGCGTCTTCCATCCCTCGGCGACCCGCGAGGACGAGATCCCCCGCATCGACCCGGAGAGCGAACTGCGCCTCAGCGCCGACCAGGCGACCGAATGCATCAACTGCGCGGTCTGCTATGCTGCCTGCGATGTGGTGTCCTCGAACCCCGACTACCTCGGCCCCGCCGCGCTCAACCGCGCCTGGAGCCTCGTCAACGACGAGAAGGACGGTGCGCGCGCCGCCCGGCTCGACGCGGTGTCCGGCCCAGGCGGCTGCCACAACTGCCACTCGCACCAGAGCTGCGTCGAGTACTGCCCGAGCGAGCTGGTCCCCACCGCCTCCATCGCCGGTCTGAAACGGGAAACGACCCGACGGCTCCTCGGCCTGGGGAGGCGCTGACATGCTGGACGTCAGGCTCTATCTGCTGCAACGGATCAGCGCGCTGGTCATGGTCCCGCTCGTGCTGGGGCACATCGCGGTGATGATCTACGCCGTTCAGGGCGGGCTCAGTGCGGCGGAAATCCTCGGCCGCACCAGCGGCAGCGTGTTCTGGGCGCTCTTCTACGGTCTTTTCGTCGTCGCGGTCTCCCTCCACGCCGCGATCGGCCTGCGCGTGATCGCGTACGAGACGCTGGGGCTTGCGGGCGGAGGCCTGCGCGCCCTGACCTGGGGCGTCGGGGGCATCCTTCTCGCCATGGGGCTTTACGCCGTCTTCGCCGTGGTGGCGGCATGAGACGCCCGCACCGCTCTCACCCGCTCTGGTACGCGTTCGTGCTGCACCGCGTCTCCGGGCTCGCGCTGGCGCTCTTCCTGCCGGCGCATTTCCTGATCCTGTCGCTGGCGCTGACCTCGCCCGCCGCGCTCGACGGGTTCCTGCGCTGGACCGATTTCACCATGGTCAAGATCGCGGAGTTCGGGCTGGTGTTCCTGCTCGCGGCGCATCTCTTCGGCGGGCTGCGGCTGCTCGCCCTCGAGCTTCTGCCCTGGTCGCCCCGCCAGAAGGCGCTGGCCGCCGGCGCGGTGGCGGGATCGGTCTTCGTCTCCGGCACCTTTTTCCTGAACGCGGTGTGACGCCATGCTCGACAGGCACGACACGGATATCCTGATCATCGGCGCGGGCGGCGCGGGCCTCTTCGCGGCGCTCCATGCCCAGCGCGCCGCGCCCGACCGCAAGGTGACGATCGCGGTGAAGGGTCTGCTTGGAAAATGCGGCTGCACGCGCATGGTGCAGGGCGGGTACAACGTGGCGCTCGGCCATGGGGACAGCGTCGAGCGGCATTTCATGGACACGATCCGCGGCGGCAAGTGGCTGCCGAACCAGGACATGGCCTGGCGGCTGTGCAAGACCGCCGTGGAACGCATCACCGAGCTGGAGAACGAGGTCGGCTGCTTCTTCGACCGCAACACCGACGGCACGCTGCACCAGAAGGCTTTCGCCGGCCAGACCGCGGATCGCACCGTGCACAAGGGCGACCTGACCGGCATCGAGATCATCAACCGCCTGATGGAGCAGGTGCTCGCCCGGCCGGTCGAACGGATGGAGGAGCATCGCGCCGTGGGGCTGATCCCCGCCAAAGGGGGCGACGGGCTCGCCGGCGTGCTCTTCATCGACATCCGTACCGGGCGCTTCCGGTTCGTTCGCGCCAGGACGGTGCTGCTGGCCACGGGGGGCGGGCCGACGATGTACCGCTATCACACGCCCTCCGGCGACAAGTCGATGGACGGGCTGGCCATGGCGCTGCGCGCGGGCCTTCCGCTGCGCGACATGGAGATGGTGCAGTTCCATCCCACCGGGCTGCTGGCCGGCGAGGGCACCAGGATGACCGGAACGGTGCTCGAGGAGGGGCTGCGCGGCGCCGGCGGCCACCTGCTGAACGGTCACGGCGCGCGCTTCATGTTCGACTACGACGACAAGGGCGAACGGGCGACGCGCGACGTGGTCAGCCGGGCGATCTACGCCGAGATGCGCAAGAGCAACGCCTCGCCCTCGGGCGGTGTCTACATCTCGATGGCGCATCTCGGCCCCGACAATGTCCGCCAGAAGTTCAAGGGCATGGTCAAGCGCTGCGCCGACAGCGGCTTCGATCTGGCCGCGGGCCAGGTCGAGGTCGTGCCCACAGCGCATTATTTCATGGGCGGCATCGTCGTCGACCCGGACACGCGCACCGACATGCCCGGCCTCTTCGTCGCCGGAGAGGACGCCGGCGGCGCCCACGGCTCCAACCGGCTGGGCGGCAACGGGGTCGCCAACTCGACCGTCTATGGCGGCATCGCGGGCGACGTGATGGCCGCCGAGGCGCGCCGGGACGGGGCGCTGCGCGATCCCGACGAGGCCGCGATCGAGGCCGAGATCGCGCGCGCGCGCCATCCGCTGGGACGCAAGCCGGCGCCCGTGCAGCCGCTGCGCGACGGGCTGATGGACGCGATGTGGGAGGATGTCGGCGTCTTGCGCACGGCCGAGCGGCTGGAACGCGGGCTGGCGCAGGTGCGCGAGATCGGCGCCGAACTGCAGGAGACGGGCGTCGCGGGCGATGACCTCGGCTTCAACCTGACCTGGCACGACTGGCTGAACCTGCGCAGCCTCGTCGAGATTTCCGAGGTGATCGGCACCGCCGCGCTCTGGCGCGAAAACTCGCGCGGCGCGCATTTCCGCGAGGATTTCCCCGAAACCGGCGAACTGGAAACCTCCTATTTCACCGTGGCCCGCGCGGGGGCTTCGGGGCTCGATGTCTCGCGGGAGGACGTGGAGTTTTCCATCGTCCGCCCCGGCGAGTCGCTTCTGGAGGAGGACGCCGAGACCATGGTGGCAGCGCAATGATATCCATAGACCTCATCGAGAAGACGGCCGTCGAACTGATGCAGCGGGCGGCGATCGAGATCCCGGACGACTACCTCGAAGGGCTGAAGAAGACCGCGGCCGCGGAAGACGGCGACCTGTCCTCCTTCGTGCTTCAGGCCATGCTCGAGAACTACGAGGCCGCCAAGGAGGATCGCCGCGCCATGTGCGGCGACACCGGGTGTCCGCGCTGGTATGTCAAGATGGGCAACGACACCCGGATCGAGGGCGGTCCCGTCGCGCTGGAGACGGCACTGCGCCGCGCGACGGCGGCGTCCACGAACGGCGTGCCGCTCCGGCCCAACCGGGTCCATCCGCTCTGGCGCACCGACCACGACAACAATGTCGGCATCGGCGCGCCCGAGATCGAATACGGCTTCGAGCCCGGGGGCGAATGGATCGACCTCATCACGGTGCACAAGGGCGGGCTCTTCGGCACCGACTACCGGATGCTCTTTCCCAGCGACGGCATCGAGGGGATCAAGCGGTTCTACCTCGACTGCCTCGTGGCCTTCGGCAAGCGCGGGCTCGCCTGCCAGCCGGCGATCATCGGCATCGGCCTCGGCGGGTCCAAGGACACCTGCATGGTGCTGGGAAAGCGCGCGGCCTGCCTGCGCACGGTGGGCGACCGCAACCCGGACCCGAAGATCGCGGAGCTGGAGGAGGAGTTCAAGGAACTGGGCAATTCCATCGGCATGGGCGCGATGGGGTTCGTCGGCAAGTCGATGGTCGTCGATTGCCACATCGAGGTCGGCTACTGCCACACAGGCGGCATGCAGATGAGCGTTCACGCCTTCTGCCTGTCGTCGAGACGCGCGGTGGCGCGCGTCCATGCCGACGGGCGGGTCGAATACCGCACCGACCCGCAATGGTTCACGGATTTTCAACGCCGGGAGACGGTCGAATGGAAGGCACCGGAGGACAACCGACAAAGGTCCGCCTGAGCACAAACCCCTCTCGCGAGGCGTTGGAGGCGCTCAACATCGGCGACATCGTGTTTCTGGACGGGGTCGTCTACACGGCGCGGGAGGGCGTCTACAAGCGCGCCTGCGAGGACGGCGAGGCGCTTCCGCTGGACCTGCCCGCCGAAAGCGCGGCGAATTTCCACTGCTCGCCCGCCGCCGCGCAGGCCGAGGACGGCGCGCTGCGCATGGGCGCGGTCACGGCGACGGCCTCGTTCCGCTTTTCGAAATGGATCGGCAAGTGGTTCGAGATATCGGGCGCGAAACTGATCCTCGGAAAGGGCGGCATGAGCGCCCAGGACTACCGCACGCATTTCGTTCCGAACGGCGCGATCTACCTCACCACGGTCGGCTACGGGACCGGCGCCCTTCTCGGGCGCGGGGTGAAGCGTGTCCGCGCTCTTCACTGGCGTGAAGAGCTTGGCCTCGCTCAGGCCATGTGGGTGATCGAGGTGGAGAATTTCGGCCCGTTCATCGTCGAGAGCGACCTCAAGGGCAACAGCCTGTTCGAACGCGAGAACGAAAGGATCCGCGCCAATCTCGACGCGGTCTACGAGGGCACGCGCCCGGCGGTGCTCAAGCGCTTCGGCGAGACGGACGATCGCGGCGACGAGGTGATCTGAGCCGGCGCCGACGGAACGGCGCGCGGATACGGCGCGGACCGGAACGGGGATTTCCCATGGCAGAGACGACAGAGCGCCCGGCAGGCCCGGGCGCCGGCCTTATGCCGCGGCTTCGGTCGCGGGCACGCAGCCTCTTTCCCGGCCTGCTGATCGCCGCGACCGTGGCGATGGCCGCACGTTTCCTGTCGCTGCATCACGGCGCGCCGGTCATGCTGCTGGCGCTCCTGCTCGGCATGGCCTTCAACTTTCTCACCGAGGAGGCGGAGGGCCGGTGCGTGGCCGGGATCGAGTTCGCCTCGCGGACCCTGCTTCGCCTCGGCGTGGCGCTTCTGGGGCTGGGCATCACCGTGCAGCAGATCGCGGCGCTCGGCACCGGCGTCGTCGCGCTGACGGTGGCCGGTGTGGCGGGCACCATCGCCATGAGCCTGCTGTTGTCGCGCCTCGTCGGAAGGCGGGCGCGTTTCGCCCTGCTCACCGGGGGCGCGGTGGCCATCTGCGGCGCCTCCGCCGCGCTGGCGATCTCGTCCGTTCTGCCGCAGGGGCCGACGAAGGAACGCGACACCGTCTTCACCGTGATCGGTGTCACGGCGCTTTCGACCGTGGCCATGGTCGCCTACCCGCTCGTCGCGGCCGGGCTCGGCCTGAACGATTTGCAAGCCGGCATCTTTCTCGGCGCCACGATCCACGACGTCGCGCAGGTCGTCGGCGCGGGCTATTCCATCTCGCAGGAGGCGGGCGATACCGCCACGGTCGTGAAGCTCATGCGCGTGGCCCTCCTCGTGCCGGTGGTGGTCGGTCTTTCGCTTGTCTTCGCCTCCCGGCGCGACGGGGCGGGCCGGACCCCCCTGCCGATCCCCTTCTTCGTTCTGGGCTTCTGCGCACTTGTGGCGCTCGGATCCACCGGCCTCGTGCCCGAGGCCGTGCGGCAGACGGTGCTCGAGGCGTCGCGCTGGTGCCTCGTGATCGCGATCGCCGCGCTGGGGATGAAGACCTCGCTGAAGAAGCTGAAGGATGTCGGCCGCTCGGCCGTCGTGGTGATCTGCGGCCTCACCGTCGCGCTTGCCGTCGGCGTCCTCGCGGTGATCGAGGCCGGGCTCGTCTAGAGCGCCTCGCGCAGAAGAAGCACCACGCCCGAGACCAGCATCAGCACGATCACCAGGCGCCGGAACTGGCCGTCGCTCAGCCGCTTGAAGACGGCGATGCCGAGCTGCGCGCTGAGCATCGTGACCGGCAGGGCGATCAGCATGGCGACAAGCGAGCTGCGGCCGATGCCCCCGGTAAGCGCGAGCACGAGCGCCGAGAGGCCCAGGATCGCGACGTTGAAGGGTTGCAGCAGCGCGCGGCGCTCCGACTTGCCCCAGTTTCGCAGGGACGACCACATCGTCGGCAGCGCGCCCGAAAGCCCCGCGAGCGCCCCGAGAACGCCACTTGCGAACCCAACGCCGGCGTCGATCACCGGGGTGGGCCGGGAAATGTTCGGCAGATCGCGGCGAAAGGCGAGAAAGCCACCGTAGATGACGAGAAACACCGCGATGACGATCTTGAGCGGCTGCGCCTCGATCTCGCTCAGAAGCATCAGCCCCAGCGGCACGCCCGCCACCGCCGGCAGCAGGAAGCGCAGAAGCCGCGGCCAGTCGATGGACCGGCGCACCAGCGCCACCCCCTGAAGGCCGCTGGCGACCGACATCACCAGGGCCACGGGCACCGCCTGCGCCGGCGGCATGATCTGAAGCCACCAGCCCAGCGCGAAAAGCGAGGTGCCGAAACCCGCCAGCCCGTTGATGAAGCCGCCGCTGGCCGCGCCGGCGGCGATGATCAGGATCGTCTCGGGCGCCATGGATCAGCGCGGGTCCGCGAGGATGCGATGCAGCAGCGCGGAGAGCTCGGGCCCGTGTTCCGATCCGAACAGGAACTGGGCATGCGCCTCGCCGGGGAAGACATGCAGCTCCTTCGGGTCGGGCGCCGCCGCGTGAAAGCCCGCCACGTCCTCGAAGCACGACTCGTCGCGGCTGACGATGAAATGCACCTCTGCGGCGCGCAGCGCCTCGGGCCGCGCCATCGCGCGCGGCGCCATCAGCACGAGCCTGTCGATCTCGCCGGCCATGGCCTCAGACACGGCCTTCGCCGCGGCGATGGCGCCCATGGAGGCGCCGACGATCGACACCGAGGCGGCGTTCCGGTCCCGCAGGGCGGCACAGGCGCCTGCGACATCGGCGGCATACCCGGCGGGGGCCTCGCCCTCGCCCGACCCGCCATAGCCCCGGAAGTTTGGAACCAGAACGGTGAGGCCGCGCCCGGACAGGCCGCGCGCGGTGTCCGCCCAGCTTTCCTTGTCGAAGACCTTGCCGTGAAGCAGGACGACGGCCCGCGCCCCGCCGGGATAAAGATCGGCCTCGAGCGGCACCCCGTCCGTCGCGGCCAGAGAAATCGTCTGCATGCGGTGGTCTCCTTGCTGTCAACCGATGGTCGGGGGAATGGCGGCCGGGTCGAAGCGCCCGACCTCGATCGCCTTGTCGAGGCGGCGGATCAACTCGTCGAGCACGCGGCGCTTCACGGTATCGGCGCGCGACAGCAGCCCCAGATGCCGCATCGGCGCGCCTTCCGGAAGCGACAGGCGGCGCAACGCCAGGTCGTGCGGGGGCAGCACGCAGCGCCGGGGCGCGATCGACACGCCGAGGTTGGCCGCCACCATCCCGAAGATGATGTCCAGGTTCTCCAGCTCCATGCTGTCGCGCACCTCGATGCCCTGCTTCTGCAGCCATGTCTCGATCATGCCCCCGACGACGGCTCGCCGCGAGAAGCGGATGAACGGATACCGTTCGAGGAGTGTGCGTGCGTCCTCGCCCTCGACGTCCCTGGCGGCGAGCAGTTCCAGCGGCTCCACGGCAAGCTCGCGCCAGTCCAGCCGCTCGCGCGTCCAGCTCGGCCGCGTGACGATGGCCGCATCGAGCGCGCCGCGCTCGACCTGCTCGACCAGCGCGATGGTCTCGCCGGGGACCACGCGGACATGCAGCTCGGGGTAGTCGCGTTTCAGCATCGCCATCGAGAAGGGCATCAGCCCCGTGAGGGAGGTCGGAACGGCGCCGATCGTGACCTCGCCGCTCAGGCCGCTGTCGCCCAGGACCATCGGCACCATGCGGTCGTAGGCGGCCACGACCTCGCGGGCCTGCGCGACGAGCGCGCGGCCCACCGGGGTCAGATCGGAGCTGCGGCGCGACCGGTCGAAAAGCTGCACCTGCCACTCCGCCTCGAGCGACTTCATCTGCTGGCTGACCGCGGCATGGGTGACGAAAACCGCCTCGGCCGCGGCGCTGAACGTGCCGTGATCGGCGACCGCGATCAATGTGCGCAGGTTCCGGATCGACATGTCTCGGCCCCATTCCGTAAGCGGAGCTTTCAGTTTTCTAAAGCGATTATGCTTTGTGGAAGGAGTAACTTACTTTTAGTGTGTGTCAATGCGCCACATAATGCTGGCCTGGATGGGTTGGGAGGCCCGTTCCGAATTTCGAAAACGGGAGGAGACTAACGTGAAAAAGCTGGTGAAAACCGCTGTTGCCACAGCCGTGCTCGGGCTCGCGGCGGGCGCCGCGACGGCCGAATACCCCGAACGCCCGGTGAACATGGTCATCCCCTATGGCCCGGGCGGTGCGACCGACATTTCCGCCCGCACCCTCGCCGAGCCGCTGGCCGAGGCCGTGGGCTCGCCCCTCGTCATGGTGAACCGCACCGGCGCGGGCGGCGCGACCGGGTCCGTCGCCGTGCAGAACGCGCAGCCCGACGGCTACACGCTGCTCTTCGCGCGCGTCGGATCGCACACCGTGAACCCGGCGATGAAGGCGACGCTGCCCTACACGCTGGACGATTTCCGCTTCGTCGGCGTCTACGAGATCAACCCCGTGGCCTGCGCGGTGCGTCAGGACTCGGACATCCAGAGCATGGAGGACCTGATCGCCGAGGTCGAGGCGAACCCGGGCCGCGTCAGCTACAGCTCGTCGGGCGTGGGCTCGCTGCTGCACCTGTCCGGGGCCTACGTTCTGCGCGAGTTCGGCATCGAGGATCCGCTGACTGCGGCCGTGCACCTGCCCTTCGACGGCGGCGGCGCGGCGGCCACCGCGGTTCTCAACGGCACCGCCACCTTCATCTGCACGAACTCTTCGGCGCTGGCGAGCTTCGTGGCGAACGAACAGCTGCGGCCCCTTCTCGTGACCACGGCCGAGCCGGTGCCGGGCTTCGACGCGCCGACCTCGGCGGATCTCGAGATGCCCGCGCTGGAGCAGCTCGTCGGCTGGACCGGCATCGCCGGCCCCACCGGACTGCCGGACGAGGTCGCGGCCAAGTGGGGTGACTGGCTTGCCGAGGCGACCGCGAACCAGACGTTCCGCGAGCAGATGGAAGCGCGCGGGTCGGTCATCGAGCTGATGTCCCCCGAAGAAGGCGAAGCCTTCATCCGCGGCCAGTACGAGGTCTTCCGTGACCTCGTGGACGAGCTTGGAATGCGGATCGAGGGCTGACGCAGCCCCACCGCCCACGCCGCGCCGGTCCGTCCGGCGCGGCACGTCCCGCCCGGTTCCGAGGCCTTTCACCATGCTAAAATCGGTCCAGTTCCAGGTCGGCGCCGCGGCCGTCCTCATGTCGGGGGTCCTGTTGCTTTACGGAATTCCGACATGGGTTTCCGTGCCGACGAACGTCTCCCGCATCGTCCTGTCGCCGGCCTTCTGGCCCTACGCGATCTCCGGCGTGCTCATGGCCTGCGGGCTTGCGCTCGTCTCGCTGGCGCGCAGCGAGGTGGCACAGCCGGTCGAGGTCGGTGACGCGCCTCCGGGCGGCGCGCTGCGCCTTGCGGCGATGGCGGTCGTGATGGTGGCGTATGTCGCGGCGCTGCCGCTTCTGGGCATGGTGTGGGCCTCGATGGCGGCCTTCGCGGTCTCGGCCTTCGTGATGCACACACGCCACCCCCTGGCCGCGCTGATCTGCGCCGTCTGCATTCCGCTCCTGCTTTACGGGTTCTTCGCGCATGTCGCCTCCGTCGCCGTACCGCAGGGCCTGTTCGTGAGACTGCCATGAGCCTGCTCGACAACCTGGCCCTGGGCCTTTCGGTCGTCGCGAACGTCGAAAGCCTTCTCGCGCTGGCGGGCGGCATCTGCATAGGTGTGTTCGCGGGCGCGATCCCGGGCATGTCGGCGACGATGGCCGTCGCGCTCACCCTGCCCTTCACGTTCTCCATGCCGCCGATCATCGGCATCCTGCTGCTTCTCGGCGTCTACAAGGGCGGCATCTTCGGCGGGTCCATTCCCGCGATCCTGATCAAGACGCCCGGCACACCCGCCTCGAGCGCGACGACGCTCGACGGCTATCCGCTCGCGGCGAAGGGAGAGGCCGGGCGCGCGCTGTCGATGGCGCTCTACGCCTCCTGCACGGCCGACGTGATCTCGAACCTGGCGCTGATCCTGTTCGCCGGGTTCCTCGCCTCCTTCGCGCTGAACTTCGGCCCGCCGGAATTCTTCACGCTGATCCTGTTCTCGCTCACGATCATCGCGGGCGTTTCGGGCGACAGCCTCATCAAGGGCATCTTCAGCGCGCTGCTGGGGCTGCTCTTCGCCACGATCGGGCTCGATCTCGTCTACGGCACGAACCGTTTCACGTTCGGCGATCCCAACCTCATGGGCGGGCTGAACTTCATCGCCGTGCTGATCGGCCTCTTCGCGATCCCCGAGATCCTGACCATGGCCCGCGACCCGCGCCCCCGCGACGGGGAGACCCGCGCGCTCGGCCGAAAGGGCGTCAGCTTCGCCGAGTACCGCAAGAGCTTCCGCACGATCGTGCGCGGCAGTTTCATCGGCGTCTTCCTGGGCAGCATCCCCGGGATCGGCGCCGCGCCCGCGGCGTTCCTGTCCTACAGCGAGGCGCGGCGCAAATCGCCCAACAAGGCGAATTTCGGCAAGGGCGAGATCGAGGGCGTGGCCGCCTCGGAGGCGGGCAACAACGGTGTCGCCGGCGCGACGCTGATCCCGCTTCTGGCGCTGGGCGTGCCGGGGGACGTCATCACCGCCATCATCATCGGCGCCTTCATGGTCCACGGGCTTCAGCCCGGCCCGATGATGTTCGTGATGAACGTCGACATCATCTACGGCATGTTCATGGGGCTGATCGTCAGTTCGGTCATCCTGCTGGCCGTGGGCTCGGCCGCGATCCGCGCCTTCCGCTACGTGGCCGACATACCGCGCGGCATCCTTTTCCCCGCGGTTCTGGTGCTTTGCGTCTATGGCGGCTACGCGGTGAACAACTCCATCTTCGACGTGGGCGTGATGTTCGCGATGGGCTGGCTGGGTTACCTGATGCTGATCTACGGGGTGCCCGCCGCGCCGTTCCTGATCGCCTTCATCCTCGGCCCGCTCCTCGAGAACAATTTCCGCCAATCGATGCTGATGTCCGGCGGCGACGCGACGATCCTCGCGCGCGGGCCGATCACCTGGTTCTTCTGGGGACTCACGATCATAACCATCGTGGCGATCCTGCGGGCCGGGCTGAAAGGCCGCGGCGCGGCGCCGGTCGAAGAGGTCCGTGCGGGCGCGCAGGACGAGACGACGGTGCGCCGGGACGCCCAGGACACGAAAAGCTGAGAAGAAGACCGCCCGCGCGGCGGCCTGGAAGGAGACGCGCATGGCTCGCCGCGGGGCGGATATTCTTGTCGAAACGCTGGCGGCGGCGGGCATCCGGCGCATCTTCAGTCTTTCGGGCAACCAGATCATGCCGGTCTACGACGCCTGTCTCGATGCCGGGATAGAGATCATGCACACGCGCCACGAGAACGCCTGCGTCTTCATGGCGGAGGCCTGGGCGCAACTCACCGGCGAGGTGGGCGTCGCCCTGGTCACCGCCGCCCCGGGCTTCGCGAATGCCGCCGGGGCGGTCTACAGCGCGCGCTGTTCCGAAAGCCCGGTGCTCCTGCTTTCCGGGGACTCGCCGCTCGACCAGGACGGGCGCGGCGCCTTCCAGGAACTCGATCAGTGCGCCGTGGCCGCGCCCCTCGTCAAGGCCACCGCGCGCCCCGCCTCCACCGCGGCCCTGGCCGAGGCGGCGAAGGCGGCGTTGCAAACCGCGGCGTCGGGGCGGCCCGGACCCGTCCACCTCGCCCTGGCGGCAGATGTCCTGACCGCCCCGGCCGAGGGGCTGGTGACTGCGCCGGGGGGCGCCAGTGCAGGAACGCCGCCCACGGACGACGCGCTGGACGACCTGCGCGACCGGCTGGCCGCCGCGAAGCGGCCCGCGATCCTGACCGGACCCGCGCTGAACCGCACCCGGGCCGGCGCGCTGCTGCGCGACCTCGAAGACGCGACGGGGGCCGCGGTACTGCCGCTCGAAAGCCCCCGCGGCCTGAAGGATCCGGCGCTCGGCGATCTTGCCGCCGCGCTGCGCGAGGCCGACCTGATCGTGTCGCTCGGCAAGCAGATCGATTTCACCCTCGCCTTCGGCGCGGAGGATCGCGTCGCACCGGGCTGCCCCTTCGTCGTCGTGGACGCCGAGCAGGCCGCCCTCGACCGCGCCAGCCGCAATCTCGGCGCGCGGCTTGCCCTGGCCCTCGACGCCGACCCCCGCGCCACTGCCCACGCGCTCACCCGGGACCGCTTGCGCGACACGCGCGAGGCCTGGCGGCACCGGGTGGCGGAGGCGACGGCCGCGCGCGCGGCGCGGCCGGGCGGGCCGGGGATCACCCCGGATCTGCTCTGCGACGCGGTGCAACGCCGGATTTCCGCGGCGCCCGCATCGGTGACAATCTGCGACGGCGGCGAGTTCGGCCAATGGGCGCAGGCGCTGACTTGGTCGGACGCGCGCGTGATCAACGGGCCCTCGGGCGCGATCGGCGGCGGGCTGCCGCAGGCCGTGGCGGCGGCGCTCGCCCGTCCGGACGCCACGGTCTTCGCACTCATGGGCGACGGGACGGCGGGCTTTCACCTTCCCGAGTTCGAGACAGCGGTGCGCGCGGGCGCGCGCTTCGTGGCCGTGATCGGCAACGACCGGGTCTGGAACGCCGAACACCAGATCCAGCTTCGCGACTACGGCCCGGACCGGCTGATCGGGTGTGACCTCAGCGGTGCACGCTACGATCTCGCCGCCGCCGCGCTCGGGGCGCATGGCGAATACGTCACCCGGCCCGAAGGGCTGGACGCGGCGCTCGACCGGGCGCTCGCCTCCGGCCGTCCGGCCTGCGTCAACGTGGAGATCGAGGGGCTGCCGGCACCGGCCGGCCCGGGACATTGAGCGACGACGCCCAGATCATCGAGCGGATCGAGGCGCGGGTCTACCGCGTGCCGGTGGCGCGGCCCGTGGCGACCTCGTTCGGCGTGATGCGCGACCGTCCGGCCGTCTTCGTGAAGATCACCGCCGCGTCCGGGGCCTTCGGCTGGGGCGAGGTTTTCGCGAACTGGCCCGCGGCGGGGGCCGAGCACCGCGCGCGCCTGCTGATGGAGGACATGGGCGATCTGCTGCCGGGCCGCAGGGTCGAACACCCGGCCCGGACCTTTCACGAGCTGGAGCGCGCAACCCGCATCCGCGCCCTGCAATGCGGCGAATGGGGCCCGTTCCGACAGGTGATCGCGGGCATCGACACGGCGCTCAGCGACCTCTTCGCGCGTGCCGCCGGCCAGCCGATGCGGACCTGGCTCGACGCGTCGGCGGGCGCCAGCGTGCCCGCCTACGCCAGCGGCATCGCGGTGCACGACGCGCAGGAGGCGCTCGCCACGGCCCGCGCCGCCGGCTACCGCGCCTTCAAGGTCAAGGTCGGCTTCGACGCGGTCCGCGACCTCGAGGCGCTGCACGCGCTTCGCCTCGCCCCGGGCGAGCGCCTCTTCGCGGACGCGAACCAGGCCTGGACGCTCCCCGAGGCGCTGCGCTTCGTCGAAGCGGGCCGCGCGCTCGGCCTGGGCTGGCTCGAAGAGCCCCTGCCCGCCGATGCGCCCCCCGCCGACTGGGCGGACCTCGCCCGCGCCTCCTCGATCCCGTTGGCCGGCGGGGAGAACATCGCCGGGCATGACGCCTTCGACGCGGCCATCGCATCGCGCAGCTTCGCCTACCTGCAACCCGATCTCGCGAAATGGGGCGGCGTGTCCGGCAATCTTGCCGTGGCGCGCGCGATCGGGGCAGCGGGCCTGACCTATTGCCCGCATTTCCTGGGCGGCGGGATCGGGCTCCTGGCCTCCGCGCATCTGCTTGCGGCGGCGGGCGGCGACGGGCTTCTGGAAATCGACGCGAACCCGAACCCGCTCCGCGAGGCGTTCCCCGGCGCGGGGATCCTCGGGGACGGGCGACTTCACCTTTCCGATGCGCCCGGGCTCGGCATCGACGCCCTGCCCGAGGAGATCGGGCGCTACCTCACGCTCGAGCTGTCGAGGACCCGCGATGGCTGATCTGGCGGGGCTGAATGCCGGGTTGCTGGCACTCGTCCTTGCGACCTATCTGCTCGCGGGGACGATCAAGGGGGTCACCGGGCTGGGATTCCCGGCGATCTGCATCGGCCTCACGACACTCTTCCTGGACCCGCGCACGGCGATCGCGCTCGTTCTCTTTCCGATGATCGTCTCGAATTTCTGGCAGATCTGGCGGGCCGGAGAGATCCTGCGCGCGGCGCGCGACTACGCGCCCTTCGCCGCGGTGATGATGATCGGCGCCTTCGCCATGGCGCTCTTCGCCGCCGGCGCGTCGGACCGGCTTCTTTACGCCGTCACCGGGATCGCCTTCGTGCTTTTCGTCCTGGTCAACCTCACCGTCGACCTGCCGCCGCTGCCGGACCGCTACGACAGGGCCGCGCAACTCGGCTTCGGCGCGAGCGCCGGCATTCTCGGCGGGCTGACCGCGATCTGGGCGCCGCCGATCGCGATCTATCTTTCCGCGCGCCACCGCACCGGCGACGAGTTCGTGCGGGCCTCGGGGCTTCTGATCAGCCTGGGCTCTCTCCCCCTCATCGCGGGCTACGCCACGAGCGGCACGCTGACCGGGGGCCTCGCGCTCGGCTCGGCGGCGCTCGTGGTGCCCGCGCTCATGGGCTTTCGTGTGGGCGAGATGACGCGCGCGTATCTTTCGCCCGGCCTGTTCCGAAAGGTGTCTCTTGCACTTTTCCTGCTGCTCGGGCTCAACCTTCTGCGCAAGGCGCTCATGGAATGAAGGCTTACGGGCCGAACCGCGACAAGACCGACCAGACCGTAACGACAAGAAGGAAGATCACGCATGGCCGAGACGTTCGTCACCCACCTCGAATGCTCCATCACGGGCAAGCACTACCCGGCGGGGCAGGTTCACGGCCTGTCGGAGGCGGGGCGGCCGCTTCTTGTCCGCTACGACCTCGACGCCATGAAGACCGCGCTCTCGAAGGATGCGCTGGCCCGATCCGACGCCCCCGGCCTCTGGCGCTATTCCAGCTTCCTGCCGGTCACGCGGCCCGAAAACCGCGTCTCGCTGGGCGAGGTGATGACACCGATCATCCCGCTGCGGGAAAGCGCGCCGGTGCTCGGCGCGGATCCCGACCGGGTGCTCGTCAAGGACGAGGGGCGCCTTCCGACGGGATCCTTCAAGGCGCGGGGGCTTTGCCTCGCCGTGTCGATGGCGAAGGAGTTCGGGATCGACCACATGGCGATCCCCACGAACGGCAACGCCGGTGCGGCGCTGGCCGCCTATGCCGCCAGGGCGGGTATCCGCACGACCGTGCTGTGCCCGGCGGACACGCCCGACATCAACATCCGCGAGATCCAGCTTCAGGGGGCGGACACCTATCTGGTCAACGGGCTCATCAACGATTGCGGAAAGATCGTGGGCGAGGGCAAGGAAAAGGTCGGCTGGTTCGACGTGTCCACCCTCAAGGAGCCCTACCGGATCGAGGGCAAGAAGACGATGGGCCTGGAACTGGCCGAACAGCTCGGTTGGGAGCTGCCCGACGTCATCTTCTATCCGACGGGTGGCGGCACCGGGCTGATCGGCATGTGGAAGGCGTTCCACGAATTGCAGCAGATGGGCTGGATCACGGGCAAGCTGCCCAAAATGGTCGCCGTGCAGGCCGAGGGCTGCGCGCCCATCGTCAAGGCGTGGAAGGAGGGCGAGGAGCACGCCCCGCTCTGGCAGGACGCCCACACCGTCGCCGCCGGCATCCGCGTGCCGGTGGCCGTGGGCGATTTCCTGATCATCCGGGCCGTGCGCGAGTCGGGCGGCTTCGCGATGGAGGTGGCCGACGACGACCTGATGGGCGTGCGCGACGAGATCGCGGCGAAAGAGGGTCTGCTGCTTTGCCCCGAGGGTGCAGCGACCGCCGCCGCCTACAGGAAGGCGCTTGCCGAAGGGCTGATCTCGCGCGACGACCGGGCGGTGCTGTGGAATTGCGCTACCGGTCTCAAATACCCGATGCCGGCCGTGGAGAAGAGCCTCGACAAGGACGCGCCGATCGATTTCGGGGCGTTCGCCTAAGCCTACGGCCTGCCCGGAGACGGGCAGGCAAACAGTGACTCAGCCGCGCGGGATCGATGCGATCAGTTGTTCGCGCACCTCGTCCCGCGTGAGCCCGCGCTCTGCCAGCGCCGCGTCGGAGAACTGCAGGAGCCGTGCCTCGCGGCTCAGGCGGCAGGCCACCGCGAGCGCGTCGACAAGGCGCAGCAGGGCTGCGACCGGGTTGGCGGGGCCGGTTCCACGGGGGGTGGACGTCGGGGCGGCGGCGGCGGTCATGGTGGTCGTTGCGGTGTTCATTGCGGCATCCTCTCGATGCCCTGAACTTATCGCTTCGCTGCAGCGCAGCAAGACCATGTCCGCGAAAGCCGCCATGCGCCTGGTGCAAGACAACGCGGCGACGCGGTCATGCGCTCCCGGCCGCGCGGACGTGAAGCCTGCGAGGAGCGCCCCGTCCGCGCCCCGGGCGGAGACGGAGCGCGGCGCACGGCGCCACGCGAAATGCGCGGGCGGGAAAGGCGGGCGCGTGTACCGGCGCAGGGGCCAGGGCTAGCCCTGCCCCGCCTCGACGAGGGCCTCGTGGATCGCGGCGACGGCCTCTTTCAGCCGCTCCTCGGGAACGAGGAACTGGACATCGACGCCACGGGCGAGCGCATGCACACCGAGCACCTCGATCCCGGCCGCCACGAGCGCCCGCAAGCCCCGGGCGGGCACCTCGAGCTTCAGCAGATCGCGGCCCACCGCGCTGATCAGCGCGACCTTGCGGATATCGATCTCCGCCTTGGGAAAGGCTTTCTCGATCGCGCTTTCCACGCGGCGCAGGGCCTTCAGGTTGGGATCGACATAGTGGGTGATGGTATTGGCGTTCGAGGCCTTCGAGACGATCCAGACATCGAACCGGGTCAGCGCCTCTAGGATCGCGGCGTCATACCCCTTCACCCCGACCATGTCGGGTTCGTGCACCGCCAGCGCCGCGACGGGCAGGCCGGTGACCATCTCGACACGCGGATCGGCGTCCACCTCGGCCAGGATGAGCGTTCCCGCATCGCCCGGATCGAAGGCGTTGGCCACGCGCAGCGGGATGCCGGCCTGCCGCAGGATCTTGGCGGCGTTCGGATGCACCGCCTCCATGCCGAGGTTCGAGAGCTGATCGGCCACGTCGTAGTCGGTCCGGCCGATCTTGACGACCTTGTCCTCGCCGACGAGCTTGGGATCGGCGCTCGACAGGTGGAATTCCTTGTGGATCACCGCCTCGCGCGCACCGGTCAGAGCCGCGATATGGGCGAAGGTGACCTCGGAATAGCCCCGGTCATACTCCCGCATCAGCCCCTCGCGGCACTGGGCGTAGCCGGTGACGATGGGCAGTTCGCAGGCGAAATCCACCCCTTCCATCGCGCCCGTCAACCGTGTCTCCAGGTCGGGATGGCTTTCGTCGCGCCAGCCGGACAGATCCACCAGCCGCGCATCGACGCCACGGCGGTTCAGCATCAGGGTGACCACCTTGGCCGAATGCGACTCGCCAAGCCCCGAGAGGAGTTCCCGGATCGTCAGCATCTGGTCGCTCAGCCGGAAATGCCCGTAGGAGGTCAGCCGCTGAAGATCCAGAAGGCAGGACCGCGCCCCCTCGATCCGGTCACGCAGGAATTCGTCGGCCTCCTGCCGGTCGGCGGCATGATCGAGAAGCCGGGCATGTTCTTCGCCCATGCGCGCGGCGGCGCGGTCCAGCGCCTCGCTCCACCGCAGGTCGCTCTCGGCGGCGGCGAAGTGACCGTAGACGCCCGGCTCACCCGATTTCTTGTGCTCGAGCAGCAGGTCCGTGATGCCGCCGAAGGCCGAGACGACGAAGACCCGGCTATATGGGCCGTCGCCGTCGGACTTCAGAAAGAGGGTGTCCATCAGCTCGTCCGCCCGGCTGATGGACGTTCCGCCGATCTTCTCGACGGTGTGTCCTGTCGTCATGCTCTCTCGCGTCTCTCAGTCGGCCGGCGCGTAGGAGCCGTCCTCGCGGTGGACCTCGGTGCCCGTCACCGGCGGGTTGAAG
Source organism: Rhodosalinus sp. 5P4 (assembly GCF_041365695.1). Lineage (NCBI taxonomy): Bacteria > Pseudomonadati > Pseudomonadota > Alphaproteobacteria > Rhodobacterales > Paracoccaceae > Rhodosalinus > Rhodosalinus sp. 5P4. Next base: position 40,028 of record NZ_JBGFSJ010000007.1, read on the forward strand.
CAGCAGGCCATCACGAGATCCTCGTCGGCGACGAGCGTATGCTTGTCGTGCTGGTCGAGCGCATACATCACGCCCGGACGGATCTCGTGGGTCTCGCCGGCGGCGAGGTCCGTGATGCGCCCGCGCCCCGACATGCAGTAGACGCTCTCGAAATGGTGCTTGTAGTGGAAGGTGTGCTCGCTGCCCGCCTTGAGCGTGGTGATGTGGAAGGAAAAACCCATCCCGTCATCGGCCAGCAGCATCCGCACGCTGGTCCACTGCGCATCGGACACCGCGCGGGCGCTGTCTTTCAGTTCGTTGAAATCTCTTACGATCATCGGGCTACTCCGCTGCTTCCTTGTTCTCGTTCATCACTTCTTTCACGGCAGCTTCCAGAATGTCGAGTCCTTCGTCGAGCACCTCGTCGGGCGTGGTGAGCGGGCCGAGGAACTTCACCACCTCGTCGTCGGCTCCGGATGTCTCGATGATCAGCCCCTTGTCGAACGCCGTGGAGCAGATGCGCCCCGCGATGTCGCCGGTGCCGACGTTGATGCCCTGCATCATGCCGCGCCCGCGCAGCTCCGCGCCCGGCACCAGGGCCGCGATCCGCGACAGGCGCTCGTGCAGATGCGCGCCCTTGCGGCGGACCTCGGCGGCGAAGGCGTCGTCCTTCCAGAACTTCTCGAGCGTTACACGGCCCGTGACGAAGGCGTGCGTGTTGCCGCGGAAGGTGCCGTTGTGCTCGGCCGGCTTCCAGATGTCATGCTCCGGCTTCACCAGGAGCGTGGCGAAGGGCAGCCCGAAGCCCGACAGCGATTTCGCCTGCGTGACGAGATCGGGCTCGATCCCGGCCTCCTCGAAGGCGAAGTAGGTGCCGGTGCGCCCGCAGCCCGACTGGATGTCGTCCACGATCAGCAGCGCGCCCAGCTTCCTGGCCAGCCGGGCCACGCCCTGCATCCATTCGATCGAGGCGGCGTTGAGCCCGCCCTCGCCCTGCACCGGCTCGAAGATGAACGCCGCCGGCGCATCCACGCCCGAAGAGCTGTTCGAGAACATGATCTCGAGATGCGCGAGCGTGTCCACATCCGCGCCGAGCGCGCGGTCGAAGGGCATGTGGGTCGCGCCGCAGAGCGGCCCGCTTCCCGCGCCCGCGCGCTTGCCCGCGTTGCCGGTGAGCGAAAGCGCGCCCATCGTCATGCCGTGAAACCCGTTCGTGAAGGATACGATGTTGCGCCGCCCCGTCACCTTGCGCGCGAGCTTCATCGCCGCCTCCACGGCGTTGGTGCCGGTGGGGCCGGTCATCATCACCTTGTAGTCGAGGCCCCGTGGCTTGAGGATGGTGTCCTCGAACGCTTCGAGAAAGCGCGCCTTCTCGACCGTGTACATGTCGAGGCCGTGCGCGATTCCGCCGGCCTTGATGTGCTCGATCAGGGCGTCCTGCATGTCGGGGTCGTTGTGCCCGTAATTCAGGGTCGAGCATCCCGCGAGGAAATCGATGTAGCGCCGCCCGTCGCTGTCGAACATGTGGCTGCCCTCGGCGCGGGCGAAGACGACGGGAAAGTTGCGGCAGTAGCTGCGGACCTGCGACTCGCGCCGCTCGAAGACGTCAGTTTGCATGGGGGGCCTCCTTTTCGGTGGGGGTCGCTTGCGCGGCGCTGTCGTCGCTGGCCGTGTCGGCGTCGATGTCGCCGATGGTCACCATGTATTCGGTCGCGTGCTGGCCGCCGAAATGCGCGTCGCGCTTGTAGTGCGGCTCGTAGTCGAGTTCGGCGTCCATCTTCTCGGCGAAGCTGTTGAAGAGCGCCCAGCTTGCCTCGTTGTCCGCGGTAATCGTCGTCTTGAGTTGCGTCACGCCGGAACAGGCCTCCCGCTCCAGCAGGTGCGTCAGCATCTTCTTCGCCACGCCCCGCCCGCGTGCGGCCTCGCCCACGGCGACCTGCCAGACGAAAAGCGTATCCGTCGCGTCGGGCGGGATGAAGGCGGAGATCCAGCCGACGATCTCATCGTCGAGTTCGGCCACGACGCAGGTATCGGCGAAATGGTCGCACTGGATGATGTTGCAGTACATCGAGTTCTCGTCCAGCGGGCCGCTTTTCCGGATGAGATCCCAGACATCCGCGCCATCCTCTGCGGAGGGCGCGCGGAAGGAGAGCACCGGGGCGCGGTTCGGGGGCGTGTTCATGTGGCTTGGAATCCTCAGAGACGTGTCCTTGGCGTCGTCAGCGTCATTGTCATATCTTTTGCCCGACGCGGCAAGGGGATTGCACGGCGGGGCCGGCATCTGCGCGAAATCGCCGTCGCGCCCGCGGGGCTGTCCCGTCGTCACACGCCAAGGTAGCGGTGCAACGTGTCGCGGTCGGCCCTCAACGCGTCCGAGTTGCCCGACCAGACCACGCGCCCGCGCTCCACGATGAAGTTGCGGTCGGCGATGCGCAGCAGGTCGCTCAGGTTCTTGTCCACCACGAGGATCGACAGGCCCTGGCGCTTGATCTCGGCCAGCGCGTGCCAGATCTTCTGCCGGATCAGCGGTGCGAGCCCCTCGGTCGCCTCGTCGAGGATCAAGAGCCTGGGGTTGGTCATGAGCGCGCGGCCGATGGCCAGCATCTGCTGCTCGCCGCCCGACAGCAGGTTGCCCATGGACCCCTTGCGCGCCCCGAGTTCGGGGAAGAGGTCGAAGACCCGCTCCACCGTCCACGGATCGGCGTGCCCGAGATGGTTCGAGGCGGTGGCCACGAGGTTTTCCCACAGCGTGAGGTTGGGAAAGACCTGCCGCCCCTCGGGCACGAGGCCGATCCCGAGATTGGCGATGCGGAAGGACGGCCGTCCCACAAGTTCCTCACCGTCGAAGAGGATCGCGCCGCCCGAGGGCCGCACCACCCCGCAGATGGAGTGGATCGTGGTGGTCTTGCCCTGCCCGTTCCGCCCCAGCAGCGTCGCCACCTCGCCGGTGCCGAAGGCGAAATCCATGCCGAACAGCGCCTGGGAGGTGCCGTAATGGGCCGTGAGTTCGGAGACCGTCAGCATGCGCTCACTCCTCGCCGAGATACGCATGGCGCACCGCGTCGTTGCCGCGGATCGAGACCGGGTCGCCGGTGGCCACGACATGACCGTAAACGAGGACGCTGATGCGGTCGGCGAGGGCGAAGACCGCGTCCATGTCATGCTCGATGAGCAGGATCGTGCGCGAGCCCTTGAGGCCTTTCAGCAAGGCCACCATCCGCGCGGATTCCTCGGCGCCCAGCCCGGCCATCGGCTCGTCGAGAAGCAGAAGCGGCGCCTCGGCGGCGAGCGCGATGGCGATCTCCATCAGCCGGTGTTCGCCGTGGCTGAGGGCCACCGTCGGCCGCTCCGCCCGATCCTCGAGCCCGACCTCGGCGAGATACGCCATGGCGGCGTCGCGGATCGGCGCCACCTTGCGCGCCGGCCGCAGGAAACGAAAGGAATGGCCGTGCCGCGCCTGCACGGCGAGTGCCACGTTGTCGAGCACCGACATGTCCATGACCAGGCTCGTGATCTGGAACGAGCGCGCGATGCCGAGGCGCGCGCGCCGGTGCGCCGCCGCGCGGGTGATGTCTCGGCCGCGGAAGATGACGCGCCCCGCATCCGGCATTTGCTGGCCTGAGAGCTGCGCGATCAGCGTCGTCTTGCCCGCCCCGTTCGGCCCGATGATCGCGTGAAGCTCGTTCTCTTCCACGCTCAGGTTCACGTCGTCGGTGGCCTTGATGCCGCCGAAGCTCTTGTTGAGGCCCTCGACCTTCAGGATCGCGCCGGGCATGGGCTCAGTCCCTCCTGCCGCGGATGAGGCCCATGAGGCCGCCCCGCACGAACAGCACCACGAGGATCAGGACGATGCCGAAGGGAAGGTGCCAGTAGACCTCCAGCTGCAGGTCACGGCCGGTCAGCGCCGTGTAGGCGGGCTCCGCCACGGGTTCGAGCCAGTCCAGCACGATCTGCAGCACTTCCTCCAGCACGATGAAGAGCGTGGCGCCCATGACCGGGCCGAGCGTCGTCGCCGCGCCGCCCAGGATGACCATGAACATGAGCTCGCCCGAGCGGGTCCAGTCCATCATGTCGGGCGAGATGAAGGTGGTGAAGTTGCCCAGAAGCGCGCCCGCGTAGCCCGCCATCGCGCCCGAGATAACGTAGGCCGTCAGCCGGTAGCGAAAGATGTTGTAGCCCATGGACACCATGCGCTCGGGGTTGCCCTTCGCGCCCTGAAGCACCATCCCGAACCGCGAGTTCACGATCGTGCGCACGATCAGCATCGCCGCGACGAGGCTGGCGAAGCACAGGTAGTAGAGTTGCAAGGGCGCGTTCAGGTCGATCAGCGGCACCTCGGAGCGCATGTTGATGACCAGCCCGTCATCGGCGCCGTAGGTGGAGAGCGAAACGAAGAAGTAATAGACCATCTGCGCGAAGGCCATGGTGATCATGATGAAATAGACGCCCTTCGTGCGCAGGCAGATCGCGCCCGTGATCAGCGCGAAGAGCGCCGCGACCCCCGTCGAGAGCAACACCTGGAAGAATCCGTTGAAGCTCGCCACCGCGGGAAAGCCGCCGAAGATCGCGTGGTAGGCGGGAATGCCCACCCCGTAGGCGCCGATCCCGAGAAAGGCCGCGTGACCGAAACTGATGAGCCCGCCATAGCCCAAAATGAGGTTCAGGCTGGTCGCCGCGATGCCGAGGATCACCAGCCGCGTGGCCAGATCCACGTAGAAGGCGTTGCCCGTCCAGACGAAGATGGGCGGCAGCACGGCCAGGAGGCCGAGCAGCACGATGGTGGCGAGCGCGGTTCTCGAAAGCCCCGCCATCTCAGCGCACCTTCGGCGGGAAGAGGCCCTGCGGGCGCACCGCGAGCACCGCCGCCATGATGATGTAGATGAGCATCGCCGAAACCGCCGGCGCCGAGGTCTCGGCCGCGGCGGTGCTCATGAAAAGCTCGAAGAACGAGTCGAGGAAGGACCGGCCGAGCGTGTCGATGAGCCCGATGAGCAGCGCGCCGACGAAGGCGCCCTTCATCGACCCGATGCCGCCCACGATGATGACCACGAAGGCGGTGATGATGATGTTGTTGCCCATGCCGATGGACGCCTCCGTGATCGGCGCGATCAGCATGCCCGCGAGCCCCGCGAGCATCGCGCCCAGCGCGAAGACGAAGGTGAAGAGCGTGTTGATGTCGACCCCGAGCGCCGAGACCATGCTGCGGTTCGAGGCGCCCGCCCGGATCAGCATGCCGAGCCGCGTGAAGTTGACCAGCCAGTAGAGCCCCGCGGCGACGGCGAGCCCGGTGCCGATGATGACGAGGCGGTAGACGGGCAGCACGAAGTTCTCGCCCACCCGCAGCTGCCCTTCGAGGATGTCGGGCAGCGGCACGGCCATCCCCTCGGGCCCCCAGAGGATGTGCACCAAGGTGTCGATCACGAGGATGAGGCCGAAGGTGGCGAGCACCTGGTCGAGATGGTCGCGCTGGTAGAGGTTGCGTGCCACGACGCGCTCGATCACGTAGCCCGCCGCCCCCGTGATCGGCAGGGCAAGCAGGACCGCCAGCAGGAAGCTTCCCGTCGCCAGGGTGAGCGAGGCGCAGACGAACGCGCCCAGCATGTAGAGCGCCCCGTGCGCGAGGTTCACGAAGTCGAGGATGCCGAAGACGAGCGTCAGCCCCGACGCGACGAGGAACAGCAGAAGTCCCAGTTGCAGCCCGTTCAGGGTCTGCAGCACCAAGAGCGCGATATCCAAGGGCCCCTCCGTCCGCGTTTCACGGCCCGGCCGGGCGGTCGTGCCGCCCGGCCGGTGCGCAGCGTTGCCGCGCCGCTCTTACATGTTGCACTGTTCGGCGTAGCTGTCCTGGTGGTCCTCGAACACCGTCTGGACGACCTTGGTGGTCCAGACCCCGTCCTCGTCCACGATGACTTCGCGCAGGTAGAAGTCCTGGATCGGCAGGTGGTTCGGGCCGAAGCGGAACTCCCCGCGGACGCTGTCGAACTCGGCCGCGCGCAGCGCCTCGCGCACCGCGTCCTTGTCCTCCATGTCGCCGTCGACGGCCTCGACCGCCGAGGCGATCAGCATGATCGCGTCGTAGGATTGCGCCGCGTAATAGGAGGGGTAGTTGCCGTATGTCGCCTTGTAGTCGTCCACAAAGCGCTTGTTGGCGGCGTTGTCGAGCGTCGGGTCCCACTGCTGCGTGGTGCGCGAGCCGATCACCGCCTCGAAGCCCGCCTCCTGCAACCGCGGCAGCGAGATCGCGTCGACCGTGAACACCGAGTAGAGCGGCAGCTCGTCCGCCAGGCCCAGCTGGTCGTATTGCCGGGCGAAGGCCCCGGCCGCCGGGCCCGGGTAGAAGACGAAGATCGCCTCCGCCCCCGAGGTCCGCGCCTTGGCGAGTTCGGCCGAGAAGTCGAGTTGCGCATCCGCGCCCCACTTGGTCAGGTCCTTTCCGACGATCTCGCCGGCGAAGGTGCGCTCCACCCCGGCGACCATGTCGTTGCCGGCGGCATAGTTGGGCGCCATGACGTAAAGCGACTGCACGCCCAGCTGGTTCAGAACCTCGCCCATGGCCATGGGCGTCTGGTCGTTCTGCCAGGAGGTGGAGAAGAAGTTCGGGTGGCAGAGGACGCCCGCCATCTGGCTCGGGCCCGCATTGGCCGAAATCAGGAACTTGTCGGCGTTCACGACGGAGTTCCGCGACGCCAGCAGCACGTTCGACCAGATGTAGCCCGTGACGAAGTCAACGTCGTCCTGCTTCACCAGCTTGTCGGTCGCCTGCTTGCCGGCCTCGGGCGCGAACTGGTCGTCGCCGAAGATCACCTCGAGCGTGTGGCCGCCGGCCTCGCCGCCAAGATGCTCCATCGCGAGATCGACCGCGTTCTTCATCTGGTTGCCGATCACCGCGCCCCCAGTGGAGAGGGTGGTGACGAAGCCGATCTTCACGTCCTCGGCCCAGGCCGGTGACGAGAGCATGGACGCCGCGAGCAGCGTCGCCAGAGTGCGTTTCATGAAGGACCTCCCCTTTGTGTTTTCCCGGGCAAGCCGCCCATAGCCGCCCGTCCTGTCGTTCCGCGCCGGTCGTCTTGGCCCGGCGCCCGAGCATGGGCCGGGACGCAGGCTGAAATCAATAATGCATTATTGTGCAATCAGATCAAGGCGGGCGGCGCTGCACGGACATGACGGCCGTAATTCCGCATGAAGCCCCGCCAGGAGATTGAGGCGATTAGGGAAATGTACTCCTGCCCGCGCGGGATGCAGACGGGTTCCCGGCATGTCCCGCGACCTCGTATGCATTTTCTTTCCTGCCCGCGCTCGCGGCGCAGCCCTGCGCTGCAAGGCCCTGACACATGCAACATCTTGCGCCCAGGGGCCGAGGAAAATCACCGCCGGACCCCGAGCGCGACGACGCCGGCCCCGCTCCCCACCCTTGCGGTGACAACCGGCGCAAGCGACGCAAAAGGCGTGATCTTCAGGTCCGGGCCCGCCGGCAGCGGCGCACCGTCACGGCCAGCGGGAGCGACGGCGGTCCGGGATGCGCGGCAGGCGGCGCGCTCACGAGACGTGTGCGCGCGGGGTTGACGATGGCGCCCGCCGGATGGGCGCGCCTTTGCCGACGGCGGGTCCCGTCGCGGCGGTCACGGGTGTTGCGGGAGGAATGGTGGGTGATGAGAGATTCGAACTCCCGACATCTTCGATGTGAACGAAGCGCTCTACCACTGAGCTAATCACCCTCTGGGCGGCTCTCATAGCCACGGACCACCGTCCGTGCAAGGGGGTTTTCACCAAGGCCGCAAGGGTCGCGATGCCCTCGCGGCGTTTCGCGCGGGCCGATCGGCACGACCGCCGCGGGCAGCGCGGCGCGGGGCGACCCGCTCAGCCGTCCGGATCTTCGGCTGGCGCCCTGGGCGGCCCGTCCTTCTGACGCAATCGCGCCACCGTGACGCGCCCGTTCGCGCCCGTCTCGCTGCGCTTGATCTTCAGCTTGCCGAACGGCTCCAGGTTGAGGTCGCGCCCCTCGCCGACGGTTTCGCCCAGCACGGCGAGCAACGCCTCGACGACCGGCTTGGCCTGTCCCTTCTTCACGCCCGAGCGTCCAACCACCGCGTCCAGAAGCTCCGCCTTCTTAAGCGCGGGCAGAGCCTGCGCGGCCTCCTGCCGTGCAGGCGCCGTTCCTGCAGGCTCCGCCTCCGCTTCCGCCGCCGGCTCGGCCCTTGCCGCCGCCCTGCGCGCCGGCTTCACCGCCGCGACCCGCGTTGTCGATCGCGTGGCTTTCGGTGCCGCGCCCGCGGCACTCGCCCCGGCCTTCGTTCCGGTCGATTTGCTGTCCATCGCGTCCTCGCTCAGCCTTTCCATCCGCGCGTCGCTGTCAGCCGCCCTGGCGGCGGCCCTCGCGGCGCGGAACTGGCACGAAGCATAGCAGCGATGCGCGGTGCAGGCCACGCGCGTGTTCCGGCCGGCGCCCTCGTCCGGCGCAGCGCAAGGGCTTCGGCGGTAACGGAGAGGCCCCCGGCGTCCACGACGCATCGCACGGGCTGACAGCTTGACCTGTCACGTCAGGATGCGCCATCCATGTGCCCGTCGGCCCGGCGACGTCGGGCCAAGACGCGACACGGAACGAGGGACGATTCCATGAAACGAGCGCTCACAGCCACGATCTGCGCGGCCACGCTTCTTGCCGGGTGCAGCTATCATGTCACGCCGGAAGGGCTGGAACCGGTGACATCCACACAATCGGCCGGGACGGACGCCCGCGACACCCAGATCGCGATCGCGGCCACCATGCTGCTCGTGCTGATCGCGGCCAGCGCCAGTGGCGGCGGCGGCGGTGGTGGAAACGGATTTGTTCTTGAAGGACCAAACCTCCGGTAGCATCGAACCCGGGCCGGCGTCAGCCGGGCCCGCCCGCCCCGCTCCCGGGCATGCGGCGCGGGTGTTGCAGCAAGAAAAAAGGGCGCCCCGGGGGGCGCCCTTCTCGTTCCGGGCGAGATGTCGCGCGTCAGTGGGCGACCGCGCTGGCCGTTCCCGCGTTGCGCGCGGCTTCCGCCGCGGCCGCTTCCTCGGCCGCCTCGTCCCAATCCACCGGTTCGGGTTCCCGCACGAGGGCGTGCTTCAGCACCTCCTTCACGTTCGAGACGGGGATGATCGTCAGCCCCTCCTTCACGTTGTCGGGGATCTCGGCGAGGTCCTTCTCGTTCTCTTCCGGGATCAGCACCGTCTTGATGCCCCCGCGAAGCGCCGCGAGCAGTTTTTCCTTCAGCCCGCCGATCGCCAGCACGTTGCCGCGAAGCGTGACCTCGCCGGTCATGGCGATGTCCTTGCGCACCGGGATCTGCGTGAGCACCGACACGATGGACGTCACCATCGCGATGCCCGCGGACGGCCCGTCCTTGGGCGTGGCGCCCTCGGGCACGTGGACGTGGATATCCCACTTCTCGAAGCGCGGCGGCTTCACCCCGATCTCGGGCGCGATGGAGCGCACGAAGCTCGAGGCCGCGTCGATCGACTCCTTCATCACGTCGCCCAGCGTGCCGGTGGTCTTCATCCGACCCTTGCCAGGCAGGCGCAACGCCTCGATCGACAGCAGATCGCCGCCCACGGAGGTCCAGGCGAGGCCGGTCACGACGCCGATCTGGTCCTCCATCTCGGCCAGGCCGAAGCGGTACTTCTTCACGCCGAGGTAGTCCGAAAGGTTCTCTTGGGTGATGGTCACCTTCGTCTTTCCGTCACGCACGATCTCGGTCACCGCCTTCCGGGCGAGCTTCGCGATCTCGCGCTCGAGGTTCCGCACACCCGCCTCGCGCGTGTAAAGGCGTACGATGTCCAGAAGCGCCGGATCGGTCACCTCGAACTCGCCCTTCTTCAGGCCGTGGTCCTTGACCTGCTTGTCAAGCAGGTGGCGCTTGGCGATCTCCAGCTTCTCGTCCTCGGTGTAGCCCGCGAGCGGAATGATCTCCATCCGGTCAAGGAGCGGGCCGGGCATGCTGTAGGAGTTGGCCGTCGTGATGAACATCACGTTCGACAGGTCGTACTCCACCTCGAGGTAGTGATCGACGAAGGTCGAGTTCTGCTCGGGATCGAGCACCTCCAGCATCGCCGAGGCCGGGTCGCCGCGGAAGTCCTGACCCATCTTGTCGATCTCGTCGAGCAGGATGAGCGGGTTGTTGGTCTTGGCCTTCTTCATCGCCTGGATGATCTTGCCGGGCATGGAGCCGATATAGGTCCGGCGGTGGCCGCGGATCTCGCTCTCGTCGCGCACGCCGCCCAGCGAGATGCGGATGAACTCGCGGCCCGTGGCCTTGGCCACCGACTTGCCCAGCGACGTCTTGCCGACGCCCGGAGGACCCACGAGGCACATGATCGGCCCCTTGAGCTTTTTCGAGCGCTGCTGCACGGCCAGATACTCGACGATGCGTTCCTTGACCTTCTCGAGGCTGTAGTGGTCCTCGTCGAGGATGGTCTGCGCGCGGTGCAGATCCTTCTTGACGCGGGACTTCTTGCCCCACGGGATCGACAGCATCCAGTCGAGGTAGTTGCGCACCACCGTGGCCTCGGCGCTCATCGGGCTCATCGACTTGAGCTTCTTGAGCTCCGCCTCGGCCTTCTCGCGCGCCTCGCGTGACAGCTTGGTGTTCTCGATGCGCTCCTCGAGTTCCGCGACTTCGCCCGCGCCGTCCTCGCCGTCGCCGAGCTCCTTCTGAATGGCCTTCATCTGCTCATTCAGGTAGTATTCGCGCTGGGTGCGCTCCATCTGGCTCTTGACGCGGGTCTTGATCTTCTTCTCGACCTGCAGGACCGACATCTCGCCCTGCATCAGGCCATAGACCTTCTCCAGCCGCTCGCTGACCGACAGCGTCTCCAGCAGCTCCTGCTTCTGGGCCACGTCGATGCCCAGATGGCCGGCAACGAGATCGGCCAGCTTCGCCGGTTCCGTCGTCTCGGCCACCGCGGCGAGCGCCTCCTCGGGGATGTTCTTCTTGATCTTGGCGTAGCGCTCGAACTCGTCCGCGACGGTGCGCAGCAGCGCCTGGATCGCGGCCTGGTCGCCGGGCATCTCGGTCATGTATTCCGCCCGCGCCTCGAAGAAATTCTCGTTTTCGAGATATTCGACGATCCGCACGCGCGCCTGCCCCTCGACGAGCACCTTCACGGTGCCGTCCGGCAGCTTCAGCAGTTGCAGCACGTTGGCGAGCACGCCGGCCTTGTAGATCCCCTCCGAGGTCGGGTCGTCTTCGGACGGGTCGATCTGGCTCGACAGCAGGATCTGCTTGTCGTCCTGCATGACCTCCTCGAGCGCGCGCACCGACTTCTCGCGGCCGACGAAGAGCGGCACGATCATGTGGGGGAACACCACGATGTCGCGCAGCGGCAGCACGGGATAGGAAGTGTTGAGAGGTTCTTGCATGATAGGTCCTTGTTCTTGGCAGAGGGCCCCTGCCCCGCCTGCGCGGCAGCCTTCGGCCCTCCCCGATCTGGTTCCTGAATGTGGGGGGCGGCGCCGGAATTTCAACCGGGACGGCGCGCCTCCCCGCGCGGGATCACAACGAGAATGGCCGCCTGCGCGCCGGTGCGCAAGGGGAGCCGGGGTTTGGCGACGGCTTCGACGGCGCCGCACGGCACACCGGCCCAATTGCTGCCATGTTTCGCCGCTAGCTTCGCGCCCAGGCAGTCTGGCACCCACAGCAACCGATCACCCCGGGGACACGTCCCATGACCCATACGGCACCCATCGATCTTCCGCCGGAAAGCGACGCGACGACCCGCGACCGCGCGCTTTACGAGGCGGGGAGCGCCAGCGGAGGCAACAACAACGCTCTCATCGCGCTTGCCGCGAAGCTGAGCGGGCAATCGCCGCTGGCCATCGGCCGCGACATCATGCGCCACGCGCGATCGGGCCGCGGGATCGAGGTCTCCGATTACCTGCGCTATCAGCTCTGGGATCGCGACCTGCACCCCGGTGACGCCGCGGATCGCTTCGTCGGCGCCGCCACAGTCTGGCCCGTCGCGCACGCGGTGAACAGCAAATCCTGGTGGTCGGCCGCCGAGGACAAGTTCGCGATGTCGCAGTTGCTCGCGGCCGACGGGCTTCCACAGCCCGAGACCGTTGCCGTGATCGACACAGCGTCCGCGCGCAGTTACGGGCGCGTGGCCCGGATCGAGACGGGCGCAGCACTGCGCGACGTCGTCCTCTCGCGGCCGGCCGGAAGCCTCTTCGCCAAGACGCTCGACGGCATGGTGGGGTCGGGCGCGCTCGCGCTGGGCGCCGCGGACGCATCCGGGCTCGAGGTTCCCGGTTACGGCCGTCTCGCCTATGACGAGGTCATCTCGCGGGTCTTCGGCGATGCGCCCTACCTGTTGCAGACCCGGCTGAAGAACCATCCCGCGCTCGCGCCTTTCTGCACGGGCCTGACGACGGTCCGGCTGCCCGCCTTCGTGATGGGGCGCGACGTCGCCGTGCCGATGGCGGTCATGAAGCTCGCGACGGCGGGCAACGAGGCCTGCGCCTTCTGGCGGCCCGGCAATCTCGTCTGCGGGCTCGATGTCGACACCGGCGAGGTGACGCGCGTGGCGGGCCGCGACGGGCCGCGCGTCGCGGCGCTGCCCGATCATCCGGAGCGCCCGGGGCTGACCGGGCTCGCCCTGCCTTTCTGGCAGCAGGTGCGCGAGCTGCATGAGCGCGCGGTCCGCCTGTTCGGGGGCATTGCCTACCAGTCCACCGACATCGCCATCACGCCCGACGGGCCGGTCCTCGTGGAACTCAACTACGCGGGCAGTTTCGACGTGCTCCAGAACGGCACGGGGAAGGGCCTGCTCCAGCCCGAGGTGCGTGACTTCTTCGCCTTCCATGGACAGGATTTCGCGCCCAAGCGCCGCGGCCTCCTTCGCGGGATCACCGGCCGACGCTGACAGACCGGGAAGGCCGCCTCGCTCACGCCCAGCCCCGCCCGCGCACCGCGCGCGCGGGCCGCGATCCCGACAGGGCGTGGCGCAAAACCGCCGGCCGCCCCGCCGCATCGCGTCGGCCAGGGCCGGAATTGCACCGCTGCCGCGCACGCTCTATTGTCGCCAAACCGTCACTTGCGCGCCGCGGGAAGACCTTCTATCGGGCGCGCAACGCCACTTGGAGGGGAACCGGACCCATGCGTATCGCCATTCTGGGAGGGGACGGCTTCGTCGGCTGGCCGACCTGCCTGCACCTGTCGCACCTCGGTCACGAGATCCATATCCTCGACAACCTCTCGCGCCGCTGGATCGACACCGAACTCGGCGTGCAATCGCTGACGCCGATGGACTCGATCCAGGAACGATGCCGCATCTGGAAGGAGGTCTCGGGCGAGACCATCCGGTTTCATCTCCTCGACCTGGCGAAGGAATACGAGCGGCTGCGCCAGTGGCTGACGGACTACCGCCCCGACGCGATCGTGCACTTCGCCGAGCAGCGCGCGGCGCCCTACTCGATGAAGACCGACCGCCACAAGGTCTACACCGTCAACAACAACGTCAGCGCCACCCACAACCTGCTGGCCGCGATGGTCGAGGCGGGCGTCGACGCCCATCTCGTGCACCTGGGCACCATGGGCGTCTACGGCTATTCCAGCGTGGGCGCGGCGATCCCCGAAGGCTACCTCGACGTGGAGATCGAGAACCTTGAAGGCGAGAAGAAGGGGCTCGAGATCCTCTACCCGACGCGGCCCGGCTCGGTCTATCACATGACCAAGTCGCTCGATCAGATCCTCTTCCAGTTCTACGCCCAGAATGACGGGCTCAGGATCACCGACCTGCACCAGGGCATCGTGTGGGGTACGCACACCGACCAGACGCGCCGACACGAGCAGCTCATCAACCGCTTCGACTACGACGGCGATTACGGCACGGTGCTCAACCGCTTCCTGATCCAGGCCGCGATCGACCACCCGCTGACGGTGCACGGCACAGGCGGGCAGACTCGCGCCTTCATCCACATCCAGGACTCCGTGCGCTGCATCGAGCTGGCGCTGGCGGACGCGCCGAAGGCGGGCGAGCGGGTGAAGATCTTCAACCAGATGACCGAGACGCACCGCGTGCGCGACCTCGCGGCGCTCGTGGCGAAGCTCACCGGCGCGCGCATCGCCTACCTGCCCAACCCGCGCAAGGAGGCCGACGAGAACGAGCTCGTGGTCAGGAACGAGCAGTTCCTGGCCCTTGGCCTCGACCCCACGACGCTGGCCGAAGGTCTGCTCGAGGAGGTGGTCGAGGTGGCCAGGAAATACGCCCACCGCATCGACCGCTCGCGCGTGCCGGCGGTGTCGGCCTGGACCAAGGATATCGCGCAGCGGGTGGAGCGCGACCCGGAAGGCAAGGCGCTCAAGTCCGTCTCGTGAGCGGCCTTAGCCCGGAGCGGCCGGCCCGCTCCGATCGTGCCTTCGTGACGCTGGTCACCAATGCCGATTTCGCGCGCGGCGCGGCGGCGCTTCTGCACTCTCTCGCGCTGACGGGAACCGCGGCGGACCGCGTGGTGCTGCACACGGCCGGCGTGGAGGCGGCGGCGCTCGCGCCGCTGCGCGACCGCGGCGCGCGGCTGGTGGCGACCGATCTTCTGCCCACCTCGGACGCCTTCAACGCCGCCCACGCGCGCGACCGGTTGCACGGGCTCGCCCCCTTCACGAAGGGCGAGAAGCCTGCCTTCCACACGCCGCTCGACAATTTCGCCAAGCTCCGGCTCTGGCAGCTCGACTACGCGCGCGTCGTGTTCCTCGATGCCGACACGCTGGTGCTGCGCGATATCGACCGGCTCTTCGACTATCCCGAGTTCTGCGCGGCCCCCAACGTCTACGAAAGCCTCGGCGATTTTCACCGCATGAACTCCGGCGTCTTCACCGCGCGGCCCGCGCAGGCGACCTTCGACGCGATGCTCGCGCGGCTCGACGCGCCGGGCGCGTTCTGGCGGCGCACCGACCAGACCTTCCTGCAGGCCTGTTTCCCCGACTGGCACGGGCTGCCCGTCTTCGACAACATGCTGCAATATGTCTGGTTCAACCTGCCCGGGCTCTGGGACTGGGCATCCATCCGGGTGCTGCACTTCCAGTACGAAAAGCCGTGGGAAGACCACGCCAAGGCCGAACGCCTGCGCCCGCTGATCGAGCTCTGGCACGCCTACGCCCGGGGCGAGGCGCCCGATCTTTCAGCCCTCGAGAACCCTGCATGAGGCTCGCCGTCACCGGCGGCACCGGGCTCGTCGGGCGCTTCATCGTCGAGGCGGCGCTTGCCGCGGGCGACGCGGTGACGGTGCTGACGCGCCGCCCGCCCGCGCCGGGCTTCTTCTCGTCCGAGGTGGCCCACCAGCCTTTCGATCTCGACCGCCCCGAGGCGCGGCTCGAGGGTGTGGAGGCGCTCGTCCATGCGGGCTTCGCCCACATTCCCGGCCGCTACCGCGGCGGCGAGGGCGAGGATCCCGAAGGCTTCCTGAGGCGCAACGCCCAAGGCACGAGGCGGCTCTTCGAAGCGGCGCGGGCCGCGGGCGTCGGGCGGATCGTCTTCCTGTCCTCCCGCGCGGTCTATGGCGACTACCCGCCCGGCACGGCGCTTCGCGAGGAGATGCCTGCCCGGCCCGACACGCTTTACGGCGAGGTCAAGCGGGAGGCCGAGGCCGCGCTCGCCGCCCTGCCCCTCTCCGGTGTCTCGCTGCGCGCCACCGGCGTGTACGGCCCGGCAGGCCCCGGACAGCGCCACAAGTGGCGCGATCTCTTCGACAGTTACCTGGCAGGAGACGAGATCGTTTCCCGAAAAGGAACGGAACTCCACGGTACCGACCTCGCCGCGGCCGTTCGGCTGCTTCTGACCGTGCCGGATGCACGGCTCGGCGACGGGATCTTCAACGCCTCGGACATCCTGCTGGATCGCCACGATCTGCTCGCCGAGGTCGCCCGGCTCACCGGCTGCCGCCACCCGCCACCCGCGCCCAGCGACACCGCGGTGAGCGAGATGCGCACTGACAGGCTGCGCGCGCTCGGCTGGCGGCCGGGGGGATGGGCGGGTCTGCAAGCGGCGCTGCCCGCGATGTTGTGATCGACCGCGCCGCATCCAAGGCGGCGCGCAAGCGGTTTCGAAACCGCTTGCAAGGCCTTTCCAAAGGCCTTGCCCGCCCTCAAGCCAGGGGCACGCCCTCGCGGCCCGCGAGATCGACGAAGAACTGCCAGGCCACGCGGCCCGACCGGGCGCCGCGGGTCGCCTGCCACTCGATCGCCTCCGCGCGCAGACGGTCCTCCGCGATCTTCACGCCGTGCGCGGCGCAGTAGCCCCGGATCATGTCGAGGAACTCGTCCTGGCTGCAGGGATGAAAGCCCAGCCAGAGCCCGAACCGGTCCGAAAGCGAAACCTTCTCCTCGACCGCTTCCGAAGGCGCGATAGCGGAGGATCGCTCGTTCTCGATCATGTCGCGCGGCATCAGATGGCGCCGGTTCGAGGTCGCGTAAAGCACCACGTTGCCGGGACGACCCTCCACGCCGCCGTCGAGCACGGCCTTGAGGCTCTTGTAGTGTTCGTCGTCGTGGCTGAAGGAGAGATCGTCGCAGAAGAGCAGAAAGCGGTGATCCCCGGCGGCCCGCAGGATCGAGAGCAGCCGCCCCACGCTCGGCAGGTCCTCGCGCTGCAGCTCCACGATCTTCAGGTCGTGCCCCTCGGCCACCACCGCAGCGTGGACCGCCTTCACGAGGGAGGACTTGCCCATCCCGCGCGCCCCCCACAGAAGCGCGTTGTTCGCCGGCAGCCCGCGCGCGAACTGGCGCGTGTTGGCAAGCAACGTGTCTCTCGCCCGGTCCACCGCCACGAGAAGCGACAGATCCACCCGGTTCACGCGTCCTACCGGGTCCAGCCGGTCGGGCGCGACATGCCAGACGAAGGCGTCCGCCGCCTCGAAGTCGGGCGCGGGCCGCGCGGCGGGCGCGATCCGTTCCAGCGCCGACGCGATCCGCGCCAGCGCATCCGCCTCGAACTCCGGCATCAGCGCCCGCGCTCCTCGTCGTCGGTCTCGTCGAATTCCCGCATCAGCGGATCGTCCTGTTCGGACCCTTCGCCGTAGGGATCGTCGTCATCCTCGAACCAGAGGCCGCGGGCCCGGAGATCCGCCTCGCGCCGCTTTTCCACGCGCTCGACCAGCCAGATCGACACCTCGTAAAGCCCGTAGACCACCACGAACAGGATCACCTGCGTGATGACGTCGGGCGGCGTGACGAGCGCCGCCAGCAGGAGAATGCCCACGACCGCGAATTTGCGGACCTTCCGAAGCCCTTCAGCGCTGACCAGGCCGGCTTTTCCCATGAGCGTCAGCAGCACCGGAAGCTGGAAGCACAGCCCGAAGGCCACGATGAACTTGATGGTCAGCGACAGGTATTCCTGCGCCGAGCCCTGGAAGGCGATGCCGGCGGTCGCGTTCTCCACCTCACCCTCGTCGAGCACCGTGCCGGCTTGCTGGAAGCCAAGGAAGAAGTCGAAGGCGAGTGGCGTCACGACGTAATAGGCGAAGGACGCGCCCAGGAAGAACATGAAGGGCGAGGCCAGCATGAACGGCAGGAAGGCGTTCTGCTCGGACTTGTAGAGCCCGGGCGCCACGAAGCGCCACATCTGGAAGCTGATGTAGGGAAACGACAGCACCAGCCCGCCCAGGAGCGAGATCGACACGGCGACGAAGAAGCCCTCCTGCAGCTTGATGAGGATCAGGCCGCAATTCTCCATCCCGCGCGTCGCCATGGCGCTGCAAAGCGGCTGGGTCAGGAAATCGAAGATCGGGTTCCAGACGGTGAAGCAGACCACCATGCCCGCGATAAAGGCGAGCACGGAGTGGATGAGCCGCGTGCGCAACTCGGCCAGGTGCTCGATAAGGGGGGCCTCGTTGTCGTCGATCTCGTCAGCCTGCGGTGCGTCGGTCATGCCTTGGTGTCGTCCTCGCTGGCCGTCGTCCCGGCGGCGGGCGCGGTGTCGGGAACGGGCGCGGTCTCGGAAGATGCGGCGTCCTCCCGATCGGCATCACCCGCCGCGGCCGCCGCACCCCGCTCCTTGCGCTCGCGCAGCGCGTCCCGGCGCGCTTGCGCCTCGGCGGCGCGCTCGCGGGCAAGCTTCGCCGTCTCGCTGTCGGGATCCCACTTCGCGGCGGAGCGGAACTCGTTCTCGACCCCGTCGAGCCCAAGCGACTTCGAGGACGTCATGTCCTTGAAGCCCTTGGTGGCTTCCTTGACGCCGCTCTCCTCGGCGGCCTCGTTCATCGCACGGCTGAACTCGCGCGCCATGCCGCGCGCCTTGCCCATGAAACGTCCCACGTTTCGAAAGAGCACGGGCAGATCCTTCGGGCCCACCACGATCAGGGCCACGATTCCGATCAGGAGGAGTTCGGTCCAGCCGAGATCGAGCATGGATCAGACCTTGTCCTTTTCCTTCTCGCCCTCCGGCGTCACGTCGCGGGCCTCCTCGGCCTGCTGGTTCTCCAGCTCCTCGGTGCCGTCCTTCACGCCTTTCTTGAACGCGGTGATACCCTTGCCGACCTCGCCCATGATCGAGCTGATTTTGCCGCGGCCGAACATGACGAGCACCACGATGGCGATGAGAAGAAGTCCGGGTAGTCCGATATTGTTGAGCATGACGTCTCTCCTGGATCGAGGGCGCGCCGCCAGCCGCCAGCCCGGGTCATGGTCCGCGCGCCCGAAAAAGCCACGTGAGTTTCTACTCTCATCCGTGCCGGCACGAAAGCGCCAAACCGGGCCTCGCGGCCCCTCTGACAAAGGTTTTCAGGCGCTTTATTGTCACTATTCTGTCAACTGACAGATCAATGACAAATATCCACCGAATCAGCCGGCAGGATGACGACGTGAAACGCGCGGACCGACTCTACGCCCTCATCGAGATCCTGAAGCGCGGCGGCCCGCACCGCGCAGAGGACCTCGCCCGCCGCACGGGCGTCTCGATGCGCACCGTCTACCGCGACATGGAGACGCTTGCCGCCTCGGGCGTGCCGGTGGAAGGCGCGCGCGGCGAGGGCTACCGCGCCTCCGCGGCGATCACCCTTCCGCCGCTCAACCTGACCGAGACGGAGCTCGAGATCCTGCACCTCGCCCTCGCCGTCACGGGCGAGGCGGTGGACGAGGATCTGCGCGCCGCCGCCATCTCGCTCTCGGCCAAGATCGAGGCCGTCCTGCCCGAGGAGCCGGGCGCGCAGGCCCGCTTCGGCCTGGCCACCTACCCGTTCGAGGCCGCGGCGCGGGGCTTCGCCCACATGCCCCGGCTGCGCGCCGCGATCCGGGCACGCCAGAAGCTCCGCGTGCGCATGTCCGGCGGCGGCGGCGCGCGCGTCGTGCGCCCGCTCAAGGTCGACTACTGGGGGCGCGTCTGGTCGGCCGTGGTCTGGGACGAGGCGGCGGCGGATTTCGCCACCCTCCGCCTGGACCGCATCGAGGACCTCGTGACGATCCCCTCGCTTTTCGTGGACGAGCCGGGCAAACGCCTTTCCGATTTCGAGGCCAGGCCCTGACCGGCCGGAAGGACACCGGGCTTCTTCTTGGCCGAAATACTCCGGGGGAGTCGCGCGGAACGCGCGACGGGGGCAGCGCCCCCGGACCACGCGGCGGCCCGCGCGCGGCGGAAAATCAGTCGCGCGCGGGAAAGACGAAGCAGCGGTCGCGGCGCACGGTCAGCCAGAGCGCGCGGCCGGGCCTCGGCAGGAAGACGTTGGGCACGGTCGCCTTCAGCACGGATCCGTCATGATCCATGCGGAACTCCACGAGGCTTTCGTTGCCCAGAAAGCGCGCGCGTTCGACCACGCCGCGCGCGGCGACCCCGTCCCGCGCGGTGGGCTGCGGCCCGTGCCCGCCGCGATCGAAGTCGATGCCCACATGCTGCGGGCGGAAGACGATGTCCACCTCCGCCCCGTCGGGCACGCCCGGGGCCAGGAACTGGCCGAAGGGGGTGTCGGTCAGCGCCCCGCGCACCGTGCCGCGGATCACGTTGACATCGGAGAAGAAGGCCACCGCCGCCTTGTCGAGGGGTGCATTGTAGATGTTGTAGGGCGCGCCCATCTGCACGATCCGCCCGTCCCGCATCAGCGCGATCTCGTCGGCCATGCGCATCGCCTCCTGCGGCTCGTGGGTCACCAGCAGGACGGCCGTGTCCTCTTCCTTGAGAATCGACAGCGTCTCGTCGCGGATCCCGTCCCGCAGCCGGTTGTCGAGGCCCGAGAAGGGCTCGTCCATCAGCATGATCGACGGGCGCGGGGCGAGCGCGCGGGCAAGCGCCACGCGCTGCTGCTCGCCACCCGAAAGCGAATGCGGGTACGCGTCGACGTAATGCGACAGCCCCACCCGCGCGAGAAGCTCCTCGACCCGCGCGCGGCGCGCCTCGCGCGGTGCGCGCAGGCCGAAGGCGACGTTGTCGGCCACCGAGAGATGCGGGAAAAGCGCGAAGTCCTGGAACATCAGCCCGATCGAGCGCCGCTCCGGCGGCACGCGGTAGACCGTGTCGCAGATCAGCTCCCCGTCGACCCGGATCTCGCCCTCGTCCTGCATCTCCACGCCCGCGATCATCCGCAGCGTGGTCGACTTGCCGCAGCCCGACGGGCCGAGCAGGCAGGTCACCTGCCCCGGCCGGATCGCCAGCGACACGTCGTCCACGACGACACGGCCGCCGAAGCGGCGGGTGAGGTGGCGGACCTCCAGCCTCGGTGCCGGCGCGGCCACGGCCGACTTTTCCCGATCAATTTGCTCGGACATGCGGGCGGGATAGCAACCCCGCCCCGCCCGCGCAAGCGGCCGGGGCGCGAGGGCGCGGCTCAGATGGTGAAGTTCGTCCCGCCGCCATCGAGAAGGATGTTCTGCCCGACGATGAAGCCCGCGTGCTGCGAGCAGAGAAACGCGCAGGCCGCGCCGAACTCTTCCTTCGTGCCGTAGCGGCCGGCGGGGATCGTCGCCTCGCGCCGGCGGCGCGCCTCCTCGAGCGTGATATCCTCCTTGCCGGCGACGCCGGTATCGAGCGCGACCGCGCGGTCGGTGGCGTGGATGCCGGGCAGAAGGTTGTTGATCGTGACGCCCGCGCCGGCCACCTGCCGCGCCGTGCCTGCGACATAGCCCGTCAGCCCCGTGCGCGCCGCGTTCGACAGGCCCAGCACCGGGATCGGCGCCTTGACGGATTGCGAGGTGATGTTGACGACCCGGCCCCAGCCGCGCTCCATCATGCCCGGAACCAGGGCCTTGATGAGCGCGATGGGCGTCAGCATGTTCGCGTCGAGGGCGCGGATGAAATCGTCCCGCTCCCAGTCCGTCCACATCCCCGGCGGCGGCCCGCCCGCATTGGTCACCAGGATGTCGACCTGCGCGCCCGCAGCGTCGAGCACCTTCGACCGGCCCTCTTCGGTGGTGATGTCGGCGGCCACGGCCGTGACCTCCACGCCGTGGGCGGCACGGATCGCGGCGGCGGTCTCTTCCAGCGCCTCCGCGCCACGGGCGTTGATCACCAGGCTCGCCCCCGCTTCTGCGAGCGCCTCGGCGCAGCCGCGCCCCAATCCCTTGCTCGCCGCGCAGACCAGCGCGCGCTTTCCCGAAATCCCCAGATCCATGTGCCCCTCCCTTTTGCGTTGGTGGCAATTATCACCGGCGCGCGGGGCATGCCAGCAAATCGCCCGCGCCCCGGCCCTGCCGCGCCACATTCCATGATCACGCTGATGGCAGTAGGCTGGGGCGAACGCCAGCCCCTGCATCCCCGGATCTCATGCCGACAGAACGACCCGTCATCAATCTGGCCGTCCACCGCGCGGAAGATTTTCGCGCGACCGAGGGCGCGCGGCGCGGCGACCCGCTGGAACACGCCGACGCGCTTGCGCCGGACGACGTCTACGAACTCGCGACGGACGCCCGGGCGCTCAGGCTCGCGCTGGAGATGGGCGCGGGCGAGAGCCTCGTCGTCGCCCCCGACAGCCCGCTCGGCACCCCCGGCGCGACGGTCTTCCTCGACAGTTGCCTCACCTTCATGGACAGCGCCGGGCAGGTGCTGGAGGTCCTTGTGCTGGTGGAAACGGATCGCGCGGGCACCGTGCGCGCGGTTCATGCTCACCCGCTCGACCGGGTGGCGCCGCGCACGTCCTACACCCTCGTGAACGTCGATCCCGGCGGCGCGCGCCGGCGTTTCGCCGAACTCGGCTGCGTCTCCTTCTCGCGGGGGACGCGGATCACCCTGGCCTCCGGAGAGCAGCGCCCGATAGAGACGCTGGCGCCGGGCGACCGGCTGCTGACGCGAGACGACGGTGCGCAGGAAATCCGCTGGATCGGACGCAGCACGGTGCGCGCTGCGGGCGCCTTCGCGCCCATCGTCATCGCGGCAGGTGCGCTCCACAACACCGGGGAGCTCGTGGTCAGCCCCGATCACCGGCTCTTCGTCTACCAGCGCGAGGATGCGCTCGGCGCCGGCCGGCCCGAGGTGCTGGTGCGCGCCAGGCATCTCGTGAACGGCACCACCGTGCGGCGCCGGGCGGGCGGGTTCGTGGAGTATTTCCAGCTGCTGCTCGACTGCCACCAGATCATCTACGCCGAGGGCATCGCGGCCGAATCGATGCTGCTGGATGCGCGCAACCGGCCCCTGCTGCCCGCGCCGCTCGACCGCGCGCTGGCGAACCGGCTGCCGGGCCACGGCGACGGGGCGCTTCGCGGCCTCGAGGTGCGCGAGACGCTGCTGCGCCGGCCCGACGCGGCCGAGCTTCTGCGCCGCGCCTCGGCACGCTAGCGGCGCGACACGAGGGAAAGAGAAGGCGGCCCGGGGCGCCGGCGGGCCGCGATTGCGCGCGCCCCGCCGCTCCCCTATATGCCCGGCCATGCTGGACACTCTGCCGAACCGCCCCGACCTGCCGCCCGAGATCGCCCGCAGGCGCACCTTCGCCATCATCTCGCATCCCGATGCGGGCAAGACGACGCTGACCGAGAAGTTCCTGCTTTTCGGCGGCGCGATCCAGATGGCGGGCCAGGTGCGCGCCAAGGGCGAGGCGCGGCGCACGCGCTCGGACTTCATGGCGATGGAAAAGGACCGCGGCATCTCCGTCTCGGCCTCGGCGATGTCCTTCGATTACCGGGACTTCCGCTTCAATCTCGTGGACACGCCCGGCCACTCCGACTTTTCCGAAGACACCTATCGCACGCTCACCGCCGTCGACGCGGCGGTGATGGTGATCGACGGGGCGAAGGGCGTGGAAAGCCAGACGCGCAAGCTCTTCGAGGTCTGCCGCCTGCGCGACCTGCCGATCCTGACCTTCTGCAACAAGATGGACCGCGAAAGCCGCGACACCTTCGACATCATCGACGAGATCCAGGAAAACCTCGCCATCGACGTGACACCCGCCTCCTGGCCCATCGGCATGGGGCAGGATTTCCTCGGCTGCTACGACCTGCTGCGCGACCGGCTCGAACTGATGGACCGCGCCGATCGGAACCGCGTGGCCGAGACGGTCGAGATCGAGGGCCTCGACGATCCGCGCATGGCCGATCACGTGCCGCCGCAGCTCCTGGCGAAACTCCGCGAGGAGGTCGAGATGGCGCGCGCCCTCTTGCCCGCCCTCGATCCGAAGGCGGTGCGCGAGGGGCACATGACGCCGATCTGGTTCGGCTCGGCGATCAATTCCTTCGGGGTGAAGGAACTCATGGACGGGATCGGCCGCTACGCGCCCGAACCGCAGGTCCAGCGCGCGGAGCCACGGCAGATTTCCCCTGAAGAAACAAGCGTCTCTGGCTTTGTCTTCAAGGTTCAGGCGAACATGGACCCCAAGCACCGCGACCGCGTCGCCTTTGTCCGCCTGGCGTCGGGACACTTCAAGCGCGGCATGAAACTCACTCATGTCCGCACGAAAAAACCGATCACCGTCTCCGCGCCGGTGCTCTTTCTCGCGGCCGACCGCGAACTGGCCGAAGAAGCCTGGGCGGGCGACATCATCGGCATCCCGAACCACGGCCAGCTCCGCATCGGCGACACGCTGACCGAGGGCGAGGCGATCCGCGTGACCGGCATCCCCTCCTTCGCGCCGGAGCTTCTGCAATCCGCGCGGGCGGGCGACCCGATGAAGGCCAAGCACCTCGAAAAGGCGCTCATGCAGTTCGCAGAGGAAGGCGCGGCCAAGGTCTTCAAGCCCGCCATCGGCTCGGGCTTCATCGTGGGCGTGGTGGGCGCGCTCCAGTTCGACGTGCTGGCCAGCCGGATCGAACTGGAATACGGCCTGCCGGTCCGATTCGAGCCCTCGCAGTTCACCTCGGCCCGCTGGGTCGCCGGAGAGAAGCAGGCGATGGACCGCTTCGTGACCGCCAACAAGCAGCATATCGCGCATGACAATGACGGCGACACGGTCTACCTGACCCGCCTGCAATGGGACATCGACCGGATCGAGCGCGACTACCCCGAACTCCGGCTCACCGACACCAAGGAAATGCAGGTGTGACACGTCGGAACCGGGTGCGGCCGGTCCGCTCGGAAATCCGCCACGCGTCCGAGGCGGACGCGCTGCCCGATGGCGCCTTCATCCTCGTAAACGGCGCGGCGTGGCGTGTGACGGGCGGCCACCTGCTGCGTCCCCGGCCCCGCGGCCGCGTTACGGTGCCGAGCCCGCGCGCGACGCGCGCGGGCTGCCGGGCGGGCCTGCACGCAAGCGCCGGGGCTTGAGCCCGCCCGCCCCCGGCCGCAGTCTCTGCCCATGACCGCCCGATCCCGCCGAAAAGACCCCGCGCCATGACCGCCCCGCGCTGGGGCGTGACCGCCACCGTGAAGGCGCCGCCGCGGGCGGTGCTGGGTTTCGCGGCGCACCATCTCGACCTCGGCGCGCACCGCGTCTTCGTCTATCTCGACGCCGAGGCGCCCGAGACAGAGGCTCGGCTCGCCGCGCATCCGAAGCTCCGGGTCTTCCGGACGGACGACGACTGGTGGCAAAAACGGGGTGGCCGGCCCGCCAAGCACCAGGAACGCCAGACGCGCAACCTGCGCCACGCGCTCGACCGGCGCGCGGAGGTCGACTGGCTCGCCCATATCGACGTGGACGAGTTCCTGTGGCCGCGCGAGAACTCGGTGGCGGAGGAGTTGGCCGCCCTGCCCGACGACTGCCTTTGCGCCCGCACACGCCCCCTCGAGGCGCTCGCCGAGCCATCGGGCGGCCCGCCCGTGCATTTCAAGGCGTTCCACCTCGACCGCACCCGGCGGCAGCAGGCCGCGGCGCGGGTCTTCCCGACCTGGGGCCGCGATCTGCCGGGCGGTTTCCTGAGCCACGTGGCGGGCAAGCTCTTTCTGCGCACGGGACACGGGCTTCGCGCGCGCATCCACAACGCCTGGCTCGGCGAGGAGCAGAACCCCGGCGAGCGCCCCCTGCCCTGCATCGAGCTCTGCCACCTGCACGCTCCGGACTGGGAGACGTGGATCGGGCAGTATCGCTACCGGCTGAAGGCCGGGGCCTACCGGGCGGAGCTGACGCCGCAGGCCGGGCCGGGCAGCCGGAATCTGACCGTCCACGCGCTCTTGTCGGAGATCGAGGCGGCCGCGGGCGAGGACGGGCTTCGCGCCTTCTTCGAGGAGGTCTGCACCGCCACGCCCGAGCGTCTCGCGGCGCTCGCGCGCGAGGGACTGTTGCGGCGATGCGACCTCGACCTCGACGCCCGGATCGCGCGGCATTTTTTCTGACGGGTCTTGCCGCTGCGGCATTCGGGCCACGCGGCGAACCGCGCAGCGCTTCCGCCTTGGCCGCATGGTCCTTTTGTTTTACCTTTCCCAAAACATCTATTCAGGATTTCCGAATATGCGCCAGATGCCCGACGTGCACCACGCCGAAGCGATCCCCGAGGCCGCGCGCGCCGAGATCGACCGCCTGCTCGCCTCGGGCGATCTTTTCCGCTACACCGCGCCAGCCGACGCGCCGGTGGCACTTCTAGAGCGGGAGTTCGCGGCGCTGATGGGTGTGGATTACGCGCTCGCCGTCTCGTCCTGCTCGGCGGCGCTCTTCCTGTCGCTGAAGGCGCTCGACCTGCCCCGCGACGCCCGCGTGCTGATCCCCGGTTTCACCTTCGCCGCGGTGCCCTCGGCGGTGGTGCATGCCGACTGCGTGCCGGTCCTGTGCGAAGTGGGCGCGGACTACCGCGTCGACCTCGCCGATTTCGAGGCGAAGCTTGCCGGCGTCGAAGCGGTCATCATCAGCCACATGCGGGGGCACACCTCCGACATGGACGCGATCATGGCGCTTTGTGACGCGCGCGGCGTGCCGGTGATCGAGGACGCGGCGCATTCGCTCGGCACCACATGGCGCGGGCGCAAGATCGGCACGCTCGGCCGGGCGGGCTGTTTCAGCTTCCAGAGCTACAAGCTCGTGAACGCGGGCGAAGGCGGCATCCTCGTCACCGACGACGCCGACCTCGTCGCGCGCGCCGTGATCATGTCGGGCGCCTACGAGCACAACTGGAAGAAGCACACCGGGCTCGAGGAGGCGTTCCGCCGCTGGCAGAACCTCCTGCCGCTTTACAACATGCGCATGTCGAATCTCTCGGCGGCGGTAATCCGCCCACAACTGCGCGAGATCCCGCGCCGGGTGCGCGACGGCCGCGCGAACCACGATCTTGTCGCGGCGATGCTGAACGCATCGCCTTCGATGACGGTTCCCGCGGCCCTCGACGGCGAGCTGCGCGCACCCGATTCGATCCAGTTCAATCTGGAGGGCCTGGACGAGGCGCAGACCCGCGCCTTCGCCACAGAGGCGGGCGCGCGCGGCGTGAAGGTTCAGGTCTTCGGACTGTCAGACGACAACGCCCGCGCCTTCTGGAACTGGCGGTTCCTGCCCGAGATGCCGGAACTTCCCGCAACGCGCACCATGCTGATGCGCGCCTGCGACGTGCGCCTGCCCGCGCGGCTGTCGCGGGAGGAGTGCGTCGCGATCGCCGGGGCGCTGGTCGAGGCGGCAGAGGCGGTATGCGCACCGCCGCGCGCCTACGGAACCTGAGGCGTCACTCACCCAGCTTGTCGAGCTTCGCCTGAAGCGTCGCGAGCTGCCGCTTGATCTCGTCCAGATCCTCGGAGCCTTGGCCGTTGTCGTCGTCCTCGCGGCCCGGGCCGGACCAGTTGGCACCCATGCCGCCGGTCATCGCCTTCAGGAACGCTTCCTGCTGCGCGCGCATGGCATCGTAGCCCGGCATCGCCGACATGGGGTTTATCTTCTCCATGTTCTCCATCACCTTCGTCTGTCCGTCGCGGAGCATCTCGAAGGACATGGCGAGGAATTGCGGCACCATGGAGTGCGCGGACGTGGTGTAGCTCCGGACGAGGTCGGTCAGCACGTTGATGGGCAGCACGCTTTCGCCCTTCGACTCGTGCTCAGCCACGATCTGGAGAAGATACTGCCGGGTCAGGTCGTCACCGGATTTCAGGTCGACGATCTTGACCTCGCGTCCCGCGCGGATGAAGCCCGCGATATCCTCTAGCGTGACGTAGTCGCTGGTTTCGGTGTTGTAGAGCCGGCGGCTGGCGTAGCGCTTGATCAGGAGCGGCTTTTCGGTATCGGCCACGGGCTCTCCTCCCCGGATGTGAACGAGAGGAAGCCTAGAATGCCACGGATCAAATGAAAAGGGCGGGCACGGCTCTCGCCGCGCCCGCCCCGATGCGTGCCGGGCGCCCGTGGCGCCCCCGCGATCACTTCGACGCGGCGGTGCCGGCCTTCTTGGCGGCGGACGTCATGTCGTTGGTGGCCTTCTTCATGGCCGCGCTCGCGTCCTCGGTCATGTCCTTGCCGGCCGCCATCATCAGTTCGACGGTGTCCATCTGGACCTTTTTCGCGATCTCGGCGAAGGCGGCCATGTGCTCTGCGGCCACTTCGGCCTGTGCCGACGCGAAGTCGGTCATCGCCTTGGCGTAGTCCGCGGGCTCGGCTTTCGCCTTCGTCATCTCGCCCATCTTGGAGATGGTGTCCTTCGTCCACTTCGCCGAAAGCTCCGACGATTTCTCGGCGGCCTCGAGCGCGACGCCGGCCAGCTTCTCGTTGAGCGAGGCGGTCGTCTTGAAGGCGTCTTCCATGGCGGAATTGTCCACCGGGAACGCGCCCATCATGTCTTTCATCATCTGGGTGAAATCGGTCGTCTGGGTCTTTGCGGTTGCCATGATGCTATCCTTTTGTGCCTTGGTGGAACGGGACTTTCCCCGTGTTCTCCAACTGCACCGAATATGCATGCTGCACCGCAGCATTTCAAGCCTTTTTGCTGCGGTGCAGCAAAAACTTCCCTGGCGGCAGGAATGTCAGTCGGTTGGCGGCGCCACGACATAGGTTCCGGGGGCCTCGGCCAGCGGCGGATGCTGCGAATCGCCCGGCTCGCGGGCGGGCACCCACTTGCCGGACCGTCGGGCGAGCCAGCTGTTCCAGCGCGGCCACCAGGAGCCTTCGTGAAACTCCGCCTCGGCCCGCCAGTTCTCGTGATCCAGCCGGAGGTCGTCGTGGGTATAGTGGCCGTACTTCTTCTTGCTCGGCGGGTTCACGATGCCCGCGATATGCCCCGACTGCGACAGGATGAAGGTTCTCGACCTGCTCGAGGTCTGCTGAAATCCGCGGTAGCAGTCCTTCCATTGCGCGATGTGATCGGACTCGCAGGAGACGGCGCAGAACGGCACGTCCACGTCGCGCAGGCGCAGCGTCTCTCCCATCAGCTCGTAGCCGTCCTCGGCGAAGTCGTTGGCCTGGCAGAGCCTGCGAAGATACTGGATCGCCATCTTCGCGGGCAGGTTGGCCCCGTCGCCGTTCCAGTAGAGCAGGTCGAAGGCGGGCGGCGTCTCTCCCATCATGTAGTAGCGGACGGCGGGCCCGAAGACGAGGTCGCGCGAGCGCAGGAAGGAAAAGGTCCGACCCATGATCTTGCTCGACAGCACGCCCTTTTGCGTCGCTTCCTCCTCGATCGCGTCCACGAAATCGTCCTGCAGGAAGGGCGTGAATTCGCCCTGGTCCGAAAAATCGGTGAGCGCGGTCAGGAAGGTGGCCGACCGGACCGACTTGTCGCCCCGCTTCTTCATCAGCGAAAGCGTCAGCGCCAGCGTGGTTCCCGCGATGCAGTAGCCGACCACGTTGAGACGCTCCTGGCCCGTGATCGCCTTCACCTCGCGCATGGCGGCCAGGAACCCGTCCTCGATGTAATCCTCCATCCCGACATCGGCATAGGACGGGCCGGGGTTGATCCAGCTCACCATGAAAAGGGTGTAGCCCTGCTCCGTCACCCATTTGACGAAGCTGTTCTGCGCCTTCAGGTCGAGGATGTAGAACTTGTTGATCCAGGGCGGAAAGACGACGAGCGGCGTCTCGCGCACCTTCTCGGTGGCGGGCGCATACTGGATCAGCTCGAACATGTGGTTGCGATAGACCACCTTGCCCGGCGTCGTGGCGAGGTTGCCGCCAACCTCGAAGGCGTCCTCGTCCACCAGGCGGACGACGAGCTCGCCCTCGTTCGCCTCGAGGTCGGAGACGAGGTTCTCCAGCCCCTTCACGAGGCTCTCGCCCTCCGTTTCCAAGGCCTTTTCAAGCGCGTCGGGGTTCGTGCCGAGATAGTTGGTGGGCGAGAGCATGTCGACGATCTGGTCGGAGAAATACCTCAGGCGGCGCTTTTCCGTCTCGTCGAGATCCTCGATCTTCTCCACCGCCTCGCGCATCGCCTCGGCGTAGATGAGATATTGCTGCTTGATGAAGTTGAAGTAGGGGTGCGTCTTCCACAGAGGGTTGGAAAAGCGCGGATCGTCCGGCGTGGTATCCTCCGGCGGTGCGAGCTGGCCGCGCGCGAACTGCTGCTGCGCCTCGATGAAATGGACGAGCGACTTGCTCCAGTAGGTGATCTGGTGCTCGAGCAGCTTGGCGGGGTTGTGCATCCACTCGGACCAGTAGGCCGTCGCGGCGTTGGTGTAGAGCTCTTGATTCGGGCCCTGCAGCCCGGGATGCGCCGGCGCGCGCCGCGAGAGCGCCGCGATCAGACGCTGCGACAGTTCCTCGATCTTGCGGATATTGTCCTGAAGCGCGGGCGCGGTCTCAGGCGCATTTTCCTCGTCAGTTGTCATGTTAAGGATTTCCACCTATCGTCGCTGCCACGCAGCGAAGGTCGCCGACTGCGGGGCCCGGCAACACCGGCGCCCGAGAGGCAGGTAAAGGAGAAGCATGAATGCGATACATGGCGACATATGATTTTATGGAATCGGTGCGTAACACAAACCAGTGGCTCGGGGCGACTGCCAAAGCCATGGCCTCCTACCCCATGTTCGCGCTGACACCGAATCCAATGATGCAGTGGATGGCCGCCTGGGGCGAGGTGACCGAACGCAGCTTCGAGCGGATGGTCGCCAAGCCCGATTGGGGGATCCGCACCTTCACCTGCGAGGACGGGCGCGACCACCTCGTGCGCGTCGACACGGTGGTCGAAAAGCCCTTCGGCGACCTGATCCACTTTCACGTGCTCGGCCGGCCCGAGCAGCCGCGCAAGATCCTGCTGATCGCGCCGATGTCGGGCCATTACGCCACGCTGCTGCGCTCCACGGTCAAGAGCCTCCTCGTCAATTGCGAGGTCTATATCACCGACTGGCACAACGCGCGCGACATCCCGGTGAGCTGCGGCAAGTTCGATGTGGAGGATTACACGCTCTACGTCGCCGATTTCCTGCGGGAGATGGGCCCCGACACCCACGTGATCGCGGTGTGCCAGCCCGCGCCGCTCGCCCTTGCCGCCACCGCGCATCTCGCTGCCGAGGACCCCGAGGCGCAGCCGCGCACCCTGACGCTGATCGGCGGGCCGATCGATCCCGACGCCACGCCGACGGAGGTCACGGATTTCGGCCGCCGCGTCACCATGGGCCAGCTCGAGGAGACGATGATCCAGCGCGTCGGCTTCAAGTACAAGGGCGTGGGCCGGATGGTCTATCCGGGGCTGCTGCAGCTCGCCTCCTTCATGTCGATGAACGCCGAACGCCACGGGCGCGCCTTCCGCGACCAGATCTTGCGCGCGGCCAGGGGCGAGGCGTCGGATCATGACGGCCATAACCGGTTCTACGACGAGTATCTCGCCGTCATGGACATGCCCGCGGAATTCTACCTCTCCACCGTGGAACGGGTCTTCAAGAACCGCGAGATCGCCCGCAACGCGTTTACCGTGGCCGGCAAGCCGGTCGATATCGGCAAGATCACCAACGTCGCGGTCAAGACGGTGGAAGGGGCGAAGGATGACATCTCGGCCCCGGGCCAGTGTGTCGCCGCGCTCGATCTGCTGACGGGTCTGCCCGCCTCGAAAAAGGCAAGCCACGTGGAGCCCGACGCCGGCCACTACGGCATCTTCGCGGGGCGCAGCTGGCGGCACAACATCCGGCCGCTCGTTCTGGATTTCATCGATTCGAATGCCGCGGCACCGCACCCGGTGCGACGGCGGCCCCACGCGGTGGCATGAGGATCGGCGGCCTCAGGCCGCCGCCATTCCCTTTTCCCGCGCGAGCTCGCGCATCCGGGTCTGAAGCTTCTCGAAGGCGCGGACCTCGATCTGGCGGATGCGTTCGCGGCTCACGTCGTAGTGCCCCGACAGCTCCTCCAGGGTGAGGGGGTCCTCGGTCAGCCGCCGCCTGGTCAGGATGTCGCGCTCGCGCTCGTTGAGCACGTCCATCGCCTCGGCGAGCAGCTCGCGCCGAATCTCCAGCTCGTCGCGTGCCTCGTAATCCGCCGCCTGGTCGGCGCCCTCGTCCTCCAGCCAGTCCTGCCACTGCATGGTGCCCTCGCCCTCCTGGCCCACCGTGGCGTTGAGCGAGGCGTCGCCGCCCGACATGCGGCGGTTCATCGAGATCACCTCGTCCTCGGTCACGCCGAGGTCGTGGGCGATCCGCTTGACCGCCTCGGGGCGCAGGTCGCCCTCTTCCAGCGCACCGATGCGCGCCTTGGCCTTGCGCAGGTTGAAGAACAGCTTCTTCTGCGCCGAGGTGGTGCCAAGCTTCACGAGACTCCAGGAGCGCAGGATGTATTCCTGGATCGAGGCCCGGATCCACCACATCGCGTAAGTCGCGAGGCGAAAGCCCTTTTCGGGGTCGAACCGCTTCACCGCCTGCATCAGGCCCACATTGGCCTCCGAGATCACTTCGGCCTGGGGCAGGCCGTAGCCGCGATAGCCCATGGCGATCTTCGCGGCGAGACGGAGGTGGGAGGTCACGAGCTTGTGCGCGGCCTCGGTGTCCTGATCCTCCACCCAGCGCTTGGCCAGCATGTATTCCTCTTCCGGCTCGAGCAGCGGGAATTTCCGGATCTCCTGGAGGTAACGCGTCAGTCCGCCCTCGGGCGTCGGTGCCGGCAGATTGCCGTAATTGCTCATCTCTCTGAGATCCCCTCTCGATGTGTATTTCGTTAACATTCAATCTAGGTGCCGGAAGCCGTCCGTGCAACCGATCGATATGGCGCAGCTTACACGATATCGGCGCCTTTTGCTTCGGGTGACGGGCAATATGTCGCCGTTCTCACGGATCCGTGTCGGGCCCGTCGGCGGCCCCGCGCAGTATTTCGACCAGCCGCGCCATGTCGGATGGAAGCGGCGCCTCGAAGCGCAGGCGCGCCCCCGTCACCGGATGGACAAAGCCCAGGACCCCCGCGTGAAGCGCCTGCCGGCGGAAGGTGCGAACTGCCTCGGCCGCCGCGGCGCCAAGCGCCTTGACGGAGGGCGCGCGCCGGCCGCCGTAAAGCGGATCGCCCACCAGCCCGTGCCCGGCATGCGCCATGTGCACCCGGATCTGATGCGTGCGACCCGTCTCCAGCCAGCACCGCACAAGCGCGGCGGCGGGCGGGCGGCCGAACCGTTCCGCGACCCGGAGGCGGGTGACGGCATGGCGTCCGCCATGGAACAGGACGGCCTGGCGCTGGCGGTCGGTGCGGTGCCGGCCGATCCCGGTGGCGATGCGGATCACGCCGCCCGGCTCCGTCCCGACCCCGCGCGTGCCCAGGAGCCTCGGGTCGCCCGCGTCGGGGCAGCCGTGCACCACCGCGGCATAGACGCGCTCCACGTCGTGGGCGGCGAACTGCGCGGCGAGACCGTGATGGGCGCGATCGCTCTTGGCCGCGACGAGCAGCCCCGAGGTCTCCTTGTCGATGCGGTGGACCACGCCGGGGCGCCTCTCGCCGCCCACGCCCGACAGGCTGTCGCCGCAATGGGCGATCAGCGCGTTCACCAGCGTGCCGGCGGGCGAACCGGGCGCGGGGTGGACGACCATGCCGGCGGGCTTGTTCACCACGATGAGGTCGGCATCCTCGTGCACCACGTCGAGGGGAATGGCCTCCGCGCCGATCGGGCTTTCGACGGCATCCTCGACGGTGATCTCAACCTCGGCCCCCGCATTCACCGCGGCCTTCGGATCCCGCGCGGTTGCACCGTCCACCCGCACCGCGCCTTCGGACAGGAGCCGGGCAAGCCGGGTGCGCGACAGGGACGCCTCGGCTGGCGCATCCCGCGCCAGCGCCTTATCAAGGCGCTGCGGCGGATCGGGCGCGATCCGGAAGCGGAGGATGCGAGCGGCCATGGACGAATCCCCAGAGACGGAACCGGCACAGGTCAGGGCCCTGCGGCGGCTGGTGACGGCGCTGACCCTCACCATGATCGCGGGCGTTGTAGTGGTCGCCACGGCGCTTGTCATCCGCCTGGGCGCCACGGCCCCCGCGCTGCCCGACAGCATCGCGCTTCCGGGCGGGGCGCGTGCGGTGGCCTTCACGCAGGGACCGGACTGGTACGCCGTGACGACCGACGACGACCGGATCCTGATCTTCGACCGCGCCACGGGCGAGATGCGCCAGGAGATCGCGGTCGAATGATGGCCTTGGGAAGGTTGCGGCCGCGTGTGCCGGACGATGGTACCGCCTCCCCGGCTCGAACGGGGGACCTCTGGATCCACAATCCAGCGCTCTAACCAACTGAGCTAAGGCGGCACCGTGCGCGCGATCTAACGCCTGCCCCTGGCGAATGCAAGCGCTCAGAGACCGTGGTCGCGGC
This sequence comes from Rhodosalinus sp. 5P4, assembly GCF_041365695.1. NCBI lineage: Bacteria > Pseudomonadati > Pseudomonadota > Alphaproteobacteria > Rhodobacterales > Paracoccaceae > Rhodosalinus > Rhodosalinus sp. 5P4. The sequence continues at coordinate 73,969 of NZ_JBGFSJ010000007.1, forward strand.
GCTTTTCCCCGCGGTCGCGGCCGGGCGTCCGCATCGCCCGTCCGCGGATAGGGGGGCGCCGCGGCGGGGCGGACGGGCGCAGGCGGGGCCCGCCAGTTTCGCGCGGCGCGCGGGCCGGCGAAGCGTGCGAAAGCGCGCCCTGCCCCGACGGGACGGATGCAGGCACGGCACGATCCCCGCGGGCGCAGCCCGGGCCCCCTTGCCCCCGCTTGCACGGCCCGTCGAAACCGGCTAGCAGCATCGCCCATCCGCGCGAGGGCGATCCCATGGGCATCAACGACGAACGCGACATCGAGGCCAACCTCCAGATCGGGCCCACCGACACCGGGCTCGTGCGCCTTTATGTCTCCGCCGAGGGCGGCATCGAGATCCCGATGGATTTCGAACCGGAGGAGGCGGAGGAGATCGCGGAAGAAATCCGCGCCGCTGCGGGGGCCGCACGGGCGCTCGGCAAGAAAAGGAAGAAGCCCGGCCCGAAAGGCTAGGGCATGAGACGCGCGGCCGGGTCGCGCATCGTCTGCAGGCGAAGCGCCGCCTGACGGGCGAAACGGCGGGTCAGCGCGCTGCGCCGCGCGCCGGCCAGCCGGGTTTCGGGCCCCATCCGCACCACCTCCGCATCGTAGGCGTCCGCAAGGATGAGGCCGCATTCGCCGGGCAGGATGTCCGCGGGAAATGCCGCGTCCACAGCCCAGAAGAACCGGTCGCCCCAGCCGAGGTAATTCTGCCATTTGCGGTCGGAGGCGTAATCGGCGCGGGACGACTTGCACTCCACCACCCAGAACTCGCCCCCGGGTCCCAGCGCCAGCACGTCGAGGCGCAGCCCGCGGTCCGGCACGAACTCCTCGATGCAGGCGAACCCCATCCCTGCCAGGTGCCGCGCGACGCCGCGCGCCAGAAGCTGGCCCGGAGCGAGCGCGGTGCTGTCGGAACCTTCCGGCATGGGCCGAATATGAACATATCAAGAACGCGCCGCAACCCCGACGATCCGCACCGCGGGAGTGTCGCCGCGGCGCGACACTGCTATAAGGGGGCGTCCCCACCCCGGAGCGCCGAAGATGAGCCCGACCGAGCCCAGACCCGCCGACCTTCGCGCCGCGCGAGATCTAGAGAACCATGTGAGCTGGCTCGACAGCTTCACCGGCACCGCGCTCGGCGTGCTCGCCGTGGCCTCGGGGATCTACACCTATCTCGGCGTGTCCTCGCTGCTCGACGACAGCGGCGCCATGTCGGCCTTCGCGGCGATCGCCTATTCGGTGGCGGTGTCCGTGGGGATATTCGTCTTCTGGTCCTACATGCTGCGCCTCTTTCCCGCCATGCGCTCGGCCCGCGCGCGAGCGGGCCTGATGGGGGCGATGGGGCTCGGCAGCCTCGCCATCGTCGCGATGTCGAGCTGGCTCAACGCCGCGGCGCTTGCCGGCTCGGCGGCGGTGGAGCAGCATCTCGCCAACACGGTGCAGGACTACCAGCAGACGCTGGAGCGCGCGCACGAGATCGCCGTCTCGGCGCAGGCGCTCGAACAGGACGTGGCGCGGGTGCGCCAGAGCTTCGAGGACCTCTCTGCGCAGGAGGCCGAGGGCGGTCTTTCGGGGCTCGCCGGGCGCGGGTCGGTCTATTCGCTGCTGCGCCAGAAGGCCACGGAGCTTGCCGCGCTCGAGGCGCAGATCGCCGCGCAGGCCCCGCAGGTCGCGGCCGCCTTCGACGAGGGCAACGCGATCCTGAGCCGGATGCGCGCGCTGACGGTGGAACCCGGACCGGTCGAGACGCGCTCGGTCGAGTTCTCCGAGCAGGCGGTGCGCCTGGCCGGAATCGTCACGGAGCTCCGGCAGCTTTCCGTCGCGCCGCTGGTGCAGCGCGCGGCGCAGGATCTCGCGGCCTCGGCGGTGCTGCCGGAGCTCGACGGGCGCACCGCGGCGAACCGCGGCGACCAGCTGGCCACGATCGAGGCCGTTCTCGAGGTCGTCGCGCAACGCGCCGCCACGCTCGAAGCGGCGGCGGACGCGGTGATCGCCATACCGCCCCCGCCCGAGACGCGTTACACGCCGGTCTCGGCGGCGGACGCGGTGATCCTTTACGCGTCGAGCTTCGTGCCCTCCTGGGCAGGCGCCATCGCCATCGACCTGCTGCCCGGCGTGCTTGTCCTCATCCTGGCGATCACGCAGGGGGCGATCCGCGCCAGCCGCGAGGGCGCGAGCACCGCCGACACGCTGACGCTGGCGGAACTGCGCGCGGCGCTTGCCGCGCTGCGCGAGGTGGAGATCGCGTCGGACAGGCTGCCCCAGCACAGCGAGCCGCCGCACGCCCCCGGCGAGGAGGCCCCGCGCGTCACTCCGGTGCCGCGCCGCGGATGAGCGCGGAGCCCCCCGAATCCGGTCACGGCGACAGCGCGCGGACGATACGCCGGGCGCTTGCCGGGGTTCTGGCCTTCCAGCTGGGCCTGGCCGCGCTGCTCTTTCTTGGCGATGTCGGCCGCGGATTCAGCCTGCCCTCGACCGGCCCGGCGGCGCCGGGGCTGGATCAACCCGCCCGGCCCGGCGACCAGACCCGTCGTTTCGCGCCCACGGACCGTCCCGCCCGGCCCGATGGCGCGCCGATGCCCGTGCGCCTGCAGCTCGAGCGGGACGGCGATGACGCGGCGACGCTCCGCGGAGAGATCGCGACCGGCGACGCCGACCTCATTGCCCGGAGGATCGCCAGCATGGACCCGACGCCCGGGATCCTGCGACTCGACAGCCCGGGCGGCTCGGTGAGCGACGCGCTCGCCATCGGGCGGATGATCCGGCGCCTCGGCATCGCGACCGAGGTCGACGCGCAGGCGATCTGCCTTTCCGCCTGCCCCTATCTTCTGGCGGCGGGATCCGCGCGGCGCGCGCATCCCGCCGCGCTGGTGGGCGTGCACCAGCACTATTTCGGCGAGAACACGCTGCTTCCGGCCTTCATCGCCGTGCAGGACATCCAGCGCGGCCAGGGCGAGGTCATGGCGTATCTGAGCGCGATGGGTGTGGATCTGGCGGTGATGCAACCCGCGCTGCTGACGCCGCCCGACGAGATCTACCTGCTCACCCCCGAGGAGTTGCAGAGCTATCGTCTGGTCACCTCGCCCTGGAACGGGTGAACGCCCCTTGTCCCGCCCCCGGCGCACCACTACTTCTTCCTGTGGCGGGTGCTGCCCTTCTCGTGAACGGTGACATTCCGGTGGCCTATAACACTTCCGAGGGAGCTGGCTCTGTCCGGGCCCTGGTCCGGTTACCTGGCGCCCACCTGTTCACGCAGGTCCTCGGGAATGACAGAACCACACGGTTGCGCGCGGGCCCGCCACATTTCCCGTCCGGCGACATCCGCGCACGACGAAAAAAGGGCCGTGCCCTGAAGCACGACCCTTTCACCGATCGGTGATGTACACGGCGGTCAGCGCTGGCGCCGACCCTCATCCGCACGCACCGGGATGGTCGCGTAATCCAGACTGGCGTGTTCGGGCGCGCTGCCGCCGCCGTGCGGCGTATCGTCGGGCTCGGCCATCCGCATCACGGAGATGCCGAACTGGACGCCCGAGAACACGATCCCGTTGAAGACCCACAACAGCAGTACCGCGAGCGGGCCCGCGGGATCATGCGTCACCAGGTGCCAGAGATTGGCGACGTTGAACCACAGGAGCATCGCGACGAATGCGGCCGCGACCACGAAGCCGATGGCCGTCTGGGTAATGTAGAGCCGGATGAGATTGGGCATGTCGCTCTCCTTGCCTTGCCCCTCTCAATGTAGCCACGTCTCGGGCGAGGAAAACCCCCCGTCGCCGCATCGGCGTCAGAACGCCTCCGGCCGGGCCTCGCGCGCCATGTGGTCGAGCACCGCATTGACGAAACCGGCCTCCTTGCCCTCGGGAAAGAAGGCACGCGCCAGTTCGACGTATTCCACGATGACGACCCTGGGCGGAGTGTCGGTCGCGACAAGCTCGGCTCCGGCCGCACGAAAGAGCGCGCGCAGCGTGGGATCGATGCGGGCGATCGGCCATTTGGCCACGAGCGCGCGGTCGGTCATCTGGTCGATCCGCGCCTGCCAGTTCACCGCCTGCTCGACCACGGCGCGGAAATGATCGGGATCGCCCTCCATCATCTCGTCGCCGTCGTAGACGGCGCCGAAGCGATGATCGAGGAATTCCCGGATCACCGATTCGGTGCCCTGCCCCGATGCTTCCATCTGGAAAAGCGCCTGCACCGCATGAAGGCGGGCGGTCGTTCTCATCTGGCGGGCCGTGGGGGCCCCGGGCGCGGTATCTGCGGTCATGCCGTGGAGGAGCCTTCGCTGTCCTGACCGGCGATGCGGAATTCCTCGGAGGCGGGGCGAAAGCCCACCCCCTTGCGCCGGCCGCCCCAGTTACGGGCGAGGGCGATCAGATGCAAGGCCGCCGCGGCGGCGCCGCCGCCCTTGTTCTGTCCCTCAGCATCGGCGCGGACCTCGGCCTGCGCGCGGGTCTCGACGGTCAGGATCCCGTTGCCGATGCAGGCGCCCTGAAGCCCGAGCAGCATGAGCCCGCGGGAGCTGTCGTTGCATACCGTCTCGTAATGGCTCGTCTCGCCCCGGATCACGCAGCCCAGCGCGACGTAGCCGTCGAAATTCGACAACCGTTCGGCCATGCCGATGGCGGGCGGGATCTCGAGCGCGCCCGGCACCTCGATCAGGTCATGCGCGGCGCCCACGGCCTCGAGCTCCGCGCGCGCGCCGGCAATCAGCCCGTCGGCGATGTCGCGGTAGTAGGGCGCGACGACGAGCAGCAGCTTCACCGGGCGCTCGAACGTCGCGCGCGGCAGGGTATAATGCGTCTCCTGGCCTGCCATCAGCCCTGCCCCCCGATCGCCCGCGTGCCGACGATCTCGAGCCCGTAGGCCTCGAGCCCCACCACACGCGGCGTTGGCGAATTGGTCAGAAGCTCCAGCTTCGACAGGCCGAGCGAGGACAGGATCTGCGCACCCAGCCCGTATTGCCGGAGCGTCCGCGGAGAGACGCCGTCCTGCGGCGTCATCTTCATCTCGGTGTCGCGCAGCAGCACCACGACGCCCCGGCCCTCGCGCGCGACGAGCTCCATGGCGCGGCCGAACTCGCCCACCCGGCCCTCGGGGCCCGCGCCCACCACGTCGAGCATCGCGTCGAGCGCGTGCATCCGCACGAGCACCGGCGCCTCGCCCGACACGTCGCCCTTGGTCAGCACGATATGCTCGTCGCCATGCGCCTCGTCGGTATAGACGCGCATCTGCCACTCGCCGCCGAAGACGGAGGTGATCGTGTCCTCGCGCACCACCCGCACAAGGTTGTCGTGCCGCCGCCGGTAGGCGATGAGATCGGAGATCGTGCCGATCTTGAGCCCGTGGCGCTGCGCGAAGGCGATGAGCTCGGGCAGGCGCGCCATGCTGCCGTCCTCGTTCATGATCTCGCAGATCACGCCCGAGGGATTGAGCCCGGCAAGTCGCGCCACGTCGACCGCCGCCTCGGTGTGGCCCGCGCGGACCAGAACGCCGCCCTCGCGGGCGCGCAGCGGGAAGACGTGGCCCGGCGTCGCGATATCCTCGGCGCCGCGCGTCGCGTCGGTCGCCACCGCGATGGTGCGCGCGCGGTCGGCCGCAGAGATGCCCGTCGTGACCCCCTCGCGCGCCTCGATGGAGACGGTGAACGCCGTCTCGTGGCGCGACGAGTTCTGCTGCGACATCAGCGACAGGCCGAGCGCATCCACCCGGTCCGGCGTCAGCGCGAGGCAGATCAGGCCCCGGCCGTGCAGCGCCATGAAGTTGATCGCGTCCGGCGTCGCCATCTGCGCGGGGATCACGAGGTCGCCCTCGTTCTCCCGGTCCTCGTGGTCGACGAGGATGAACATGCGCCCGTTGCGCGCGTCGTCGATGATCTCCTCGATCGGAGAGATCGCGTCGCCCCACGCCTGTTCGACCGGGCCGGGTCTTTCGTAAGTCATGGGCAGCCTCCGTTCCTCGGGCCGGACTTAGTGGAGCCCCGGCGCCTTGACCAGAGCCAGCGCCGGGTGCCCGCTCTCAATCGAAGATGTCCTCGAGCACGTCGAACGCCTCTTCCAGCGCCTTTCTCATGAAGCCCTTGCGCTTCTTCCGGGCCTTCCGGGACGTCTTCTTCCGCCGCGGGCGGTCGTCGTGCCCGTCGCGCATCCGCTCCCAGTGGGCGGGCGGCGTCACGCCGCGGGCGCCCGGGCCGCGCGACGCGGGGCGCGGGGCCGCCCGGGCCGGCTGCGCGGGGCGGGCGCCCCGCGCCTCCACGGCATCCGCGCGCAGCATCTTCAGATCGTGCAGCGGCGCGCCGCAGGCCGCGCAGGACAGTTCATGGCGGGTGTCGCCGCGCAGGACCAGCGCGGCCCGCGTTCCGCAATAGGTGCAGGTGGCGATCTTCGTGGCGTGCGGCATCGGCCTCTCCCGGCGTCACTCGGCTCGTGCTGCATATAGGGCGACCGCCGCCGCATTGGAGACGTTGAGCGATCCGAAAGGCCCCGCCGCGGGGATGCGCGCCAGCGCGTCGCACGTGGCGCGCGTGCGGGGACGCAGCCCCGGCCCCTCCGCCCCGAGCACGAGCGCCACCGGCAGGTCGCGATGCGCGGCGAGCGCCTCGCCCACCGTCACCTCGCCCCCGCCGTCGAGACCGATCACGGCGAAGCCCATTCCGCGCAGCTCTTCGAGCGAGTCCGCGAGGTTGCGCACCCGCAGGTAGGGCTGGCGCTCCAGCGCGCCGCTCGCGGACTTGGCCAGCGCGCCGGTCTCGGGCGCGGCATGGTGGCGCGGCGCGATCACCGCCGCCGCGCCGAACACCTCCGCCGAGCGCAGGATCGCGCCGGCGTTGTGCGGGTCGGTCACCCGGTCGAGCGCCACGATGCGCGCGGGCTGCGGCGCATCCGCGACCAGCGCGTCGAGCGGCCCCCAGTCGAGCGGTCGCACCTCGAGCGCCGCGCCCTGGTGCACCGCGCCGGGATCGAGCGGGGCGGAGAATTTTCGCGCGTCGCTGATCTCGGGCGTCATGCCGCTTTGCGCCACCGCGTCGGCGAGGCGGTCGGCGGCGTTCTTCGTCAGCACGAGGCGCAGCCGCGCCCGGCGCGGGTTCCGGAGCGCGTCGCCCACCGCGTGGATCCCGAAAAGCCACAGCGTCTCCGCCGCCGCCGCGCGCCGCGCGCGCTCCTTCTCGACCACCCAGGTCGGCTTTTTCGCCACGCGTCGGACCCTCCCCTTCAAGCGGTGTCCGGCTTACGCGGCGGCGGCGCGCTTGCCAAGCCTCGACGCCGGGCGCACGCGATTTCCGGTTGACGCCTCATGGGCCAAAGGCTATCCCGCGCCGCACGCCGGAACGGCTTCCTGCGTAAGGGCGACGCGCTGCAAGGTGCGGCAGCGGACTGTAAATCCGCCGGGGAGACCCATGCCTGGTTCGATTCCAGGGTCGCCCACCATTCATCCCGAGAATGAGGCTTGTCCGCTCGGCGGCGTCACGGGCGTCAGACGAGGCGGATGCTGGCCCAGCGGTCGCCTTGCTGGTCCCGGATCTCCGCGCCGACCTCCGAGACGATCTTCATGATCGCCCTGTTGGACTGCGAGAAGAACAGATCCGCCGTCTCCACCCCCATCTCCCGCGCCGCCCGGAGCCCCGCGCGGAATAGCGTCCGGCCGAGGCCGCGATTCTGGTAGGCGTCATCGACCGAGAGGCCGATCTCGGCGTGGCCGTCGCCCAGGTCGTAAAGCTCCAGCACGGCGCGGACATCGCCGTCGAGCTCGATCCCGAGAACCCGGGCGGGCCGGGCGCGGTGCGCCTGCCGGTCCATCCAGCTGTCGCTTGCCGCCACCCGGAACCGCAACATCCGCGACAATGCGCCGAGCCTGCGGTAGTGGCGCGACAGGGTGTCCTGCGGCGCGGCCAGAGGCCCGCGCAGCAGCGAAGGGGTTGCAGGGATGTCGGCTGCCATGATGTGTCTTGCCAGGAATTCGGAAACGTCTGCCGAGGACATCGGTTCGCGGCCCGGCCCGGACAAGCGATCGCACCGCAAGCCCGCCATGCGTCACGCTCCGTGCCGCCGTGCCGTTGCGCCTGTGCGCCCGCCGCCTATAGTCGGGGCCGAGCTTGGAAGGGGCAGCCATGGACGGGGCGCGCGCAGCGGAACCCTTCGACATCCTTGTCGTCGTCCAGGCCGGGCGGCTGCAATACGAGGCGGTGCTGTTCGCCGCGTCACTTCGCGCGATGAGTCCCGGCTTTGCGGGGCGCCTCTTTCTGGCGGAGCCGCAGCCCGGCCCGCTTTGGTCGCGCGACCCGAGGATCTCCGACGACGCCACCCGCGCCCTGCTGCGCGAACTCGGTGCGGAGTTCCTGCCCTTCGAAAGCCGGCATTTCGGGGATAGCTACCCCTACGGCAACAAGATCGAGGCGCTCGCCGCCCTGCCCGGCGACCGGCCCTTCGTCTTCTTCGACACCGACACGCTGGTGACGGGCGAACTCGCCGAGGTGCCCTTCGACTTCGACCGGCCGAGCGCGTCGCTGCGGCGCGAGGGCACCTGGCCCAGGCTGGAGCTCTACGGGCCGGGCTACACGGATATCTGGCGTTCGCTCTACGACAAGTTCGGGCTGGATTTCGAAACGTCGCTGGACCTCACCGAACCGGACGAGTTCTGGCGGCGCTATCTCTACTTCAACGCGGGCTTCTTCTATCACCGCGACGCCCATGCCTTCGGGCGGCGCTTTCTGGACTACGCGCTTGCGATCCGGGACGACCCGCCACCGGAACTGGTGTGCCAGAGCCTCGATCCCTGGCTGGACCAGGTGGCGCTGCCGCTCGTCATCCATTCCCTGGGCGGGGGGCGCGACACGCTGCCGCCGGGCTATCTCGACGGGCGGACGACCTGCCATTACCGGCTGCTGCCGCTACTCTACGCCCGCGAGGACGACCGCGTGGTTGAGGTTCTCGAACAGGTGGCCGCCCCCAACCGGATCAAGAAGGTGCTCAAGGGTCACGAGCCTGCCAAACGCCTGATCTTTCAGGGGCGAGGCCGGAAGTTACGCGCCCTTTTCGACCGCGACGCCCTGCCCCGGCGCGAGCAGGCGCTGCGCAACCGGATCAAGAAGGCCGGCTACTGGATGCGCTGACGCAAGGGCGAAGGGGTTGCGCGGCGTATATACGCAGGCTAGGCAAAAACGGCACCTAACGCCGCAAGGGATCCCATGCCGAAGAAGAAGAAGGCCAAGGACGGGCAACTCGTGATCCGGATCGCAAAGGACGATCGCGACGAGTTCATCCAGCTTTGCGACGAGATGGACAGTTCCGCCGCGCGGGAAATTCGCCTTTTCATCCGCGATTTCGTCAAGCGCCACGGACAGGGCAAGGAAGGCTAGAGCGGTGCGCACCATCCTCGTGGCCAACCGCAAGGGCGGTGCCGGCAAGACGCTCCTGGCGATCACCGTCGCCGCGGCGCTGGCGGCGCGGGGCGAGAGGGTGGCGCTGGCCGACGCCGATCCGCAGAAATCGGCGTTCCGGTGGCTGAAGCGCCGGCCGGACGACGCCGCGCCCATCGCGCGGCTCGACTGGACGTCGCCCAAATCGCTCGGCAAAGCGCCCGGGAAGAAGGCCGGCTGGGTGGTGGTGGACGCGCCGGGCGGGCTCGACGGGGACGAGGCGCAGGATCTCGTGGCCCGGAGCCATCTTCTGCTGGTGCCGCTGATGCCGTCCTGGTTCGACGAGGACGCGACGAAGCGTTTCCTGCGGGATCTCCGCTCGATCAAGCGTGTCCGCAAGGGCCGCTTGGAAATCCACACCGTGGCCAATCGCGTGCGTCCGCGCGCTCGCGCCACGAGCGAGCTCGCCGTCTTCTGCGAGGAAATCGGCCAGATGCCGCTCGCCTGGATCACCGAGCGCGCGGCCTACGGCGACCTGGCCAGCCTGGGCCTGTCGATCTTCGACCGCCGGCAGAAGCTTTACGCGCCGATGCGCGCGCAGTGGCAGCCCGTACTCGACGCGCTGGCGGACTGACGCGCCGCAAGGAACGGGCGTTCCACCGCCCGGGGTCCGCCGCGCGCCGCCGTTCCCGGGACCGCGAGGCGCGCGGGCCGCGCGTCCGCGGACGCCGCCACGCGTCGCACGGCCGTCCTTTCCAGCCCCGCACCCGCCGGGGACGATTGAGCGGCGCGCGGAAAGCGCCTAAACCTCGGGGCGAATTTCACAGGGAGAGTGCCAGATGACCGACGGGCCCAACTACGGCTTCGACACGCTGCAGATCCACGCGGGCAGCCGCCCCGACCCGGCGACCGGCGCCCGCCAGACCCCGATCTACCAGACCACGGCCTATGTCTTCCGCGACGCGGATCACGCCGCCGCGCTCTTCAACCTCCAGGAAGTGGGCTACATCTACTCGCGCCTCACCAACCCGACGGTCGCCGTCCTGCAGGAACGCATGGCGACGCTCGAGGGCGGCGTGGGCGCGGTCTGCTGCTCCTCGGGGCACGCGGCGCAGATCATGGCGCTCTTCCCACTGATGGAGCCGGGGCGGAACATCGTCGTCTCCACCCGTCTCTACGGCGGCTCGGTGACGCAGTTCAGCCAGACGATCAGGCGCTTCGGGTGGTCCGCCCGCTTCGTCGATTTCGACGATTACGCCGCCATCGAGGCCGCGATCGACGACGACACCCGCGCGATCTTCTGCGAATCGATCGCCAACCCGGGCGGCTACATCACCGACCTCGACGAGATCGCGAAGATCGCCGACGGGGCGGGCCTGCCGCTCATCGTCGACAACACCTCGGCGACGCCATATCTCTGCCGCCCGATCGAGCACGGCGCCACGCTCGTCGTGCACTCGATGACCAAGTTCCTCACCGGCAACGGCACGGTCACGGGCGGCGTGGTGGTCGATTCGGGCCGGTTCGACTGGTCCGCCTCGGGCAAGTTCCCCTCCCTGTCGGACCCCGAGCCCGCCTATCACGGCCTGAAGTTCCACGAGACGTTCGGGCCGCTCGCCTTCACCTTCCACGGGATCGCCGTGGGGCTGCGCGACCTCGGCATGACGCTCAATCCGCAGGCCGCGCACTACACGCTCATGGGCATCGAGACGCTGTCGCTGCGCATGCGCAAGCACTGCGAGAACGCGATCGAGGTGGCGGGCTGGCTCGAGAAGCATCCGGCGGTGGCGCGTGTCACCTATGCCGGGCTGCCCTCCTCGCCCTACAACGATCGCGTGGCGCGGATCTGCCCCAGGGGCGCGGGCGGGCTCTTCACCGTGTCGCTCAAGGGCGGTTACGACGCCTGCGTGAAGCTTGTCGACGGGCTCGAGATCTTCAGCCACGTCGCCAACCTCGGCGACACGCGCTCGCTTGTCATCCATTCGGCCTCGACCACCCACCGCCAGCTGACCCCGGAACAGCAGGTCGCGGCCGGAGCGGGGCCGGACGTGGTGCGGATCTCCATCGGGATCGAGGACGCGGCCGACCTGATCGCCGACCTCGAGCAGGGCCTCGCGAAAGCGGCCGGCTGAACCGGCCACGCGCGAACTCACTGCGCGATGGCGAACACCATCTCGACCTGAACGCGCAGTTCGAGTTCGCCAGCGGCCACCGGCATGGCCGCGTCCGAGGCCATGCGCGCCCCCTCCATCATCACCGGGCGCGGCGCGCCGCCGCGCTCGCCGATGCTCTGGACCGGGCCAAGGCCGACGCCAGCCGCCTCGGCCAGCTGCGCAGCGCGCGACATCGCGTCGCGCACGGCCGCCGCGCGCGCCTCGGCCATTGGCCCCGAAGGATCCGCCAGCGTGAAGCTCAGACCGCCGAACCGGTTGGCGCCATCGGCGAGAACCGCGTCGAGAATACCGCCCAGCGCGTCGAGGTCGCGCAGCCGCACCGTCACCTGGTTGCGCGCCGCGTAGCCCGTGATCTCGCGCGGCGCATCGCGCTCCGGGTCCTTCCAGACGGGGGTCAGCGACAGCTCGCTGGTCTGGACGTCGCGTGCCGCCACGCCCATCTCCTCGAGGCGCGACAGGATCGCGCCCGCCGCGCGCGAGGCGCGGTCCATGGCGTCGCGGGCGGTCTCGGCGTGCTCCTCGACGCCCAGCGAGACGATCGCCGTGTCGGGGGCGGCGCTCGCCTCTCCGGTGCCGGTGACGGTGATCGTGGGCGCGGTCGTCTGCGCCAGGGCGGGGGCGGCGATGGCCAGCACGGCCGCCAGAACAAGTGCAAATCGCATGCGAAAGCCTCCTCCTGCCGCGAATTCCACGGCCACAGCGTCAGCGTCAGCGTCGCTCAACCCCCGGCTGCTGGCAAGCGCCGCGCGCGGCGCGCGCATCGCGCTCGGCGGCAAATCGCTAGCCGGGTCGCGGCGCGCGCATCGCGGGACTCCCATTGCCTGTCGCAAGAATGCTATGAGACTCAGCGATGAAACCGGATTTTGCCCTGTCGCTGTCCTTTGACGGCATCGGCCTCCATCTGCGCGGGGATGGGGGCTGGCTTCGCGTGGGGGACGTCACACTCGACGTGGACGATCTCGACGCCGAACTTGCGGACCTGCGGCGCGCCGCCCTCGGCCTCGCGCCGGGCGGCTTCACCACGATGCTCGTCATCCCCGAGTCGCAGATCCGCTACCTCGAGATCGAGACGGGCGCGGCGGACGACGAGACTCGCCAGGCGATGATCCGCCATGCGCTCGACGGCGCGACGCCCTACGCGGTCGAGGAGCTGACCTTCGACTGGACCGTGGACGGCTCCGTCACGCGGGTCGCGGCGGTCGCGCGCGAGACGCTGGAAGAGGCGGAAGCCTTCGCGCTCGAGCACCGGTTCAATCCCGTCAGCTTCGTCGCCACGCCGGAAAGCGGCGGTTTCGGACGCCAGGTGTTTTTCGGGGAAACCGCCGCGGCGCATCTTTTCCTGTCTGCGGGCACCTCGGTTGAGCCCGAAGACACCCGCCTCGAGGTGGTGGGCGCGGCCCCGCCACCCGCCGTTCCGGCCGAGCGGGCGGATGGCACGCCGTCCGGTGGCCCCGAGGACCGCGACGACAGCGCGGGGGAAGACGCGCCGGCGGCACCCGATGGCGAAGAGGCAGGGGCGTCCTCCGCGCCGGATGCCGGCGGCGCGACCGCCCCCGAAACGCCCGGCGCACAGCAGGATGCCGGGGCGCCCACGGACGCCGGTCCGACAGGCGGAATGTCCGGCGAGGCCGCGACACCGGAGGACGCCACGGCAGAAGACGAGGACGAGGCCGCCGACGAGGCGCCGCCCGCGCTCTTCTTCTCGATCCGGGCGCGCCGCAGCACCGCCACCTCCGAAGCGGCCGAGGCGACGCCGGTCCTGCCGTCCTTCCGCTCGGCGGACCCGGCGCGCCGCGACCCGCCCGAGGCGCCCGTCGCGCCGCCGCTGCGCGGCACCGGGTCCGAGCCGCCGCGCATCCCGCAGGCGCCCGCCCCGAGGCTCGCGACGCCCCCGGCGCCCGGCACCGGCCCAACGCCGCAGCACCGGGAGCCGCCCGCCCGACCGCCGGCGGCCGGCCCCGCCGCGCGCCGCGGCGCGGAGAAAGACACGACCGGCACGCCATCCGCACCCCCGCCGATCCGGACGTCGGGCCCCGCGATCGCCGCGCCGCAACCGGCCGCGGGCCAGCCGCCGCGCAGCGCGCCGAGCCACGACGAAGCCGAACGCCTGACACTCTTCGGCGCGCGGGGCGACCAGAAGGTGGGGGGCAAGCCCCGCTATCTCGGCCTGATGCTGACGGCGGCGCTTCTGCTGTTTCTCGTGGGTGTCGCCGCCTGGGCCGCGGTCTTCGTCGACGAGGGTCTCGCGCGGTTCTTCCCCGACCGGTCGGAGAGGGCGGCGGCGCGTCTCGACGCGCCGGAAGAGCCCGCCGACCCAGCGCCGGAAGTCGCCGCCCCGGAGGCGGAAGCGGAGGACGCGTCCCCCGAACCCGCGCCGGAGCCGGAGCCCGAAGCGGTCGAGACGGCCGCACGCACCCCCGAGGCGCCCCCCGCGCAGACACCGCTGCCAGAGCCGGAACCGGCCCCGGAGGCCCGGCGCGCACTCACCCCCGCCGAGGCCGAGGCGCGCTACGCGGTGACCGGCATCTGGCAGATCGCGCCGGAGCGGCCCGATCTGCCCGAGCTGATCCCGATCGACGGGCTTGTCCTCGCCTCGATCGACGGCGCGGTCCCGCGGGCCGAGGCGCTTTCGCGCCCGCGCGCCGCGCCGGCGCGTGCCGACAGGACCCTGCCGCGGCAGCCCCCGGCGCCGCCGCCCGGGACGGTGTTCCAGCTTGACGAGGATGGCAACATCCGGCCCACGCCCGAAGGCTCCTATTCGCCGCTCGGCATAACGATCTACGAAGGCCCGCCGCCGGTGGTGCCGCCTAGGCGCGACACGGGGAACACCGCGCCGGAGGCCGCGCCCGACATCGGGCTGATCTTCGGCCCGCGCCTCGATGGCGTGGCCGAGGACGGTCCGCCGACGCGGCCGGGCGATCTATTCCGGACGGACGAGGCCGCGCCTGCCGAAGAGAGCCTGCTCGGGGACGAGGCGGGGCCGGAAAGCGCCCTGGCCGCCTTGCGCCCGCAGGCGCGCCCCGCGGCCGTGACGGCCGCGGCGCAGGCCCGGGCGGCCACGTTCGAAGACGCGCAGACCGCCGCCGAGGCCGCGCTGGCGGAGGCCCGGCGCGCCGCCGCAGACGCCGCCTCGGCGAGCGCCTCCGCCTCGACCGCCACGGCCGAACCCGCATCCGAGGCGCCCGATCTGTCCTCCGCGACGCGGCTTGCCGTCGTCGCGTCGATCGCGCCCGAGGCACGGCCGGGGAATTTCGGCCGGACCGTCGCCCGCGCCGAGCCGGAACCCACGCGCATCGCGGCCGCGGCGCCCCGCACCGTGACACCCGCCGCCCCGTCGAGCACCACGGTCGCGCGCGAGGCCACGCTCGACAACGCGATCAACCTGCGACAGGTCAACCTGATCGGGGTTTACGGTCAGCCGTCGAACCGCCGCGCGCTGGTGCGCCTCTCGAACGGGCGCTACCTCAAGGTCGAGGTGGGCGACCGCCTCGACGGCGGGCAGGTCAACGCCATCGGCGACGCGGAACTCCGCTACACCAAGAACGGGCGGAACCACGTCCTGCGGATGCCGAGCGGCTGACTGGGCGCCCCGTCAGGGCGCGTGGCGCGGCCGGTGGGGGGCGTAGATCTCCACGATCCGGGCGACCGCAGCCTCGGTCGACATCTCCTCGCTCTCGCCGGTGCGGCGCGACGTCAGTTCGACCTTTCCCTGCGCGATCCCGCGCGGCCCCACGGTGATCCGCCACGGCAGGCCGATCAGGTCCTGCGTCGCGAACTTGGCGCCCGCGCGCTCCTCGGTGTCGTCGTAGAGCGGCTCCAGCCCCTCGGCCGCGAGCGCCTCGTAGATGTGCCCGCAGGCGGCATCGGTCGCCCCGTCGCCCGGGCGAAGGTTGACCAGCCCCACCGGGAAAGGCGTCACGCCCTCGGGCCAGATGATCCCCGCCTCGTCGTGGCTCGCCTCGATGATCGCGCCCACGAGCCGCGACACCCCGATGCCATGGCTGCCCATGTGCACGGGCACGCGGTTGCCGTCGTGGTCGGTGACGACAGCGCCCATCGGTTCCGAGTACTTGGTCCCGAAATAGAAGATCTGGCCGACCTCGATGCCGCGGCCCTTCCGGCGGCGCGCCTCCGGCACCTCGGCGAAGACCGCGGCGTCATGCGTCTCGTCGGTGCGGGCGTAGAGGGCTGTGAATTCATCGACCACGGCCTTGCAGTCGGCCGGGCTGTCGTAGTCGGTCGATCGCTCGCCCATGCGAATGTCGGTCACGGCACTGTCGTAGAAGACCTCGGATTCGCCGGTGTCGGCGAGCACCAGGAACTCGTGCGTGTCGTCGCCGCCGATGGGGCCCGAATCGGCCCGCATCGGGATCGCCTGAAGCCCCATCCGCTCGTAGGTGCGCAGGTAGCTGACGAAATGGCGGTTGTAGGCGTGGATCGCGTCTTCCCGGCTGAGGTCGAAGGTGTAGCCGTCCTTCATGTAGAACTCCCGCCCCCGCATCACCCCGAAACGCGGGCGGATCTCGTCGCGGAACTTCCACTGGATGTGGTAGAGCGTGAGCGGCAGGTCGCGATAGCTGGCGACGTGGGCGCGGAAGATGTCGGTGATCAGTTCCTCGTTCGTGGGGCCGTAGAGCATGTCGCGCCCGTGGCGGTCCCGGATGCGCAGCATCTCCTCGCCGTAATCGTCGTAGCGCCCGCTCTCGCGCCACAGGTCGGCCGCTTGCAGGGTCGGCATCAGCATCGGGATATGCCCGGCGCGGACCTGTTCCTCGTGCACGATGCGCTCGATGTTGCGCAGCACGCGAAAGCCCAGCGGAAGCCAGGAATAGATGCCGGCGGAGGCCTGCTTGATCATGCCCGCCCGCAGCATCAGGCGGTGGCTCGCGATCTGCGCCTCGGAGGGCGTTTCCTTCAGGACAGGCAGGAAATAGCGGGACAGGCGCATCGGACCCTCTCTGGCATGACAGTCCCGCGCGGTTTAGAAGAGGTTGCGTCCGGGCACAAGGAAGCGCCGAGGGCGGGCCCGGGCAGCGCGCTGGCCCGCGCCCTGCCCCGGCCACAGGACACCCCCCGCCGGCGCGCCCGGACGGCAGGCGCGGCCGGCGGCACTCGTACGAGAACGACAGGTAACCCCGGCGACCGACGCCGCCGTCGGCCGCCCACTCGCTAAGCTCCAAACGATGGAGTGGTTGAACCGTGCACGCTCGACCGCTTTCCGGCAATTCCGGAAAACCTGACCTTTCGTCAGATCCCGCCCGATTGCCGCCGCGGCGCGGCGCCACGCCAACGCGGGGTTGAAACGCAGGCCGGATACGGTGAAATACCCCCAAAGCAAGGAGAAGCCATGGCCCTGCCCGTCCGCCAGCAGCTGAAATACTGGGGCATCGCCGCGGCGCTCTTCCTCGTGGTGCTCTGGTACCTGGGCGACGTGCTTCTGCCTTTCGTACTCGGCGGCGCCATCGCCTATTTCCTCGATCCCGTGGCCGACCGGCTTCAGCGCGCGGGATGTTCCCGGGCCCTGGCCACGGCGATCATCGCGGTCGGCGCTGTGCTCGTCTTCGTTGTCATGGCGCTTCTCGTCATTCCCACGCTGGTGCAGCAGACGGTCGAGCTGGTGAACGTCGTGCCGCAACTGCTGAGCCAGCTGCGCGATTTCCTGCTCGCGCGCTTCCCCGAGATCGTCGAGCCCGACAGCACGATCCGCCGCTCGCTCGACCAGATCGCCGAGGCCGTGCAGTCGCGCGGGCTGGAGATGCTGAACCGGGCGTTGTCCTCGGTCAGCTCGCTCCTCAACGTCGTCCTTCTCTTCGTGATCGTGCCGGTCGTGGCCGTCTATCTTCTGCTCGACTGGGACAGGATGATCGCGCAGATCGACAGGCTTCTGCCGCGCGACCACGCGCCGGTGATCCGCCGTCTCGCCAGCGAGATCGACCGGACGCTTTCGGGGTTCCTGCGCGGCATGGGCACCGTCTGCCTTCTTCTGGGAACCTATTACGCCGTGGCGCTGATGGCCGTCGGGCTTCAGTTCGGGCTCGTGGTCGGCTTCATCGCGGGGCTTCTGACCTTCATTCCCTATGTGGGCGCCATCGTCGGCGGCATGATGGCGATCGGCCTCGCGCTGTTCCAGTTCTGGGGCGACTGGCTCTGGATCGCGCTGGTGGCGGTGATCTTCCAGTTCGGCCAGCTGATGGAGGGCAACGTCATCACCCCGCGCCTCGTCGGCAACTCGGTGGGTCTGCACCCGGTCTGGCTCTTGCTGGCGCTGACCGTGTTCGGATCGCTGTTCGGTTTCGTCGGCATGCTCGTCGCGGTTCCCGTGGCCGCTGCGATCGGGGTCGTGGCGCGGTTCGCCGTCGGGCAATACCTCGACAGCCGCCTATATCGCGGTCTCGACAGCATGGACGACGAGTGACGCGAATGCCGCGCCAGCTCAGCTTCGATCTGCCGGCGCGGCCGGCACTCGGGCGGGACGATTTCTTCGTCTCGCCCGCGAACGCCGAGGCGCTCGCCACCGTCGAGGGGTGGCGGGACTGGCCCGGCGGCAAGCTCGTGCTCGTCGGCCCGAAGGGCGCGGGGAAAACCCACCTCGCCCATGTCTGGGCCGCGCTGTCGGGGGCGCGGATCGTCGCCGCGGCGGAGCTGGCGGCGGCCGACATCCCCGCGCTGGCCGCCCACCCCGTGGCGGTGGAGGATGCGGACCGCATCGCGCAAGACGGCGCGGCCGAGGCCGCGCTTTTCCACCTGCACAACCTCGCACTCGCCGAGCGGCGGGCGCTTCTGGTCACCGGGCGCGACGCGCCGGGGCGCTGGGGCCTCGGTCTGCCCGATCTGGAAAGCCGGCTTCAGGCCGCGGGCATCGTCCGCCTCGCCGCGCCCGACGACGCGCTGCTTTCGGCGCTGCTGGCGAAGCTCTTCGCCGATCGCCAGCTCAGCCCGAGCCCGGACACCATCACCTACCTCACCCGGCGGATCGACCGCTCCTTCGCCGCCGCCGCCCGGATCGTGGCGAAGCTTGACCGCGCCGCGCTGGCGGGCAAGCGTCCGGTCACGCGCGCGCTTGCCGCCGAGGTGCTCGATGAAACATGACGCCAGCCCGCCCAGTGTCATCGCGACGACACGAGAGCGGAGCAAGGAGAGACCATGACCACCGCGGATTTCCTCAATTCGGACCTGCCCGAGCCCGAGCCGCTGCCCGATGACGATCTGTCGGGGCCGCGGCGGTTCTTCAACCGCGAGCTGTCCTGGCTCGGCTTCAACTGGCGCGTGCTCGAAGAGGCGGAGAACCTGCGCGTGCCGTTGCTGGAGCGGCTTCGCTTCCTGTCAATCTCGGCCACGAACCTCGACGAGTTCTATACCGTGCGCGTGGCCGGCCTGCGCGAACTGGCAAAGGCCGGCAACACGACGCCGGCCGCCGACGGGCTTACCCCGGCCCAGCAACTCGTGCTGATCGACGAGAACGCGCGGAGCCTCATGGAGCGCCAGCAATCGGTCTACGCCGCGCTCCGCGCGGAGATGGAGAAGGAAGGCATCGTCATCGAGACGGCCGCGACGCTCTCGGAGGCCGACCGCGACCATCTGGGGACCGTGTTCCTCGACCGCGTCTTCCCGGTGCTCTCTCCGCTCGCGATCGACCCGGCGCATCCGTTCCCGTTCATTCCCAACACGGGCTTCAGCCTCGCGTTGCAGCTCGAGCGTAGCCGGGACGGGCGCGCGCTTCAGGCGCTCTTGCCGATCCCCCACCAGATCGACCGCTTCGCACCGCTGCCCTCGCCCGACGGCAACCACCGGGTTCTGCCGCTCGAGGAATTGCTGATGCTGCACCTCGACAGCCTGTTTCCCGGCTACCGGCCGACCGGCCATTGCACCTTCCGCGTCCTGCGCGACAGCGATCTCGAGCTCGAGGAAGAGGCCGAGGACCTCGTGCGCGAGTTCGAGGTCGCGCTGAAGCGCCGGCGGCGCGGCGAGGTGGTGCGCATGACGATCTCTTCGGGTGCTCCGGAAGAACTGCGCGAGATGATCATGCGCGAACTCGAGGTGATCCCCGACGAGGTGATCGAGATCGACGGCATGATCGGCGTCGCCGACCTGAAGGAGCTCGTGCTCGACGCGCGGCCCGACCTGCTCTGGCCGTCCTTCACGCCGCGCGTGCCCGAGCGGGTGCAGGACCACGAGGGCGACATGTTCGCGGCAATCCGCCAGAAGGACATGCTGCTCCATCACCCCTACGAGACCTTCGACATGGTGGTGCGCTTCCTGCAACAGGCGGCGCGCGACCCGGACGTCGTCGCGATCAAGCAGACGCTCTACCGCACCTCGCGCGACAGCCCGATCGTCGAGGCGCTTTGCGAGGCGGCGGAGGACGGCAAGTCGGTCACCGCGCTCGTCGAGCTGAAGGCACGCTTCGACGAGGCGGCGAACATCCGTCAGTCGCGAAGGCTGGAGCGCGCGGGCGCCCATGTCGTCTACGGCTTCATCGACTGGAAGACCCACGCCAAGATCAGCACCGTGGTGCGGCGCGAGGGCGAGCGGCTGGTCACCTACACCCATTACGGCACCGGCAATTACCACCCGATCACCGCCAAGATCTACACCGACCTCAGCTTCTTCACCTGCGATCCCGCGCTGGGGCGGGACGCCACGCGCGTCTTCAACTACCTGTCGGGCTACGCCATGCCCGAAACGCTGGAGAACCTCGCGATCTCCCCGCACTCGCTGAAACCGCGGATGCTCGAGATGATCGAGAGGGAGGCCGCCTTCGCGCGCGAAGGAAAGCCCGCGCGGATCTGGCTGAAGATGAACTCGCTGATCGAGCCCGACATGATCGACGCGCTTTACGCCGCAAGCCGGGCCGGCGTCCGCGTCGACGGGGTGGTGCGCGGCATCTGCGGGCTGCGCCCGGGCATCGCGGGGCTGTCGGAGAACATCCGCATCAAGTCCATCGTCGGCCGCTTTCTCGAACACTCGCGCATCGTCTGCTTCGGCAACGGTCACGGGCTGCCCTCGAGCGAGGCCAGGGTCTACATCTCCTCGGCCGACTGGATGGGGCGCAACCTCAACCGCCGGGTGGAAACCCTGGTGGAGATCGAGAACGCGACCGTGAAGGCCCAGATCGTGGATCAGATCATGGCCGCGAATTTCGCCGACACGGCGCAGTCCTGGGTGATGCGGCCCGACGGCAGCTTTCACCGCGAGCCGGTGCCTGAGGGCGCGTTCGCGTTCAATTGCCACCGCTTCTTCATGGAAAACCCCTCGCTTTCGGGCCGCGGGTCGGCGGGCGCGCATGACGTTCCGCAACTGACCCATACCAGCGATTGACCTTGCCGACGCGAGACCACATTCTTCCGCGTGAACCGCTTGGGGGCGAGATGGACGGGTCGGACCACTCCGTCGCTGACGATGGGGAACCCTTCGGCAGACCGCTTTTCCGCGACGCCTCGGCGCGGGCGCTGTCGCGGGTCGGCGTGGTGGACGTGGGCTCGAACTCCGTCCGCCTCGTGGTGTTCGACGGCGCCGCGCGCTCGCCGGCCTATTTCTACAACGAAAAGATCATGTGCGCGCTCGGCGCGGGCTTCGCGGAAACCGGGCGACTGAACCCCGAGGGACGCGCGCGCGCCCTTGCCGCGCTCGCGCGCTTCCAGCTTCTGGCCGAAGGCATGGGCGCGACGCCGCTCACGGTCGTCGCGACCGCGGCGGTGCGCGACGCGGCCGACGGGGCGGAGTTCCGCGCCGAGGTCGAGGGCGAAACCGGCCTGAAACTCTGGGTGATCGACGGCCGCGAGGAGGCGCGCCTTTCCGCCCAGGGCGTGCTGCTGGGCTGGCCGGGCTCCTACGGGCTCGTCTGCGACATCGGCGGGTCGTCGATGGAGCTGGCGGAGATCTTCGAGGGCCGCGTCGGGCGCAGGGTCAGCTCCCAGCTCGGGCCGCTCAGGCTGCGCGACATGCCGGGCGGAAAGAAGGCGCGCACGGCCCACATCGCCGAGGTCATGGAGCAGCTTGCCGCGGAGATGGGCCCGCAACACAATCGTCTCTTCCTCGTCGGCGGCTCGTGGCGCGCGATCGCGCGCATCGACATGGAGCGGCGCGGCTACCCGCTCCACGTGCTGCACGAATACCGCATGACCGCGAAGGCCGTCTCGCAGACGGTCAAGTTCATCGAGAAGGCCGATCTCGAGGCGCTGCGCACCGCCTGCAACATCTCGTCCAGCCGCATGTCGCTCGTGCCCTACGCCGCCGAGGTACTGGGGCGACTGGTGCGGCGGTTCCAGCCCAAGGACATCGCGCTGTCGAGCTACGGGATCCGCGAGGGCCTGCTTTACGAGCAGATGCCCCAGCGGCTGCGCGACCGCGATCCGCTGATCGAGTCGTGCCTGTTTTCAGAGGCCAAGGATGCGCGGCTGCCGGGCTTCGGGCGCAAGCTTCACGAGTTCATACGCCCCCTCTTCCGCAACGCGCCGGAGGCGAAGAAACGCCTCGTGCAGGCGGCCTGCCTGCTGCACGACGTAAGCTGGCGCGCCCATCCGGACTATCGCGCCGAGATCTGTTTCGACAACGCCACGCGCGCCAATCTGGGCGGGCTGAAGCATTCCGAACGGGTCTTTCTGGGGCTCGCGCTGATGCACCGCTACCGCAACAAGCGCGAGGGCACCCGCTTCGACAGGCTTTACGACCTGCTCGACGAGCCCGAACGCAACGAGGCGGAAGTGCTCGGCAAGGCGATGCGGTTCGGTGCGATGCTCTGGATGTCGAACGAGGAACAGCCGGGCGAACTGCGGTGGTTTCCGAAGAAGAGGATCCTTCAGCTGCACCTGTCGGCGGACGCCGCACCCCTTTACGGAGAGGTCGCCGAGGCCCGGTTCCAGTCGCTGGGCGCAGCGCTCGGCGCCGAAATCTCGGTCAATATCGGGCGGCGCTGAGCGTCAGAGCTCGATCGAGCCGTCGGGCCCCGCCTCGGGGTCGGGCGCCATTTCCTCGGGGGTCTTCCGCCGCAGGATGATGTCGCCGTTGGGCAGCATTTCGGGCGGGTGGTAGGCGCTCCAGTCCTCCACCTCGGCAAAAAGGTCGCGCAGCGCCGGGCCCATCTGCTCGGCGAAATCGCGCAGCGCGGGTTCGAAGTCGCGCGCCATGCCCTCGAGTTCGCGCAGCGCGGGCTCCATCTCGTTCATGATGCCGCGCATGAACAGCTTGGCGCCCTCTTCCATCAGGCTCAGCCCGTTCTCGGCCTCTCCCGCGTCGGGCGGCGGCGTCTCGGGGGGTGTCTCCGCCTCCTGGGCCAGGGCGGGGGAGGCCGACAGGAGCACGGCGAGGCAGGCAGGAGCTACGCGTTTCATGGACCGCAATATAGGACCTTCGGATGACGGTTTTAAGATCGCGCCGCGATGTCGAGATCGAGCGTGACCGGAAAATGATCCGAGGCCGCCAGAAGCGCGCCGCGCAACTCGGGCGTTTCCCAGCAGACCGGATCGTCGAAAGGATGCCATATCCGCCAGGCCGGGCGGCAGGCCATCAGCGCGGGCGACACCATGACGTAATCGAGCAGCGCCGCGAGGAAGCGCCGCTCGGTGTCCAGGTAGAACCGCGCGGTGCTGGGTTGCGCGCCGAGCCGCCGCTCCAGCGCCTCCCTAGCATGCGGGTCGAAAAGCCCGTTTTCGCCGTCCCCGCCCATGACGATCTCCACCGAGGAGCGGCCGAAGAGATCCTCGTAGACGTCGAGACCGGGGCCGTCGTTCAGATCCCCCAGCACGATCACGTCCGACCCGCGGGCAAGGTCGGCATCCACCCGGCGGCGCAGCCAGATCGCCTGGGCAAGCTGCTTGCGCCGGTTGGCGATGGCCGCGCGCATCACCGCGTCGCGGTCCCTTGCCCCGTGCGGCGCCTTCGATTTCAGGTGCACCCCGATCAGGCGAAGGCTCCGCGCCCCGCCCGCGGACGCCAGCGCCACCTCGAGCGGCGGCTTGGAAAAGGCGACCCGATCCACCCGGTCGTCTATGTCGAGGTCGATCCGGAACGGCTGGTCGAAGCGCGGCGGCTCTCCGTCTTTGTCGGAGAAGCCCCCGCGCGGATCGTGCCGCGCGGTGACCGCGTCGGGATCGTAAAGCAGCGCGATCTCCTGCCGGGTGTCGTTGGCGAACCCCATCAGCGCCCGGCGCGTGCGCAGCCCGTAGATCGCGGCGAAGGATTCCAGCGCCCTGACCCCGTCACGCCCCCGGTGCGCCGCGGGCGCCTCCACCACGAGCACCGCGTCGGCGTCGAGCGCGGTGAACACGATGCCGAGGGCCGTGGCCTGCTCGAAGCGCGTCACGCCGCGGCGGCCCGAGCGCGCGTCGTCGGCGAGAAGCCCGCCCTCGTCGTCGAAAAGCGCGTCGAACCACTCCACGTTGTAGGTGGCCAGGCGCATGGCTCAGGCCCTGCGCTCGCTGATCTCTTCCCAGGCGCGGTTGATGTCCTGCATCCGCCGCTCGGCGAGCCGGATCGCCTCCTCGGGCACGCCGCGTGCGACCATCCGGTCCGGATGCGTCTCGCGCACGAGCGCGCGCCAGGCCGCGCGCGCCTCCTCGCGCGAGGCGTCGGGCGCGAGGCCCAGAACGGCGTAGGGGTCGCGCATGCCGTCCTCGGGCACGAAGCGCGCGCGCAGCGCCGCGAACTGCGGCCCGGAGAGCCCGAAGATCTGCGCCACACGCCGCAGGAACCGGTCCTCGCCCGGGTGATAGGCCCCGTCGGCCAGCGCGATGTGAAAGAGCCCCTCCATCAGGTCGCACAGCGTGGCGATCTCGTCGCCGAACATGTTGCGGATGCGCTGCGCGTAGTGTTCGTAGCCCGCCACGTCCTGCCGGGCGAGATTGAACACGCGCGCCGCCTCGCGCTCATCCTCCCGGGCGATCTGGAACACCTCCCGGAACGCGGCGACCTCGTCGCGCGTGACCTGACCGTCGGCCTTGGCCATCTTCGCGCCGAGCGCGATCACGGCGATGGTGAACCCCACGCTGCGATCCGGCGGCGTCTTCAACCGGTCGAAGACGTCGGCGAGGCTCTCCCCCTGACGGAGCGCCTTCAGCGCGTCGGAGATGCGGTTCCAGATGGACATGAGCGATCCTAACGCGGGCGCGCGACGGTGTCAGGCGGATCCGTGAAGGCGTTTCCGCATCAGCACGAGATCGTGCCAGCGCCCGAACTTCCAGCCCACTTCGGGCAGCACCGCGACATGCGCGAAGCCGAGCGCGGCGTGGAAGGCCACGCCGTCGGGGTTGGCCCCGCTGATCCCGGCCCAGAGGCTGCACATGCCGGCCGCCCGCGCATGGGTTTCCAGCGCGGTCATGAGCGCGCGGCCCGCGCCGCGGCCCCGCGCCATGGGCGCGAGCATGATCGAGTGCTCCATCGTGCGGGCGTAGCCCGGCCCGTTGCGGAACTGGAAATAGGTAGCGAAACCGAGCAGCGCGCCCGCTTCCTCGGCCACGACGAAGGCGCCGCCACGCGCCGCGATATCGGCGGCGATCCGGGCCTCCGTCTTCTCCTCGGTGGTGAAGGTTATGGCCGTGTCGCGGATCACCGCGTTCCAGATCGCCGCGACGGGCGCGGCATCCCCGACCCTTGCCGCACGCACGATCATGCCAGTTGCCGCACCCCGCGCGGCGTGTCGATCCACGCCCGAAGGCCGGGCCGCCCTTCCCGGAACGCGATGCGCGGGTCGTCGAGATGGGGCGCGAGCCGCGCGGCGAGCGCACCGGCCTCCGGGTGGCACAGATCGAGCGCGCGAAGCCCGCACCCGCTTTCGGCGAGGCGATCCGCCGCGCGCGGCCCCTGCCATTCAATGAGCGCTGGGAAGAGGCCATCCCATGCCGCAAGCCCGTTCTCCGGCACGGCCATGCGCCAGCGCAGGTCGCCGCGGGCCAGGTCCACCGCCTGCCCCGCCTCGGGCAGCGCGGCCAGCGCCGCGTCGAGGTCCGCGACCCGGCAGATCCACGCCTGAAGCCGGGCCGGACCATGGAACCCGTCCAGGCCGAACCAGCGGGCGCCGGCCGGCGGCGGCGCCTCGGGGTGCACGGCGATCACCTCGAGGTATTCCGCGGGCCCGAGCGACAGCAGACGGTTCCACGTCGCGAAGCGCGCGTGCCGCCCGCCGTCCGAAAGCCGCGTGCCGAGCGTCGCTTCCACATGCGCCGCGGCCGCGCCGAGCGTCTCGCCCGCCACCGCGAGATGGTCGAATTCGAGCGTCACCATCGTGTCCCCCATGGCCCCGGCCCGCCGGCACCCGCGCGGGCGCGGATGCCCCGCCGCTTCGGCGCGTCAGGCCGCCTCGCCGTTGCGCGCCTTGCGGATCAGGTCCAGGATGTCCTTCGCCGCATCGGGGATGTTGGTGCCCGGCCCGAAGATGGCCTTCACGCCCGACGTCTTGAGGAACTCGTAGTCCTGCTGCGGGATCACCCCGCCGCAGATCACCAGCACATCGCCCGCGCCCTTCTCGCGCAGCGCGTCCACGAGTTGCGGCGCGAGCGTCCGGTGGCCCGCCGCCTGGGACGACACGCCCACGACATGCACGTCGTTGTCGATCGCGTCCTGGGCGGCCTCCTCGGGGGTCTGGAACAGCGGCCCCACATCCACGTCGAAGCCGATGTCGGCGAAGGCCGTGGCGATCACCTTCGCGCCCCGGTCATGCCCGTCCTGCCCCATCTTGACCACGAGCATGCGCGGGCGGCGGCCCTCCTCGTCGGCGAAATCCTCGACCGCCTTCTGGATCGCCGCGAAGCCCTCGTCGCCCTCGTAGGCCTTTCCGTAGACGCCCGCCAGAGTCTTCACCTCGGCCCGGTGGCGGCCGAACACCTTCTCCATCGCCATGCTGATCTCTCCCACGGTGGCCCGGGCGCGCGCGGCCCCCACCGCCGCGCCGAGCAGGTTGCCGCCCTCGCCGGCCGCGCGCTCGACCTCGGCCAGCGCCGCGTCGCAGGCAGCCTGGTCGCGCGCGGCGCGCACCGTCTCCAGCCGCGCGATCTGGCTTTCGCGCACCTTCGCGTTGTCGATGGCGAGGATGTCCAGATCCTCCTCGTGCGGCAGCCGGTACTTGTTGACCCCGACCACGACCTGCTCGCCCCGGTCGATCATCGCCTGCCGGGTGGCCGCGGTCTCCTCGATGCGCAGCTTAGGCATGCCGGAGATCACCGCCTCCGTCATGCCGCCCATCTCGTCGATCTCCGCGATGATCGCGCGGGCCTTCTCGGCGAGATCGTGGGTCAGCTTCTCGACGTAATAGGAACCCGCCAGCGGATCGACGACATTGGTGACGCCCGTCTCCTCCTGCAGGATGAGCTGCGTGTTCCGCGCGATCCGGGCCGAGAACTCGGTGGGCAGGGCCATCGCCTCGTCGAGCGCGTTGGTGTGCAGCGACTGCGTCCCGCCGAGGACGGCCGAAAGCGCCTCGTAGGCGGTGCGCACGACGTTGTTGTAGGGGTCCTGCTCGGCCAGGCTCACGCCCGAGGTCTGGCAGTGGGTGCGCAGCATCTTGGAGCGCGGGTCCTGCGCGCCCAGCTCCTCCATGATCCCGTGCCAGAGCAGCCGCGCGGCGCGCAGCTTGGCGATCTCCATGAAGAAGTTCGTCCCGATCGCGAAGAAGAACGACAGCCGCGGCGCGAAGCGGTCGATGTCCATCCCGCGCGCCATCGCCGCCTTCACGTATTCCTTGCCGTCGGCGAGCGTGAAGGCCAGCTCCTGGACGAGGTTCGCGCCGGCCTCCTGCATGTGGTAGCCGGAAATCGAGATCGAGTTGAAGCGCGGCATCTCGTTCATCGTGTACTCGATGATGTCGGCCACGATGCGCATGGAGGGCTCGGGCGGATACACGTAGGTGTTCCGCACCATGAACTCCTTCAGAATGTCGTTCTGGATCGTGCCCGAGAGCACGGAGCGGTCGTGGCCCTGTTCCTCGCCGGTGACGATGAAGTTGGCGAGCGTCGGGATCACCGCGCCGTTCATCGTCATCGAGACCGACACCTTGTCGAGCGGGATACCGTCGAAGAGGATCTTCATATCCTCCACGCTGTCGATCGCCACACCCGCCTTGCCGACATCGCCGACCACGCGCGGGTGATCGCTGTCATAGCCGCGATGGGTGGCGAGGTCGAAGGCCACAGAGACGCCCTGCTGCCCCGCGGCCAGCGCCTTGCGGTAGAAGGCGTTCGAGTCCTCCGCGGTGGAGAAGCCCGCGTATTGCCGGATCGTCCAGGGGCGGCCGGCATACATCGTGGCCCGGGGGCCGCGCACGAAGGGCTCGAAGCCGGGCAGCGCGCCCAGATGGTCCAGCCCCTCGAGATCCTGCTCGGTGTAGACCGGCTCGACCGCGATGCCCTCGAGCGTGTCCCAGGTCAGATCCGAAAGCGGCCGGCCCTTCAGCTCCTTCTCGGCGAGCGCGCGCCAGGCGTCCTTCTTGCTGGTCATGTCGTGGTCCTCATCTTTCGCGGCGCGCCGGAGCGCCCGGTTCTTTCGGGGAAAAAATCGCCCGTGCGTCACTAGGGGGTTTCGCAATTTCTCGGGCGCCGACTATATCTCCGGCGACAGGAGTGACCATGACCCGAATAGCCGCCATCATCCTCGCCGCGCTCGCGGCGCATCCCGTGACAGCGCAGCAGGCCGACGCCGCGCAGTCCGAAACCGCCGAAGAAACGGCGGAAGCCTCGATCATCCGCGACGGCACCGACCTGACGCTCGAGGAATTTCTCTGGGTGGCACGCCCCGTCGTCGTGTTCGCCGACAGCCCGAACGATCCGCGCTTCGTCCAGCAGATGGAGGAGATCCGCGCCCGAGAGGAGGCGCTGGCATACCGCGACGTCGTGGTGCTTACCGATACCGACCCGTCCGCGCGCTCGGCGCTGCGCCGGGAACTGCGCCCGCGCGGCTTCATGCTGGCGATCATCGGCAAGGACGGCACGCTAATCACGCGCAAGCCGTTGCCGTGGGATGTGCGCGAGATCACCGCCTCCATCGACAAGCTGCCGCTCCGCCAGCAGGAAGTCCGCGAGCAGGGCGCGGCCGGCGCGCGCTGAAGGCGCGGCCGGCGGGACGCGTCGGTGCTGCGCGGCGGGCTCACTCGAACTCCATGATCACGTCGTCCACGGCGAGGCTGTCGCCCGCCGCGGCGTTGATCTTCGCGACCACCGCCTTGCGCTCGGCGCGCAGGATGTTCTCCATCTTCATGGCCTCGACGGTGCAGAGCGCCTGGCCTTCCTGGACCTCCTGCCCCACCTCCACGTCGACCTTCATGATCAGTCCCGGCATGGGACAGAGCAGCATGCGGGAGGTGTCGGGCGGCGCCTTCTCGGGCATGCGCCGCGCAAGCTCGGCCTGCCGCGGGGTGCGCACATGCACCTTGAGGTCGGCGCCGCGGAGCCGAAGCCGGTAGCCGCCCGAGATCTTGGCCACCTTCATCACCAGCGGCGCGCCGTCCACCGTCATCTCGGCAAGCGGGTCGCCCGGCGTCCAGCCGCCCGAGACGCGATGCGCCTGCCCGTCGGTGAAGCTGACCGTCGCGCCCTCCCGGTCGGCCTCCACGCGCGCGGCGTAATCCGCACCCTGCAGCGTCACCACCCAGTCGGCGCCCACCTTGCGCTCGTGGTTGTCCATCCGTCCCGAGATGCGGGTGCGCCGGATCTCTGCCACCCGGTACATCGCGGCGGCGGCCGCGGCGACGCGGCGCAGCTGGTCCTCGGGCAAGTGCACGCCGGCGAAGCCGTCGGGCCATTCCTCGGCGATGAAGGCCGTCGTCATCTCGCCCGCCACGAATTTCGGATGATCCATCACCGCCGAGAGGAAGGGCAGATTGTGGCCGATCCCCTCGACCTCGAAGGCGTCGAGCGCGTTGCGCATCCCCTCGATCGCCTCGAGGCGCGTGTGCCCCCAGGTGCAGAGCTTGGCGATCATCGGGTCGTAGAACATCGAGATCTCGCCGCCCTCGAACACGCCGGTGTCGTTGCGCACCACGGCGCCTTCCACGGCAAGCTCGGCGGGCGGGCGGTAACGGGTCAGCCGGCCGATCGAGGGCAGGAAGTTGCGGTAGGGGTCTTCCGCGTAAAGCCGGCTTTCGATGGCCCAGCCATTGAGCCTGACATCCGACTGCGCGATCGTCAGCGGCTCTCCGGCCGCGACGCGGATCATCTGCTCCACGAGGTCGATCCCGGTGATGAGCTCGGTGACCGGGTGCTCCACCTGCAGGCGCGTGTTCATCTCGAGGAAGTAGAAGTTCTTCTGCCCGTCCACGATGAACTCGACCGTGCCGGCGGAGGTGTAGCCCACCGCCTGGGCGAGCGCGACCGCCTGCTCGCCCATCTTCCGGCGCGTCTCCTCGTCGAGGAAGGGCGAGGGCGCCTCCTCGATCACCTTCTGGTTGCGCCGCTGGATCGAACATTCGCGCTCGCCCAGGTAGATGCAGTTGCCGTGCTGGTCGGCGAGAACCTGGATCTCGATGTGGCGCGGCTGGGTGACGAACTTCTCGATGAAGATCCGGTCGTCGCCGAAGGAGCTGGCCGCCTCGTTCCTGGAGGACTGGAAGCCCTCGCGTGCCTCGTCGTCCGTCCAGGCGATGCGCATGCCCTTGCCGCCGCCGCCGGCGCTGGCCTTGATCATCACCGGGTAGCCGATGTCGGAAGAGATACGCACCGCCTCCTCGGCATCCTCGATGAGGCCCATGTATCCCGGCACCGTGTTCACGTCGGCCTCCTGGGCGATCTTCTTCGAGGTGATCTTGTCGCCCATCGCCTCGATCGCGCCCTTGGGCGGGCCGATGAACGCCACGCCCGCCTGCGCCAGCGCGTCGGCGAATTTCGGGTTCTCGGACAGGAAGCCGTAGCCCGGATGCACCGCCTCGGCGCCGGTCGCGCGGATCGCCTCCATGATCCTGTCGATCACGATGTAGGACTGGTTGGCCGGCGGCGGGCCGATATGCACGGCCTCGTCGGCCATTTCCACGTGCAGCGCGTTCTTGTCCGCGTCCGAATAGACCGCGACCGTCGCGATGCCCATCTCGCGGGCCGTCTTGATGACCCGGCAGGCGATCTCCCCCCGGTTCGCGATCAGGATCTTCTTGAACATGCGCTATCCCTTCCGGTCTTTCATGGCCGGCGCCCGGGCGCCGGTATCGCTGAACGCAAAAAGGACCACCGGGGCGGCGGCGGCCCCGATGGTCCCGGTATCGATTGGACGGGTCGCGGCGTGGCCGCGCCCGGTGTCAGCAGCGCTCTGGGAAGCGCTGGCAATAGGCGACGGAGCCGGCCGCACCGATCGCGGCGCCGGTGAGCGCCTCGCCGAAGAGCACTTCGCCGGCGACGGCGCCGCCCGCGGCGCCAGTGACGCCCTGTTCGAGCGGGGTGTCGCCGCACGCGGCCACGAGGGCGACGCCTGCAAGGGCCATGGCCCGGAACGCATTTCGCATGTGTTCGCTTCCTTATCGTTGACTGCTACGCGTCTCATTGATGCCCCAACGGCACGCCCGCGCGCAAGACCTTGCCAGCGCGCCACGTCGGGCTCGGCAGCTTCCCGCGCGTCGGAAAAAAATCCGGGCGGCCGCTCCGGGGGGAGAGCGGTCCGCCCGTCAGGGGAAGGGTAACCCGGGCCCGCGGCCGCGTTCCGCGACGCAAGCGTTTCCCGTGCAGATTGCATTGATCCGCCGAACCCCGCGCACCGCAAGCGCGATGTTCCCGTGCGGCACCATTCGGCCGCAACCCGCCAAGATCGGGACCGGATGCGCGGGATCATGCCCATGGGTTGTCCTCGAACGCCTCGGGGAAGGCGCGTCGCGCCGCCGTCGCGTCCAGCACGAGCCGCGCGTCATAATCGGCCGGATCGAAAGGATCGTCGGCGGGAAGCACTTCTCGGCCAAAAAGCCAGCTGAGACGACCGGCATCGAGGTTGCCGCGCGGAAAGGGCGTGTCACCGAAATGATGCCACAGCGCGGCGACGAAGACCGTGTCGGCGCGGCGGTCGGCCGGCCTGCGGTCTGCGTGGCGTTCGCGGCGGATGATCGCGGTGGCGCCCTTCGGGTTCGCCCGCCGGATGGTGAACTGGTAATCGGTGCCGGGCAGCCGGCCGGGAAAGCCTCGGTGCTTCAGCATGGCCGCCCCCGCGTCGGGGTGGCCATGCCGCGTGCGAGCGTGGCGTCAGGTGCCGGCGCCCGTCTGCTGGTTGTTCTGGTTCTGATTTTCGTTCTGGTTCCGGTTCTGGTTCTGGCCGGGCGCGGTACCGGGGGTTTCGGGCGTCTCCGGTGTCCGGGTTCCGTTACCGTAACCCGGCTGGCCGGGCGTGCGCTGGCCCACGGGGATGCAGACGATCTGACCGCTCGCGGTGCTCGAAACGGCGTACCCGTCCGGGCAGCTCGCGCCGCCGAACTTGTCGAATGTCGGTTGAACGTAGACGGGCTGGGGCGCGGCTTGCTGCTGCTGCTGTCCGCAGGCGGCGAGGCCGGCGCAGAGCGCGGCGGTAACGATGAGGGACCTGATATGAGCCATTTGACATCCTCCGGAATGGCGATGAGCGAAGTACCGCACGGCTTCGCTTGCGCACAGAAAGGATGCTCAGCCCGCCGTGGCGGTGAAGGCGGGACGGACCCATGGGCCCGTCCCGAAGCCGGCTTACTTGTACTTGCCGGTGCTGGTCGGTTCCTGCGTGATCGGCTCGGGCTCGACCACGATGAACTCTTCCTGCTGCTGCTGCTGGCCGCAGGCCGCGATGACGGCGGTGAAGCCGAACAGTGCGCACAGCTTGACGATCTTGGCCATTTGTTACTCCTGTTTAAGTTTGTAGCGCGCCGACGCACCAACTTGTCCGCCGAACACGCCGGAGAGGCACGGGTCACCTCCGGGCAACCTTGGTGCAAATTACGGCAATCCATGAAGGAATCATATGCCGCATGCGCGATGCGCCGGGGTTGTGGCCCGAATGTCGCATCCGCGTCCGAAAAACCGCGAAAAACCACCAGATCTTGAGGGCACATCAAAAAGCCTCCCAGATGCAGCGATCTTCGGCGACCGTGTAGGACTCGAAGAATTGCGCCACGCTGGCATCCCGCGCTCCGAATTCCACGAGCTTTTCCGACAGGCTGACGACCACCCTGGGACGCTCCGGCCCGGCGTCGCGCAGATCCGGCACGGCGACCGACTCGCACAGATGCGCCATGTCGGCCATGCGGGTTTCGAAGTCGAGCGTCGCGGCCTTCGGGGCCAGGAAACGGTATCGCAGGACCGGCCCCTCGGCCATCATCTCCTCGATGATCTCGATCCGCGTGACCGGCTGGCCCGAGGGCACCGGCACGGTGCCCTCCGCGGCCGCGACGCCCGCCGCCGCGATCAACAAGAGCGCCGGGCGCATCACCGGGCCGGCCCCGCATATGCGGTCCATCGCGCCCGGCGCACCGGGCAGGCGAGCAGCTCGGCAAGCCGCGCCTCGACGCTGGCACGGGGAAGCGGGCCATCCACCCGGCCGCCCGCCGTCACCCGAAGCCCCTGCCCCTCCGGCGCGATCTCGACGCTCGGCGCGAAGCCGCGCAGCCGGCGCAGGGCCCGCCAGACGTCCTGGCGCACCGCGCGCGCCAGGCGCGGGGCCGAGACGCGGGGCATCCGGCAGCTGGCCGCTACATCCCAGCGCACGGGCAGGCGCCGCGCCAGCACGAAGCGATCGCCCTCGAAGGCGCCGTGCCAGCCCGCGCGGCTCATCGGGCGCCCCCCGGCACGGCCGGGCGCCGCAGGCCATCGCGGGCGGGGGTCTTCGAAGCGGCAAGACGCATCGGAACGCTCAAAGCGGAATGTTGTCGTGCTTCTTCCAGGGCGTTTCCACCTTCTTGTTGCGCAGGCTCGCGAAGGCGCGGGCGACGCGCATCCGGGTGGAGCGGGGCTGGATCACCTCGTCGATGAAGCCGCGCTCGGCCGCCACGAAGGGGTTGGCGAAGCGGTCCTCGTAATCCTGGGTGCGCCGGGCGATCTTGTCGGGGTCGCCGAGTTCGGAGCGGTAGAGGATCTCCACCGCGCCCTTCGCGCCCATCACCGCGACCTCGGAGGTGGGCCAAGCGTAGTTGAAATCGCCGCGCAGGTGCTTCGACGCCATGACGACGTAGGCACCGCCATAGGCCTTGCGGGTGATGACGGTGACCTTGGGCACGGTGGCCTGCCCATAGGCGAAAAGGAGCTTCGCGCCATGCTTGATGATGCCGTCGTATTCCTGCTTGGTTCCCGGCAGGAAGCCCGGCACGTCCACGAAGGTCAGAAGCGGGATCTCGAAGGCGTCGCAGAAGCGCACGAAGCGCGCGGCCTTGCGCGCCGAGTCGATGTCGAGGCAGCCGGCCAGCACCATCGGCTGGTTCGCCACCACGCCGACCGTCCGCCCTTCGAGCCGGATGAAACCGGTGATGATGTTCTTCGCGAAATCCTCCTGGATCTCGTAGAAATCCGCCTCGTCCGCGACCTTCAGGATCAGCTCCTTCATGTCGTAGGGCGTGTTGGCGTTTTCCGGCACCAGCGTGTCGAGCGAGGGTTCCACGCGCTTGGGATCGTCGAAGAAGGGCCTGACGGGCGTCCCGGCGCGGTTGTTGAGCGGCAGGAAATCCACGAGCCGGCGGACCTCCGCCAGCGCCTCCACGTCGTTCTCGAAGGCGCCGTCGGCGACCGAGGATTTCCGCGTGTGGGTGGTCGCGCCGCCCAGTTCCTCCGCCGTGACATGCTCGTTCGTCACCGTCTTGACCACGTCGGGGCCGGTCACGAACATGTAGGAGGAATCCTTCACCATGAAGATGAAGTCGGTCATGGCCGGCGAATAGACCGCCCCGCCCGCGCAGGGGCCCATGATGACGCTGATCTGCGGGATGACGCCCGAGGCGAGGATGTTGCGGTCGAAGACGTCGCCGTATCCCGCGAGGCTGTCCACGCCCTCCTGGATGCGCGCGCCGCCCGAGTCCTTGATGCCGATGACGGGCGCGCCGTTCTGGATCGCCATGTCCATGATCTTCACGATCTTCATGGCATGGGTCGCGGACAGCGAGCCGCCCAGCACGGTGAAGTCCTGCGCGAAGACATAGACCTGGCGGCCGTTGACCGTGCCCCAGCCCGTGACGACGCCGTCGCCGTAGGGCTTGGAATCCTCCATTCCGAAATCCGTGCAGCGATGCGTGACGAACATGTCGAACTCTTCGAAGCTGCCCTCGTCGAGCAGCAGTTCGATACGCTCGCGGGCCGTCAGCTTGCCCTTGGCATGCTGGTTGTCGATCCGCGCCTGGCCGCCACCGAGACGTGCCTCGCCGCGGCGGGTCTCGAGTTCCTGCAGGATGTCCTTCATCACGCCTCCCCTTCGTGCCGGTTCGGCAGACCTTAACGATGGGCCGCCCGGCGAAAAAGGAAAAACGGGCAAATTTGCAAAGCCAAGCAAAGGGCTCTGCGCTAACATGCAAATCGGCAAAGATCGTCCCCGCGGCAGCCGGGCGATGGACATTCATGCGGCGCGGGCCTAACCGGTATGGCATGCCCGCCCTTCCCGAGGTCCGGTTCCTGTCCCGGACGACGCCACCACACCTCTTCACGCTCATCACGCTGACCGGCATGTCCGCGATGGCGATGAACGTGTTTCTGCCCAGCCTGCCCTCCATGGCCGAGCATTTCCGCACCTCCTCCGCGGTGATCGGGCTTTCGGTCGGCCTCTACCTCGCGGTCAGCGCGGTGATCCAGGTGCTGGTGGGGCCGATCGCGGACAATCTCGGCCGCCGCCCGGTGACACTCGCCGGGCTCGGCATCTTCTGCGTCGCCACGCTGGGCTGCATCTGGGCGCCCAACGCGACCGTCTTCCTGGTCTTCCGGATGATCCAGGCCAGCGCCGCCGTCGGCATGGTTCTCGGCCGCGCCGTGGTGCGCGACATGGTCCCGGCAGAGCGCGCCGGCTCCATGATCGCCTTCGTGACCATGGGCATGGCGGTGGTGCCGATGATCAGCCCCGCGATCGGCGGCTTCCTCGACGCGGCCTTCGGCTGGCAGGCGAATTTCTGGCTGCTCTTCTGGATGGGCGCGGCCGTGCTGGCGCTGGTCTGGCTCGACCTCGGCGAGACCGGCCAGCGCGGCGAGATCAGCCTCGCCGCGCAGTTCCGCCAATACCCCGAGCTTCTGCGAGCGCCGCGCTTCTGGGGCTACAGCGTCGCCTCGGCGCTCGGTTCGGGCGCCTTCTTCGCCTATCTCGGCGGCGGTCCCTTCGTGGGCACCGAGGTCTACGGCCTCAGCCCGCAGGAACTCGGCCTCTACTTCGGCGCCCCGGCGGTGGGCTACTTCCTGGGCAATTTCCTGTCGGGCGTGGCCTCGGTGCGCTTCGGGATCAACGCCATGGTGCTCTGGGGCACGGCCTGCGTCACGCTGGGATGCGCGGCCTCGCTGGCGGTCGTGCTGGCCGGGGCGTCCTCGGCGGCCAGCTTCTTCGGCTTCATGTTCTTCGTGGGTCTCGGCAACGGGATGTCGATCCCCAACGCCACGGCGGGAATGCTGTCGGTGCGCCCGCATCTCGCGGGCTCGGCCAGCGGCCTGGGCGGCGCGATCATGATCGGCGGCGGCGCGGCGCTTTCCGCGCTGGCTGGCCTCGCCCTCGGCCCCGGCTCCAGCGCGGCGCCGCTTCTGGTCATCATGGGCGGCTCGGCGGCGCTCGGCGTCGCCGCAATCCTCTACGTCATCCGCCGCGAGCGACAGCTCGGGATCTGATCGGGGTTGGCAGGACGGCTTTGCAAAGCTATCGCTGGGAAACGCGAAGCTGCAAACCCTCCCGCGCCGCCACGAGTCGCCGCCCATGCCGCCCAGAAAGCTTTTCGCAGGCGCGAAACTGCGCGAGATCCGCACCCGGATGGATCTCACCCAGAAAGCGTTCGCCGCGAAACTCGGCGTGTCGCTGCCCTATCTCAACCAGATGGAGAACAACAATCGCCCGCTTTCCACCACGGTGGTGCTGGCGCTGGCCGAGGAATTCGGCTTCGACGTGACCGAACTCGGCTCGGGCGAAGCCGAGCGGCTGGTCTCGGACATGCGCGAGGCGCTGGCCGATCCGGTCTTCGCCGATCCGCCGCCGGTGGCCGATCTCCGCCTCGCGGCGTCGAACGCACCCGCCCTCGCCCGCGCCTTCCTCGGGCTTCACCGCGCCTATCGCGAGGTGCATGAGCGCCTCGCCTCCCTCGACGAGGCGCTGGGGCGCGAGGATGCGCGCGTCCGGCCCTCGCCCTGGGAGGAAGTGCGCGACTTCTTCCATTATTGCGACAACTACATCGACGCGGTGGACCGCGCCGCCGAGCGGTTCGCGGGCGGCGACGCGATGGCCGGACCCGCGCGCGCCGAGGCGCGGCTGGCGGAGGCCGGCGTGACCGTCACGCGCGAGGACACCGACGGGTTGCGGCAGTACGATGCCGCGACGAAGCGGCTGGTGCTGTCGTCGCGCGCCGCGCCCGAGACGCAGACGTTCCAGATGCTTCTTCAGCTGGCGCTGCTCACGCAGAGCCCCTTGCTGGAGGCGACACTCGATCTCGCGCGCTTCCGCACGGGCGAGGCCCGCGACATCGCCAAGATCGGGCTCGCCAACTACTTCGCCGGCGCCGCGATGATGCCCTATGGCGCCTTCCTCGCGACCGCCCAGCGGACGCGCCACGATCTCGAGCTCCTCGCGCATCGCTTCGGCGCCTCGATCGAGCAGGTGGCGCACCGCCTCGCCACGCTTCAGCGTCCCGGCGCGAAGGGAATCCCGTTCTTCTTCGTGCGCGTCGATCAGGCCGGCACGATCACCAAGCGTCATTCGGCCACCCGACTTCAGTTCGCGCGCTTCGGCGGCGCCTGCCCGCTCTGGAACGTGCACCGCGCCTTCGAGACGCCGGGGCGTTTCCTGCGCCAGCTCGCCGAGACGCCGGACGGCGTGCGCTACATCTCGCTCGCGCGCGACGTCTCGAAGCCGGGCGGGCGCTTCGGCGCGCCGACGCGCCGCTTCGCCATCGCGCTGGGTTGCGAGGTGGCGCATGCGGGCGCGCTCGTCTACGCCGACGATCTCGACGTGGAGAACGCCCGTGCCTTCGAGCCCATCGGCATCTCCTGCCGGATCTGCGAGCGCACGGAGTGCCACCAGCGCGCGGTTCCGCCGCTCGAGCGGCGGCTGCGCGTGGACCCCGACCGGCGCGGCGTCCTGCCCTATCACGTGGAGTGAGACGTCAGCGGTCGGGCAAGGCGGCATCGGCCGGAGCGCCATATTGCCGCCAGAAACGCCTGCCATTGTGGCGGCATGAACAGTCAGGCCGAAATTCCGGGCGCGGGCGATCCGAGCCCGCTGCGCCAATGGGGCGCCTGGGCCGTGCTGGCCGGCGTGGCGGGCCTCGTGCTCGTCTTCGTCCAGATCGTTGGCCCCACCCTCGAGCCCACGCCATCGGTGGGCGCGCAGATCGGCGAGATCGCGGGAGAGATAAGGCGATCTGCCTGGCGCTCCTTTTTCGGCCTGTCCGCGCCCGAGCCGGAGCCATCTGCCCTCACGGCATGGGCCGCACTCGCCATCGCGGCACCGCTTCTGGGTATCGCAGCACTCGTCCTGGCCGCGATTTCGGCCATCGCGCGCGAGAATCGGCGCTATGCGGCCTACGGCGCCAGCCTCGGCGCCGCCGCGATCACCTTCCAGTTCATCTGGCTGGTGGCGCTTCTGATCGCCTGCGTCGTGCTGCTCGTCGCGATCATCGAGAACATGGGCGACATCTTCGGCATCTGAGCGGTCGCGGGTCAGCGCCGCCATCGCAGGTCCTCCCCACGACGACGCGCCGGCAGGCAGGCGTCAGGCCTCGGTTCCGGCCTTCAGGTAGGCGTAGATCTCGTCCTTGAGGCCCGCGCGCTCCTTGCGCAGCTGCATCTCGGCCAGTTCTTCCACCGGTTCCACATTGGTCTCGGCGCGGTGCACCTGCCGGTTGAGGTCGTGATAGCGGTCGGCAAGCTTGGCGAAATGCGCGTCCGACTGCTTGAGCGCGCTGATCTTCTCTGCGAATTCCGGAAATTCTTCGTGCAGCTCGTGCGGCGTATGGGACATCTCTTGCGTCTCCTCCTTGTCCTTGGGCTGGCGGCCAGCCTAGGCACGGGGACCTCGTCCAGCCTTGACCTCGATCAAGCGCGCAGGAGCTATCGCATGGCCCGTCGCCAGCCCGCGGCGCGCGCCTCCTGCTCCGAGCAGAACCAGCGCTCTCCACGGCGCTCGCTGATGCGGGTGGCCGCGTAGTCGCGCTGACCGGGGACGTGGTAGATCCGCTCGCCGTCGCCGGCGATGTTGCCCTTGATGCGGCAGCGTGCGGAGCCCGCCTCGGGTCGGGGCGGAGTGGCGCGCCTGTGGGCTTCCGGCGGCACGAAGCGGCTGGCGTGGAGGCCCCGCCCCGCGCGCGCCGCCTCGCGCTCTACGGGGACGTAGTCGTGCGAGTAGCGCCGGTAGGCGACCGCCACGCCCTCGGCGACGAGCATCGCCCCGATATCCCGGCCGCCCATGTCGCAGCGCGCCACGATCCGGCCATACCGGTCCTGGTCGCGCTCTGCGCAGACGGCGCGCCGGCCCTCGAGGCGCGCGCGCGCCTCGCGCGACGCCCAGGCGCCGCACGCCCACTCTCGCCCGTCGGCGCGGCGGCAGGTCTGGTCGTGCTCGGGGGCGTCGATCCCGTGCAGCCGCACCGTCGCCCCGCCCACGCGGAGCGTGTCCGCGTCGATCACCTGAACGATGCCCGCGGGCCCGGCCGAGGCCCGGAGGCCCGGGACCGCCCCGGCAAGAGCGACGAGGGCCAGAACAAGAATGGAACGAATTCTTAACATTCCGTTAATCTCGCGGGACAAGCCCGCGGGATCAAGCGGTTTTCGCGACCATGCTTAACGCTGCGCGGTGCGCCAGCCGGGATGGATCCATGGGGCGCGGTTGTCGCGCGGCAGCGGATCGCGCCCGAGCACGTGATCGGCCATCTTCTCGCCCACGAGAATCGACGGGGCGTTGGTGTTGCCGTTCGTGATCCGCGGAAAGACCGAGCTGTCAGCCACCCGAAGCGCGTCCACCCCGATCACCCGTCCCTCGGGATCGACCACCGCGCCGGGATCGTCGCGGCGCCCCATCCGTGCCGTGCCGCAAGGGTGATAGGCGCTTTCGACATGCTCGCGGATGAACCCGTCAAGCGCGTCGTCGCTCTGCGCCGCCGCGCCCGGCTGGATCTCGTGGCGGACGAAGGGCGCGAAGGCGGGCTGGGCGAAGATTTCGCGGGTCAGGCGGATGCAGGTGCGGAAATCCGCCCAGTCCTGCGGTTCGCTCATGTAGTTGAAGAGGATGCGCGGCGGCGTCTCGGGGTCGGCGCCCTGCAGCGTGACCGACCCGCGCGCGGCCGAGCGCATCGGCCCGACATGGGCCTGAAAGCCGTGCCCCTCGGCCGCCGCCTGACCATCGTAGCGCACCGCGATGGGCAGGAAGTGGTACTGGATGTCGGGGTATTCCACCCCCGCGCGCGATCGGATGAAGGCCGCGCTCTCGAACTGGTTCGAGGCGCCCGGGCCCCTGCGCGTGAAAAGCCAGCGCGCGCCCACCCACGCCTTGCCCGGCAGGTTCCAGTAGGAATAAAGGCTCACCGGCCGGCTGGCCGCCATCTGGATGTAGAGTTCCAGATGGTCCTGAAGGTTGGCGCCCACCCCGGGCCGGTCCGCGACCACCCCGATCCCGTGCTCGGCGAGATGCGCCGCCGGACCGATCCCGGAGAGCATCAGCAATTTCGGCGTGTTGATCGAAGAGGCGGCGAGGATCACCTCGCGGCGGGCGCGGATCACGTCCACGCGGCCGCCGCGTGACACCTCCACGCCGGTGGCGCGGCCCTCCTCGATGACCACGCGGCGGGCGAAGGCGCGCACCAGATCGCAGCCGTCGCGCCGCAGGGCGGGCTTCAGGTAGGCGTTGGCCGCCGACCAGCGCTGCCCGCGCCAGATCGTGGCCTCCATCGCGCCGAAGCCTTCCTGCTTCTCGCCGTTGTAATCCTCGGTGGTCTCGTAGCCCGCCTGCCGGCCGGCCTCGACGAAGGCGCGGGTGAGCGGGTTGTCGCGCCGCCCGCGGCTGACGTGCAGCGGGCCGTCCGTCCCGCGCCAGTCCGGATCGCCGCCATGGCCGCCGTCGTGCCAGGTTTCCATCCGGCGGAAATAGGGAAGAACATCGGCATAGGACCAGCCCTGCGCGCCGGTCTCGGCCCAGTGGTCGTAATCGCGCGCATGGCCGCGGACATAGACCATGCCGTTGATCGAGGAGGACCCCCCGACCACCTTGCCCCGCGGGCAGGCGAGGCGTCGCCCGCCCAGATGCGGCTCGGGTTCGGTCCGGTAGCCCCAGTCATAGCGCGCCATGTTCATCGGAAAGCTGAGCGCGCCCGGCATCTGGATCAGAGGCCCGGCATCGGTGCCGCCATGCTCGATCACGAGCACCGAGGCGCCCGCCTCCGCCAGCCGCCACGCCATGGCACAGCCGGCGCTGCCCGCCCCCACGATGACGAAATCCGCTTCCATTATCTCCACCTCGATCGCGTGTCCCGGCCCCGCGCGGCGGCGCGGGTGGGCGGGCGGGGCGGCGCCGCGCGGGGCCGCCCGTTCAGTAGGGCGCCTCCACGTCGCCCATCCGCACGAAGACCGACTTCAGCTGCGAGTAGTGCTCGATCGCGGCACGCGAGTTCTCGCGCCCGACCCCCGACGCCTTCGTGCCGCCGAAGGGCACTTCGACCGGCGCGTCGTTGTAGGAGTTGATGTAGCACGACCCGGCCCGCAGCCGTCCGATCACCCGGTGCGCGCGGGCGAGATCGCGGGTGAACACGCCCGCCGAGAGGCCGTATTCCGTCGCGTTGGCGCGGCGGATCGCCTCCTCCTCCCCGTCGAAATCGAGCACGCTCAGCACCGGCCCGAAGATCTCTTCCCGGGCGATGGTCATGTCGTCGGTGACGTCGGCGAAGACCGTGGGCTCGATCCAGAAGCCCGGGCGGTTGGGCCGGCCGCCGCCATGGACGAGCCGCGCGCCCTCCTCCTGCCCCTTGGCGATGTAGCCCTGCACGATCTCGCGTTGCCGCGCGCTCACCATCGGGCCGAAATTCGTGGCCTCGTCGAGCGGGTCGCCCATCGCGATCCCCTCCAGCCGCTCGGTGAGCCGGTCGAGGAAGCGCTCCTTGATGCCGCGCTCCACGAAGACCCGCGTGCCGTTCGAGCAGACCTGCCCCGTCGAGTAGAAATTGCCGAGGATCGCACCGCCCACCGCGTTCTCCAGGTCGGCGTCCGAGAAGACCAGAAGCGGCGACTTGCCGCCGAGCTCCATGGTGACGTGGCGTATCCCCTCCGCCGCCGCCTGGTAGACCTTTCGCCCCGTGGGCACCGAGCCGGTGAGCGAGACCTTGGCCACGCGCGGATCGGTGACGAGCGCGTGCCCCACCTCGCCCGCCCCCTGCACGACGTTGAAGACGCCTTCGGGCAGACCGGCCTCGACGAGGATCTCGGCGACCTTCAGGGCGCAAAGCGGCGTCGTCTCGGAGGGCTTGAACACCATCGCGTTGCCGCAGGCGAGCGCCGGCGCGGCCTTCCAGCAGGCGATCTGCGTGGGGTAGTTCCAGGCCCCGATCCCGACGCAGAGCCCGAGCGGCTCTCGCACGGTGTAGGCCCAGTCCTGACCGAGCGGGATGTGCTCGCCAGTGAGCGCGCCGGCGAGCCCGCCGAAATATTCCAGCGCGTCGGCGCCCGAGGTCGCGTCGGCCACCAGCGTCTCCTGCAACGGTTTTCCGGTGTCGAGCGTCTCGAGCTCGGAGAGTTCGCGGTTGCGCTCGCGCATGATGTCGGCGGCGCGGCGCAGCACGCGGCCCCGCTCCACGCCGGGGCGCGCCGCCCAGTCCTCCTGCGCGGCGCGGGCGGAGGCGATCGCGGCCTCCACCAGGTCCGGCGTCGCGCCGTGCACGCGCGCGATCTCCTCGCCGGTGGCGGGGTAGATCACCGGGATCGGGTCGCCCGCGGCGTCCTCCACCGGGCGCCCGGCGATGAAATGGCTGGCTTTCGGGCGGGGATCGACGGTCATCGTGTCACCTCCTTTTCGCGTCGGGCGCCGCGCGCTGCGGCCTCGAGATGTGGGGACAGGCAGTCGAGCACGAGCCCGGCGGCGGCCTGGGCGTCGGGCGCGCCGTGCCCGAGACCTTCGCGCAGATACACCCCGTCCACCAGCGCGGCAGCGGTCTCGGCCAGCCGCTCCGCATCGTCGCCCGCGAGCGGGCGGAGCGCGTGGCGCAGGTTCGCGCGCAGTCGCGCCTGGTAGACCGTCAGGAGCCGGCGCGCGTCGGCGTTGCGCTGGGCGAGCGCGTAGAAGTTCAGCCAGGCAGAGATCACCTCGGC
The DNA here is from genome assembly GCF_041365695.1 of Rhodosalinus sp. 5P4. NCBI lineage: Bacteria > Pseudomonadati > Pseudomonadota > Alphaproteobacteria > Rhodobacterales > Paracoccaceae > Rhodosalinus > Rhodosalinus sp. 5P4. The sequence continues at coordinate 116,873 of NZ_JBGFSJ010000007.1, forward strand.
GCGGAAGTTCTCTCCCGCGAAGCTCGCGCGCACGATCGCCTCCAGCCGGGCGTGCGGGCCGTCGGCCATCGCCAGAGCGCCGCGCACGCACGCGCCATAGAGCGCGAGGACATGGCGCATCGCCGCGAGGAAGATCTGTTCCTTGCCGCCGAAATAGTGATGCGCGAGCGCGCTCGACATGCCGGCGCGGCGCGCGATCTGCGCCACGGTCACGTCAAGCGTTCCGGCCTGCCCGATCTCGTCGATCGTGGCCTCCACAAGCGCGGCGCGGCGGATCGGCTCCATTCCCGTCTTCGGCATCCCATGTCCCGCGTTGACTCGAGGCCGGGCTCACCCGACTGTTGCATCCGAAGGCTAGATGGTTTTTTATTGATGCGTCAATCAAGAAAAACCGAACCGACAAGGGAGACCCGACATGACCTTCAGGACCACCCTCTCCACCCTCGCGCTCTCGGCCGCCGCGCTGCCGGCGCTCGCGGAGTGCGAAACGGTCACGTTCTCGGACGTGGGCTGGACCGACATCACCGCGACCACCGCCGCCACCACCGCGGTCCTCGACGCGCTGGGCTACGACACCGAGACCAAGGTGCTGTCCGTTCCGGTGACCTACGTCTCGCTTTCCAACGGGGATGTGGACGTTTTTCTGGGCAACTGGATGCCCACGATGGAAAACGATATCGCACCCTACCGCGAGGACGGCACCGTGGACACGGTGCGCGCCAACCTCGAGGGCGCGAAATACACGCTCGCCACCAACGCGCACGGCGCTGAACTCGGCATCACGAGTTTCGCCGACATAGCCGCCCATGCCGATGCGCTCGACGAGAGCATCTACGGCATCGAGCCGGGCAATGACGGCAACCGCCTGATCCTCGACATGATCGAAAGCGACGCCTTCGGCCTCTCGGGCTTCGACGTGGTCGAAAGCTCCGAGCAGGGCATGCTCGCGCAGGTGGCCCGCGCCACGCGGTCGGGCGATCCGATCGTGTTTCTCGGCTGGGAGCCGCACCCGATGAACGCGAATTTCGACCTCACCTACCTTACGGGCGGCGACGACTGGTTCGGCCCCGATCTCGGCGGCGCCACCGTCTACACCAATGTCAGGGCGGGTTTCGTGGAGGAGTGCCCCAACCTGGGCGCGTTCCTGCAAAATCTCGAATTCTCGCTCGCCATGGAGAACGAGATCATGGGCGCGATCCTGGACGATGGCGCCGACCCGCGCGAGGCCGCCGTGGCGTGGATGCAACGGAACCCCGAGACCGTCATGGGCTGGCTCGAGGGCGTCACCGCCCGTGACGGCTCGGACGCGGCCGCCGCGGTCTCGCAGGAGCTTGGCCTGAACTGAACGCGGCGCGGGGGGGGGGGGGGGGGGGGGGGGGGGGGGG
>NZ_JBGFSJ010000007.1:118267-198880 GCF_041365695.1 Rhodosalinus sp. 5P4
GCGGCGCCGCGAGGCGCCGCGCCCCCGGCCCACGGGGAGAGGTCGGCAGGGGCGGCGGTGCGATCCGTATCGGGCCGCGCGCACACGCGCCCCGGCCGCCAGAACAGGCCCGACAGGACAGGGAAACACGGCATATGGAGTGGCTCACCGAGCGCAAGATCCCGGTCGGCGATGTCGCCGGGACCATGTTCGACTGGCTTCAGGTCAATGGCGCATGGTTCTTCGACGGGCTCGCCGGCGCCATGGAGGCGCTCATCGACGCGATCCTCTGGGTGCTGGAGACGCCGCACCCCCTGATCGTCGTGGCCGCCTTCACCGCGCTGACCTTCGCGTTGCAGCGCACATGGAAGGCGCCGCTCTTCACCTTCCTCGGCTTCCTCTTCATCCTCAACCAGGGCTACTGGGAGGAAACGCTGGAAAGCATCACGCTCGTCGCCTCGGCCTGCGTGGTCTGCATGGGGGTGGGCGTTCCCGTCGGCATCGCGGCCGCGCATCGCCCGGGCTTCTACGCGTGGCTCCGGCCGGTGCTCGATTTGATGCAGACGCTGCCCCCCTTCGTCTACCTCATCCCGGCAATCGTCTTCTTCGGCATCGGGATGGTTCCCGGCCTCATCGCCACGGTGATCTTTGTGCTGCCCGCGCCGATCCGGCTGACCCATCTCGGTATCTCGTCCACGCCCACGGCGCTTCTGGAGGCCGCGCGCGCCTTCGGCGCGACCGACGGGCAGACGCTCTGGAAGGTGGAACTGCCCTACGCGCTGCCTCAGATCATGACCGGGCTCAACCAGACCATCATGCTCTCGCTCTCCATGGTGGTGATCGCGGCGCTGGTGGGCGCGGACGGGCTCGGCGTGCCGGTGGTGCGCGCGCTCAACCAGGTCAACACCTCGCTCGGCTTCGAGTCGGGCTTCGTCATCGTGGTCGTGGCCATCATCCTCGACCGCATGCTCCGGGTGGAACGCAAATGACCGCCGCGGTCGAGTTCGACAATGTCTCCATCGTGTTCGGCGAGGCGCCCGGGCGCGCCCTGCCGCTGATGGACGAGGGCCGGACCCGCGCCGAGGTGCAGGCGGCCACGGGACAGGTGCTCGGCGTGCACGACTGCACGCTCGAGGTCGAAACCGGCGAGATCGTCGTGCTGATGGGGCTGTCGGGCTCGGGCAAGTCCACGCTGTTGCGGGCGGTCAACGGGCTCAACCCGGTGGCGCGCGGCCAGGTGCGGGTGAACGACGGCGAGCACATGGTGGACGTGACCCACGCCGACGCGGCGACGCTGCGCCGGATGCGCCAGCGCCACGTCGCGATGGTGTTCCAGCAGTTCGGCCTCCTGCCCTGGCGGACGGTGGCCGAGAACGTGGGGCTCGGGCTCGAGCTTGCGGGGGTTTCCAGGGCGGAACGGCGCGAGCGGGTCGCCGCGCAACTCGAGCTCGTCGGCCTTTCGGACTGGGCCGACCGCAAGGTGGGCGAGCTTTCGGGCGGCATGCAGCAGCGCGTGGGCCTCGCCCGCGCCTTCGCGACGGATGCGCCGATCCTGCTGATGGACGAACCCTTCTCCGCGCTCGACCCGCTCATCCGCACGCGGCTTCAGGACGAGCTTCTGGAGCTGCAGGAGCGCCTGCGCCGCACCATCGTCTTCGTCTCCCACGATCTCGACGAGGCGTTCAAGATCGGCAATCGCATCGCCATCATGGAGGGCGGGCGGATCGTCCAGTGCGGCACGCCGCAGCAGATCTTCACCGATCCCGCCACCGACTACGTGGCCGAGTTCGTGGCCCACATGAACCCGCTCGGCGTTCTGACCGCCCGCGACGTGATGGAACCGGCGACCGGCCACATGCCGGAGATCACCGTCTCCCCTGGCGCCACAATCCACGAGGTCATGGAGGCCGCGCAAGGCCACGAGACGCCGGTCGGGGTCATGGAGGATGGCCGTCTCGTCGGGCGGATCACCCGGAACGGCATCCTCTCCCGCCTGATCGACCCGCGCGGCACCTGAGCCGCGCCGCGCTCAGAGCTTGGTGGCCGGAGCCGGCGGCGTGATGGAGCGGCGTTTCAGCACCGCCTCGCGCCAGGAGATGAAGACCACCGAGCCCACGATCACGAGCCCGCCCAGGATCACGAAGGGATCGACCGGTTCGCCGAAGACGACCGCGCCCAGCGTCACCGCCCAGACGAGCTGAAGGAAGGTGACCGGCTGGGTCACGGTGATCGGGGCCGCGCGGAAGGCCAGCGTCATGGTGAAGTGCCCCGCCGTGGCGAAGAAGGCCACGCCCAGAAGCACCGCGAGGTCATGCATGCTGGGCGGCACCCAGACGGCGAGCGCCACCGGGGCGAGCCCCGCCGTCACCCAGAAGGACAGCATCGCCACCACCACCGCCGGGCTCGCCGCGTCCGACAGCGCCTTGGCAAGAAGGTAGGACCCGCCGAAGATCACCGCCGTGCCCAGCATGGCGAGGTGTCCCGGATCGAGGTCGCGAAAGCCCGGCCGCAGGATCAGCAGCGCGCCCATCAGCGCGACGACCACCGCCGCCACCCGCCGGACCGCCAGCCTTTCGCCAAGGAAAATCGCCGCGCCCAGCGTGACGTAGACCGGCGAGAGGTAGTTCATCGCCGTGACCTCGGCGATGGGAATGCGCGTCATCGCGTAGAACCACAGGATCACGCCCAGCGCATGGAGAAGCCCCCGCGCGGCGAAAAGCCCGTGCTCGCGCCGCGTCGGCCGCGCGCGCAGGAGCGGGCGCAGCATCGGCAGCACGAAAACGAGGCCCAGCAGATAGCGCAGGAAGGCCGACTGCGCCGCGGGGATGCCGTCGCCCAGGTATTTCACGAGCGCGATGACCGCCACGAAGCAGAGGCCTGTCAGGAGCATCCAGAGGACACCCGCGACGGGGCGCGGTTCAGGAAGGGGTGCGGGCGTTGCCATGCCGCGCAAGGGACCGCAAAGCGCGGGCGGGGGCAAGGCCCCGCTGCCCGCGCCCCGAGGCCGATCAGGAGGCGAGTTGCTCCATCACCTCGTCGGAGGCATCGAAGTTGGTGGTGACGCGTTGCACGTCGTCGTCGTCCTCGAGGGCGTCGACGAGCTTCATCAGCTTCTGCATCCCCTCCAGGTCGAGTTCCGTGGTGGTGGCGGGTTTCCAGACAAGGCGCGTGGTCTCCGACTCGCCCAGGTTTTCCTCGAGCGCCGAGGCGACGTCGTTGAGGTCGGTGTCCACGCACCAGATCACGTGCCCGTCACCCGAGCTTTCCACGTCCTCGGCGCCCGCCTCGATCGCGGCTTCCAGCACCGCTTCGGCGTCGCCCACGGAGGCCGGGTAGACGATCTCGCCCTTGCGCTCGAACATGAACCCGACCGAGCCCGTCTCGCCCAGGTTCCCGCCGTGCTTGCCGAAGGTCGCGCGCACGTTCGAGGCGGTGCGGTTGCGGTTGTCGGTCATCGCCTCGACGATCACCGCCACGCCGCCCGGGCCGTAGCCCTCGTAGCGGATCTCCTCGTAGGCGTCGCCCTCGCCGCCCGCGGCCTTCTTGATCGCGCGCTCGATGTTGTCCTTGGGCATGGAACTCGCCTTCGCGTCCTTGATCGCGAGGCGCAGCCGCGGGTTCTTGTCGGGATCGGGGTCGCCCATCTTGGCGGCGACGGTGATCTCCTTGGAGAGCTTGGAGAAGAGCTTGGAGCGTGCCGCATCCTGGCGCCCCTTGCGGTGCTGGATGTTGGCCCATTTGGAATGGCCGGCCATGAAGGGACCTCTGATCTGTGTCTCGTCTGACGACTGCCCGCGTCTATAGGCAATGCGCCGGGCCGGAGCAATCCCGCCGCCCGGCGCACGCGAAAGCGGCGCGGCACCTTCCGCCCCGGCGTGGCGGTGGCTATGGTCGCAGCCATGACGTTCGAGCAGACCATCCTCTTCGCGCTCTTCGGCGCGGTGTTCGCACTGCTGGTCTGGGGGCGCTGGCGCTACGACATCGTGGCCTTCTCGGCGCTGCTGGCGGGCGTTGCGCTGGGTGTCGTTCCCGAGGACGAGGCGTTCGCGGGCTTCGGCCACCCGGCGGTGGTGATCGTCGCGCTGGTCCTCATCGTCTCGGCGGGGCTCGTCCGGTCGGGCGCGGTGCATCTTCTGACCCGGACCGTGACCGACAGCGCACGCGGCGTTCAGGGGCATATCGCCGTGATGGGCGGGATCGGCGCCGCGCTCTCGGGTTTCATCAACAACGTGGCGGCGCTGGCGCTCCTGATGCCGGTGGACGTGACGACCGCGCGCAAGGCGGGCCGGCCGCCCGGCAGGACCCTGATGCCGCTGTCCTTCGCCACGATCCTCGGCGGCATGGTCACGCTGATCGGAACCCCGCCCAACATCATCATCGCGGGCATCCGCGAAGAGAGCCTCGGCGCGCCTTTCGGCATGTTCGACTTCGCGCCCGTGGGCGTGGCGACCGCGGTGGCGGGCCTGGCCTTCGTGGCCCTGGTGGGCTGGCGCCTGATCCCGGCGCGCGGCGACGTCGCCGAGCATGTCGAGAAGGTCACCGAATACGTCGCCGAACTGACCGTGCCCGACGACAGCGAGGTGATCGGCAAGCGCGTGCGGGAACTCTACGTCACGGCGGAGGAGACCGATGTCGCGATCATCGGCCTGATCCGGGACGACAAGCGGCGCTACGGCACCTCGGCCAACACGAAACTGCAAGCGGGCGACGCGCTGGTGCTGGAGGCCACGCCCGCCGCGCTCGAGGAGTTCCGCAGCGCGCTCTCGCTCGGCTTCGCGGACAAGGGGCACGAAGACAAGCTCAAGGCGGAGGGATCGGGCCTGACCCTGATCGAGGTCGTGGTGCCCGAAGGCGCACGGATCGCGGGAAAGACCGTGCACTCCGTCGGGCTTCTCTGGCGCCAGCACACGGTTCTCATGGGCATCTCGCGGCAGGGCCGGCGCATCACCGAACAGATGCGGCGCACCAAGGTGCGGCCGGGCGACATCCTGCTTCTGCTCGCGCCGAAGGAAAGCGCGACGACCGTCGTGGAGTGGCTTGGAGTGCTGCCCCTGGCCGACCGCGGCCTCACGGTGACGCAGAACACCAAGACCTGGGCGGCCATCGGGCTCTTCGCCGCGGCGGTGGCGGCGGCGAGCGTGGGGCTCGTCTACCTGCCCATCGGCCTCGGCATCGTCGTGGTCGGATACGTTCTGCTCGGCATCCTCCCCGCGCGCGAGCTTTACGACCACGTGGAATGGCCGGTGCTGGTGCTTCTGGGCAGCATGATCGCCCTTGGCGGCGCGCTCGACGCGGCGGGCGGCACGCGGCTCATCGCGGAAAACCTCACGAGCCTCACCGCGGGCTGGCCGGTCTGGGCCGTTCTGGCCGCGCTCATGGTGGTGACGATGACGCTCTCGGACGTGCTGAACAACACCGCGACGGCGGTCGTGGCCGCGCCCGTGGCGATCGAGATGGCCCGCGCGCTCGGCGTGTCGCCCGATGCGTTCCTGATGGCGGTGGCGGTGGGCGCGTCCTGCGCCTTCCTCACCCCCATAGGGCACAAGAACAACACGCTGATCCTGGGCCCGGGCGGCTATCGCTTCGGCGACTACTGGCAGATGGGCCTGCCGCTCGAGGTGATCGTGGTGGCCGTGGCCGTGCCGGTCATCCTGCTGGTCTGGGTCTGAGCGGGATTGCCGGGGCGTGCCCCGCACCCTAGGCTCCCGGCCGAACGGACATCGCCCACACCACATGGCCCGGCGCGGGGCACGGGCGAGGCCGCGCTGCCGGCGGCCCTACCCGTCGCCGCGCGGCCGCGTGGGCGTTTCTGCCCGAAGACACATCGAAACGAAGGACGTCGTCCCATGGCCCAGATCTTGCTCACTCCCGCGACGCGCCCTCACGGGCCCGACGGCGCCGCATGACCTCGAGCGACTACGCCAAGGGGCTGGCGATCACGCTTGCGGGCGTGATCGTCATATCGCCCGACACCCTCCTCATCCGGCTGATCGACGCCGGGGCCTGGACGCAGACCTTCTGGCGCGGCACGCTGTCGGGCGCGCTGATCCTCGGCGTCTACCTCGCCCTGACCGGCGCGCGCGGACTGCGCAGCCTCCTGCGCGCCGGCCCCACCGGGCTGGGGATCGCGGTGGCCTACGGCATCGGCAACATCGCCTTCGTCTATTCCGCGACGAACACGCTCGTCGCCAACACGCTCTTCATCCTGTCCACCTCGCCCGTCTTCGCGGCCCTCATCGCCCGCTTTGTGCTGGGCGAGACGGTGGGCCGGCGCACCTGGATCACCATCGCCGCGACACTGGTCGGCATCGCCGTGATCGCGGCGGGCAGCGCGAAGGGCGGCGGCGCGACCGGGTCGCTTGCCGGCGACGCGGCGGCGCTCGTCGCGGCGGTCTGCCTCGCGGTCGTCTTCTCTCTCGCACGCGCCACGCGGAGTTCGGGCAGCGCGGTGCCGTTCACCGGGCTCGGCGCGCTCGCCGCGGGGCTTTTCGCGGGGCTCGTGGCGCCGGGCGTGGCCGTCCCCGCGCCCGACCGGATCTGGATGGCGGCCATGGGCCTTTTCGTGGTGCCGGTGGCTTTCGCCTGCCTCGCCACGGGCCCGCGCTACCTGCCCGCGGCGGATGTGAGCCTGATCATGCTGCTCGAGGCCATTCTCGGGCCCCTGCTCGTCTGGGCGATCGTCGACGAGGCGCCTGGACCCTGGACACTCGCGGGCGGGGCGATGGTTCTCGGCGCGCTCGCCATCAGCAACTGGATCGGGCTGCGCCGGTCACGCCGGCTCAGAGCGGCCAGATCAGCGGGATGAGCGCCGAGGCGAGCATCCCTATGGTCAGGTTGAGCGGGATGCCCACCTTCAGGAAATCGGTGAAGCGATAGCCGCCTGGGCCGTAGACCATGGTGTTGGTCTGGTAGCCGATGGGCGTTGCGAAGCTGGCCGAGGCCGCGACCATCACCGCCACGACGAGCGGGCGCGGGTCCACGCCCATCGCCTCGGCCAGGCCGATGGCGATCGGCGTCACCACCACCGCTACCGCGTTGTTGGAGACGAGTTCGGTCAGCACCGAGGTGAGCAGGTAGACCGCCCAGACCACCAGCGGCGCGGGCAGGCCGTGAAGCCAGGGCGCCGCGGTCTCCACGATCAGCGCGACGGCGCCGGACGACTCCAGCGCCGCGCCGACCGCCAGCATCGAGAAGATCAGCGCCAGAAGCCGCCCGTCCACGAAGGAGAACGCCTCGTCCGCGTCGATGCAGCGCGTCAGCAGCACGAGCGCGACCGCCACGATCGCCAGCATGAGGATCGGCGCAAGACCGAACGCGGCAAGCGCCACGATACCGATCAGCGCCGCCACCGCGAGCGGCGCATGTCCGCGCCGGAAGGCGCGCGCCGAGGGGTGCGAGACATCTACGAGCCCCATGTCCTGCGCCAGCCGGTTGATGTCCTCGGGCGCCCCTTCCAGAAGAAGCGTGTCGCCCACCCGCACCACCAGGTCGTCGATCTTGCGGCCGATGTTCTGGTTCCTGCGGTGCACGGCGAGCGGGTAGACCCCGTAGCGCCGGCGCAGGCGCAGGTCGCCCAGCCGACGGCCGACCATGCGGGCGCCCGGGGTGATCAGCACTTCCACCGTCGTCGTCTCCTTGGCCGAGATCTGATCGACGCGCCTGAGCGACTTGTTGTTCTGTAGGCTCAGAAGCTCGGTCATCTGGGTGCGCAGCACCACCCGGTCGCCGACCTGAAGCGTGACGCCGTCGAGATCGCGGCGCAGCGACTCGTCGCCCCGGATCACGTCGACGAGCCGCACGCCCTCACGCTTGAAGAGCTGCACGCCGAGCACCTCGCGGCCGATCAGGTTCGATTCGGGCGGGATCACCGCCTCGGTGAAGAACTTCATCCGCGATCTGTCCGACAGCAGGTCGGCCAGGCTGCCGCGCTCGGGCAGCAGGCGCACTCCGAAGAGGCGAAGATAGATCATTCCCCACGTCACCAGCGCAAGGCCCAGCGGCGTGACCTCGAAGATGGTGAAGGGTGCAAGCCCCTGCGAGCGCGCGACCCCGTCCACCAGAAGGTTCGTCGAGGTGCCGATCAGCGTGAGCGTGCCGCCGAGGATGGCCGCGTAGGAGAGCGGGATCAGCAGCTTCGAGACCGGCAGCCCCATCGACCGGGCGAGCTGGACGAAGACCGGGATCATCACGACGACCACGGGCGTGTTGGACACCACCGCCGAGGCGGCGATCACGAAGGCCAGCAGCAGCGCGAGCGCGAGGCGCGGGCGGGTGGTGGCCTGCGCGGCGGCGAGCGACGTGAAGGCGTCGAGCGCGCCGGTACGCACGAGGGCCCCCATGACGATGAACATCGCCGCGATGGTCCAGGGCGCGGGGTTCGAAAGAACGGCGAGCCCCGCCTCGTAGGGCAGGATGCCCGTGACGAGCAGGAAGGCCGCGCCGCCCAGCGCCACCACTTCGGTCGGGTAGACCTCGCGCACGAACAGCACGAACATCACGCCCACCGTGGCAAGCGCCACCGCCGCTTCGGCGGACGGGCTGAGGTGCAGTAATTCGATCAATGACGGTCCCCGGCCGGCCTCAGGCGCGGCGGCCAGTCTGCTCCACCGGCAGCACCGGGGCAAGAGCCGCGCCGCGGGGGCGCGGCTGCACCAGAAAGAGGCCCACCATCATCAGCGCGAGCGCGCCCCAGACCCATCCCGAATAGCTTTCGCCCAGAATGAGCTTGGCCCAGACGATGCCCCAGAGCGTGACGAGATAGCTGACCTGCGCCGCGAAGACGGCCCCGGCGCGGCCCACCATCCAGACATAGCCCGCGTAGACCCCGGCATGCACGACCGCGATCCCCGCCACGGCCAGGTCCCGCAGCTCCCAGGGCGGGCGCGGATCGATCCACTGGCCCGACCCGACGGCGAGCGGCAAGGCCAGCGCGCAGCCGATCACCGAGGCGCCGAACAGCGTCTGGATGGCGTCCAGCCCCTCGGTGCCCCACCGGGCGACGTAATTGCCCTCGAGCGCGTAGAAAAACGGCGCGACCAGCGCCACCGGCACCCAGAGGATCATCGCCGGATCGGGCAGGCTCGTCTCGGGCGCGACGAGAAGGACGACGCCGAGAAGCCCGGCGGAAAGCCCGGCGAGGCGCAGCCAGGACACGCGGTCGATCCCGAGCGCGAGGGCGACGGGAAAGGCGAACATCGGCACCAGCGAGATCAGGATCGAGATCACCCCCGCCGGCAGGTGCCCCGCGGCCTGGTAGCTCGCCGAGTTGGGCAGGATCGTCCCGATCAGCGCGACGAGCGCGTAAAGCTTCAGGTGGCGCGGCCCGAGCGGCAGCCGCCGCCCCCGCGCGAGGCAGAGCGCGCCAAGCGCCACGGCGCCGATCGCGAGCTGCCAGAAGATCATCCCGAAATGCCGGTAGCCGCCCGTCACCGCGATCTTGGCCAGCGGCTGCGTCAGCCCCCACCCTGCCCCGAGAACGACCAGCGCGAGGACGAGGCCCACCCGCTCGGACATGGTCACGGGTGCGCCTCCGCGAGCCGCCCGCCGAGGCGCACCGCCGCGACGCGGGTGGCCGCGCCGGTCCGGTCGTCGGTCTCGACATAGGTGCCGCAGAGCGTGGCCTCCCCCTCGGCCGGCACGAACCGGCCCTTGCCCATGCCGGTGACGAAACGGCGCAGGGGCTCGGCGCGGTCCATGCCGATCACCGAGTTGTAGTCGCCGCACATGCCCGCGTCGGACTGGAAGGCGGTTCCGCCGGGCAGGATCTGGGCGTCGGCCGTGGGGACATGCGTGTGGCTTCCGACCACGAGGCTCGCGCGACCGTCGCAGAAATGGCCCATGCCCATCTTTTCCGACGTGGCCTCGCAATGGATATCCACGATCGCCGCCTGCACCATGCCGCCGCGCGGATGGGCGCGCAGCGTCGCGTCCACGGCCGAGAACGGGTCGTCGAAGGCGCGGTTCATGAACACCCGCCCGAGCGCCTGCGCGACGAGCACCTTCCGCCCGCCCCGCGCGGCGAAGACGCCCTGCCCGCGCCCCGGCGCGGTCTTGGCGTAGTTCAGCGGGCGGATGATGCGCGGCTCGGTCTCGATGAACTGAAGCATGTCCTTCTGGTCAAAGGCATGGTCGCCCAGCGTGACCACGTCCGCCCCGGCATCGAGGAAGAGCTTCGCATGCGCGCCCGTGAGGCCCATGCCGTGGCTCGCGTTCTCGCCGTTCACCACGACGAAATCCAGCCGCCAATCCTCGCGCAGCTTCGGCAGCCGCGCGGTCACCGCCTCCCGGCCGGCGCGGCCGACGACGTCTCCCAGGTAAAGCATCTTCATGCGTGTTGGGCCTAGGGCGGCATGGGCCGCTCGGCAAGGGCGAAACGCGGGTTTCAGACCTCGATGAGGCCCGCCTCGGTCACCACGAGGTCGAGCGGCTGGTCGGTCTCCTCCAGCGGCAGCGCCTCTGCCTCCTGCGCGGCGAAGGCGAAGCCCACCGCCAGCGTCGGCCGCGCCGCGCGCAGGCGCGCGAGCGTCCGGTCGTAGAAACCGCCCCCGTAGCCCAGCCGCCCGCCCTTCCGGTCGAAGGCCACCAGAGGCACGATCACGATGCGGGGCTCGATCAGTTCCTCGTCCTGCGGCACCTCGGCGCCGAAGGGGCCCGGCACGAGCACGCAGCCCGGTCGCCAGCGCGAGAACACCAGCGGCCTCCCGGGGCCGCGGATCACCGGGACGCCGACCGGGCCATGGGCCACGGCCTCGGCCATGGCGGGGCGCGGGTCTATCTCGGTCCGGATGGGCAGGTAGCCCGAGACGGCAACGCCCCGGTGACCGGCGAGAAAGGCCGAGAGATGCGCCGCCGCGTCCGGGCCCTGCGCCTCGAAGGCCGCCTTGCGGCGCGCGAAGGCCGCCGCGCGCGCGGCCCTCTTCTCTTCCTCGAGCGCGCTCACAGCAGCACCACGGTCGCCAGGCCGAGGAAGGCGAAGAAGCCGACGACATCGGTCACCGTGGTCACGAATGGCCCCGACGCGAGCGCCGGGTCGATGCCGAGCCGGTCCAGCAGGATCGGGATCGCGATCCCCGCAAGCGCGGCCGAGAGTTGCGTGAGCAGCATCGCCAGCGCGATCACGGCCGCGAGCATCGGCACCCCGAACCAGGCCGCCGCCACCCCCGCCATGAGCAGCCCGAAGAGCGCGCCGTTGAGCGCGCCCACCGACAGCTCGCGCCAGGCCACGCGCAAGGCGTTCTGCGAGGTCAGGTCGCGGGTGGCGATGGAGCGCACCGCCACCGTCATGGTCTGCGTGCCCGCATTGCCGCCCATCGAGGCCACGATGGGCATCAATACGGCGAGCGCGACCATCTGCTCGATGGTATCGGCGAAAAGGTCGATCACCACGGAGGCGAAGATCGCCGTCAGAAGGTTCACGAAAAGCCAGGTGGCGCGGCCGCGCGCCGCCTCGAGCACCGTGTCGGCGAGGCTCGCCTCCTCGGTCACGCCGGCGAGGCGGAGAATGTCCTCCTCGTGCTCCTCGTCGAGGACCGCCATCGCGTCGTCGATGGTGATCACGCCGACGAGCCGTTCGTTCTCGTCCACCACCGGGGCCGAGATGAGGTGATACTGGTTGAAGGCGTAGGCCACGTCGCCCTCGTCCTGGGTGGCCGGGATCACGCGGAACGAGTCTTCCACGAGATCGCGCAGCGGCACGTTCCGGCGCGAGGACATGATCTTGCCCAGAGTGACGTTTCCGACGGGATGCAGCTTCGGATCCACGAGGATGACGTGGTAGAACTGCTCCGGCAGGTCTTCGCGCTCGCGCATGTGGTCGATCGACTGCCCCACCGTCCAGTGCTCGGGCGCCATCACGACCTCGCGCTGCATGAGACGCCCGGCCGACTGCTCGGGATAGGTGAGCGACTGCTGCACCGCCGCGCGCTCGGAGGCGGACAGCGCGCCCAGAAGCGCCTGCTGCTGGTCGGCCTCCATATCCTCCAGCAGGTCCACGACGTCGTCGCTGTCGAGGTCGCGCACGGCGTCGGCCAGCACCTCGGGACGCAGCAGCGCGATCACGTCCTCGCGGATGCTCTCCTCGAGTTCGCTGAGGATCTCGCCGTCGATCGCCGACCCGGCGAGCGCCACGAGGCGCCGGCGGTCGAACGGGTTGATCTGTTCGATCAGGTCCGCGATGTCGGCGGCGTGCAGCGGCTCCAGCAGGTCGGCGAGTTCGCCCGCGTCGTCGCGGTCGACGGCCTCGAGGACCGCTGCCACCTTGCGTCGATCGAGAGCGTATGCGTCTTCGTCCTCGAGGTCCGCTTCGGGCTCGATCTGGTCCGTGTCGTCGTTCATGCCGCGCCCCTCCTGCCGATGGGCGGATATCTATGCGAAGCCGGTCGCAAGCGACAGGGGCCGCGCACCGATCAGGGCACCCGCGCGAGGATGTGCAGCGCGGCGGCGTGCACGTCGGCGTTGGCGGCGGCGAGCACGCGGCCGCCGCCATGCGCGGGGCCCCCGCGCCAGTCCGTGACGCATCCCCCGGCCGCCTCGATCACCGCGATGGGCGCGGCGATGTCGTAGGGTGCGAGCCCGGCCTCGATCACGAGGTCGACATGCCCCGCGGCCAGAAGCGCGTAGGCGTAGCAATCGAGGCCATAACGCACCAGCCGCACCTGCGCCGCCACGTCCGCAAAGCCCGCGCGCTCGTCCGCGCTGCCGATCTCGGGGAAGGTCGTCAGAAGGATCGCCTCGTCCAGGCTGCGGGTGGCGCGCGTGGCGAGGGTCCGGGCGCCTGCGGGGCCGGTCATGCGCGCCGCGCCGAACCCGCCCGCGAAACGCTCCCCGGTGTAGGGCTGGTCGATCACGCCGTAGACCGGCCCGCCCGCGTCGCAGAGCGCGATCAGCACCCCCCATGTCGGCGCGCCCACGATGAAGGCGCGCGTGCCGTCGATGGGATCGAGCATCCAGGTCAGGCCGCTCTCGCCCGCAACCTCGCCGAACTCCTCGCCGAGGATGGCGTCGCGGGGCCGGGCGCGGGCCAGATGCGCGCGCATCGCCGTCTCGGCGGCGCGGTCGGCCTCGGTGACCGGATCGTAGCCCCGGGCCGCCTTGTTGTCGGCGCCAAGCGCGGGATTTCGGAAATGGGGCAGCACGGCACGCCGGGCCGTCTCCGCGAGCGCGTCGGCGGTCGCGACGATCGCGGCCTGCTCGTCCTGCGGGAGGGGTGGGCGGCTGAGCCGGTCCGACGTCACCGCGGTTCAGACCACGTCGCCGAGAACGCGCGCCAACTCGAAGAGGCGCCGGCGCTGGTTCGCGGGGATGGCGTAGTAGGATCGCACGAGATCCAGCGCCTCCTTGTCATCGAGCAGGCTGGCGGGCACGCCGCGCGACCGCGAGGCCGTCCCCCCGGACGTGTCGGCGCCGCCGTCGATCCCCTCGAAGAAAACGCTGACCGGCACGTCGAGCGCGTCGGCGATGTCCCAGAGCCGGGACGCGCTGACGCGGTTCGCGCCGGTTTCGTATTTCTGGATCTGCTGGAACTTTATGCCGACGGCCTGCGCCAGTTGCTGCTGCGTCATGCCGATCAGCAAACGCCGCTGGCGGATCCGTCGGCCAACATGAACGTCAACGGGATGAACCATGAAAACCTCCGACAGGAAGGACCACTCGTCACAGTCTCGTCTGACCACCTCGCGGACCCGGCGCCTCGCTCGCACACGCGGGTCGTTCGAGGTGGATCACGGCCGGGACCGCAGATAGCGGCGCGATATAGCAAATCCCGATTCTTGGAGGAGTCGTTTTTTTCTTGACGTTGGGTAAACCACAAGACGGCTTGCGAAGCGGCGGCAGGATCGAAAGGACGGGACACATGAGCGCAGACGACACCGAAATGCGCGCCTTCCGCGTCGAGGCGCAGGGCGCGACGCCCCGGCTCGTCCGGATCGCCCGGCCCCGGCCGGGCCCGGGCGAAGTGCTGGTGCGCATCTCGGCCTGCGGACTGAATTTCGCCGATCTGCTGATGCTGCGCGGCACCTACCAGGACATGCCCGACGCCCCCTTCACACCGGGGATGGAGGTCGCGGGCCGCGTCGAGGCGCTCGGGCCCGGAACGCGCGGGCCCGCCCCCGGCACCCGCGTGGCCGTCTTCGGCGGCCATGGCGGGCTTGCCGAGTTGGGTTGCTTTCCGGCCGAGCGGGCGGTTCCCCTGCCCGGCTCGATGGACGACGTGACCGCGGCGGGCTTTCTCGTGGCCTACGGCACCAGCCACCTCGCGCTCGCGCGGCGCGCGCGGCTCGAACCGGGCGAAAGGCTGCTGGTGCTGGGCGCGGCCGGCGGCGTGGGGCTTACGGCGGTGGAGATCGGGGCGCTGATGGGCGCCGAGGTCGTCGCCTGCGCCCGCGGCGCCGACCGGCTGGAGATCGCGCGCCGCGCCGGCGCGGCGCATCTGGTGGACAGCGAGGCGGGCGAGCTGCGCGAGCGCGTGCACGCCCTGGGCGGCGCGGATGTCGTCTACGACCCGGTGGGCGGGCCGCTTTTCGCGGCGGCGCTGCGCGCCGCGCGGCCCGAGGCGCGGATCCTCTCCATCGGCTTCGCGAGCGGCGAGATGCCAGAGATCCGCGCCAACCATCTGCTGGTCAAGAACCTGTCGGTGATGGGCTTCTACTGGGGCGGCTACTTCCGTTTCCGCCCCGAGGCGGTCACCGCGAGCCTCGCGGAACTCCTGCGCTGGCATGGCGAGGGACGGCTCGCCCCGCATGTCGGCCATGTCCTGCCGCTCTGCGAGGCGGGCGAGGCGCTGGAGCTTCTGCGCACGCGTCGCGCCACGGGCAAGGTCGTGGTGCGCATCGGCGACGCGCCGGGCTAGAGCCCGCCATACCCCTGCCGCAGGAGCTCGCAAAGCGCGTCGGCCACCTCGGGGGTCGCGGTCGGGTTCCGGTAAAGGTTGATCTTCTGCACGCCGAGATCGGGCAGCGTGCCCGGGGGCAGGCATTCCAGGTGCCCGGGCTCGGTGCCCTCGAGCATGGTCGTCACCGCGAGATCGGCACTCACCGTGGCCTCGATCGTGCGGTCGGAATCCGACTCCACCGCCATCTCCCAGGGGATGCCGGCCGCGTCGAGCCGCGCGATGTCGCCACGACGGAACGTGCAGTGGCGGCAATAGCCCAGCCGCAGCGGCCGCGACCGCGCCGCGCTGCCGCCCGGCGCGCCGACCCAGCGCAACGGAACCTCGCGCAGCGTCTCGGCGCCCGCGTCGGCCCGCGCCTCGGTCGTCAGGATCAAATCGCACGCGCCGCGCGCGAGCATGTCCTTCAGCATATCGGTGTAAAGCGACAGAAGCTGCACCTTCACGCGCGGGAAATCGGTGGCGAACCGGCGCAGCACCTGCGGGATCACCGGGTTCACGATGTCGAGCGGCACGCCGAGCACGATCTCGCCCTCGAACGCCTTGTGGGTCAGGCGGCTGAACGCCTCGTCATTGGTTTCCACCATGCGCCGCGCGTAGCCCAGAAGCTGCTCGCCCGCACCGGTCAGCGCGACCCCCCGGCCCGACCGCTCTAGGACGGCAAGGCCCAGAACCTCCTCGAGGCGCTTGAGCTGCATGGAGACGGCCGATTGCGTCAGGTTCAAAAGTCCCGCCGCCCGTGTCACGCCGCCGGTTTCGGCCACCGCGACGAAGGAGCGCAGAACGCCGATGTCCAGGTTCCGCATCAATCACTCCTGTTGATCTGATTATTCAAAAACATTCGTTTCCAATATTCTTTGGGCGCCCCTACATCAACCCTTGAAATCACACCGACCCCTTTGATCACGAAACAAGGATGACACTCATGCACTCCGAAACCACGCTGGGGCGTGCGCGTCCCGCCCCGCGCATCCGCCTGGCCCGGCTTGGCGACATGTTCGCACTCGCCCGTCAGCGCCGCGCGCTGGCCAAGCTCGACGCAAGCCGGCTGAGGGACATCGGCCTCACCCGCGATGAGGCGCTGGCGGAGGCCTGCCGCCCGATCTGGGACGTGCCGGCGTATTGGCGGCGCTGAAACGGGGCACGGCGTCGCATATCGCGCGATCCAGCACCGGAAAACCTTGAAAACTGCCCCTGTCCTACCGATATTCTCCGTGAGGACCGCTGCCCGCGTGCATGCGGTTGCGTCTCAGCAGGGATCTTGGACGGAGGCTTGACGGAAAATGGCTGAATACAACACGATGCGGACGGCGACCGGTGTCCGCAGCGCGGAAATCGACGCGGGGCTGCGCGCCCACATGAACAAGGTCTACGGCACCATGTCCGTGGGCATGCTCATCACCGCGCTGGCCGCCTGGGCGATTTCGGGTCTCGCGACGACGACCGAGCCGACGGGCGTCATGCTCCGCGAGGGCGAGTACCTGACCGGTCTCGGGCAGGCGATCTACATGTCGCCGCTGCGCTGGGTCATCATGCTCGCGCCGCTGGCATTCATCTTCTTCGGCTGGGGCTCGCTCCTGCGCCGCGCGCCCGCGGCGGCGGTACAACTGGCCTTCTTCGGCTTCGCTGCACTGATCGGGCTGTCGCTCAGCTCGATCTTCCTGGTGTTCACGTCCTACTCGATCACGCAGACCTTCCTCGTGACCGCGATCGCCTTCGCGGGCCTCTCGCTCTGGGGCTACACCACGAAGCGGGACCTGTCGGGCTGGGGATCGTTCCTGGTGATGGGCGTGATCGGCCTGATCGTGGCCATGGTCATCAACATCTTCCTGCAGTCGCCCGCGATGATGTTCGCGATCTCGGCGCTCGGCGTGCTGATCTTCGCCGGCCTGACGGCGTTCCACACGCAGGAGATCAAGAGCACCTACGTCGCGCACGCCGCGCATGGCGATCAGGACTGGCTGGACAAGGCGGCCTATGACGGGGCGCTCGCGCTCTACATCAGCTTCCTGAACATGTTCCAGTTCCTGCTCATGTTCATGGGCCAGCAGGAATAAGCCCGATCGTTTAACGGAAACGCGCGAGGGGCCGGTCATCAGACCGGCCCCTTTTTCGTGCCGCGAGCGCGGCGGGACCGCCGTCACACCGCCATGTGGAAGATCCGCCCGACGCCCGCCGTGACCGCCATCGCCAGCCCACCCCAGAGCAGCACGCGGATCACCGCCCGTCCCACTGGCGCACCGCCCGCCAGGGCGCCCGCGGCGCCGAGAAGCGCGAGCGCGACAAGCGTCACCGCGGCCACCATGCCCAGCGCGGCACCGCCCTGAGGCGCGAGGACCGCGGCCCCGAGCGGCAGGCCGGCCCCGATCGCGAAGGCCGCCGCCGACGCCACAGCCGCACGCAACGGTTCGGGCGGCGCCGAATAGCTCAGGCCCAGTTCCTCGCGCGCATGGGCGTCGAGCGCGTCGTGATCGGTCATCTGCCGCGCGACCTCCACCGCGAGATCCTCCGCCACGCCGCGCGCCTCGAGCCCGCCGGCAAGCTCTTCCAGCTCGTAGTCGGGATCCTGCGCCAGCGCGCGGCGTTCACGCTCGAGATCGGCGGCCTCCGAGTCCGACTGCGCGGCGACCGACACGTATTCGCCCGCCGCCATCGAGAACGCCCCCGCCGTAAGCCCCGCGAGGCCCGTCAACAGAACCGCGGGACGGTCCATGCCGGCCGCGAGCACGCCCACGAGAAGGCTCGCGGTCGAGACGATGCCGTCATTCGCGCCCAGCACCGCCGCGCGCAACCAGCCGGTCCGGGTGACGTAGTGACCTTCCTTCGGCATCGCTGTCTTTACTGCAACTCAATCGCGACGGGGCTGATACGAAAAGGGCCACGCGCGCGGCGTGGCCCCTGGTCTCTTCGGTGGTCGGCTCAGATCACTTGATCTTGCCTTCCTTGTATTCGACATGCTTGCGCGCCACCGGATCGAATTTCCGGATGGTGAACTTCTCGGTCATGGTGCGGGCGTTCTTCTTCGTGACGTAGAAATGCCCGGTCCCCGCCGTGGAGTTCAGGCGGATCTTGATGGTCGTCGGCTTCGCCATGGTCCTACTCCTGCAACGGAGGGCGAGCCCCCGTGGAATTCCTGAAGCCCGCCTTTTACCGGCGCGGCCCGTCGTGTCAACCGGAATCCCGGCGCCTGACGACAGCCGGGACATCGGGCCGGAAAACTTGCGCGGAGGGCCTGTAAGCCGGATTTTGTCCAGGGGCGCGAGCGCCCCCTGGATGGCCATTCATCTGGACGCGCGGTTGCCCGCGCGCCTCGAGCTGCCAACCCGGACCTCTGGGCCGAAGCGCGCCCTGCGGGGGATCGCCCCGCGCGAGGTCCCTATTCGGCATTGCTCCCGGTGGGGCTTGCCATGCGGCCGCCGTTGCCGGAGGCCCGGTGGGCTCTTACCCCACCGTTTCACCCTCACCCGCGTCGGACGCGGGCAGTCTGTTCTCTGTGGCGCTATCCGTCGGGTTGCCCCGCCCGGGCGTTACCCGGCACCGTCGCTTCCTGGAGTCCGGACTTTCCTCGACCCCGAGGGGCCGCGGCCATCCGGCCCTCCGCGCCACGTGGAAATAGGCACGCGCGCGCCGCCGGTCAATCCCCACCCAGGCAGGGCCAGCCCGCGGCGAGCCCCGCCATCATCGCGCGGTCGGCTGCGCCGACGGGTCCGCGCCCCCAGGGCCGGAACCGCAGACGAAAGGCATCGCACACAAGCGTTTCCGCGTCCTCGGTCGTGCCGGCCCAGCGGTAGCCCGCGCGCCGGGCGTCGGCCAGGAAATCGCCGGGCGCGGCCGGCGCCGGCCAGACGGCGAGCCCCCCGCGCGCCAGCCGCCGCCAGTCGAATCTCGGGCCCGGATCGATCTTCCGCCCCAGCGCGATGTCGGAGTGGCCCAACACGCGCTCGGGCGGGATCGCCCAGCGCGCCATCACCCCCGCGAGAAGATGCTCCAACGCCGTCATCTGGGCCGCGGCGAAGGGATGATCGCCCCGGTTGGCAAGCTCGATCCCGATGGAGCGCGAGTTCACGTCATCCACGTCGCCCCAGGCCCCCGCGCCCGCATGCCACGCCCGCGCCTCCTCGGCCACGAGTTGCCAGACCGCGCCGTCCGCCCCGAGAAGATAATGCGCCGAAACCTCCGGCCCCGGCTCGCAAAGCCGCTCGAGCGCGGCCGCGGCACCCTCCATCGCCGTGTAGTGCAGGATCACCATGTCGGGCCGCGCGCCATCGCGGCGCGGCCCGAAATTGGGCGACGGATGCCAGCGCGGCGCGCTCAGTCGCGCACGGCCGCCCGGAACGGCGCGGGAGTCCATGCGCAGGCATAGCCGTCACCGTCGGGATCGAGCCCGCGCGGATCGCGCTCGGGCCCGCCCCGGGCGAGGAAGTCCGCCTGCGCCCTGTCGGAAGAGGCGTACTCGGCGCAGTTACGCCGGAACCGGGCCTCGGCATTGATCCCGGCCCTGCTCCAGACGCGCGTGCCCACGGGATGGGTGGTTTGCAGCGCGAAGGCCACGACATTGGGCTCACGCGCGCCCGGTCTTTCCGGCAGCGCCTCGGGCTGGATGACCTGATACTGGGCCTGCGCACGGGCAAGCCGCTCCGCGTCGCTCTCGATGCCGCGGCGTTCCGAGACGGCCTCGAAGTCGTTCTCGTCCGATAGCCCCGGATTGTTCACGACGACCGGCGGCGGGTTCGACGGAGACGCCTGCATCGGATCCTCGCGCGCGCTGCGCGGCGGTGCCGCGGCGGCCTCCCCGGATGCGCCGGGCTCGGCCAGCGCGGCCCTTGCGGCGTCGAGCGGGCTTTCGGCGGCGGCCGGCGGACGCACCGTGACGGGCGCCTCCAGCGCCGCGTCGCGCGCTGCGCGCCGCGCCTCGTAGACATCGTAATCGTCGAAACCCGGTCCGCTGTCGGGCACCGCCGGGGAACACGCCGCAAGGGCCGAAAGCCCCAGCGCGACTGCAAACGCACGCACCATCATCAGCCCTGCCTCATCTCGCCGGCGTCGACGCTACCACCATTTCGACGGCTTCGCCACAAACCCCGCGGCCCGCTCCAGCGCGAAGGCCGCGTTCAGAAGCTCGCCTTCCTCCCAGGGCCGCCCGATGAGCTGAAGCCCGAGCGGCAACCCCTTGGAATCGAGGCCCGCGGGCACCGAGATGCCCGGAAGCCCGGCCAGGTTCACCGTGACCGTGAAGACGTCGTTGAGATACATCTGCACCGGATCCGCCTCGGCCATCTCGCCGATGCCGAAGGCGGCAGACGGGGTGGCCGGCGTCAGGATCGCGTCCACGCCCGCGTCGAAGACCTGCTCGAAGTCGCGCTTGATGAGCGTGCGCACCTTGCGCGCGCGGTTGTAATAGGCGTCGTAGAAGCCCGCCGAAAGGACATAGGTGCCCACCATCACCCGGCGCTTCACCTCGGCGCCGAAGCCCTCGGCGCGGGTCTTCTCGTACATGTCGACGATGCCGTCGCCCTGAGCGAGCCTGGCGCGGTAGCCGTAGCGCACACCGTCGTAGCGCGCGAGATTCGACGACGCCTCGGCGGGGGCGATGACGTAGTAGGCGGGCAGCGCGTATTTCGTGTGCGGCAGCGTGATGTCGCGCACCTCCGCGCCCGCGTCGCGCAGCATCTCCGCGCCGCGGGCCCAGAGCGCCTCGATTTCCTCCGGCATCCCCTCCATGCGGTATTCACGCGGGATGCCGATCACCTTGCCCTTCACGTCGCCCGTGAGCATCGCCTCGAAATCGGGCACCGCGCGCTCGGCCGAGGTGGAATCCTTCGGATCGTGCCCCGCCATGGCCTGCAGCATGATCGCCGCGTCGCGCACCGTCTTGGTCATCGGCCCGGCCTGGTCAAGCGAGGAGGCGAAGGCCACGATCCCCCAGCGCGAGCAGCGCCCGTAGGTGGGCTTGAGGCCCACGATCCCGGTGAACGCCGCAGGCTGGCGGATCGAGCCGCCGGTATCGGTGCCGGTGGCCGCGAGGCAGAGATCGGCCGCCACCGCCGCCGCGGACCCGCCCGAAGAGCCGCCAGGGGTGAGCTCGCGCTCGTCCACCTTCCAGGGGTTCACCGCGGGCCCGTAGACCGAGGTCTCGTTGGAGCTGCCCATGGCGAACTCGTCCATGTTGAGCTTGCCCAGCATCACCGCGCCGGCCTCGCGCAGCCGCGCCGTCACGGTGCTCTCGTATTCCGGGCGAAATCCGTCGAGGATCCGGCTCGCCGCCTGGCTGGCCACGCCCTCGGTGCAGAAGAGATCCTTGATGCCGACGGGCACGCCGCACATCGCTGGCGCCTCGCCGGCGGCAAGGCGCGCATCCGCGGCGCGCGCCCGCTCGAGCGCGATCTCCGGCGTCATGTGCGCCACCGCGCCCAGCGCACCCGCCCCCTCCATCGCCGAAAGACACGCCTCGGCGAGCGCGACGCTCGTGACCTCGCCCGCCCGCAGCTTGTCGCGGGCCTCCGCTATCGTCAGCGCGTTGAGATCCGTCATCATTCCACCACCTTGGGCACGGCGAAGAACCCTTCGCGCGCGTCGGGCGCGTTGGCGAGGACCTTCTCGGACATGCCGCCGTCGGTCACCGCGTCCTCGCGACGCCTCAGCCGCATGGGCGTGACGCTCACCATTGGCTCCACGCCCTCCACATCGACCTCGCCCAGCTCCTCGATGAAGCGCAGGATCCGGTTGAACTCGTCCGCGAGCGCCGGCAGATCCTCCTCCTCGACGCGGATGCGGGCCAGATGCGCCACATGGGCGGCGGTGCGGGTGTCGATGGACATCGTCGGCGCTCCCTTTCGGACTGCCCCGCCGTTTAGCGCGGGGCCCGGTGGCCCGCAAGCATGTGCCGGCGATAGACCTCGATCATCCACCCCAGCATGACCGCGTTCAGGACATGCCACATGAAATGCGTGCCCACGGGCACCGCCGGGCAGAGCGCCATGTCGGCCGTGCGGAAGCCGAGCGACAGCACCAGCACCCCCGCGCCGAGCGTCAGCCCGCGCGCCGTCTCCGGCGCGCGGCGCCGCAGCGCCCAGGCATAGGCCAGGATCAGCACCGGCACCGGCGCGTAGCCCGCCGAGGAGCCGAGCCCTGGAACCATCTGGAAGAGCGGTACGGTGGCGGCGGCATAGGGAAAGAAGGCCGCCACCCCGAGACCCGACCAGAGCCGCGACAGCCCCCAGTAATGCCGATTCGCCGCGTAGATGTAGATCAGGATGAAGAGCAGGATAGGAACGACGTCGGCAAGCGCCGACCAGGCCTGCGCGTGGGTGTGGAAAAGATAGCTCCCGACCCCGATCGCCGCGAGCACCCAGACCAGCGCCATGGCGAGCGGCAGGCCCTCCCCGCGAACACGCCGCCACATCACGAAGGCCGCGACCAGGAACGCCGCGTTGGTGACCGCGTTCACCGGCTCGGCCCAGTAGCCCGCGTCGAGCCGCTCGCAGTAGGCGTCGATCTGCCGTGTCCAGTCCATGCCCGTCCCTCCGCCGCCGTCACCGTGGCAAGCTAAGCGCGGCGCCTCCCGCGTCCAACCGCGCACACCCCCTTCTTCTTGGAAGAAATACTCCGGGGGAGGCCGCGCCCCCGGGGCGCGGGCGGGGGCAGCGCCCCCAAGGCCCGCATGGCCGCGCGCGCCACGCGCGTGCTCCGCCCTGACACGCGGCGCTTTCCCTCGCCGCCCGCGATGCTAGGCTCGCTAAACACATTCAACGCGCGGAGGAGACCGATGAAACTCACCTGGCTCGGCCATTCAGGCTTTCGCATCGAGATCGGGGACCAGATCCTGCTCGTCGACCCGTGGCTGTCCGGCAACCCGATGTTCCCCGAGGACCGGCGCGACGAGGCGATCGCCGGCGCGACGCATGTGCTCGTCACCCACGGGCATTTCGACCACGTCAACGACGCGCCCGGCGTGGCCCGGGAACTTGGCATCCCGCTGGTGACGATCTTCGATCTCGCGAGCTGGCTGGAGAAACGCGACAAGATCGAGACCGTGGGCTTCAACAAGGGCGGGACCGTGATGCTGGGCGACGTCGCGGTCACGATGGTGCAGGCCACGCATTCCTCCTCGCTCGCCGACGACGAGGGCCGGCCGGTCTACACCGGCACCGAGGCGGGCTTCATGATCTCCCATGGCGGGCGCACGATCTACGTCTCGGGCGACACAGACGTGATGGCCGACATGAAGGTCTTCCAGGATCTGCACGCGCCCGAGATCGGCATCCTCTGCGCCGGCGGGCACTTCACCATGGACATGGCGCGCGCGGCCTATGCGGCGAGAACCTTCTTCGATTTCAAGACGGTCATCCCCTGCCACTACAAGACGTTTCCGATCCTCGAACAATCGGCCCAGGCGCTCGTGGATGCTCTACCCGGCGTCGACGTCATCGAGCCCGAGGTGCTCGCGCCGATCGAGTTGTGATCCTTTGGCGCGCCGCCGCGACGGCCGCGCTGCTGGCGGCCTGCTCCACCGCCGCAGGGTCGGACGCGCGGGGCTGCCCGCCGCTCGCGCTGGCGGTGGCACGAACCGAGCCTCCGCCCTCGCAATACGCGGCCTTCTGCGGGCACCACCCGGACGCCTGTCGCCTCGGCGGCGCGGCACGGCTCGAGTGGACGCCCGAGACCCGTGCCGCGCTGGCGCGGGTCAATCGTGAGGTCAACGCGCAGGTCCGCCTTCTCGCAGATCAGGAGTGCCTCGGCCTCGAGGATCTCTGGGACTTCCCCCGGGAAGGCGTGGGCGACTGCGAGGATTTCGCGCTCGAGAAGCGCCGCCGCCTCGTGGCCCTGGGATTGCCCGGCGCGTCGCTCACCATGGCGATCGTCCACCACAGGGAACGGTTCTTCGCGCATGCCGTGCTGCTTGCGGAAACGACACACGGCACCTGGGTGCTCGACAACCTTGCGCC
Source organism: Rhodosalinus sp. 5P4 (assembly GCF_041365695.1). Taxonomy (NCBI): domain Bacteria; kingdom Pseudomonadati; phylum Pseudomonadota; class Alphaproteobacteria; order Rhodobacterales; family Paracoccaceae; genus Rhodosalinus; species Rhodosalinus sp. 5P4. Next base: position 142,076 of record NZ_JBGFSJ010000007.1, read on the forward strand.
GCAGCTGACCTGCTGGAACGCATCGCCCTATCGCTACGAACGGCGCGAGCGGCCAGACGGGCTGTGGGACCGCTTCACCCGGCATCAGACCGCCGTCAGATGAACGCGGCCCGCTCCCTTTCGGGTTCGCCGGCCACCGCGAGCGCCTCCTCGATGGTAAAGGTCTTCGCGAAGAGCGCCCGGCTGACCAGCGCGCCGTGAACGTCGGGGACGTATTTCAGCCGCGACAGGTCGTCGAGCGTGTGCACCATGCCCGAGCCGATCACCGGGGCACGGGCGAGCCCGGCGAGTTCGGTGACAAGCGAGAGCGGCTCCTCCACGTCGCCCGCGTCGGCGCCGATGTCGGTGACGAGGAACGCGGCCAGCGGATCGTCCTCGAACCGGGCGATGAAGTCCCGGGGGCGGAAGGAACTCGGCTGGCGCCACCCGTCCGAGGTCACGAAGCCCTCGAACACGTCGACGGCGAGCACCACCGCATCGGGATGGTATTTCGCCGCCTGCTTCACCAGGTCGGGCCGGGCGACGGCGAGGGTGCCCACCACGACACGGCCCGCGCCACGATCCATCCACTGCGACACGGCTTCGACGGAGCGGATGCCGCCGCCCACCTGCACCGGGATCCGGGCGGCACGAATGATCCGCTCGATCAGTTCGGCGTTGTCGCCCACGCCCGCCACGGCGTCGAAATCCGTGACATGGATCCACTCTGCCCCGGCGGCGGCGAAGGCGCGCGCCTTCTCGACCGGGTCGACGTGCCAGACATGCGGCTCGTCGAGGCGGCCGCGGCGCAGGCTCACGCAGCGGCCATTCTGCAACTCGATGGCGGGATAAAGCCTCATGGACGATTCTCCGAAAGCGGCGATGCTCCGGGATGATGCCAGACACGGGCGCCCGGCGCAGGGACGAATGCGGCGCGGGACGGGCGGAAAGCGAAGCCGCGCCTACCCCGGGGCGCCGAAACGCCCGCCGGTTTCGGCGAGGCGGGCCAGAAGCGGCGGGATCTCCGGGCGACGTCCGTCCGCTTCGGCCAGCGCGGCGAAGCGCGCGACGATGCGCGCTGGCCCCACGCTGTCCGCGAAGTGCAAAAGCCCGCCGCGGGCGGCCGGAAAGCCGAGCCCGTGCACGCTCACCAGATCGAGATCGGCGGCGCGCCGGGCCGCGCCGCTCTCCAGCAGCCGTGCGGCCTTTGCGATCTGGGCGAGCAGGATGCGTTCGCGCATCTCCGCGGCGCACCAGTCTCGGGTGGCGATTCCGGCGAAATACGCCTCTTCGCGGATGAGGTCCTCGATCAGCGGATCGACGACCGCGCCGCCGCCGCCCGGATAACGATACCAGCCCACGCCCGCCGCCTTGCCGAGCCGCCCTTCGGCCACCATGCGGGGCTGGATCGGCTGCTGGGCCGCGCCGGCGCGCGCCCGTGCCGCCTGCGTGCGGGCGAGGCCCGAAAGATCCTGTGCCTCCAGCGGGCCGGTGGCGAAGCCGAACGCCACCATCGCCTCGTCGAGTTCCCACGGCAGCGCGCCCCGGATCAGCATCTCGTCGGCCGCGGCGAGAGTGGCGAGCATCAGCGCTTCGCCGAGCGGCGCGCCACCGGCGGGCACCGGGATCCGCCCGAGACGCGCGGCGAGCGCGTAGGCCGCGGCGAGCGCCTCGGGCGCGGAGCCCGGCGCCGGGCCGATCTCGGCCAGCCGCGTGGCGTGCGCCGGCGGTTCGAACTCCAGCCCCACGACGCGGCCCGGATCGGGCAGGCCGGCCGCCCGCGCCGCGAGCTCCGGCCCGAAGGCGGCGATGGCGAAGATCGCGCCCGGCGGCAGCTCCGCGGCGAAGGGGGACACACCGCCCTCGATCTCGCCTGGATCGAGCAGCATCCCGGCATCCGAAAGCGCCGCCGGATCGGAGGAGACACGCCACGCCGCGCCGTCCGCGTCCGCGCCGAGGTGCCCCAGCAATCGCCGGGCCATGTCGAAGGCGCGCGTCGCGTCGTCCCGATCGGGGTCGAAGAGCAGCACCGCATGTCCCGCCGACACGAGCGCGCCGACGAGCGACACCGCGGCCGGGCCGCTTCCGGCCACCGCGACCCGCGACAGCGCGGGCTTGCCCCCTGCGGCGATGGCGGGCTCGGCCCGCGCCGCGGCCTCGGCCCGCGCGAGATGCGCCTTCGCGGCGTCGCGCGCCGCGGCGTCCGGCCTCTCGCCGCCGATGCGGTCGCTTGCACCGGTCACGGGGGTCAGTGGAGAAAGCCGCGGTCGCGGATCACGGCCAGAAGTTCATCGAGCGCGCGCTCGCGCGTCTTGCCGGAGGTGTCCACCACCGCCTCGGCGCGGCGATAGAGCGGCTCGCGCGCGGTGAGCAGCGTGCGCAACTGCGCCATCGCCTCCGGGTTGCCGGCCATCGGGCGTTCGTCCCCCTGCGCGCGCACCCGCGCCATGTGCTCTTCCGGCCCGGCCTTGAGCCAGATCGTGTGAAATCTGGAAAGGAGTGTGCGGTATGTTTCCGGCTCGGCGACGATCCCCCCGGCCACGGCGAGGATCATCGCGTCATGGGTCGCGACGATCCGTTCCAGCGCCTGCGCCTCGAGCTGGCGATAACCCTCCTGTCCGTACAGCGCCATGACCTCGTCCACCGGCATCCCCGAGGCGGATTCGATCTCGCGGTTGAGTTCCACGAAGGGCAGGTCGAGCGCCGCGCCGGCCAATTCGCCGAGCGTGGACTTGCCCGCCCCGCGCAGACCGACAAGGCCGATCCGTCGCGCGCGCGCGACGCCCGCCGCCTCGGGCGCGAGCACTTCCAGCACGCGGGCGCGGGTCGCGCCGTCGGCCTGCCGGAAAAGGTCGGCCACCCGCAGCGCGTCGGAGTTCCACGGATCCTCCTCGCCGATCAGCCACTCGATGCGATGATCGAGCGCGGCGGCCACCCGGCTCAGGAGCCCGATGGAGATGTTGCCCGCGCCGGATTCGAGCTGCGCGAGATAGCGCGGCGAAACGCCGGAGATGTCCGAAAGCACCCGGCGCGGTATACCCTTGCGCTCGCGCGCGCGGCGCACACGCTCGCCTACCCGCGCGATGAGCGCCTCGGGACCATCGCCATCGACAGCCTCGGCCCCGGTGGCCTCGCCCCGGAAATTGGTGATCTCGCCCATCCGACCGCGCACCCTTCCCGGCCTCGCAACATGAACAATAGTGCAAGAAACTTGTCCGGATCGCACGGCTTTTCAAGCCGCGTCACCAAGAAGCGCCGCACTATGTTGCCTCATCGGGCCGCAGATGCGCCTCTACCACGGTGCGGATGTCCTCGGGCGGCGGGGTCTTGGCGAAGCGGTCGGCCACGACGAAGACGCAGGTGAAGCGCCCCTCGAAGCAAAGCTCCCCGTCCTGACTGGCATCCACGCGGAAGTCGATGGAGCTGGTCCCGAGCCGCGCCGGCCATGTCCGGCAGACGAGGCGATGGCGCGGCGTGACGGGCGACCGGAAATCGATCGCCATGCGCACGAAGGGCGTGCCGAGATTGCGGTCGAGGTTGAGCTGATACCAGCCCGCCCCGCCGAGATGGCGCTCCCACCAGGCGTCGATGGCGTCGAGCGCGAAGGCCGGCAGCCGGGCGGTATAGGCGATCCCGGCCGGGTCGCAGTCGCCCCAGCGCACGGCGATCTCGTGCTCGAAGACCCCGGCGCCGGCCGCGCGGTCCTTCATCAGTAGGTTTCCACGTGGTAGCGCCCGTCCTCGCGCATCGCGTCGCGGACCTCCGGCCAGGCGAGCCCCGCCTCGGCCGCGACCTCGGTAAGCGCCTCTTCGACGCCCGCCTCCATCGCCTTCAGCCCGCAGATGTAGATGTGGCCCCGGGGATCCTTCAGAAGGCGGGCCACGGCCGCGGCCTCTTCGCGGAGCTTGTCCTGCACGTACTGCTTTGGCCGATCGCCGTCGCGCGAGAAGGCGTAATGCTTGGCCATGAAACTTTCGGGCACCTTCTTGAGCGGGCCGAAATAGGGCAGCTCCTCGGGTCGGCGGGCGCCGAAGACCAGGGTCAGCGTGCCCTCGCGCGAGGGCATCTCGCGCTGGCGGCGCATGGTGAAGGCGCGGAAGGGCGCCGATCCGGTGCCGGTGCAGATCATCATCAGATGCGCCTCGGGGTCGGATGGCAGCAGGAAGGTCGCGCCGAAGGGGCCCGTGACCTGCACCTTGTCGCCAGGCTTCAGATCGCACAGGTGGTTCGAGCAGATGCCCCGCTCCTCGCGCTTCACGGTGAGCGACACGTTGTTGTAGCCGGGGCGCTCGCCGTCGCGCGGGCTCGAGATGGAATAGAGCCGCGGCAGGTGCGGCTTGCCCGCGGCGTCCGTGCCGGGCGGGATGATCCCGACGGACTGCCCCTCGAGCACCGGCATCGGCTGGCCGCCGAAATCGAGCACGATGTGGCGCACGTCGCTGTCGCTCGTCTCGGCGGTCAGGCGGTAGTTGCCCTGCACGGTGGCCTCGGCCGGCTTGCCCAGATTGTAGAGGTTCACGCTGGGCTTGGCCGCCGTGGCGGGCGCCCTGGGCTTGCCGCCCGTGCCGGCATGAGCCTCGGCCAGCAGCGCCGCCATCGCCTCGTCGAGCGCCTCCACGCTCGCGTCCTCGCCCTCGGGCACGGCGATGTCGGCCTGCTCGGGCAGCTCCATCCACTCGTACTGTTCCTCGAGGGAATAGGGCTCGTTCACCACCCGCCACTCGTCGATGGAGCCGGTGGGACAGACCGGGATGCAGTCCATGCAGAAATTGCACTTGTCCGCATCCACCACGACATTGTCGTCGTTGTGCTCTATCGCGCCGATCGGGCAGGTCATCTCGCAGGTGTAGCAGCGGATGCAGATCTCGGGGTCGATCAGGTGCTGCTTGAAGGGTTTGTTCATCGCTCGTCGCTCCAGAATGGGGCGTTTGTCCAGTCATGCTCGAAGCAGTTTTGCTGCTCCAGCTCTATGCCGTCGCGATCCAGCCCAAGCCTGCGATAGAAGTCGGCATCCTCCGAAGGAACACCGGTTTCCTTGTTCACAACTAGGACAGGCAGCAGCGGCAACTTTTCCTGGCGAAGGCGTTCGCCCATTTCGGTAAGGATCTGACCGCAGCCTTGGTTTGCGCGCCCAAACTCTTTTGCAAATTCGCCATAAGTTACAACGCGACGCTCGGATGCCGCTCGCGCGAGAAAAGCCGCCTCGCGCCTATTGAACCTAGGCGACCGCAACTCCTAGCGGGCCTGTCGCTGGCCCAGCACGATGTCGGGCACGGTCATCGCCTCGATCATCGCGGCGCAGAGCCCACGACAGTTATGGCAGCCGACGCAGGGGCCCTGCACCGCCGAAAGCGTCTTCGAAAGGGCCGCCGTGCGGGGCGCCGCGCCTGCCTTGCGTTCGATTTCCATGGTCTCTCTCCCTGTTGACGCGGGCCGGGGGTGCCCCCGGCCCGGAGAGGCCCGTCAGGCCATGTGCAGCTTCACATACTCGAAGTCGCCGGGCTTGTTGTCGATGCCCACTTTCGGCGGCGCGATCCAGCCCGCGTATTGCCCGGGCTCGTAGACCGGCGTCATCAGCGACTGGATGAAGTCGCCGTCGGCATGGGTCGGCAGCCAGTCATTGACCTTGGCGTCATACTCCGCGCCCGAAACGAACTTGCCCTCGGGGTCGATCAGCTGGTTGGCGAAGACACCGATCTTTCGGTTGAAGCCTTCGTGCGGCAGCTTGAGCTCGAACTGCACGCCGGCCTTCTCGATGATCTTGTTCCAGCGCTTGATGCCGCCGGCCGCGTCGCGGGTGTAATCGTCGCGCAGGCGCATGTTGATCGCGGTGAGCGCGGGCGCCGCGATGCGCCTGATCTCGCCGTCCTCGATGGTCGTGACCTCGTAGGTGGCATCCTGCAGCCTGTGATCGTCGTCGATGCGGCTTTCCATGTAGCGGCCCTTGATGCCCGCGTTGAAGGCGTTGGCCGCGTTCGTCGACACCTCCTGCCCGAAAAGGTCGAGGCTGAGCGTGTAGTGCAGGTTCAGCTTCTTCTGGATCGTCGGCAGGTCGATGACGCCCAGGCTGCGGATCTTGTCGATGTCGTAGGGATCCTCGATCCCGTTCTCCTTCATCACCTGGCAGGTGCGCTCGATCGTGCGGCCCACGCCGGTCTCGCCCACGAACATGTGGTGCGCTTCCTCGGTCAGCATGAAGCGGCAGGTGCGGCTGAGCGGATCGAAGCCCGATTGCGCAAGGCTTTCGAGCTGCATCTTGCCGTCACGGTCGGTGAAGTAGGTGAACATGAAGAACGACAGCCAGTCGGGCGTCTCCTCGTTGAAGGCGCCCAGCATCCGCGGCGCCTCTTCCGAGCCCGAGGACCGGATCAGCAGGTCGTCGGCCTCCTCGCGGCCGTCGCGTCCGAAATACTTGTGCAGCAGGTAGACCATGGCCCAGAGGTGGCGCCCCTCCTCCACGTTCACCTGGAAGAGGTTGCGCATGTCGTAGAGCGACGGCGCGGTCAGCGCGAGGCTGCGCTGCTGCTCGACGCTCGCGGGCTCGGTGTCGCCCTGGATGATGATGAGGCGCTTGAGCATGTTGCGGTATTCACCCGGAACTTCCTGCCAGGCGGGATCGCCCGCGTGCTCGCCGCAGGGAATGGTGCGGCCCTCGACCTCCGGCGCGAGAAGCACGCCCCAGCGGTATTCCGGCATCTTGACGTAGTCGAACTTGGCCCAGCCCTTGGGGTCCACGCTGACGGCGGTGCGCAGATAGACCAGCGATTTCTGGAAGTTTTCCGGGATCAGGTCGTTCCACCAGTTGATGTAGCCGGGGTGCCATTTCTCGAGCGCCTTGAGCACCCGCTTGTCCGAGCTGAGCCCGACATTGTTCGGGATCTGCGTGTCGTAGCTTACGTTTATGAGATCCAGCATGGGGTCCGTCCTCCCAGGTGTCCGGGCGCGCGGTATGGCCCGCCCTTGTTCCGTTTCCCGCGTGTACTCACACGCGCTCCATGTCGTATTCGCCGCGATGCCCGGTGCCGTATCGCTTCAGCGCGCCGGCCTCTCCCACCGCGTTGGGGCGCTGGAAGATCCAGTTCTGCCAGGCGGTGAGCCGGCCGAAGATCCGCGTTTCCATCGTCTCGGGGCCCGCGAAGCGCAGATTTGCCTCCATCCCCGTCATCGCGTCGGGGCTGAAGCTCGCGCGCTCCTCCATGAAGATGCGCACCTCGTCCTCCCAGTCGATGTCATCGAGGATGTAGGTGACGAGGCCCAGATCATCGGCCTCTTCCGCCTCGAGCGCCTTGCCTGCATGTCCGCGGGCGGCCTCCACCGCCTCGGGCGCGCCCCAAAAGCGCGTCTCGAGCCGGCTGAGACCGTTCGCCATCGGGTAGCGGCCGAAATTGGACGCGCCCAGCGTCACCGTCGCGAGCGGGCGGTTGTCGCCCTCGAACTCGCCTTCCATCATGTAGGAGCGGTCCACGGCCCAGAGGATCTCCGCCAGCGTTCCGGCGAAGCAGGAACCGTGCTCGACCAGCGCGACCAGCGAGCGCGAGGTGACGTCGAGCCGCTTCAGCACCCGCTTCCAGTAGTGAAGGATCTCGGCGGCGAGCCAGTCCTCGTCCTCGTGGGCGAGCAGAAGCGCCTCGTGCGCGGTCACCTTCTCCGGGTCGCCCTGGGTGCGGAGCACCAGAAGGCCCAGCTCGGGCTCGTTGAGCCGCAGGTGAAGGATGGCGTCGTCGAGTTCCCGGGCGGCGCGCAGCATCCAGCCCTGGGCGCCTTCCGCGTGCAGGTCGGCCATCGCGCCGGGCGCGTCCTCCTCGGGGCCCTTGACCGTGACGGTCGCGCGGCGCAGGGCGCGGTCGACCTCCACCTCGACGGTGGAGTAGCTGACGGACCCGTCCTCGCCGAGGCGGCGGTCCAGCGGGGTGAGCGCGATGCCCGTCGCCCCCTCTCTCGGATGCCGCGCGGCGATCTCGTGGGCGCGCTCGCGCACGGCCTCGTCGAACTTCGAGTTCGGCACCACCTCGTCCACGAGCCGCCACTCGACGGCGCGCTTGCCCTTCACCCCCTCCTCGATGGAGCAGAAGACGTCGGCAAGATCGCGGCGCACCTTGCGCTTGTCGGTCACGCGCGTCAGCCCGCCCGTCCCTGGCAGCACCGCCAGAAGCGGCACCTCGGGCAGCGCCACGTTCGACGTCGAATCGTCGGTCAGCATGATGTGGTTGCAGGCAAGCGCGAGCTCGTAGCCGCCCCCCGCGCAGGAGCCGCGCACGGCCGCGATCCAGGTCTGCCCGGAGTCCGCCTCGGCCGCCTCGTAGCTGTTGCGGGTCTCGTTGGTGAACTTGCAGAAGTTCACCTTGTGCGTGTGCGAGGCGCCGCCAAGCATCCGGATATTGGCCCCCGCGCAGAACACGACCGGATTGCCCGACCGCATCACGACGGCGCGCACCTCGGGATGCTCGAAGCGCATGCGCTGGACGACGTCGTTGAGCTCGATATCCACGCCGAGGTCGTAGGAGTTGAGCTTGAGCTTGTAGCCCTCGAAAAGCCCGCCATCCTCGTCCACGTCCATCGAGACATAGGCAACCGGGCCGTCATACTCGACCCGCCAGTGGCGGTATTTCGAAGGGTCGGTCTGGAAGTCGATCAGCTTGGTCACGCTCGGTCTCCTCGAGGTTGGAATGCAACATACTGCGCGTCTGCCACTTGGTAAACAGCTTTATGCGTTATAATGCGTATAAAAGAGTCATGTTGAATCAGCATTTTACCAATCTACTGATTTTTATTACTCCTATAAGTGCACTATATTGCATATTCGTGATCGAATCGTCCGCCGCCGAGCAGGGTCGCCCGCGCCGCGGCGAGATCGAGCCCCATCACCCGCGACCGGCCCGAGAGCGCGCACTCGTCGAGAAGCCCCGCCACCAGCGCCTCGAGCCGCCGCGCCGCGTTCTCCCGGCCCATCCGCCGCTTCAGACGCGCGTTCGCGCACTGGATCACCGCGCGCACCAGGTGCCGCTCGGGCGCGTTGGGCGGCGCAGCCATCCAGACCGGCTCCAGCACCTCGTGGGCCTCCCAGTAATAGCCCTCCTCCAGCCAGCGCAGACCCGTCCGCCAGGCCTCGGTCGCGGCCAGGGCCTCGGGCGCGAGGCCCGGCATCACGCTGTCGCGGATCGCGTCGAACGCGCCCTCTGGGTGCCGCGGCGTCTCGCCTGGCACATAGGCGTGCGCGGGCCGCATGGCCTCAGGCCGTCTCGACCTCGGCGGCCTCGATCCGCGCAAGCCGCGCGCAGAACTCGGCCACCGCGTCGAGCGTGGCCTCGGGCCGCTCGAGATGCGGGGCGTGGCGGCACTCGTCCAAGATCACCGTGTCCACCGGCGAATAGGCCCGCTCCTCGAGTTCGCGGATCTGGGCGAGGGTGCCATAGGGATCCTCGCGCCCCTGGATCGCGAGGGCAGGAATGCGCAGGTAATCGATGCACTCGGCCACGTTCCACGCGCGAAAACCGGGATCGAGCCAGGCGTCGTTCCAGCCGCGAAAGGCGGCGTCGGGATCGCGGTGATACTTGGCCATGCGCGCCCGAAGATCGCCCGTCTCGAACGCCTCCCTCGCGCGCGCGATCTCACGCAGGCCGGGCTCCTCGGTGAAGAAATGCGGCGCCATCAGGACAAGGCCCCGGACGCGGAAATCCTCTACCCCGCCCGCGTATTCCGCCGCGATGGTGGCCCCGTCGGAGTGGCCCAGCAGAACGCCCTCGCGAAAGCCGATGGCGTCCAGAACCTGCGGGAGCACGTCCTGCGCCTCGCGCGTCATGTAGTCGAGCGGGCGGGGCAGATCCGCCGGGTCCGACTGGCCGTAGCCCGCCCGCGACCAGGCCATCACCCCCCAGCCGGTCCGCGCGGCCAGCGCCTCGGGGACGTCGCGCCAGAGCGCGAGGCAGCCCAGGCCCTCATGCAGCATCGCGATGGTGGGCGCCTCGCCGGGGGGCGGCCCCCAGCAGGCGTATTCCAGCCGCTTGCCGCCCGCCTCCAGCGTCGCGGGCCCGCGCGTCCAATCCGCCATCACGCCACCTCCCTCAGCTTGAAGCGCTGGATCTTGCCGGTCGCGGTCTTGGGCAGGTCCTCCACCACCTCGATCCAGCGAGGGTATTTCCATTTGCCGATGCGCGCCTTGACGAACTCCCTGAGCTCCTCGGCGAGCGCGGCGCCGTCCTGCCCGGCCTTCGGCACGATGAAGGCCCGGGGCTTTTCCAGCCCGTTCTCGTCACGCCCCGCCACCACCGCGGCCTCCAGCACGCCCGGATGCGCGACGAGCGCCTGTTCCACCTCGAAAGGCGAGACCCAGATGCCCGATACCTTGAACATGTCGTCGGTGCGCCCGCAGTAGACGTAGCGCCCCTCCGACGTGACCTCGTACTTGTCGCCGGTGCGCGTCCACTCGCCCTCGAAGGTGGTGCGCGACTTGCGGCGCTTGTTCCAGTAGCCCTCGGCGGCGGAGTGCCCGGAGACCAGAAGCTCCCCGATCTCGCCGGTTGCGGTGATCTCCCGCCCGTCCTCGTCCACGAGCCTGAGCTCGTATCCCGGCACGGCCCGGCCGGAGGTGCCGTAGACGACGTCGCCGGGGCGGTTCGACAGGAAGATGTGCAGCATCTCCGTGGAGCCCACGCCGTCGAGGATGTCCACCCCGAAGAGCGCGCGCCAGCGCTTGCCGATCTCCTCGGGCAGCGCCTCGCCGGCGGAGATGCAGCGCCGGAGCGGCACCTCGGGCGCGCCCCCCTGCCCCTCCAGATGCGCGACCGTGGCGGCGTAGAGCGTGGGCACGCCGCAGAAGACGGTGGGCTTTTCCTCGGAGAGGATGCGCACCGCCACCTCCGGCGTCGGGCGGCCGTTGAAAAGCACCGTGGTCGCGCCCGCCGACATCGGGAAGGTCATCGCGTTGCCCAGCCCGTAGGCGAAGAAGAACTTGGCCACCGAATAGACCGTGTCGGCCTCCTCTATCCCGAGGACCTCGGCGCCGTAGGTATCCGCGGTGTAACGCAGGCTGTGATGGACATGGCGCACGCCCTTGGGCTGGCCCGTGGAGCCCGAGGAATAGAGCCAGAAGGCGACCTCGTCCGCGTCTGCCTCCACCGCGGGCACCGGCGCGGCATCGCCGAGGAAGCTGTCCCAGGACTCGCTCCGGGCCGGGCCGGTCTCCACCCCGGCGGGCGCATCACCCAGCACGACCAGATGGCGCAGGTAGGGATTGCCGGAGAGCGCGGGCGACACCGTCTCCAGAAGCTCGGCCGAGACGAAGAGCACCGAGGCGCGGCAATCGCGCAGGATCACGTTGTAGACATCCGGCGCAAGCAGCGTGTTGAGCGGGATCGGGATCACGCCCGCCTTGAGGCATCCCCAGAAGATCTGCGGAAACTCGATCTGGTCGAGGACCAGCATGGCGGCCCGCTCCTCGCGGCGATGTCCGGCGCGCGAGAGCGCCGCCGCGACCCGCCCCGACGCCTCGGCGAGATCGCCATAGCTGAGCTTGCGCCCCGTGCCGAAGGCCTCGCGGAAGGCGGTCTTCGCGCCGCGGCCCTCCGTCACGTGCCGGTCCACGAACCAGCTTGCGGCGTTCTCGTTTGCGCTCATGCCTCGGCCCTCCCCTGCCGATGCGGCGCCCGGATGACGGGCGCGTCAGTTTCCGGTGAATTCGATCGCGCCCTCGGGCAGGAGGTAAAGCACGTGCGCGTCGCCTCCCCGGACGGTCGGATGGTGGTCGGTGCCCGGTTCGTAGACGTACCAGCCCTCGGTCCAGCCATCGAAGGCGGGCGCGCCGTCGATGGCCATCACCGCGCCAATCTCTCCGTTGGGGTGCACGTGGTGGGGGCCCTTCACGTCCTTCATGCGCACCACGTCCACCGAGAAGCCGCCCGCCTCGGCGCCGGGGCGGATCGCGCGGCCGAACTTGATACCGCCGGCCTCGCGCCCCATCAGCCACCCTTCGGCCTCGCCCTCGGCGCAAAGCGTCTTGAGCCGGGCGAAGGTCTCGCCGCCGGCGGGATAGGTTTCGTTGAGATATGCGGCGAGCGCATCGTCCAGAGGGCGACCCTCGATGTCGCGGGCGACCCGGCCCACCACCTCGGCGAAATCCGCAGCTGACATGGCTCTCCTCCCTGTCTGACGCAGAATCGAATTATGCTTTATAGTGCATTAATACGTCCGACGCGCAAGCCTTGCACAACTGTTTTGCATTTTTTTGCACACTCCACGCCGGCGAGCGGCTTCCGGCGCCCGCCGGCTGGAGCGTCACGAGGGGGGGGGTGAGCCAGACCCTGGCTTCGCGCCGGCACGAAAAAGGGCCGCGCCCCCGGAAGGAACGCGGCCCGCAAGGTCGGTGCTCCGGCGGCTTATTCCGCCGCCTGGATCTCGCCGGACTCGATCTGCTCGCGCTCGATCGACTCGAAGAGCGCCTTGAAGTTGCCCTCGCCGAAGCCGTCATCGCCCTTCCTTTGAATGAACTCGAAGAAGATCGGGCCGATCACGGTCCTGGAGAAGATCTGCAGCAGGATCCTCGTCTCGCCCCCGTCCACGACGCCCTCGCCGTCGATCAGGATGCCGTGCGTCTTCATCCGGTCCACGGGCTCCTCGTGGCCCTGCACGCGGTCGTGGCTGAGGTCATAGTAGGTGTCCGGCGGCGCCGGCATGAAGCGGATGCCGCGCTCGGCGATGACGTCGGTCGAGCCGTAGATGTCCTCCGTGCCCACGGCGATGTGCTGGATGCCCTCGCCGTTGTACTTCTTGAGGTAGGACACGATCTGCCCGGTCTCGCCGCGGTCCTCGTTGATCGGGATGCGGATCTTGCCGTCGGGCGAGGTCAGCGCGCGGCTGTAGAGGCCGGTGAACTTGCCCTCGATGTCGAAGAAGCGGATCTCGCGGAAGTTGAAGAGCTTGCCGTAGAACTCGAACCACTTGTCCATGTTGCCGCGGTAGACGTTGTGGGTCAGGTGGTCGAGGTAGTAGAAGCCCACGCCCCGCGGCTTCGACGGGGCGAGCCACTCGAATTCCGCGTTGTAGGGCGAGGTCTCGTAGTAATCCTCGATGAAGTAGATGAGCGAGCCCCCGATGCCCTTGATCGCCGGCACGTCCATCGTCTTGTCGCGGCCCTCGTAGGGCTCGGCGCCCATCTTCACCGCGTGCTCGAAGGCGTGCTGCGCGTCCACCACGCGCCAGCCCATCGCGGGGGCGCAGGGGCCGTGCTCCTCGACGAAGCGCGACGCGAAGCTGCCGGGCTCGGCGTTGACGATGTAGGTGATGTCGCCCTGCTGCCAGAGCTCGATGTTCTTCGACTTGTGCCGGCCGACGAGCGCGTAGCCCATTTTCGCGAAGAGGTCGCGAAGCGCCTGCGGGTCGGGATGCGCGAATTCCACGAACTCGAACCCGTCGGTGCCGGCAGGGTTCGCCTCGGTGATCTGCGCCTTGGGCGCGTCGTGCGGGAAAGGTCCCATCTGCGTCTCCTCCTCGATCGATCCTGTCGCGTTTCGTCGCACAGTATCGCACCACGAACGCCGCTTCTGCGCATTCTGCCAGTTCTCGCGCCTTCATTTCGCGCGAAACCCGCATTATGCTGCCTTGAAATGCAGGGGCCACGCATATGCTGGACCGAACCGATCTACGCCTTCTCGACGCGCTTCAGTCCGACGCGCACCTGACCGCGCAGGAGCTCGGCGAACGGCTTAACCTCTCGCCCAGCCAGGCCGGCCGCCGGCGCCAGAAACTGGAGGCGGAAGGCTACATTCGGGGCTACGCGGCTCGTCTCGACGCCGAACGGCTGGGACTGATCGTGCAGGCCTTCGTGCAGGTGGAACTCGCCCGCCACGGCCCCGAGCAGTCGGCGGGCTTCGCGCGCCTCGTCTCCACCCGGCCCGAAATCGTGAGCGCATGGACACTGACCGGCGAAGCGGACTACCTTCTTCGGGTATACTGCCCCGATCTTCACGCGCTGAACCGACTCATCCACGACGTGCTTCTCGCCCACCCCGCCGTGGCACGGGTGCGCAGCCAGATCGTCATGGACCAGCTGAAGCGCGACGCGCCGCTACCGACCTGAGAACCGCAACGGGACCCGCACCCGAATGGAACACTTCCTGCTCCAGGCCTCGATCTACCTTGCCGCGGCGGTCATCGCGGTACCCATCGCGTCTCGGCTCGGTTTCGGCTCCGTGCTGGGCTACCTCGCAGCGGGCATCGTGATCGGACCCGCGCTGGGTCTCGTCGGGGCGGATACCGAGGAGCTTCAGCATTTCGCCGAATTCGGCGTGGTGATGATGCTCTTTCTCATCGGGCTCGAGCTCGAGCCGAGGGCGCTGTGGAACATGCGCCACAAGCTTCTGGGGCTCGGCGGGCTGCAGATCGCCATCACCATGGCGCTGGTCGCGGGCGGCGCGATGGCCGCGGGCCTTGCATGGAACGTGGCGATCGCGCTCGGCATGATCTTCGCGCTCTCCTCCACCGCGATCGTGCTCCAGACGCTGTCGGAGAAGGGCCTGATCCAGACCGCGGGCGGGCGCTCGGCCTTCTCGGTCCTGCTCATGCAGGACATCGCGGTGATCCCGATGCTGGCGCTGCTGCCGCTTCTCGCACTGCAGGGCGCCGCAGGCGGGGCGGAGCACGCCTCGGTCGAGCATGGCGAGGCCCTCGGACACGCCGGCGGCATGTCTCTCGTCGCCGACCTGCCCGGATGGGCATCGACGCTGGTCACGCTGGGCGCCGTCGGCGCGATCATCCTCACGGGCGTCTACGCGACGCGGCCGGTCTTTCGCTTCATCCACGCCGCACGACTGCGCGAGATGTACACCGCGCTGGCGCTTCTCATCGTGGTCGGGATCGCCTCGCTCATGACGCTCGTGGGGCTGTCGCCTGCGCTGGGCACGTTCCTTGCCGGCGTGGTGCTCGCCAACTCGGAATTCCGCCACGAGCTCGAGTCGGATATCGAGCCCTTCAAGGGCCTGCTGCTGGGGCTTTTCTTCATCACCGTCGGGGCCGGGATCAACTTCGAGGTCCTGCTCGGCGCGCCCGCGCTCATTCTGGGGCTCACGCTGGGCCTGATCGTGTTGAAGGGCGCGGTGCTTTACGGCCTCGGCCTCGCCTTTCGCCTCAAGGGCCGCGAGCAGTGGCTTTTCACGCTGAGCCTCGCCCAGGCGGGGGAATTCGGCTTCGTGCTGACCTCCTTCTCGGTGCAGACGGGTGTGCTGGAGCGGACGCTCTCGCAACAGGTGCTGCTGGTGATCGCGTTGTCGATGCTGGCCACGCCGCTTCTGTTTCTCCTCCATGACTGGCTGGCGAAACGCCATGCCGAGGGGCGCGAGCCGGTCGAACCCGACGAGATCGACGAGAGCGGGCCGGTCATCATCGCCGGGATCGGACGGTTCGGGCAGATCGTGAACCGGCTGGTGCAGTCCACCGGCTACAACACCGTCGTGCTCGATCACGACATGAAGACGATCCAACTCATGCGGCGCTTCGGCTTCAAGGGGTTCTTCGGGGATCCGACCCGGCCCGAGCTTCTGCATGCCGCGGGGCTGAAGAACGCCAAGGTGCTGGTCGCGGCGCTCGACGATCCGGAGGCATCCACGCGCCTTGTCGCCTATGCCCGGCGCGAGCGGCCGGACCTGCATATCATCGCCCGTGCGCGCGACCGCACCCACGTCTTCCACCTCTACCGCGCCGGGGCCAACGACATCGTGCGCGAGATGTTCGACGGCTCGCTGCGGGCCGGGCGCTACGTGCTGGAAAACATCGGCCTGACCGAATTCGAGGCGGCCGAAGCCGAGAAGACCTTCTACCGGCACGACCGCGAGGCGGTGCGGGAACTCGCCAAGGTCTGGGATCCGGATATCCCGCCGTCGGAGAACGAGGCCTACATCGCCCGCGCGCGCGAGCTCGAGCGCGACCTAGAAACCCAGCTCACGGAACTGCTCGAACCCAAGCAGGACGTGGCCTGACCGGCCCCGCGCCTTCCGTCGCCCCGGCACGAAAAAGGGCCGCGGTCTCCCGCGGCCCTCGACGTGCACTGCAAGGCCTGGTCAGGCCGCGCGCGAAAGCAGCACCTCGTCCACCTGGCGCGCGGCGGCCACCTCGTCGCCGCCCGCAACGGCGGCCACTTCGCGGGTCAGGCGTTCCAGCGCCGCCTCGTAGAGCTGGCGCTCGGAGTAGCTTTGCTCACGCTGATCGTCGGCGCGATGAAGGTCCCGCACGACCTCGGCGATGGCGATAAGGTCGCCCGAATTGATCTTCTGCTCGTATTCCTGTGCGCGGCGCGACCACATGGCCCGCTTCACCCGCGCCTTGCCTTTCAGCGTGGACATTGCCTTGGACACGACATCCGGCGTCGACAGCGACCGCATCCCGATCTCGGTGGCCTTGTTCGTCGGCACACGCAGGGTCATCTTGTCCTTCTCGAACGAGATCACGAAAAGCTCAAGCTTGAGGCCGGCGATTTCCTGTTCCTCGATCGAAAGGATCTGCCCGACTCCATGCGCGGGATACACGACGTAATCGTTGGGACGGAATTCGATTTTCTTGGTCTTGCTCATGCGGTCCTTCCTCGCGCGCCGCCCGGGCAACGAGCGACAAAAAACGGTCGGAAATATGGGTATATTCCCGAGCCCGAAGCGTCATATGCGCTGCCGTGACCTACTGAAAACCCTTGCGGGGCGCAGGCCGGGCAACTCAATGTGACAGAAATATAGCACCTTTGGGCGCAGAATTCCAGCGCGTGCATGTGCAGCATCGAATAAGCAGCGCCACGTCAAATACTTAACGTGGAAACTTCGTGTCCCATAGGCGGCCGCCACGCGACCGCAGGGGCGAATCGGCCGGTCAGCCGCCCTCGCCGGGGGCTTCCGTGAAATACTTGTCGAGCTTGCCCTCCTCGCCGTCGCGCGCGTCGGCTTCGGGCAGCGGGTCCTTCTTGGTGATGATCACCGGCCAGAGGTCGGAATACTTGCGATTGAACTCGACCCATTTGTCCATGTCCGGCTCGGTGTCGGGGCGGATCGCATCGGCCGGGCATTCGGGTTCGCAGACGCCGCAGTCGATGCACTCGTCGGGATGGATCACCAGCATCGTCTCGCCCTCGTAGAAACAGTCCACCGGGCAGACTTCCACGCAGTCGGTGTACTTGCAGGCGATGCAGTTGTCGGTGACGACATAGGTCATGGGGCGGTTCCGGCTTTGTCTCTTCCGGCTCCCAGCTAATCCAGCCGGGGGGGACATTCAAGCGCCGGGGCCGCGCGTCCGGTCGAAGGCGCGGCGTGCCCGCTTGGTGGGGCGCCCGCCCGGCTCTGGACGCGGGGCGGCGGCGGCTCCTGGCGCGTCCTCGGCGTCAGGCCCGACCGGGTCGAGATCGTCATAATGCGTCTGCGCCTCGGCGGCGGGCCCGCGCCGCTCGGGCAGGGCCGCGACGCGCACCACGCGGATGCGACGGCCCTGCGCAAAGGTCAGCACGTCGCCCGCGCCCACGCCGGTGGCGGGCTTGGTCACCCGGGCGCCGTTCACCCGGCAATGCCCGGCGGAAATCTCCCGCGCCGACAGGCTGCGCGTCTTGAAAAAACGCGCCTGCCAGAGCCACTTGTCGAGGCGCTGGGTCGGCCGCGGCCCGTTCACGCCGTCAGTCCCGTGTCTTGAGGCCCATGAGCGCGGCCGCGAACGGGTTGTCCGGATCGATCCGGTCCGACTTGCGGGGCCCGGAGCTGAAGGTTTTCTCGCCCTCCTCGCGGCGCGGCTTGCCCTTCGCCTTGGGCTTGCCCTTGCCCTTCGGCTTGCCGCGGCCCTCGGCGCCCGCGCCACGGCCGCGCTGATTGCCCGCCCGCGCGCCCCGTCCGATCCAGGTGAAGGTATAGAAGACCTCGGTCTCGGCGCCTTCGGGCGTTGCGGCATCGGGCGCTGCCGCATCGTCGGGCGGAGCCGTGTCGCCGGTATCGGGCACGGCCTCGTCGGTGGCCCCGGGCACCGTCTCTTCGCTGGTCGCGGCGGCCGGCGCATCCGGGGCGGGCGCCGCGTCGTGCCCTGTCGCCGGTGGCGTCTCTGCCGCGCTCGCCTCGTCGGTTCCGGCCTCGGGCGCGGACGCAGCCTCAACCCCGGCGGCGTCCGGTGCGCCCGCCGGCGCCGCGGCCGGTTTCGCCTTGGGCCGTTCGCCGCGCTCGGCACGGTAGCCGAGCCCCTGCATCAGGTCCGCGAACTGCTCGAGCGTCATGCCGGTGATGGACAGCATCTCGGGCTTGGCCTCGAACCCCGCGCGGCCATCTTCGGCGCGCAGGAGATCTGCGAGGCGCTCCAGCATGTCGAGGCGGATCGCCCGCTCGCCCGCGTTGCGATAGCCCGCCATGGCATCGTAGCCGCGCGGCGCGCTTCGATCCACGGGCACGGTGACGAGGCCCGGCGGCGGCGCCTCGGGAAAGGTGTCGAGGCCCTGCGCGAGGCTCCACAGCATCAGGCGAAGCCGCGTGGGCGCGGGCTTCAGCAGCGCCGGCATGAACACGGTGAACTGGCCGAACCGCACGCCGTGCTTGCGCAGCGCGCCGCGGGCAGCCTGGTCGAGGTCCTTCACTTCGGCGGCGACCTGCCCGCGCGGCAGGATGCCGAGCCCTTCGACAAGGCGGAACGCGAAGCCGCGGGCGAGGCCCGTCAACGCCTCGTCGCGGCTCATGGCCAGGAGCGGCTCGAAGAGCGTGGCGATCTTGCGATCGACGAAATGCTGCAGGCGGCGCTCGACCTTCTGGACGACTTCCGCACCCGCCTCCTCGTCGACGAAAGCCTTGACCCGGGGCTTGAGCGGCTCATCGCCCGCGACCAGCTTGCCCACCGCCTGGTCGCCCCACATCAGGCCGCCCTGCTCTGTGTAGTCGATCTCGGTGTCGGGCGCGTTGTAGAACCGGTCGGCGCGCAGGTGGAAATGCGGCGCAAGCGCCTGCAGACCCGCGGATTTCAGCGTCTTGGCCTCCTGCCCGGCCGCCGCCTGGTCCTGACGGAACCGGAACCCCTCCAGCCGACCGACGAATTCGCCTTCGACGGCCACCTCGCCCTTCTCGTTCACCTCGGCCAACAGGGCCTCCTTCTGCTTGAGCCGGCGCATCAGCACCGAGGTGCGCCGATCCACGAAACGCTGCGTCAGCCGCGCGTGCAGCGCATCCGACAGGCGGTCTTCTACCGCGCGGGTGGCCTCGCGCCAATGGGTTTCGTCCGCCACCCAGCCGGCGCGTTGCGCCACATACGTCCAAGTCCTGATGAAGGCCAGCCGACGCGAGAGCGTGTCGATGTCGCCTTCGGTCCGGTCGATGCGCGCCACGTGGCGAGCGAGCCATTCGTCCGGAACGCGCCCGCGCTCGTGCAGGTGGCCGTAGATCGCCTCGAGAAGGCTCGCGTGCTCGGCGTGGCTGATGCCCCGGAAATCGGGAATCCGGCAGACATCCCACAGAAGCCGCACCGACGGCCCGTCCGAGGCGCGGGCGCGCACCTCCGCCTGCGCGGAGAGCGCGCGGAGCGCGCGAAGATCGTCCGCCTCCCGCGCGCGGGCCAGGATCTCGCTCTCCGGCGGGGCCTCGAGCGACGCGATGAGCGCCTCGACGGATCCGAAGGACAGCGCCGCGTTGCGCCATTGCAGCCGGCGCAAAGGGGTGAAGCGGTGCTCGGTTATGGCAAGCGCGACCTCGTCGGGCAGCGGCGGCGCCTCCCCGGTGACGCCGAATGTGCCGTTGGCCATGCCGCGCCCGGCGCGGCCGGCGATCTGCGCCAATTCGTTGGGCGCCAGAGGCCGCACCCGCCGCCCGTCGAATTTCGACACCCCCGAGAAGGCCACATGGTCGATGTCGAGGTTGAGCCCCATGCCGATGGCGTCGGTTGCGACGAGGTAATCCACGTCGCCGTTCTGATATAGTTCCACCTGCGCGTTTCGCGTCCGTGGGCTGAGCGCGCCCATCACCACCGCGGCGCCGCCCTTCTGGCGGCGGATCAGCTCCGCGATGGCGTAGACGTTCTCGACCGAGAAGCCCACGATGGCGCTGCGCGGCTTCATCCGGCTGATCTTGCGCGAGCCGGTGTAGGTGAGTTCGCTCATGCGTTCGCGGCGCACGAACTCCACCCCGGGCACCAGCGCGGCGATGGGCGCGCGCATCGTGTCGGAGCCCAGAAAGATCGTCTCGTGCTGGCCGCGCATCCGCAGCAGGCGGTCGGTGAAGACGTGCCCGCGCTCGGGATCGGCGCAAAGCTGGATCTCGTCCACGGCGACGAAATCGGCGCCCATGCCCTCGGGCATCGCCTCGACGGTGCAGACCCAGTACTGCGTGCGCGGGGGCACGATCCGCTCTTCGCCGGTCACCAGCGCCACCACGGACGGGCCGCGCACGGCGACGATCCGGTCATAGACCTCTCGTGCCAGAAGCCGGAGCGGCAGCCCGATCACCCCCGTCCGGTAGCCCAGCATCCGCTCGATCGCGTAGTGGGTCTTGCCCGTGTTGGTGGGGCCCAGAACCGCGAGGGTCCTGCCTTGCCGTGTCATTCGCTACTCCCCGCGGCCGGGCGCGGCGGCTAGAGTTCCGCGCCGAGAACCTCGCGCTCGAGCCGTTCCATCGCCGGCCCCACTTGGGGATGATGCGGGTGAATGGCAAGCACTTCCTCGTAGGCGCGCCAGGCCAGGCGCGGCTCCTCGAGCTGTTCCATGATGACGCCGAGGCCGTAGAGCGCGCCGAAGTGGTCCGGGTTGAGCGCGAGCGCGCGGCGCAGATCGCCAAGGGCGAGGCCGTATTCCTGCTGCCGGAAGAACGCCATCGCGCGCACGGCCCATCCTTCCGCGAAATCGGGCGCGTGATCCGTCAGCGCGGTCAAATGCTCCACCGCGACCGCGTAATCCTCTTTCTCGAGCGCGTCGCGGCCGCGGCGCAGGAGAAGGTCCATCGCAGACGAGCCCGACTTCGACCAGAGATTGCGGATCTCGCCGGCGACCTGTTCGGCCTGCTGCGGAGAGGCAGAGCGGAGTTCGCCAAGCATCTCGTCCGTCGCGCCGTCCTCGGACCACGCGGGCGGCGCGAAGGAGAGAGCTGCGGCGAATGCCGCGACGAGATGTTTGATCGGGAAGTCGCTTGTGACCATAAATCCTAGAATAGCTGTTACCCGCGCCGAATCCAGAGGCGCGTGGCGTTTCGAAGGAGCGATGTGATGAGCGACATGATCAACGAGGCCGTGAACGCCCTGAACGAGAAGCTTTCGGGCGGATTTGACGGGATTGCAAAATTCGTCATCGAGGGCGAGGGCGCGATCATGCTCGACGCCGGGGGGGTGCGTGCGGCCGACGAGGAGGCCGACGTGACGCTCACCGCCTCGGCCGACACGTTCCAGCAGATCCTGCACGGCGAGATGGACCCGACCTCGGCCTTCATGTCGGGCAAGCTGAGCGTGGACGGCGACATGGGCATGGCGATGAAGCTCGGCTCCGCGCTGGGCTGATGGAAGATGCGCCCTTCTTCGACGACCTGGTGAACGGCTGGCCCGCGGCGCGGGCCGTCTGGGTGCACGCCGAGGACGGGGCGCGGCTTCGGCTGGGGCTCTGGCGACCCGACGATGCCGCGCGCGGCACGGTGCTCGTGTTTCCCGGCCGCACCGAGTACATCGAGAAATACGCGCATGTGGCCGCGCGGCTTCTGGACCGCGGCCTCGCCGTCCTGGCGGTCGACTGGCGCGGCCAGGGCCTTTCGGAGCGGCTTCTGGGAGAGCCGCTTACCGGCCATGTCGGGCGTTTCTCGGACTACCAGCGCGACGTGGCCGCGATGCTGGCCGTCGCGCGTGCCGAGGCCCTTCCGGCGCCCGTCTTCCTGCTGGCGCATTCCATGGGCGGCTGCATCGGCCTGCGCGCGCTGATGGACGGGCTCGACGTGGCGGGCGCGGCCTTCACCGGGCCGATGTGGGGAATCCGGATCTCTGCGCTGATGCGGCCCGCCGCCTGGGCGATCAGCTGGAGCGGCGCGCGCCTCGGCCTCGGCCATGTCGTGGCGCCGGGAACCGGCCCGCAATCCTATATCGCGACGGCCCCCTTCGAGGGCAACACGCTCACCACCGATGCCGGGATGTGGGCGACGATGCAGTCCCACCTGCACGCGCGGCCCGAGCTGCAACTGGGTGGACCCAGCCTCCACTGGCTGCACGAGGCGCTGGCGGAGTGCCGCGCGCTCGCCCGCCGGCCCGCGCCGGACCTGCCCGCCATCGCCTGGCTCGGCAGCCGGGAGCGGATCGTCGACCAGGCGCGCGTCCATGACCGGATGCGGGGCTGGCCCTTGGGCCGGCTCGAACTGCTCGAGAGCGCGGAGCACGAGGTGCTGATGGAGCGCGCCGAGATACGCGACCGCATCCTTCGGGTGACGGCGTCCTTCTTCCTCGAGCAGGCGGGCGCACCTGCCTGAGCTGGCCACGCGGCCGGCCGGCCCTATACTGGCGCGCATGACACGGCCCCCGGTTCTCGATTTCACCGACCGCGGCATTCGCTGCCCGGCGGGCGGCTTTCACATAGACCCTTGGCGGCCGGTGGACCGCGCCGTCATCACCCACGCCCACGCGGACCACGCGCGTCCGGGGCACCGCCGCTACCTCTGCACGGACGGCACCGCGCCGGTCCTGCGCCACAGGCTTGGCGACGTGGCGCTCGAAACGATGCGCTACGGCGAGGAACGACGGATCGGCGATGCGGTCGTCTCCTTCCACCCGGCCGGCCACGTGCCGGGCTCGGCCCAGATCCGGGTGGAGGTCGCCGGCGAGGTCTGGGTCGTCTCGGGGGACTACAAGATTGCGGCGGACGGGCTGTCGGAGCCGTTCGAGCCGCTCCGCGCCCATGCCTTCGTGTCCGAGTGCACCTTCGGGCTGCCGGTCTTCCGCTGGGCGCCGCAGGACGAGGTCGCCGGCGCGCTGAACCACTGGTGGGCGGGCGCGGCGCGCGACGGGCGCACCGCCATGCTCGGCGCCTACGCGCTGGGCAAGGCGCAGCGGCTGCTGTCGATGCTCGACACCGGCATCGGCCCGATCCTCACTCACGGCGCGGTCGAGGGCGTCACGGACGTGCTGCGACAAGCCGGCCTGCCCCTGCCCGAGACGCGGCAAGTGACGCCGGAGCTCGACCCGAAGGATTTCCCGGGGGCGCTCGTCCTCGCGCCGCCCGCCGCGCTTGGCAGCACCTGGGCCCGACGTTTCGGCCCGGCGTCCACCGCCGTGGCCAGCGGATGGATGGGCCTGCGCGGCGTGCGGCGGCGCCGGGGCGTCGACCGCGGCTTCGTGCTCTCGGATCACGCGGACTGGGAGGGGCTGCTGTGGGCAATCCGGGGGACGGGTGCTGAAAAGATATTCGTGACGCACGGTTACACCGAAATATTCTCACGCTGGCTGAGCGCGGAGGGATTCGATGCCCGCATCGTGCCCACGCAGTTCGGCGGCGAGGCCGAAGACGAGGCCGAGGTGGCGCCATGATCCGTGTCCGGTCAACGACTTGCGGCTTGATCCTCGCATACCGGGGCCCCGGCCGCCGTCCGCCTGTGGACATGGCTGTGGAAAACCGGAGGTCCGTCGCGATTCCCGGCCGTTCAGCTTCCAACCTCCGGCGCGCGCAGGTCTCGTGAAGGACTTCGCCCGCCTCATCGCCCGGGTCGACGAGACCACGCGCACATCGGCCAAGGTGGACGCGCTGTCGGACTATTTCGCGACCGCGCCAGACGCGGACCGGCTCTGGACCGTGGCGCTTTTCTCGGGCCGGCGGCCGCGGCGCGCGATCACGACGACACAGCTGCGCGAATGGGCGGCGGAGCGCGCGGGCCTGCCGCTCTGGATCGTCGAGGAAAGCTACGGGATCGTCGGCGATCTGGCCGAGACCATCGCGCTCATCCTGCCGCCGCCCGCGCACCCGCGCGACCGCGGGCTGGCCGAGTGGATCGCAACGCTCAGGGCGCTTGCTGACCGGCCGCTGCCGGACCGGCGCGCCGCGATTCTCGACGCCTGGGACGCGCTGGAGCCCGCGGAACGCTTCCTCTTCAACAAGCTTCTGACCGGGGGCTGGCGCATCGGGGTGAGCCAGAAGCTGATGACGCGCGCGCTTGCCCGCGCGCTCGGCCGGGACGAGGCCGAGATGGCGCATCGGCTGATGGGCGCCTGGGATCCCGCGACCACGAGCTGGCAGGAGCTCGTGCACTCCGAGGCGGGCGCGGCGGATCTTTCGCGTCCCTACCCGTTCTACCTCGCCCACCAGCTCGACGCGGGGCCGGAAACGCTGGGCGATCCGTCCGGCTGGCGGGCGGAGTGGAAATGGGACGGGATCCGCGGCCAGCTTATCCTGCGCGACGGCCAGCATTTCGTCTGGTCCCGCGGCGAGGAGCTGATGACGGATCGCTTTCCCGAACTCGCCCGCGCGCGCGACTTCCTGCCGCCCGGCACGGTGATCGACGGCGAGCTGCTGGCCTGGCGCGACGGGCCGCTGTCCTTCAACGCGCTGCAAAAGCGAATCGGGCGCAAGACCGTGCCGAAGAAGCTTCTGTCCGAGGCGCCGGTCGCGCTCGCGGCCTACGACCTGCTGGAAGAGGGTGGCGAGGACATTCGTGCCCGTCCCTTCGACGAGCGGCGCGCGCGGCTCGAACGCCTGCTCGCCGATCTTCCGCCGGAGGCGCCGCTGGTTCTTCCGCCGCTTCTGGACTTCGACGACTGGGCCGCGCTCGCGGATGCACGCGCGCAGGCGCGGGCGCGGGCCGCCGAGGGGGTGATGCTGAAGCGCGGCGAAAGCCCCTACCTCGCGGGCCGCAAGCGCGGCGACTGGTGGAAATGGAAGCTCGACCCGCTGACCGTGGACGCGGTGATGATCTACGCGCAGGCCGGGCACGGGCGGCGCGCCAATCTCTTCACCGATTTCACCTTCGCGGTCTGGTCGGGCAACGCCCTTGTCCCCTTCACCAAGGCATACTCCGGCCTGACCGACGCGGAATTCGCCGAGATCACGCGCTGGGTGCGGCGCAACACGCTGGAGCGCTACGGCCCCGTGCGGCAGGTGCGCCCCGAGCAGGTGTTCGAGATCGCCTTCGAGGGCATCCACGAAAGCCCCCGCCACAAGTCGGGCCTCGCACTGCGCTTCCCGCGCATGGCGCGCTGGCGCCGCGACAAGCCCACCGCCGAGGCCAACACGCTCGACGATCTGAAAAAGATGCTCGCCGCTTACGGACAGACGGACGCGCAGGGCTGATTTTCCCGGCGCGCGCGGATAGACTGGGCGACACATCGGCCGAGGCCGGAAAACACGGGATTTACCCATGCAGGATTCGCTCTGGATCGCGATCGTAACCGCCGCGATCGTCTTCGGGCTCATGATCATCATCCCCATCGCCTCGTTTCTGCTGAAGGCGGCGGTCGTGGCATTGATCGCGGGCGCGGCGGTCTACGTACTGATGCGTCTTTTCGGCCGGCCCTGAGCGCGCCGCCTTCCCCTGGGGCACCCGCGGCGCCTCGGCGCGCGGCCTTGATCCGCCCCGCCGCGCCAGCCTATCTCTCGCAGGCATCCAATTTCGCAGGAGATCCCCATGCGCCACGCCCCCCGCCCCGTCTTCGACGCCAGCGCCGGTTCCGCTTCCGGCCCCGAGGGCCTTGGTGACCTTCCCGAATGGGATCTTTCGGACCTTTACGCCGCGCCCGACGCGGCAGAGATCGCACGCGACCTCGACTGGCTGGAGGCCGAGGGCCGCACCTTCGCGGCGGATTATGAGGGCCGGCTCGGCGAACTCGACGCGGCGGGTTTTCTGGACTGCGTACGCCGCAACGAGCGGATCGAGACGGTGGCGGGACGCATCATGTCCTATGCGGGGCTGCGCTACTACCAGCAGACCACCGACGCGGGACGGGCGAAGTTCCTCTCCGACATGCAGGAGAAGATCACCAACTTCACCACGCCGCTGGTCTTCTTCACGCTCGAGCTCAACCGGCTGGAGGACGACCACCTCGAGCGGCTGTTCGGCGAGAACGCAGAGCTTGCCCGCTATCGCCCCGTGTTCGAGCGCATCCGCGCGATGAAGCCCTACCAGCTCTCGGACGAGCTGGAGAAGTTCCTGCACGACCTGGGCGTCGTGGGCGACGCGTGGGAGCGCCTTTTCGACGAGACGATGGCGGGGCTCAGCTTCGAGGTGAAGGGCGAGGCGCTCGGGCTCGAATCGACGCTCACGCTGCTCACGGATCACGACCGGTCGACGCGCGAGGCCGCGGCGCGGGCGCTCGCCGAAGTGTTCTCCGAGAACATCCGCACCTTCGCCCGCGTGCACAACACGCAGACCAAGGAGAAGGAGGTGATGGACCGCTGGCGCGGCATGCCCACGCCGCAGACCGCGCGCCACCTGGCCAACGACGTCGAACCCGAGGTGGTCGAGGCGCTGCGCGACGCGGTCGTGGCCGCCTATCCGCGCCTCAGCCACCGCTACTACGAGCTCAAGCGCCGCTGGCTCGGCCTCGACACGCTGGAAGTCTGGGACCGCAACGCCCCGCTTCCGATGGAGGAGACGCGCACCATCGGCTGGGACGAGGCGCGCGAGACGGTGCGCGCGGCCTACGCGGAATTCGACCCGCGGATGGCCGAGCTCGCCGAGCCGTTCTTCACCAGCGGCTGGATCGACGCGGGCGTGAAGCCCGGCAAGGCGCCGGGCGCCTTCGCGCACCCGACGGTGACCGAGGTGCACCCCTACGTGATGCTGAACTACCTCGGCAAGCCGCGCGACGTGATGACGCTCGCCCACGAGCTCGGCCACGGCGTGCACCAGCGCCTCGCCGCCGGGCAGGGCGAACTCCTGTCGCGCACCCCGCTCACGCTGGCGGAGACGGCCTCGGTCTTCGGCGAGATGCTGACCTTCCGGCGGCTTCTGGAGAACGCGAAGACGCAGAACGAGCGCAAGGTGCTGCTGGCCGGCAAGGTCGAGGACATGATCAACACGGTCGTGCGCCAGATCGCCTTCTACGATTTCGAGTGCAAGCTGCACGACGCCCGGCGTGGCGGCGAGCTCACGCCGGACGACATCAACGAGATCTGGATGAGCGTGCAGGGCGAGAGCCTCGGCCCCGCCTTCACCTTCATGGAGGGCTACGAGACCTTCTGGGCCTACATCCCGCATTTCGTGCACTCGCCCTTCTATGTCTACGCCTATGCCTTCGGCGACGGGCTGGTGAACGCGCTCTACGCCGCCTACGAGGAGGGCGATCCCGACTTCCAGGAGAAGTACTTCGAGATGCTGAAGGCGGGCGGGTCGATGCACCACAAGGAGCTTCTGGCGCCCTTCGGGCTCGACGCCTCCGACCCGGCCTTCTGGGACAAGGGACTTTCCATGATCGCCGGGCTCATCGACGAGCTCGAGGCGATGGAGGGCTAGGATATCTGCCGCGCGCCGCGCCGGACGGGCGCGCCGCGCGGATCAGAGCCCTGCGTGCGTGCCGTCGCAAAGCGGCCCGCGCGCCGTCTGCTTGCAACCGCAGAAAAAGACGCGGCCGTCGCTCTCGGCGGTGTATTTCACGGGCTCGATGTCGGTGCCCTTGTGGCTTCCGTCGCAAAACGGCTGACGCGACGAGCGCCCGCAGGCGCACCAGAAATAGCTTTTGCCAGCCGATACCTCGGCTGGGAACGGGGCTTTCTGCGGGATGGCGGGGGTGTCGGACATCGGATCCTCCTCTGTTTGCACGGGCCACGAACGTGGCGCCACGCGCGGCGCGGTCAAGGCAGCGCTGCCCGCGGACGTCCCGTTCCCCGCCGGTCAGTCAAGCTCCGTCCAGGGCCAGGGCTTGACCTCGGAGGCGCCGGTCTGGAAGCGCGCGGCCTTCGCGATCCATATCCCGAGATCGGTGCCGAACTCCGCCAGCCGCGCGTTGGGATCGCCCCTGTTCACCAGCATCAGCACGGCCTGGATCACCGTGGCCACCGTCAGCACGGTCTGCGCCAGACTCAGCATGATCCAGATGAGCACCACGTGCAGCAGCCGCAGCGGCATGGACTCCCTGGGCGCGTGGGGCTGCGCGCCATGCAGGCGCCCGTTCAGCTTCTCTTCATCGTTGCGCGGCATGGGTCCCTCCGGAATGGCAGATCAAGCATACCGCGCCGGCCCGGTTCGGGCCAAGCCCGGCGACGCTTGACTTGGGGATGACGCAGCTATCTTTCCGATCAGCCACGGGAGGCCCGCATGAAACAGCTGCTCGCCATTATCCTCGCCGTCTTCACCACCGCTGCCGCGGCCGAGGACTTCGTTTTCGACAGCATCGACGGCGGCCAGATCCGGCTTTCGGATTATGCCGGCAAGCCGGTCCTTGTCGTCAACACGGCCTCGATGTGCGGCTTCACCCCGCAATACGAGGGCTTGCAGGCGCTTTACGACCGCTACCGCGATGCCGGCCTCGTGGTGCTTGCCGTGCCGTCGAACGACTTCAACCAGGAACTCGCCTCCGACGACGAGGTGAAGGAGTTCTGCGAGATCACGTTCGGCATCGACATGCCGATGACGACCATCACGCCCGTGCGGGGCAGCGGGGCACACCCGTTCTACGCCTGGCTGAAGGAGACCGCGACGTTCGAGCCGTCGTGGAACTTCAACAAGGTGCTTCTGGATGGTGAGGGCCGCGTGGTGGAGACGTTCGGCGCCACCGCCCGGCCGATGTCGGGCCGGATCACCGAGCCGGTGGAGGCCCTGCTGGCGGGCAGTTGAGTCGCGCGCTCAGCGCAGGACGAACGGCGCCCTCAGCCACTCTGACAGAGCCTCGGTGGTATCCTCCGGCACCTCGAGAGGCGGCAAGTGCCCGGCCCCGTCGATGATCCGCAAGGTGGCGCCGGGGATGAGCTCCGCCAGGAAGACGTGGCGCTTCACCGGCATGAGCGTGTCCTCGGCCCCGCACAACAGCAGCGTGGGCACCTTGCACCGGCGCAGTGTCGCCTGCTGGTCGCGCCGGCGCTGAAGCGCCCGGATCTGTCGCGTGAACGCCTCGACGCCCAGCCCGCGCGCCATCTCGGCGAGCGTCGCCATCACCTCGAAACGGCCGGGCCCCGGTGCCAGGTGATCCGGCCGGATCACCTCGGCCACCGCGGCGTCGAGCGCCCCGCTGCGCGCCCGGACGATGAGGGGATCGCGCTCGCCCGCCTGCGCGGGCGTCTCGGCCAGCGGCTCGGTGTCCATGAGCGCCAGCCGCGCCACCCGGTCGGGCGCGCGGCGCAGGATCTCCATGGCGACCATGCCGCCCAGGCCCAGACCGCCCAGCGCGAACCGTTGCGGCAGTTGCGGCAGGAGGTGCGAGGCGATCTCTTCCACCCGCTCCCCGCCCGCGAGCGGGGCTACCGTCACAGGGCGATCGCGGCCGAGCGCGGTGATCTGCGGCAGGAAGAGGCGCGCGTCGCACATGAACTCCGGCAGAAGGACGAGCGGTTCAGCCATGCACCGCCTGCCCGTTCGTGACGTCCTGCGCCGTCTGCCCGTTCATCCCGTTCCCCCGCCTGTCTGCGGCCGTTTCGATAGCAGCCCCCGGACGGAGGGGCCATAGGCCCGCGCTCACCCCTCCGGCAAGGCGCGGATCCATGCCGTGATCGCCGTCGCGGCGGCGTCCGTCAGTCCGGGCGACAGGATATCGCCCGCGAGGACATGGGCGGCGGGATCGTCCGTGGGGCCGGGGGACACCGGGTGCAGTCTTACCGCGCCGCCCCAGCGCGCGGCCACCGCGCGCGTGGCGTCCGCGCGCACGACCTGGTCGTCATCCGAGAACCAGAAAAGCGCAGGCACCCCGATACCGCCCGGATCGAGCCTGCGCACATGCGCGACGAGCGCGGCCATGGGCAGGAGCGCCTCCACCGGATAGCTCTGCGTCCAGTAGCGCGCATGCGCCTCGTTGCGCGGCTCGAACCCCCGCGTCGGTCCGAGAAGCCAGGGCAACCAGATCCGGGCGGCGGGCCAGGTGAGCAGACCCGCGAAGCGCCCGTGAAGGGCGTAGTTGGGCGACACCAACACGACGCCGGCCACGCCCTCGGCCAGTTCGGGCCGGCCGAGGGCCAGCGTGACGAGCGTGGCGCCCGTCGAGGTGGCGATCACGACCACGCGGTCACCGGCGGCGCGCGCCGCCGCGAGGCCTTCGGCAAGGTCCGACATCCAGCCCGCGACGCTGGCTTCGGCCATGGCCGCCCTGCCCCGGCCGTGGCCCTGAAGCCGCGTGAAGACGAGGTTCGCGCCAAGCGCCCCGGCAACGCGGTCGGGCACCGGGCGGATTTCCTCGGACGTCGCCGAAAACCCGTGCACGTAGAGGATCGCCAGATCCGTGCGCGCGCCCGGCGCGCCCGCCCAGAGCACGCGCTTTTCCGTGCCGGGCACGATATCGTCGAAGCGCGCCTCCGCATCGGCGAAATGCCGGTCAAGATCGCCCAGCGCCTCGGGCGCCACGGGCGCGGCAACGGCCACCGTCTCGCGCGGGACCAGAAACCAGAACGCCGCAGCCGCCGTCGCGACGAGAAGAAGCGCCCAGGCCACCGCCCTAGCCACGCCGGCGCGCGGCGCGGGCGCTCACCTCCTCCACGCTGTCGGTGATCAGCTCGAGGCAATCCGGCTCCGAGAACCGGTGATCCGCCCCCTCGACAAGGGTCAGCCGCATGTCCGGTCCGGTGGCGTGGTCGAGAAGCGCGAGCGCCACCGCGCGGTCGACGTCCGCATCTGCGGTGCCCTGAAGGAAGCGCGCGGGAAAGGGCAGATGCAGCGCGGCGCGCAGCACCAGATGCGCGCGCCCGTCCTCGATAAGCCGCTTCGTGATCGGATAGGGCTCGCCGTAGTCGGAGGGCAGGTGCACCACGCCGTCGCGTTCGAGATCGGCGCGCTGCTCGGCGTCGAAGCCCGCCCACATCGCGTCCTCGGTGAAGTCGGGCGCGGCGGCGACGGTGACGAGGCCGGCCACCCGCTCGGGGTTGGCCCGCGCGGTCAGCAGCGCGATCCAGCCGCCCATCGAGGAGCCCACGAGCACCTGCGGCCCCTCGGTCAGCGCATCCAGCACCGCCTCCGCGTCCTCGGCCCAGTCGCCGATGCACCCGTCGGTGAAGGCACCCGAGCTTTGCCCGTGGCCGGAGTAGTCGAAGCGCAGGAAGGCGCGGCCCGCGTTTCGCGCCCAGTCCTCGAGGTGCAGCGCCTTGGTGCCTTCCATGTCGGACATGAAACCGCCGAGGAACACCACGCCCGGCCCCTCGCCCGGGGTCCGATGATAGGCGATGCGGCGCCGCTGCGGCGTGTCGAGATAGCTGGGCTCTGTCATGGATCCTCCGATCGGTGGCGCGCGAAGAGTGCCCGCGATCGGGCCGGGTGAAAAGCCCCGGCGGGTGTCGGCACGACACCGTCATCCTTGACTTCCCGGGCCCGTCCCGCCATGTCGCCCGCGAACCCTGACCCGCAACCGGGCGCTTCGTAGGCGCCGAACCGACGAGGAGAGCGGACATGGCCCGCGACCAGTCCACCGTTTCCCTGACCTTCCCCGATGGCTCCGTCCGCGACTTTCCCGCCGGGATCACCCCCGGCGAGATCGCCGAGGGAATTTCCAAATCGCTCGCGAAGAAGGCGATCAGCGCCGACGTGAACGGCGCCCATTGGGACCTGCAATGGCCGATCGAGGCGGATGCCGCGATCGCCATCAACACCATGGCCGACGACGCGCCCGCGCTCGAACTCATCCGGCACGACCTCGCGCACATCATGGCGCGCGCGGTGCAGGAGATCTGGCCCGAGGTGCGCGTCACCATCGGCCCCGTCATCGAGAACGGCTGGTATTACGACTTCGACCGCGCGGAGCCCTTTACCCCGGACGATCTCGGCGCGATCGAGAAGAAGATGCGCGAGATCATCGACCGCCGCGACCCGGTGACCACCGAGGTCTGGGAGCGCGACCGCGCCATCCGCTACTACGAGGCGAACAACGAGCCCTACAAGGTGGAGCTCGTCGAGGCGATCCCGGAAGGACAGCCCATCCGGATGTACTGGCACGGCCACTGGCAGGATCTCTGCCGCGGCCCGCATCTCGCCCACACCGGGCAGGTCCCCGCCGACGCCTTCAAGCTGATGAAGGTGGCCGGCGCCTACTGGCGCGGCGACAGCTCGCGCCCGATGCTCCAGCGCATCTACGGCGTGGCCTTCAAGGACCGCAAGGCGCTCAAGGATTACCTGACCTTTCTCGAGGAGGCGGAGAAACGCGACCATCGCCGCCTCGGCCGCGAGATGAAGCTCTTCCACTTCCAGGAAGAGGCGCCCGGCATGGTGTTCTGGCACCCCGACGGCTGGACGATCTACCGCGAGCTTCAGGACTACATGCGCCGGCGCCTCGACGCCGCGGGCTACCGCGAGATCAACACGCCCCAGGTTGTGGACCGCAAGCTCTGGGAGGCGTCGGGCCACTGGGACAAGTACCGCGAGAACATGTACATCACGGAGATCGACGAGGAGCACGCCAACGAGAAGCGGGTGAACGCGCTCAAGCCGATGAACTGCCCCTGCCACGTGCAGGTCTTCAACCAGGGCATCAAGAGCTACCGCGACCTGCCGCTCCGGCTGGCCGAGTTCGGCTCCTGCCACCGCTACGAGGCGCATGGCGCGCTGCACGGGCTGATGCGCGTGCGGGGCTTTACCCAGGACGACGCGCACATCTTCTGCACCGAGGACCAGATCGAGCAGGAATGCGCGGGCTTCATCGAGCTCTTGTCCAAGGTCTACAAGGACACGGGCTTCGGCAGCTTCGACATCAAGCTTTCCACCCGTCCCGATGTGCGCGTGGGGGCCGACGCGGTCTGGGACAAGGCCGAGGCGGCGCTCGAGAAGGCGATCCTCTCGGTCAGGAACGACTACGAGATCGACCCGGGCGAAGGCGCGTTCTACGGCCCGAAGCTCGACTTCAAGCTGACCGACGCGATCGGGCGCGAGTGGCAGTGCGGCACCTTCCAGGCCGACTTCAACCTGCCCGAGCGGCTGGACGCGAGCTATATCGGCGCGGACGGCGAGAAGCACCGCCCCGTCATGCTGCACCGCGCGATCCTGGGCAGCTTCGAGCGATTCATCGGGATCCTGATCGAGAACTACTCCGGCAGGCTGCCCATGTGGCTTGCACCGCGTCAGGTCGTCGTGGCCTCGATCACGACCGACGCCAACGATTATGTCGCGGAGGTTGTCGCGGCGCTGCGCGCGGCCGGGCTTCGTGCGGAGGCCGACACCCGCAACGAGAAAATCAACTACAAGGTGCGCGAGCATTCGCTCGCCAAGGTGCCGGTGATCCTCGCCTGCGGCCACCGCGAGGTCGAGGAGCGGACGGTGACCATCCGGCGCCTCGGCGAGAAGGCGACCAGCACCGAACCGATGGACGCCTTCGTGAACGCGCTGGCCGACGAGGCGCGCGCGCCCGACCGTTTGTAACATTCGGGGGCGGCGCGCCCAGGCGGCGCCCGCCCTGACGCCGGCGATCGCGGCGTTGCCCCATCGCCGTCGCGAGCCGGTCTCACGGCCCCGTCACTCGCGATGACGGCGCCGTGAAGCACGCGCCCGTGACTGGCGTGTCATGTCGTCGCAGCGGTATGACTCCCCCCAGCCGCGGCTCCGCGGCAGCACGGACCAAACTGGAGGGAGATCCACAAATGTCCATCACGCTGAAATCCGCCGCAGTCGCCGGCGCTGTCGCCGCCGCCCTGTCGTCCTATGCCGGCACGGCACACGCCCAGGCGCAGGAGAAGTGCTACGGCGTCTCGCTCGCCGGCGAGAACGACTGCGCGGCCGGCCCCGGGACGACCTGTGCGGGCACGTCCACCGTCGATTACCAGGGCAACGCCTGGACCCTCGTGGACGAGGGCACCTGCGAATCGATGGAGCTTCCGGGGGACCGGATGGGATCGCTCGAACCGCTGGAGCGTGACCTGCCACAGCAGGGCTGACACGCGGCGGAGCTTTCGGGGCGGGCCGAACGCCCGCCCCTTCCCCCACCGCCTGACCCGACGCAAGGGAGACCGCCCGCCATGTTCGACGCATCAGGCCAGGACATATCGCTTCCCGCGCGTGTCGGCGTGGGCTTCAAGGCGAAGCATTTCGCCGGCCTCACGGCGGAGCCGGGGCCCGTCGGCTGGATCGAGATCCACGCGGAGAATTACATGGGCGCGGGCGGACGCCCCCGCGCGCAGCTCGCCGCGCTCGCCGAGCGCTTTCCCGTTTCGGTGCATGGCGTCGGTCTGTCGATCGGGGGGCAGGCGCCGCTCGACCGCGATCACCTCGCGCGGCTCAAAACCCTTTGCGACCGGATCGCGCCCGCGAGCTTTTCCGAGCACCTTGCCTGGTCCACCCATGACGGCGCGTTCCTGAACGATCTTCTGCCCCTGCCCTACACGCGCGCCACCCTCGCGCGCGTCGCCCGCCACATCGACGAGGTGCAGGAGGCGCTCGGGCGGCGGATGCTGCTGGAAAACCCGTCGAGCTACCTCGCCTTCGCCGAAAGCGAGATGAGCGAGACCGAGTTCCTTTCCGAGATCGCCCGGCGCACCGGCTGCGGCCTGCTGCTCGACGTCAACAACGTCTTCGTGTCGGCCACCAATCTCGGCCATTCGCCGCAGGATTACGTGGACGACTTCCCCGTCGCGCATGTGGGCGAGATCCATCTCGGCGGCCACGACGAGGACGCCGACGAGGCGGGTGCGCCGCTTCTCATCGACAGCCACGGGCGCGAGGTGGCCGACCCGGTCTGGGCGCTGCTCGACCGGGTTCTGGATCGGGCGGGCCCGCGCCCGCTGCTCGTCGAATGGGACACCGACGTCCCGGACTGGCCGGTGCTCCGCGCCGAGGCCGGCCGCGCCGCCGCCGCGCTGGAGCGCGTGGCCGCATGAACCGCGAGACCGAGTTCCGCGCCGCGCTGCTCGATCCCGCGCGTCCGGCGCCCCCCGGGCTGACCGACGGGACGGGCCGGCCGGCGGCACGACGCTTCGACGTCTACCGCAACAACGTCACCGCGAGCCTGCTCGAGGCGCTCGAGGTCGGCTTTCCGCTTCTTGCGAAGCTCCTCGGGCGCGCGGCGTTCCGCAACATGGCGCTGGCGTTCCTGCGCGCGCACCCGCCCGAAGACCCGCGCCTCGCGCTCTACGGGGCCGCGCTGCCGGGGTTTCTGGAACGCTTCGCGCCGCTCGCCCGCCACGGCTACCTGCCCGACGCGGCGCGGCTGGACCTGGCGCTCCGCCGCGCCTATCACGCCGCCGACGCAGAGCCGATCGCGCCCGACGCGCTTCAGGCGCTGCCGCCCGACAGGCTGATGCACACCCGGCTTTCGCTCGCGCCCGCCGTGCGCGTTCTGCGCTCGCGCTGGCCGCTCCACGCGATCTGGGCCTTCAACATGGTCGAGGGCGCGCCGAAACCCTCGCCCGGCGCGCAGGACGTGCTGGTGGCGCGCCCGGGCTTCGATCCCGCGCCGCATCTGCTGCCGCCGGGCGGCGCGGCCTTCGTGGCCGCGCTCGCCGACGGTGCGCCCTTCGGCGAGGCCCATGCCGCCGCCGAGGCCGCCGCGCCCGGCTTCGACCTCGCCGCGACGCTCGGCCTCCTTCTCGGGGCCGGCGCGATCACCGGACTCACGCCACCCGAGGAATGACGATGAACGCCCTTCTTTCCCTCCACGACCGCGCCACCGGCCCGCTGGACCGCGAGACGGTGATCCTGCCCACCCTGGCGCGCTTCCTCTTCGCCGCGGTGCTGCTGGTCTATTTCTGGCATGCGGCTGGAACGAAGACGGGCGACGGCCTTTTCGGTCTCTTCCAGCCCTCGATGGGTGCCTACGCGCAGATCTTCCCCCGGCAGATGGAGGCCGCGGGCTTCGATACCTCGCAGCTGGGGCTCTGGCACTGGCTGGTCGTCGTGTCGGGCACGCTGGCGGAGTTCGTCCTGCCCGCGCTTGTGGTTCTGGGCCTCGCCACGCGGCTCTCGGCGCTTGCCATGATCGGGTTCATCGCGGTGCAAAGCCTGACCGACCTCTACGGCCATGGCGGGATCGAGCATGCCGAGACGCTGGGGGCGTGGTTCGACCGGTTCCCGGACGGGGCGATCCTGGATCAGCGCGCGCTCTGGGTGTTCCTGCTGCTCACCCTCGTTCTGAAGGGCGCGGGGCCGCTTTCGCTGGACCGCCTGCTGGCGACCCGCCTCAGAAATGCGCCTTAGGCTCGTCGGGCTTGCCCGCGGCGAGCGCGAGCAGCCCGCCGAGCCCCGCGAAGGCGATGGGAAACATCGTCGCCACGTTGAACCCGAAGGCGTGATACATGCCGCCCGCGGACAGGATCAGCAGGAGGCCGCCCCAGAGCGCCCGGGCGCGCGCCATCGCCCCGCCCGCGATCGCGAGGAGCGGCGAGAGGATCGAGGTCGCCTGGATCAGCCTCTTGTTGTCTAGCGGGCCGAAGATTTCGTCGACCTCGGCGAACCGGTTGGAAAGCTCGACGTAGCCGTACCCGAAAAAACCCACGATCATGCCGATCACTCCTGCGATGATCCCGAGCGTCAGTGCCGCGTTGCGCATGGCGTCCTCCTTGACCTCTTCTTCGCGAAATGGGCCCGCGCGCGGCGCTATCCGACAAGCGCCGCGCGCACCTCGTCCGACCAGCCGAGATAGAGCGTTCCGCCGTCGTCGATAAGCGGGCGCTTCATGACCGCCGGCTGGCGCGCGATGAGCGTTTCGGGCGCGAGCGCGCGGTCCTCCTCCGACAGCGCGCGCCACGTGGTGGAGCGCCGGTTCACCAGATCCGGCCCGAATTGCGCGGCCGCGCGCCGGAGCACCGGTTCCGGCATCCCTTCGGCCCGGATATCCAAGAGCCGCGCCTCCGGCAGGGATTTCAGCGCCTTTCGGCAGGTGTCGCAGGTCTTCAGCCCGTATATCAGCATGCGCGTCGCTCCGTCGATCGTCCCCGGTGTCCTACATCGCGCGCGGCCCGGGATCACCACCGTTTTGCTTGCATTTTACATTTCGCATGCAATCCTTCCCTTGCGGCAACGGCCATTCAGATTTCCGGCTCGACCTTCCGATTCCGGACCTGACGTCCGGACCGCGCTTCGCCTCCGCTGCGGGGCTGACGACGGAAGACGGAAAGGAGACACGGAAAATGCCGACAGGCACCGTGAAATGGTTCAACACGACCAAGGGTTACGGCTTCATCGCGCCCGAGGACGGCGGCAAGGACGTCTTCGTGCACATCTCGGCCGTGGAGCGTTCCGGAATGACCGGGCTCGCCGACAACCAGAAAGTGTCCTACGAACTCCGGGAAGGCCGGGACGGCCGCACCATGGCGAGCGACCTGAAGGCGCTCTGAAAGCGCCTCACGCCGCCTGCATCCGCTCTGCCTCGCTGCGCGCGAGGCGGATGAGGTCCGCCATGTAGGGCTTCTCCGCGTCCTCGGCCCGGGTCGCGGCGTAGAGGCTGCGCGTGATCCCGTTCGCGGTCAGTGGGCGGGTCACGTAATCGGAGCTGTATTTCACCTCGCGCACGACCCAGTCGGGCAGCACCGACACGCCGCGGTTCGACGCGACGAGCAACAGGATCACCGCGGTCAGTTCCACCTGCCGAATCGCCTCAGGCTCCACCCGCGCGCGGCTCAGAAGCTGGCTGAAGACGTCGAGGCGCGACCGCTCCACCGGGTAGGTGATGAGCGTTTCGCCCCTGAAATCCTCGGCCTCGACGAACGGTCTCGCGGCCAGCGGATGCGCGGACGCCGCCACGAACACCGGGGAATAGTCGAAGAGCGGCGTGAACGTCACGCCCGGCAATTCCTCGGGGTCCGAGGACACGACAAGGTCCACGTCCTCCTTGGCAAGCGCCGGCAGCGCGTCGAAGGCGAGGCCCGGGCGGATGTCCACGTCCACGTCGGGCCAGAGCTTCCGGAAGCCCTCGAGGACCGGGAAGAGCCACTCGAAACAGGCGTGGCACTCGATCGCGATGTGCAGCCGACCCGAGCGGCCGGCGCGCAGCCCTGCGAACTCCGCCTGCGCCGCCTCGACCTCCGGCAGCACCCGCTCGGCGAGCCGCAGAAGCCTCTGGCCCGCCGCGGACAGGCGCATGGGCTTCGAACGCCTTACGAAAAGCTCCACCCCCGTCTGCTCCTCGAGGCCCTTGATCTGATGGCTGAGCGCCGACTGCGTGATGTTGAGCGCGTCCGCCGCGCGGGCCAGCCCGCCATTGTCGTGAATGGCCTTGATCGACCGCAGGTGCCGCAATTCCAGGTGCATCTTCATGTTCGGCTCATCTTGGTCTTGAGATTTATGAGTTTGTTTCACGTCCGCCCGCGTGCGACAAGGCGCGGAACGATTGGAGGGTCAGGCATGTCCGCACCGCGCGTCTCTTTCGAGTTCTTTCCGCCCAAGTCGCTGGAAGCGTCCTTCCGGCTTTGGGACACCGTGCAGGTGCTCGCGCCGCTCTCGCCCCGCTTCGTCTCCGTCACCTATGGCGCGGGCGGCACGACGCGGGAGCTCACCCGCGACGCGGTGGGAACGCTCCACAAGCATTCCGGCCTCGACGTGGCGGCGCACCTGACCTGCGTGAACGCCTCGAAGGCGGAGACACTCGCGATCGCCGAGGGCTTCGCCGAGGCAGGCGTGACCCAGATCGTGGCGCTGCGCGGCGACCCGCCCAAGGGTGCGGGCGGTTTCACGCCCCATCCCGAGGGCTTCGCAAGCTCGGTGGAACTGGTCGAGTCCCTCGCCGCCACGGGGCGCTTCAAGATCCGCGTCGGCGCCTATCCGGACCCGCATCCCGAGGCCGGGCACGACGGGGCCGACATCGACTGGCTCAAGCGCAAGATCGACGCCGGCGCGTCGGAGGCGATCACCCAGTTCTTCTTCGAGCCGGAAACCTTCTTCCGGTTCCGCGACCGCTGCGAGAAGGCGGGACTCGACGCGCCGATCACGCCCGGCATCATGCCGATCGAGAACTGGGACGGCGTAAAGCGCTTCGCCAAGGGCTGCGGCGCGGTCATTCCCGACTGGCTCGACCGCGCCTTCGAGAAGGCGCGCCGCGACGGGCGCGAGGATCTGCTGGCCACGGCGGTGTGCAGCGAGCTTTGCAGCAAGCTCATCGACGGCGGCGTGGAGACGCTGCACTTCTACACGCTGAACCGGCCCGAACTCACCCGCGACGTCTGCTTCGCGCTGGGGCTCAAGCCCGATCTCCAGCTCGAGAACGTCGCCTGAGACTAGGGCGGGGCAAGGCGCCTCAATCGCCTTGCGGCGCTGCGTCCCGCAGGCGCGGCGACACCGCGCGGGGAGCGCGCGGGAAGGGCCTTCGAAGGCCCTTCCGGCACGCCGCCCCTGACCTCGCTCTCACGGAATTGGGACTCGTGCGCCGCGCTCGCCTCGCCTAAGACGACGCCATGTTCGACGCCCGCCTCCGCCCGCTGATCGACCCGCCGCTCGACGCCCTCGGGCGTGTCGTCGCGCGCCGGGGCATCACGGCCGATGCGGTGACGCTCGCGGGGCTTGCCCTCGGCCTCGCGGCCGCCGGCGCGATCGCTCTGGGATACCTGCTTCCGGGCCTTTTCCTCCTGCTTGCCAGCCGTCTCGCCGACGGCCTCGACGGCGCCGTGGCCCGCGCCACACGGTCCTCGGACTTCGGCGGCTACCTCGACATCACGAGCGATTTCCTCTTCTACGGCGCGGTGCCCCTGGGGTTCGTCTGGCTCGATCCCGCCGCCAACGGCGCCGCGGGCGCCTTCCTGCTTCTCAGCTTCTACGTCAACGGGGCGAGCTTCCTCGGCTTCGCGATCCTCGCCGAGAAGCGGAAGATGCGCACCGACGCGCGCGGCGTGAAGTCCCTCTACTTCACGGGCGGACTTCTCGAGGGGGCCGAGACCATCGCCTTCTTCGTGCTGCTCTGCCTTCTGCCGCAGCATTTCGCGCCCATGGCCTGGGCCTTCGGCGTGCTCTGCTTCGTCACCGCCGCCTCGCGCCTTCTGCTGGCACGGAAGGTCTTTCCGAAACCCACCGACGGGGATCCCGCATGACACGACTGCTCGCCGCGCTTCTCGCCGCCCTGCCCGCCTCTGCCCTCGCCGCCCCGGACCCGGCGGACTGGGACGCCGTGCTCGAGGAGGCGCGCGGCCAGACCGTCTACTGGAACGCCTGGGGCGGCTCGACCACCACCAACGATTTCATCGCTTGGGTCGGCCAGCGCGTGGCCGAGGAGCACGGTGTCTCGCTCGAGCACGTGAAACTGTCGGACACCGCCGACGCGGTGAGCCGCGTGCTCGCCGAGAAGACCGCGGGCCGCGACTCGGGCGGCGCCGTCGATCTCATCTGGATCAACGGCGAGAACTTCGCGGCCATGAAGGAGAACGACCTCCTTTTCGGCCCCTTCGCAGAGGATCTGCCGAACTGGCGCCATGTCGATGTCGCGGGCAAGCCGGTCACGGTCGACTTCACCGTGCCCACCGACGGCTACGAAAGCCCCTGGGCCACGGCGCAGGTGGTCTTCATGTACGACACCGCGGACATCCCCGGGCCGCTGCCCTCCATGCAGGCGATCCTCGACTGGGCCGAAGCCAACCCGGGGCGCTTCACCTATCCCCAGCCGCCCGACTTCCTGGGCTCCACCTTCCTCAAGCAGGCGCTTTACGGCGTGGTGGAGGACCCGGACGTGCTTCTGGCGCCCGCCGCGCAAGCGGACTACGAGGCCGTGACCGCGCCGCTATGGGCCTTCGTGGACGCGCTCACGCCGCATCTCTGGCGACAGGGCCGGGCCTATCCGCAAAGCGGGCCGCGCCAGATCCAGCTCATGGCCGACGACGAGATCGACCTCGCCATCTCCTTCAGCCCGGGCGAGGCGTCGGCCGCCATCGCCAATTTCCAGCTGCCCGCCACGGTGCGCACCTTCGTGCCCGAGGGCGGCAGCATCGGCAACGCGAGCTTCGTGGCGATCCCCTACAACGCCTCGGCCAAGGCCGGGGCGATGGTCGTCGCCAACTTCCTCCTGTCGCCCGAGGCGCAGGCCCGCGCGCTCGACCCCGACGTGCTGGGCTACGGGACGGTGCTCGACCTCGACACGCTCTCGCCCGGGGACCGCGCCCGCTTCGACGCGATCGAGCTCGGTATCGCCACGTTGCCACCCGACGCGCTCGGCCCCGCCCTGCCCGAGCCGCACCCGTCCTGGATGGAACGCATCGAGCAGGACTGGATCGCGCGCTACGGCGTCACCGAATAGCGTGGAGGCCCGCGCCGTCACCGCCGGCGCGGCGCGCGCCGGGCAAGCGCCCCGGCGCGGCCGGGTGCTGCCCGTCGTCCCCGCCCTCACCGTCGCGCTTCTGCTTTTGCCCGTGGCCGCGGGCCTGGCCGGCACGCTTCTGCCCGCCTTCGGCATCCTGCCCGCGATCGGACGCGCCGCGCCCGGCCTCGATGCCTTCGGGCCGCTTCTCGACTGGCCCGGCCTCGCAGCGGCGTCGCGCCTCAGCGTGGTCACCGGCCTCGCGGCGACGGCGCTCTCGCTCGCCGTCACGGCGCTCATCCTCGCCTCGTGGTCGGGCACGCGCGTCTTCGGCGCGATCCGCAGGGCGCTCTCGCCGCTTCTTTCCGTCCCGCATGCCGCGGCGGCCTTCGGGCTTGCCTTCCTGATCACGCCCTCGGGCTGGGTCATGCGCGCGCTCTCGCCGTGGCCTTCCGGCTTCGAGCGGCCGCCGGACTGGCTCGTCGTGCAGGATCCCTGGGGCCTCGCCCTCGTCGCGGGGCTCGTGGCGAAGGAGGTGCCCTTTCTCCTGCTCATGTCCATCGCGGCGATGGGCCAGACCGACCAGGCCCGCGCGCTGACCACCGCGCGGGCGCTGGGCCACGGGCGCGAGGCGGGTTGGCTCGTGGCGGTGTTTCCCAGGCTCTACGCCCAGATCCGCCTGCCGGTCTATGTCGTGCTCGCCTACTCGATGACGGTGGTGGATGTCGCCGTGATCCTCGGACCGAACACGCCCTACACCCTGGCGGTGCAGCTCGTGCGCTGGATGGCGGATCCGGACCTCGCGCTGCGCCTGCAGGCGGCGGCGGCGGCGGCGCTGCAACTGGGCCTGGTGCTGGGCGCGCTGGCGCTGTGGCGCGCGCTGGAGGGGGCGGCGGCGGCGCTTGGACGGGCTTGGATCCGCACCGGCCACCGGGGCCCCCAGGGCCGCGCGCTTCGCGTCCTGTCCCTCGGGCTGGCGCTGGTCTCGTCCACCGCCGTGCTGGCCGGGCTCGGGGTGCTCGCGCTCTGGTCGGTCGCCGCGCTCTGGCCCTTCCCGGAGGCGTTCCCCGACGCGCTCACCGGGCGAAGCTGGGCGCGCCACGGTCCCGAACTGGGCGCGGCGCTGCGCCAGACGGCGGTGATCGCGCTCATCGCCACGTTGGCCGCGCTCGCGCTTGCCATCGGCTGCCTCGAGGCGGAGTACCGCCATGGCCTGCGCCTGCGCGCGGGCGGGCTGTGGCTGCTTTACGCGCCGCTGCTGGTGCCGCAGGTGGCGTTCCTGCCCGGCGTTCAGGCCGCGATGCTGGCCGCGGGCCTCACCACCGGGATCTGGGCGGTGACGGCCGCGCATCTTCTCTTCGTCTTTCCGTATGTCTTTCTCGCGCTCGGCGACCCGTGGCGCGCATGGGACGCGCGCCTGGGCACCGTGGCGCGCACGCTCGGCGCCGGGCCCGAGCGGGTGCTCTGGCGGGTGCGGATGCCGATGCTGCTCGCCCCGGCGCTGACCGCCGCCGCGGTGGGCTTCGCCGTTTCCGTGGGCCAGTACCTGCCCACCCTGCTCGTGGGCGGCGGGCGCGTGGCCACTGTGACGACGGAGGCTGTGGCGCTCGCCGCGGGGGGCGACCGGCGCGCCATCGGCGTCTACGCGCTGGCGCAAACGGCCACCGCGCTCCTGCCCTTCGCGCTGGCGCTCGGCCTGCCGCGCCTCGTCCATCGCGATCGTCGCGGGATGCGGCCATGAGCGGGGGCCTCGTGCTCGAGGGGCTTCGCATCCTTCGGGGCGGCACGCCGCTTCTGTCGCTCGACCTCGCCGTGGCCCCGGGCGAGGTCGTCTCGGTCATGGGGGCCTCGGGCTCGGGGAAATCCACGCTACTGGCCGCCGTGATCGGCACGCTCGGCCCTCCCTTCACGATGAGCGGGCGGGTCCGCCTCGACGGCGAGGACGTGACCGCCCTGCCGCCCGAGCGGCGCGGCATCGGCATCCTCTTCCAGGACGACCTTCTGTTCCCGCATCTCTCGGTCGGCGACAACCTTGCCTTCGGCCTCGCGCGGAGCGTGCGCGGCCGGGCGGCACGGCGGGCGGCGGTGGAGGCCGCGCTCGCCGAGGTGGGGCTCGCAGGCTTCGCCGGGCGCGACCCGGCCACGCTGTCGGGCGGGCAGAAGCTGCGGGTGGCGCTGATGCGCACGCTCCTGGCAGAGCCGCGGGCGCTGCTTCTCGACGAACCGTTCTCGAGCCTCGACGCCGACCGCCGCGCGCAGGTCCGCAGCCTCGTCTTCGCCCGCGCGAAGGACCGGGGGCTGCCGGTGCTCATGGTCACCCACGACGGGGCCGACGCCGAGGCGGCGGGCGGGCCGGTGGTCAGGCTGGGCTGAGGCCCCTTGCATCGGCTGGGCGAAGCCGCGACCGTCCCGGCCGACTGCCATCGAAGGAGACCGGACATGCGCCGCTTCCCGCCCGACCGAATCGTCTGCCTGACCGAGGAGACGGTGGAGACGCTCTACCTTCTGGGCGAGGAGGACCGGATCGCGGGGGTCACGGGCTATGCCGTGCGGCCGCCGCGCGTGCGCCGCGAGAAGCCCCGCGTGGGCGCCTTCACCTCGGCCGACATCCCGAAGATCCTGGCGCTGGAACCCGATCTCGTCCTGGCCTTCTCGGACCTGCAGGCGGAGATCGCGGCCGAACTGGCGCGCGCCGGCGTCGCCGTGCATCTCTTCAACCAGCGCGACGTGGCGGGGATCCTCGCCATGATCCGAACGGTGGGCGCGCTGGTGGACCGGCGCGCGGCGGCCGAGGAGCTTGCCGCCGGGTACGAGGCGCGCCTCGCCCGCCTCGCCGCAGGCGTGCCGGACGGGCCGCGGCCACGGGTCTACATCGAGGAGTGGGACGAGCCGCTCATTTCCGGCATCGGATGGGTGTCCGAGCTCGTCGGCGTGGCCGGCGGCGAGGACGTGTTCGCCCCGCTCGCCGCCGCACCCGCCGCGCGCGACCGGATCGTCGCGCCCGAGCAGGTGATCGCCGCCGCCCCCGAGGTGATCGTGGCCTCCTGGTGCGGCAAGAAGGTGCGCCCCGAACGCATCGCCGCGCGGCCAGGCTGGGACGCGATCCCCGCGGTGCGGGCGGACCGCATCCACGAGATCAAGTCGCCGCTCATACTTCAGCCGGGTCCGGCGGCGCTGACGGACGGGCTGGATGCGCTGACGGTGCTTCTGGACGCGGCGCGCCGGTAGCCGCGCGGCCCGGCGGGACGACCTCGTAGCCCGGCGCCTCCGGCTCGTCGTCCACGAGTGCACGCGGAAAGCCCTCGGCCAGCACCTCGAGGCCGGTGGCCGCCTCGAGCCGCTCGATCACGCGGTCCGACTGCGCGGCCACGCCGAGCCGCGCCTGCGCGTCGGTGACGATGCGGATGATCTCGGGCGACAGCTCGAGCGGCACGCCATGCGCCTCGGCGATGCGCTGGAAGAGGCCGATGTCCTTCTGCACGAGATCGAGGGTGAAGTTCACGTCGCGCGACCCCGAGAGGATGAGCCGGCTTTCGGTCTCGTGCACGAAAGAACTGCCGGAGCTGATGCGGATCGCCTCGTAGGTCGTGGCCATGTCGAGCCCCGCGGCCTTCATCGTCACCAGCGCCTCGCAAAGGCTCAGAAGATTCGCGGTGGCGAGGTAGTTCGTCATCACCTTGAGCGTCGAGGCGGTGCCGATCGGCCCGGTGTGCAGCACCCGCCG
This sequence comes from Rhodosalinus sp. 5P4, assembly GCF_041365695.1. Taxonomy (NCBI): domain Bacteria; kingdom Pseudomonadati; phylum Pseudomonadota; class Alphaproteobacteria; order Rhodobacterales; family Paracoccaceae; genus Rhodosalinus; species Rhodosalinus sp. 5P4. The sequence goes on from NZ_JBGFSJ010000007.1 coordinate 186,969, forward strand.
TCCGAGGACGGCGAGGAGCGGCATGACGTGGTCCACGCTGTCGCGCTCGCCGCCCGCGAAGATCGAGATGTTGCCCGTGGCGGCGCGGTGACAGCCGCCCGAGACCGGGCATTCCACGGCCCGGCCGCCGCGCCGCGTCACGAGGGCCGCCAGGCGCCGCACCTCCGCGGCGTCGGTCGTCGACATCTCGATCCATGTCTTGCCGGGGCCCATGGCCGGCAGCATCGCCCGCACCACCGCGTCGGAGGCGGCGGGGCTCGGCAGGCAGGTGATGACCGTGTCGCAGCGTTCCGTCACGGTCGCGGGGTCGTGCCCCTCGTGCGCGCCGCGCGCGACGAAGGCGCCGACCCGCGCCGCGTCGAGATCGCTCACCGACAGATCCGCCCCGTTCCTCAGGAGGCTTCCGGCGAGATTGGCGCCAAGGCTCCCCAACCCGATGAAACCGATCTTCCCGTCCATTGCGCACCCGTCCTGCACTGCCTCGCCGACCATGAGCGTCGCGCGGCGCGCGGCGTCTGGCAAGCGGCATTCGCCCGCCTCTCAGCCGGTGAACTCGGCCACCAGCCAATCCCGGAAAAGGCATGCCTCGGGCCGTGTGCGGCCCGCCTCCGTCAGAACGGCGTAATGCGCCTCGTCATGGGCGATCTCGATCGGCCCGGGGCAGACGACCCGGCCGGCCTCCAGATAGGGCTGCGCGAGATCCCGCGCGATGAGCGCGACGCCGAGCCCCGCCGCCACCATCTCCAGCGCGACGAGCGACGAATCCACGCCGAGCCCAGTCCCGGTCGCGCCCGGGTCGAGACCGAACCGCCGCGCGGCCAGATGCCACAGGCTCTCGCAGCCGGCGACATGGATGGCGCGCGGCGCCACCGCCTTCAGAAGCGCCGCGGGCTCGCCGGGCGCGGGCGCGCCGCCCGGCGCGGCGACGAGGCACGAGACGGGCTCGGTCAGCCTGTGCGACCCGGGCGCGGCCCACCGTCCGTCGCCGTAGCGGATGTCGATGTCCACCCGGTCGTCGTCGGACGCCTCGGCCCAGATCGAGGTCGAAAGCCGCAGCGGGACGTCGGGGCGCGCCTCGCGGAAGCGTCCCAGCACCGGGGCGAGGCGGAGGGCGGCGAAGCTTGGCGGCCCGCGTACCACTACCATCTCGGCACGGCCCGGCCCGAAAAGCCCCGCCGTGGCGGTGGACAGCTCCTCGAAGGCGCGGCGCACCGAGGGCAGGTAGGCCTGCCCCATCTCGTTGAGCGCGACGCCCCGCGGCAGCCGCCGGAAAAGCGGAAACCCGAGCCGTGCCTCGAGCGCGCGGATCTGCTGACTGACGGCGGCGGGCGTCAGGCCAAGCTCTTCGGCCGCGGCGGCGAAGCCGCCATGGCGCGCCGCTGCCTCGAAGCTGCGCAGCCAGGCAAGGGGCGGCAGGGATTTCATCGCGGATGACCAAAGCTCAATGGGGTCATACCCGCAAATTCCATTGTTTGTCTTTGGTCTGCAAGCCTGAAACCCTCCGTCTTGCAAGGGTCGGAGACCGGGCACATGGAAGAGTTCGACTACGTCATCGTGGGCGCCGGCTCGGCCGGCTGCGTGCTTGCCGACCGGCTGAGCGCGTCGGGCCGGCACAGCGTCCTCCTGCTCGAGGCGGGGGGCGCGGGGCGCTCGCCCTGGGTCCGGGTACCGCTCGGCTACGGGCATCTCTTCCACCACCCGCGCATGAACTGGCGCTTCCGCTCCGAGCCGGATGCGGGCTTGGGCGGGCGCGACCTCTACTGGCCGCGCGGGCGGCTTCTGGGCGGGTCGAGTGCGATCAACGCGATGGTCTACTGCCGCGGCTTGCCCGAGGATTACGAGGACTGGGCGGCCGCGGGCAACCCGGGCTGGGGCGCGGCGGAAACCGCCGCCGCCTTCGAGCGCGTGGAGCGGCGCGTCGGCGCGGACGGCCGCGCGACCGGCGACGGCGCGCTCTGGGTGACGGACTGCTCGGGCGAGCATCACCCCGTCTCGCGGCGCTATCTCGACGCCGCGCGGGAGGCCGGGCTTGCCGAGGGCGACACCGTGACCGGAGAGGGCGCGGGGCCCTACCACGTCACCACGCGGCACGGCCGTCGCTGCTCCTCCGCCGACGCCTTCCTCGCGCCCGCCCGGCGACGCCGGAACCTCGTCGTGCGCACGGGGGCAGAGGCGACGGGACTTGTCTTCGATGGCGCGCGGGCGGTGGCGGTACGCTACCGCAAGGGCGGCGCGGACCGTGTCGCACGCTGCCGGGCCGAGATCCTTCTCGCCGCAGGCGCCGTGAAGTCGCCGCAGCTCCTGCAGCTTTCCGGGATCGGGCCCGGCGCGCTTCTGGCGGGGATGGGCGTCCCGGTGCGGGTCGACAATCCCGCCGTCGGCGGGGGGCTGCAGGATCACCTCGCGGTCAGCTACATCTTCCGCGCCACGGAGGCGACGCTCAACCAGGCGCTCGGCCGGCGCGCGGGACAGCTTGGCGCGGCGCTGCGCTATCTCCTGACGCGGCGCGGGCCGCTGTCGCTCAGCGTGAACCAGATGGGCGGGTTGCTGCGCGGCGCCCCCGGGGCGGCCCGGGCGGGCGTGCAACTCTATTTCAACCCGCTCAGCTACACCACGGTCCTGACGGGCCGCCGGCCGCTTCTGAAACCCGACCCGTGGCCCGGCTTCTGCCTCGGCTTCAATCCGTGCCGGCCGACGAGTCGCGGGCGCATCGACATCGCGTCGCCCGATCCCGCCCAGGCGCCGCGGATCCGGCCCAACTATCTTTCCACCAACGAGGACATCGCCCAGGTCGTGGAAGGCGCGCGGCTGGTGGAGCGGCTTCTCGGGACGCGGGCGCTGCGCGGGCTCGTCGCCGGCGCGGAAAGCTTCACGCCCGAGGGGGCGGGCGACGGCGCCATCGTCGAGGATTTCCGCGCGCGCGCCTCCACCGTCTTCCACCCTTGCGGAACCTGTCGCATGGCACCGCGGGAGGCAGGCGGCGTGGTCGATCCGGCGCTGCGCGTCTGGGGCGTGGAGGGGCTGCGCGTGGTGGACGCCTCGGTCTTTCCGAACATCACATCGGCCAACACGAACGCCCCCGCCATCATGACCGCCACCCGCGCGGCCGACATGATCCTCGCCGGTTAGGCGCGGCCCGCGCCGCGCGGGCGCGGCATGGGCACATCCGGCGCGATGTCCCGAAAAGCGACCGTTCCCGGCCCGGGGCCGGCGCCGGGCGCAGCGGGCCGGCGGATGACGGGTCGGCATAGCCCTTCCGCCCGCCGGCCGCGCCGGGCCGGTCCCGAAACGCGAAGGCGCGGCGCCCGGGGTTCCCCCGCGACGCCGCGCCCTGCAGTCCTCATGGCGGGCCGCCGGGGCGGCCCGCACTTGCCCGCGTCACGCCACCAAGTCGAACCGATCAGCGTTCATGACCTTCGTCCAGGCCGCCACGAAGTCGGTCACGAACTTCTCGTGGTTGTCGTCCTGGGCGTAGACCTCGGCATAGGCGCGAAGCATGGAGTTCGAGCCGAACACGAGGTCCACGCGCGTGGCCGTCCACTTGACCTCGTCGGTCTTGCGGTCGCGGATCTCGTAGAGGTTCTCGCCCGCGGGCTTCCACGCATAGGCCATGTCGGTCAGGTTCACGAAGAAGTCGTTGGTGAGCGCCCCTTCACGGTCGGTGAAGACACCGTGCTTCGTGCCCCCGTGATTGGTGCCGAGCACCCGCATCCCGCCCAGCAGACAGGTCATTTCGGGCGCGGTCAGCCCCATGAGCTGTGTCCGGTCGAGCATCAGCTCCTCGGGGCTCACCGCGTAATCCTTCATCAGCCAGTTGCGGTAGCCGTCGGCGACGGGCTCGAGCGGGGCGAAGCTGTCCGCGTCGGTCATCTCGTCGGTGGCGTCCCCGCGGCCCGGCGCGAAGGGCACCTCGACATCGATCCCCGCGGCCTTCGCGGCCTTCTCGATGCCCACGTTGCCGGCCAGCACGATCACGTCCGCGATGGACGCGCCCGTTTCGGCCGCGATGGGCTCGAGCACTCCCAGCACGCGCGCCAGACGCTCGGGCTCGTTGCCGGCCCAGTCCTTCTGCGGCGCGAGACGGATGCGCGCGCCGTTGGCGCCACCGCGCATGTCCGAGCCGCGGAAGGTCCGCGCGCTGTCCCAGGCCGTGGCGACCATGTCGGCCACGGAAAGCCCGCTGTCGACGATCTTCTGCTTGACCGCCGCGACGTCATAGCCCGTGGGGCCGGCCGGAACCGGATCCTGCCAGATCAGATCCTCCTGCGGCGCATCGGGGCCGATGTAGCGCTCCTTCGGGCCCATGTCGCGGTGCGTCAGCTTGAACCAGGCGCGGGCGAAGCTGTCCTTGAAATACTCCGGATCGGCCATGAACTTCTGGCAGATCGCGTTGTAGGTCGGATCCATTTTCATCGCCATATCGGCATCGGTCATGATCGGCATGCGGCGCACCGAGGGGTCGCTCGCATCGACCGGCATGTCCTCTTCCTTGATGTCGACGGGCTGCCACTGCCACGCGCCTGCGGGGCTTTTCTTCAGTTCCCACTCGTGGCCGAAGAGCATCTCGAAATAGCCCATGTCGAACTTGGTGGGTTCCGTCGTCCAGGCGCCCTCGATCCCCGAGGTGATCGCCTTGCTTGCAAGGCCCGCCTGCGCCGCGTTGACCCAGCCCAGGCCCTGGCTCTCGGGGCCGCAGGCCTCCGGCTCGGGGCCGAGCGCGGCCGCGTCGCCGTTGCCGTGGCACTTGCCCACGGTGTGACCGCCCGCCGTGAGCGCCGCGGTCTCGACGTCGTCCATCGCCATCCGCGCGAAGGTCTCGCGCACCTGCGCGGCCGTCTGGAGCGGGTCGGGCTGGCCGTTCACGCCCTCGGGGTTGACGTAGATCAGGCCCATCTGCACCGCGGCGAGCGGGTTCTCCATCGTGTCGGGCTTGCTCACATCCTCGTAGCGGGTGTCGGACGGGGCGAGCCACTCCCGCTCGGCGCCCCAGTAGACATCCTTCTCGGGGTGCCAGATGTCCTCGCGCCCGAAGGAGAAGCCGAAGGTCTCGAGCCCCATCGATTCATAGGCGACGTTGCCCGCCAGGATGATCAGGTCGGCCCAGCTGATCCGGTTGCCGTATTTCTTCTTGATCGGCCACAGAATGCGCCGCGCCTTGTCGAGGCTGGTGTTGTCCGGCCAGGAGTTGAGCGGCGCGAAGCGGATGTTGCCGGTTCCGGCACCGCCCCGGCCGTCGGCCAGACGGTAGGATCCGGCGGCATGCCAGGCCAGGCGGATCATCAGGCCGCCGTAATGCCCGTAGTCGGCCGGCCACCACTCCTGGCTGTCGGTCATCAGCGCGTGCAGGTCGGCCTTCAGCGCGTCGACGTCGAGTTTCTCGACCTCTTCGCGGTAGTTGAAGGTCTCCGCCATCGGGTCGGGCTTGCGATCGTGCTGATGCAGGATGTCGAGGTTCAGCGCGTTCGGCCACCAGTCCATCACGGTGGTGCCGAGCGCGGTCATGCCACCATGCATCACCGGGCATTTGCCTGCGGGGATATCGTTTCCGTCCATGTCTTTCTCCAATCGTGACTGCGTTGCGTGTCCGGCGGCCGAGAGGTGCCTGCGTATGGGCCCTGCGGCAAACCGCGCGGCGCTTTGGCGGGCCTTGCTTCTGGCCTGCTGCCACCGGCGCGCCGCGGTGGCGAAACCCTCCCGTTTCCTGGAATCGTTCTAGCAAACCCGAGCGATTTGTGTAAGTTTCTTTTTCTGATATGTTTGATAAGTCGCACTTATGAGAAATCTGACCATCAAGCAGCTTCGCTATCTCGACGCGCTGGCGCGGCACGGGCATTTCGGGCGGGCGGCCAATGCCTGCGCGATCTCGCAGCCCGCGCTCTCCATGCAGATCCGCGACCTCGAGGAAACGCTCGGCACGCCGCTTTTCGAGCGGGGCGCGCGGCAGGTCCGCCTGACCGGCTTCGGAGAGGAGGTCTCTGCCCGCGCCCGCGAGATCCTGCGCTCGGTCGACGAGCTTTCCGATCTCGCCCGCGCCGCGCGGGACAGCCTAGCCGGCAGGCTCAGGATCGGGATCATCCCGACCGTGGCGCCCTATCTTCTGCCCGGCATCATGGCCGAACTGTCGCGCCGCTACGGCGAACTCGACATCCGGGTCCGCGAAACGCTCACCGCGCGACTGATCGAGGAGTTGTCGGAGGGCCGCCTCGACACCGCGATCGTCGCCCTGCCCGTCTCGGAACCCGCCTTGGCCGAAATCGACCTCTTCGCCGAAGAGTTCGTTCTGGTGCGGCCGGCCGGCGATGCGGACAAGCCCGTTCCGAGCGCCGAGCGGCTGCGCGAGATGCGTCTTCTCCTGCTCGAGGAGGGGCACTGCTTCCGCGACCAGGCCCTGTCCTTCTGCAACATGCACGCTGCGCGCCCGCGCGAGCTTCTGGACGGAAGTTCGCTCTCCACCCTGGTGCAGATGGTCGGCGCCGGCATCGGCGTCACCCTGATCCCCGAGATGGCGGTGCCCGTCGAGACACGCTCCGCCGCGGTCAGCGTGGCGCGCTTCGCCCCGCCCGGCCCGGCGCGACGGATCGGCATGATCTGGAGGAAATCGAGCCCGCTGGCCGAGCAACTGCACCGGGTCGCCGAGGTTGTGCGCCACGCCGCAACCCGGCCCGCCGACAAGGGCGGCGCGAGCTAGATCGGGACGGACGCGCCGATGGCGTATTGTGTGACGGCGCCGGAGCGCGGCCTCACGGCACGCGATGTCAATGGCTCGGGTCGCCTTGCTCCGGTATCACGCTGGCCACGCTGAATGACGTCGCCGTGCTCTCGATATCCCGCGCATGCCGCGTCGCGTCACGTACGAAACCCGGGTGACGGCAGGCGACAGAAGATCATGCCCGAACCGGTGCTGGTTCGCGGGGAGAGGCGAAGAGATGACGAAACCGGAGATGCTTCGACCGACCGTGCTCCATGACGGTCGGATCCGGATCCCACTGTCCGAGCAGGACGGGGCGGTGGCATGACATCAGCATGAGCTCGCCAAGCGCAGTCGAATAGGGAGTTTCACGAACGAGGCTGAAGGCAGCATCGGCCGGCAGAGAGACGCTGAGCCTATCCCCGGAGAAAGCGAACGAGGGGTCTATTGCATCTCCTCCCTCCATCCAGTCCATTCCGCTGCTTGCGAGAGTAAGTTCGCCTGGGCCGTGCAACCTCAGAAGAGTGACCGTCCCTTCGCGGCACCGCGCGGGTGAAGGCGCATCGGAAGGGTCGGCAACCACGAAATCCTCGGGGGCGCCAGCTGACAGAAAAGCGCAGGATTGGCGCATGGCGGATAGTTCGACATTCGTCTGCAATTGCTGATCCAGTTCTCGCGGAACCGTCACGCCGAATTTCCGACCGAGCCGCTTGACCGCCTCGCGGGCGAGTCCATCCCTCATCGTCGTGCCGAATGAGCGGCTCTTGGCATGGTGAACGAAAATGCTAGGCATGCAGGCGAGCCTCCAGCCCGACTGTGTCAGGCGCAGGCACATATCGTTCTCTTCACCATAGCCCCGGGTGAAGGTCTCGTCGTCGAAGCCGCCCACACGATCAACGGCGTGCCGGCGAAAAACCGTGCAGAAGCCATTGAGTACCGGCACGTCGATCAGGAGGTCGGCAAACCTCTGCCCGAGAAACGAATTCAACGTATCTCGATGTCGACGATCATGACCGAGAGCATCGTTGGTCGAAAAGGATCCGTCGGAGGCGTGGACATTCGGAATGGACTGGTAACTCGCAGCATTCGACACCGGCCCGACACCGGCGAGCCAGGAGTTCTCACGCAGGGCCGCTAACAGCGGGCCGAGCCATACGGACGGAACGAGCGTGTCACTGTTCAGGACGCAGACAAACTGCGTCTCGACCGTGTCCCAGACCAGCCTTAGATTTCGTGTGTATCCGCGGTTGCGAAAGTGGGCGACGAAAGTGATGTTGTCATTCCCCTCGAAACGGTGGCGCAAAAGCTCCAGAACATCCAGGCGAGACCCGTCGTCTGCAAGCAATATGGATGTCGAGCCTGCATCGCTCGCCAGAAGGCTCTCGATACAGGCAACCGAGTCTTCCGCCGCGTTAAAGACCGGCACGACAATCGTCACGTCACGCATGATTGACGAACCTTCCCCGACTGTTGCGATGAGGCTCCTTCGAGAAGAAACGGCTGTGCGCTGCCGAACCATCGCCGTCCAGCGGCGCGATGGAGATATTCCCCCGCCATGCCGCCGGCGTGAAGCTCAGTTGATCGCGCCGCGACCCGGTCGCGATCGAGGTCCACCAGCTATCGAGGAAGGCGCGCACGGCCAGGTCGGACGCTTGCAGAAGAAGGACGTTGGTCTCGTAGAGACCCCAGTTCGCCGGCATGCCCTCCGCCTTGAGCCTTTGCACGACATCGTCGACCACCGTCGAATGGTCGAGGCCAAGTGCCTTGACAGCCTCCGCTTCCGCGTAAACGCAAGAGCGGTCCGGATGCGAGAATGTGGCGACTTCGGACAGTGCGGAATGGGCGGTGAGGACAGCCGCGGCCCCCTTGTGGCAAGCGATGTTGCCATCCATCCAGACCGTGGTTTCGGCCCAAGGGAAAAGGACGTGGGGATGTGTCTTGTACCATAGACACAGCCGCTTCGTGTCCCGTTCCCCAAAAACCGGTCTGACGATATGCCACTCCGAGCCGGGCGAAAGAAACCTCATGTCCGTTATCAAGACATAGAGCGTGTCGTCCATTCCCGCAGGCGGCCGGGGCGGGTCGGCATCGTAGTTCCCGAGGGACACGCTGTAGACAACCCGTCGCGTCATCGGCAAACCATGGCGCCCCGCCACAAGGTCACGATCCGTCGGCTCCTCGCGTTTTTCGACCGATCGGATCCACGGCACGCACAAGGCGACGGGTCTGACATCGATCGCCGTCTGCAATTGCCGCAGGTCCGCGATGGAGCGAGCGTCTGGAAGGGCGGAGTCACGCCCGGCCTCCTCACCGTCCTCCCCGAGGGGCACGATGCGCAGGGGCTCATCCACGCTCAGAGACGCGATCCTCTCGTTCGCGCCGTGAAACCGACCCGCCGCCTCCCGCGACAGGAGGAGAGCGATCACCTCGAGAAAGCGCTGATCGACCGAGGCATCGGACCGCGGTCGCGCCCCGAGATACTTGAAGCGGTTCTCCACCAGACCAAAGGAGAATGCGTACCGGAATGCCCCGTAAGGGGACATCCCGGCTTGGCGAAGATCGCGATGCTCCTGGGCGTATTTCGAAAGATCGAACCGCGCGCAGTCGACCAGCGCGCCTGCCCGCAGAGATCGAACGACATCGCCGACGGTATTTACGCCTTCCAACGTTGCGACGTCACGGAGCGCGGGATGGAGGAAGAAGTGCCGTGACACGTTCTCGTCGAGGAGCCGTGCGAAACTGGGCGCGGATATATCCTCGGATGCAAGCCAGGCCGGGCAAACAAGCGGCGACGGCGACCACATCGATGTGGTCAGTGGGGACTGCGCCACCTCGCTCACCAGGCCGAGAAATGCACGGAAGTCCATCTCGCCACAGTGGTCTAGGGAATGAACCCACCGACAATGCAAGAGATCGACCGCCGGATGGGGATCCCGCCCCTCGGCGAACCCGTTGCGGCAGAAATGTTGGAAAGGATCGACGCCGGCGCGCCGGACATCGAGGTTGATCGAGAGGTAGAACGACTCGTCGAACAGGCCTGTCGCTCGGAACGCCTCCTCGAGATCGCCCGCATCGACGTTTCCCGTGCGGTCGTCCCAAGACCCTTCCGCCTGCACAAGATCATCCACTGTATTCGATCCTTCCGTCGTCTGGTGTGCCCGCGTGCCATGCACCGCCGCTGTCATCCCCTGCTCGTCGCCCGGCATCGGGCGAGCGTCGCGTCGATTGCACCGGAAAGCGCCTCTGCCATGCGATCGAGACCGAACGCGCTCACGAGCTCGCCCCGCCGTGCCCTGACACGTTGCTTGCGCTCTGCCATACTTTCGTAGATCTGCCGCAGGGCACGGGCCGCATCGTTCAGGTCGGGTTCGTAGAGCGTGATACCGTCCTCTCCATACTGCCGGACCAGCGAGGCCGCCGCCGGGTCCGGGATACTCGCGATCTCGACTTCCCGGGTCTCGATGAATTCGGTGCCCCAGCGCGGCAGATATTCTGCCATCGCCGTCGATGCGGGCGCCACCGTCGGAAGCCCGGAATGCAGGGCCTCCCAGAGCGGCATGCACCATCCCTCGCCGCGGGAAAGTGTGAAGACGGCGTCATGCCTGTTCAGATGACGGCGCATCCAGAGAAGGGAGAGCGAATCGCTGCCGAAAGAGACACGGATATTCCGTGGAAAATTCCGAGCCCGGGCGAAAAGATCCGTAAACGCCCGTCCGTTCAGGCCGCTGAAACATTGCAGATGGACGTGCACTGGCGCGCCATCGGCAAAGGCACGCGCAAAGGCAGGCAGGATGAGATCGGTCCCCTTTCTGTATCCGAACGAACCGACGAACAGATAGGAGGTTTCTTCTGCGCCCTCGGATCGGTAGCTGGGCACCGGCACGAAGAATTCGGCGTCGATCGCCTGCGGGCAGACATGCACGTGGTCATGATGGCGTTCAAAAACGCTTCGATCGAACTCGCCCGGTACGATCAGGGTATCCGCCTGCGCCAGCCACTGCGCCCATTCCGAGCGCAAGCCGCCAAGTGCGTTCTGCGTATAGTAGAGAAACGGCTTCCCCGATGTCTTGAGCGGCGCCGGCGATCCGATGCGCAGCGTCGCGTCCCACCCCTCCTCGCACGAGGGCAGATGGGCAAAGGTTTCCGGGCGCGACGCTCCGTGCGGAACGCTCCGTGATCTGTCGTGTGCGACGCATACTTCATACCGCGAGTGCTCGTGCAGCGCTCGGATGACCATGCGTGCTAGCTGACCGTAACCGGTCTGCTCGTATCGTCGGAACCCGTCGTCAATGAAGATCCGCGCCAAGAGATACCCTTCATCGATGGAGGCCGCCTCCTACGAAAGGAGGTAGTCACCCTTGCGAAAATCCAGCACGGTGCTGATGTTGAAACCCGTCCAACATGCCTCGGGAATATTGTGCCGCTGCAAGGTTGCCGGGTCGATATCTTTTGCGAGATCGGGTGCATCCGGCAGTCTGATGACAGCGCCGAGATGCCTGGCGATATCTGCCGCGCCGAGCCGCCGCACATGATCGAACTGACCGAAGCGCGCGGTCCTCTCCTCATCCGGAAGATCGGCGAAGCTTTCGTCCCAGTGACCGAGGATGATCGGAATGACGCATAACTGGTGGCCCTCCGGCCGGAACATCCGGTCGAGATGGTGCATCGAGTAGCCGATATCACAAGGCGTATGCACGAGAACATAACGATGGATGATGATATCGAAGTCGTTGTCAAGCCAATCGTCGAGGTCGCAGAGATCTACGAAAGCGCATCGATCGAGGAACTCGTATCGCGTCACGTCGAAATCTGCCGCAACGTAATTCTGGGATGCGATAGGCTTGGACAGGAAATCGTATAGGCCCTTGTCCGGCGCGATTTGAAGAATCCGCATTGAGCGCTTCAGGTCTAGCCGTGCAAGATACAGTTCGAGCGCCCGCGTCCGCTCGAGTGAAAGGCACGTCGTGCACTTGACGGCGGCGCGACGGTTCATGTCCATGAACTCGTGCCCGCCGCAGAGGTTGCACCACATTTCGCTGTCGTCTCGCATCAGCAGCCGTCACCGGGAAGGTTCACTTAAACCAAGGTAGCGGCAACAACGGCCGCAGCGTCCAAGAGAGACATCCGAAAGGTTAACATTCTGTAAATGAACCCCGCCGGGTTTGCCGGAGGCTGATTTCGGATAGTTACGCTGCCATGGTCTGAGTTTCCAGAGTGGCGTGGT
>NZ_JBGFSJ010000008.1:0-150734 GCF_041365695.1 Rhodosalinus sp. 5P4
CTTCTGGGGCATTCCTTCGTCCTCCATCTGGCTCGAAAGCCTACTTCAGGGAGGACCACTTTTCAGGGGGCAGGCCAGTTCGGACGGCGGTCTGCTGGTGATGCGCGAGCTGGATGACACGCTTGGGCTGTCCGATCTGGCGTCAGCGGCGCTGCGCGATACCCGTCGCGGCAAGAATGCGGTCCACCGGCTCGACGGGCTGTTCCGGCAATCGGTGTTCGGGCGGTTGGCCGGATACGAGGATGTGAACGATGCTGACCGCCTGGCCACCGACCCGGTCATGCGTCAGGTTGTCGGCAGCAGGGCTGTCGACGCGCAAGCAGCTTCGGCTTCCCAAATGGGTCGGTTTGAGACCGAGACACTTGCCTTGCCCGAGAACCGGACGGCGCTGGCCGAGCTGAACGGCCAATGGATCGACCGGTTTCATGACCGCAACGTGTTGAAGTATATCGTGCTGGACATGGACAGCTCGGTCAGCCCGACCCATGGCGATCAGGAAGGTGCCGCCTGGAATGGGCATTTCGACTGCACCTGTTATCATCCCAACTTCTTGTTCAACCAGTTCGGCACGCTGGAACGCTGCGCCCTGCGGCCTGGCAACGTCCACAGCGCCGATGGTTGGCGCGACGTCCTCGACCCCGTCATCGCCCGGTATGCCGAGCGCGACATCATGAAGTTCTTCCGAGCCGATGCCGCCTATGCGACCCCGGACCTATATGAGCGCCTTGAAGAGGCGGACTATTTCTACGCCATCCGGCTACCCACGAATGCCGTCCTGCGCGAGAAGATCGCGCATCAGTTGACCCGGCCCGTCGGGCGGCCGTCAAAGACCAAGGTGAAGCGGTTTTACGAGGACTTCCAGTATCAGGCGCAGAGCTGGGACAAGCCTCGTAGTGTCATTGCCAAGATCGAATGGCATCCGGGCGAGCTGTTCCCGCGTGTTGGCTTCATCGTCACCAATCTGCCGATGGAGCCAGACTGGGTGGTGCGGTTCTATAACCAGCGCGGCACCGCCGAGCAGCACATCAAGGAAGGCAAATACGCCTTCAACTGGACGCGGCTGTCATGCCGAAGGTTCGGCGACAACGAGGTGCGGCTGCAGTTGCACGCCCTGGCCTACAACCTGGCCACCTTCCTGCGCGCCGTCGCGCTGCCCGAGGAGATGGCCGACTGGTCGCTCACCAGCCTGCAACTCAAGCTGATCAAGACAGGGGCCCGCGTTGTGCGCCATGCCCGGGCGATCACCTTCCAACTCTCCGAGGCCGCGGTCTCCGGTCCGATGGTGCGCGCCATCCTGGCCGCCATCCACCGACTGCGAGCGCCACCGTCATGCGCATGACCGCGATCCACGCTCAAACTGAACGAAAGCGGCTGGACAGGTCTGTCCGCTGCGCTGAAAACCGACGCCGCCAGGCAAACACGCTGCGGATTCGTGGCCCGATCCACCCGGTTCCAGCTGTCTGCGCGACTGCACACGGCGCTCAGGGCGAAAAACGCTTGATCAAAGGGCAAAATCAGGCGACCTTGACGTCAGACGGCACGCCACTTGGGGAATATCGGTTCAACAAGCCGTCGATCGTTGGGCGAGAATTTCACTGTATCGAAGAGGCGCTCGAGCGTGGTCAGTTGTCAGGCGACGGGAATTTCACAAAGCAGTGCAACGCCCGCATTGCCGAACTGACCGGTTCCGACGTCGCATTGCTCACCCACTCCTGCACGGCTGCGCTGGAGATGGCGGCGATCCTCTGCGACCTGAAGCCAGGGGATGAGGTGATCATGCCCTCGTTCACCTTCGTGTCGACCGCGAATGCTGTCGCCCTGCGCGGCGCGACCCCGGTGTTCGTGGACATTGACCCGCGCCATTTTCGCGGTCCACTATGCCGGCTTCCCCGCCGACATGGACCGCTTGAACGAAATCGCGCGGGGGCGTGGCCTGAGGGTCGTCGAGGATGCAGCGCAAGCCCTGGGCTCGACCTACAAGGGGCGCCCGGCCGGCAGCCTCGGCGACATGGCCGCCTTAGCTTTCACGAGACCAAGAACATCATCAGCGGCGAAGGCGGCGCCCTGACCGTCAACGTGCAGGATCTGACCGAACGCGCCGAGATCATCCGCGAGAAGGGCACGAACCGGTCGCGCTTCCTGCGTGGGCAGGTGAACAAGTACACCTGGGTGGATATCGGTTCGTCCTTCCTGCCCGGGGAACTGGTGGAGGCGTTCCTCTTCGCGCAACTCGAGCAGGAAAAACTGATCCGTGAAACCCGTCTTTCGCTTTTCGACCGCTATGCAGCAGCTTTCGCTGACCTAGAACAGCGCGAGCGGGTTGCGCTGCCGTGGTACTCGGGCGAGGTGACCGGCAACGGGCACATGTTCTATCTCATGATGCGGGATATCGACGACCGCGATGCGCTGATCGCGCATCTGCGCGAGGCCGGGATCATCGCGCCGTTCCATTATGTTCCCCTACACAGCGCGCCAGGGGGCCGAAGGTTTGGCCGCGCCGAGGGTGATTTGGCGGTAACCGACTCCACCTACGCCCGCCTAATCCGCCTCCCGCTCTATGTCACGCTGGGCGACGAGATCGGCCGCGTAATCGACGTTACCAGCGCCTGGTTGGGCGCGAATTCCTGAGGTCAGGGTCATGGCGTACCTTTCGGACGACGCGTTGCGCGCAATGGGCTTTGCCGCACTCGGCAGGAACGTGAAGATCAGCGACAAGGCCGCCATTTACGGTGCCGATAAGATGCGGATTGGCGACAATAGCCGGATCGACGATTTCTGCGTCGTATCGGGTAAGGTTGAAATAGGGAGAAACGTTCATTTAGCGCCATTTTGTTTAGTTGCTGGTGGCGAGCCAGGAGTTTCCTTCGGGGATTTTTCGGGCTTAGCGTATGGCGCAAAAATATTTGCGCAGTCTGATGATTACAGTGGGCGAACCATGACTAACCCGACGGTTCCCAAAGAGTGGAAAGCTGAGAAGTTTGCCAAGGTTGAAGTCGGACGTCATGTGATCGTGGGGACAGACAGCGTAATCTGCCCCGGTGTAATTGTAGCAGAGGGGACGGCCGTGGGTGCCATGTCGCTTGTTCTGCTATCTACAGATGCGTGGTCCATATATGTCGGCAACCCGGCACGAAAGCTCCGCGAGCGAAAACGCGATCTGCTTGAGCTAGAACGTGAATATTTGGCCAAAGAGGCTCAGCTTGGCCGGTAGCAACAATTATATTGTGTACACATTCTCGTGGAACGAGAATAACGGCGGTGTCATTTTCATGCACAATCTTGTGCATGAGCTGAACCGGATGGGGGAACGTGCTTTCCCGTGGAAGGCCGCGCCGATCTACAAGCCGGGTCGACGTCAGCGCCTGCGCAACTGGTTGCGCCCGGAGCCGCTGGTCACAAACCCCATGCTGAACACACCAGTCGCGCGTCGACGGGATCTTTCCGCGGACTCAATCGTCATCTATCCTGAGCTTGTGCGAGGTAATCCGCTGAACGCGCGGTACGTCGTGCGGTGGCTCCTGTACAAGCCCGGCCTCCTTTATCCTTTCGACTTCGGACCCGGAGAGATGTTTTTCCGCGCCGGAGAGATGTCGGATTCCTTCAGGGCGAATTGTCAGGGATACGGCCTGGAGTTCGGCACCGAAGCCTTCGCAAACTGCATGATTGAGCAAGAGCGCCTTTGGCAACAGAAGGCAGCTGTTGGAATGGCGATTGACCTGCCCCAACCAATTCATGCGTTCAAAGTAACATGACGGCAACGACTCTGCTTCATGAGAAGTCTGTAGCGAAGCATGACTCGCGCCTCGGACTTCCCAGCTAACCCTTCAACTTCCGCGCCTCGCGTCCCAAGGCATTAACCAGCTTGCGCAGCGCAACGGCTTCCCCGCTCCGCGCGCCGTGCTTCCAGTTCGAGTTCGCCGGTCCCGGTCGAGCCCCGCCGCGCGCGCCATGCATCCGGCAGACGGTCCAGCCGCGAACGGCAGGGGCACGACAAGGCTTCCCACTGCGCTTGGACCGGGCGGTGCACCGGGGTGCAGCATTCGCCGCGTGCATGGGGTCGCCGTCACTTTTCTTCATGCCCCCCACCCCCGGTCTGGACCGCTCCCACAATCGCCTGCCCGCCATCCTCCACCGTGACGCGCTCGACGCGCACGACCTGTTGTGCCTTGGCGCGGTAGCGCTTCAGCGTGTCCATCTGGACCGCGAAGGTTCGCGCGGCCTTGCTGAGAGCCCTCTCAATGGAGTCCTGTTGCGGGATGGTCTCGCAGTGGTTCATGCGCCGCGACAGCGCCATCATGAGTTGGTGCGTCGCCGCCATCTGCGTCAGCAGCATCGCCTCCGCCGGGTCCTCGGGCTGCATCGCGTCGAGGTAGCCCAGCGCGAAGTTGGTGGCCTTCTCGTCAATCTGCTTGCCATGCGAGCCCAGCGCTGCGGCCTGCTCGACAAGCCCGGTCATCACCGCCCGATTTTTGCAAGCCGCCTCGAGGCCATCGAAGTCTCCGGAGACCCGAACGTTGAGGGCGCCGTCATCCGCCCATTCCAGGCTCGCCTGTGGCGTCTCGCGGCTCTCAATCTCGGGCGCACTCGCATCTGGCGCTCTGCTCAATTCCTTCGTCATGTCATTCTCCTTCCGGGTTCATCCAGCCCTTCGAGACGCCGCACCAACGCCGTGCGCGCCTCGACTTCGTCCCAAACAGCCTCGATGGCCTCGGGCGTGCGGGCGATGCCGTCCGGGTCCTCGAGACGGGCGTAGGTCAGACGGACGAGCGGGTCAGGCGAACTCATCGGGGTCGCCTCCCGTCGAAAGGCCGCCATAGCCATTGAGCGGCCGACCACCTACGCTCAGGCACCGCCGCCGCGCCCCTTCCCCGGCCACCGGGGGCGAATTTTCTGCCACATTGCCATTTCCCTTATTTTTCCGTGGCTTAGACGTGGAAAAACCGTGTTTTTCGTCTATGCCCGTGGCAGAAAATTTTTCGCCTAACTCATTGTTTTCATTGGCTTGTGGCAATGTGGCAAAATTTTCGGGGGTGGGCGCGGAGGCATAGCGACGGAAGGCGTCCTCCACCTGATCGCGGAGATAGCCCTGCACCTCGCCTCCTCGGAAGCGCACCTTCCGCGCCTGGACGCCGTAGGGCTTCAGGAGCTTCGTCAACGTATGCGCCGTGGCAGGCTTCCCGTGCCGCCACTCCGCCCAGGGCCGGTCCTCCATGGCGCGGATCTCGCCGAGCACGTAGGTGCGCCCGAGCCGGTCCTCGCCGTCCCGCCCGAAAAGATACCAGAGGTCGCGCAGGAGCATGACAGCCGCCGGCGCCGTCTCGTCGTCGTCCCCGGCGGCCTCTGAGCGCGCATGGTATCCTGCCGCAAGCCGTTCCGGCCAGGGCTCGCCGAGGGCGCCGGCGATGCGCCAGAGCGGCGTGAAGTTGTCGCGCCGGCGGTCGTCGCCGCTCTCCGGTGGCTCGGCGTCGTCAGCCTCGATGCGCCGCGCGTTGTCCCGCGCCCAGCGCAGGGCTTGCCGGCGCATCCGCAACATCTCCGCGTGAAGGTCTTTGGGCATCCGCTCAACGGCTTCGCCGCTCAGCCTCCGCCGCAGGGAGATGATGATGCTCCGGCTCTCGAGCGTGTCGCGCTGCCCGCCGATGCCCGAGATGACCATCGGCGTCCAGGTCGAGAAGGCGACCGGCTTGCGCTCGCCGTCTATCTCCTCGACGCGGATAACCTTGGCCTGCCGCCGGGTGTGGCCCGAGTTCAGGATGCCCGTCAGCTCGGGGTTGTCCGTCATCCAGGTGTCGGCCTCGTCGAGAACCAGCGTCGGCTTCCATGTCTCGATGGCGCGAAAGACGCCCGCGGCCGAACAGCTCGATAGGTAGAGGCCGCGGTGCGCCATCGCCTCGATGACTTCGCAGAGCGTTGACTTCCCGCAGCCTTTTTCCGGGCTCGTGACCATGATGCGCGGCCAGACGCGCCAGACGTCCATGAGGTAGGTGCCGAGAATCCATAACGCCGCGGCGGTCGCGTCGTGGTGCGAGGCGAAGGCGACGTGCGCGGTCAGGCGCTCGCGTATCTCTTCGGCGAGCGAGGCGCCGACCACCTCGTCGGGCCAGGGCTCGAGGTGCTCCTCAATGAGCTCAGGCGGCTCGTCATCAAGGGCCTGGCGAGGGCGCGCCTCGCGCACCATCCGGTCGAGCACCGAGACGCGGATCCCGAGCGCACGGGCCTCGGCCTCGCGCTGCACCTCGTAGTCGAGCGGGTCAAGGTCCGCGAGCTCGGCGACCCGGCCGCGCACGGCCTTCGCGTCCGTATCGCTCCCATTCGGAAGGTCGACCTGGCCGCCCGCGCCGAGCGCGAAGGGGTCATCTTGAATGTCACTCATCGGGCGGCCCTCCCTGCCCACTTGGCGAATGCGCGACGGTCGCCCGGCTCGAGCGTGCGGAAGGCCGCAGTCGCGTAGGCGCGGCGCTCGTCCCGAGAGGCGAGGCGCGCCCAAAAATCCGCATCCTCCCGCGGATCGCTCCACGGCGGCAGGGGCGGCCCGGCGGCCGGTAGTGCGATACCGACCACGCTGACGGCCACATCCTCCGGCAGCGAGCGGAGCGCGGCCCAGGCGAGGGCCGCGTGCTCATCGGGCTCGAGGCGGGACGTGAGTGCCGCGCCCAATTCTGCCCATGAGTCCGGGCACGGGTGCGCCCGGAGCGCCTCGCCGATGGCGGAGTCGAGGGATCGAGTTTCTGTGCTCATGCCGGCCCTCCCCAGATGAGCGCAGCCAGCGCATTCGCCTGCGCCTCTGTCAGCCCGTGCAGACGCATGAGAAGGCGGATGCGGAGTCTCTGCGCGGTCATGGCTGGCCCCCGTATTGCTCCGCGCAGTAGCGCTCCACGTCACGGGCGGCGCGAAGCGCCGCTTGCCAGTCCGGCACCTCGAACACGAGGCCGTCGTCGCGGTGCTCGTCCTGCCAGATTATCAGAGTCACGCCGCCGTCGCCGTTCTCTGCGAACTCGAGCAAATGCCCACCCGGCAGGCGACGCTCGCGGTGTAGTTCAAGGATTTTTGCCATTTCTGCTCTTCCTCGTGATTGCCGAGGCCGAGCGCGTGGGGTACAATGAAACCGTCTCACCAGACGCTTTCTTGAACTGCCCTCTGCCCCGTCGCGCTCCACCGCGGCGGGGTGTCAATTTTCGCGAGTTGTGCCTTTGTCGTGGTGGAGTTCCTTGGGGGCGCTCATGCCGTCCCCCCGCGTCTCACGGCTCTCCATCCACTCGCTCACGTCGCTTTCGCGCCAGGCGACAATGCGCGCGCCCAACTTCACTGGCTGCGGAAATTCACCGCGCTTCATCCAATCGTAAAGCGTACTGCGCGAAAGACCGGTGCGGGCTTCCACCTCGGGTCGACGGAGTAGACGCTCCTGCTTAGCTGCAAGCAGAGTACGCATAGTCTCGGTCATTCTCGGCTCCCTTCAATTCCGATAGTGACCAAGACGAAAGGGCGGATTTGGCGACGCAGCAAGACTGGAAGAGTTGGCAAAACCGAAAGCGAGTTTTGCCATGGGGTTTTGACCTATCTTTCTTGGCGGACGCGCCGTTTGAGAAGAGATTCTGATATGTCTTCCCCGATTTCCTCGCTCACACGCCGACGCGCGACCTCCCACTGGACACCAATTGCTTTGTGGCCATCTGGGTAAATCCTCCAATATGCCTCCGCGACACCCGCGACGCGCGGACGCCCGCCCTTGCGAGGACAGCTCGATTGCCAGGAAATCCAATCTGTCGCCGCACTCCGGTCGACTACTGGTGTTTTGTCTCGGAACGGTGGATCGTGGTGCAGGAACGAGAGCTCACCCGTCCAGAACCCAGAATGGAAGGCATCCTCCCCGACATGGCGATACACGTTCCACTCTTGTGCCGGGATGATTGCGTCGTCTTGGAGAGTAACAGCGATAAGCCGACCGGAAATCAAGCTTGCGAGCGTCCGCTCATAAACCTCTGGAAGGTAGTCGAAAGACAAGTCTGTTCCATCTGGCGTCAATAGAATTTCCTGCGCATGTATGAGCTCTCGTATCAGAACCTTGTCGCGAGGGGCTAATGGCTCGCCCGGAGATATGTCGAAGAATGCCTTGGCACTATCAAGTGCACGGTCGATTTCGCTGCTACGCTTCACTCCGCCGCCCCCAGCTTCACCACGTTGCAGCCCTGCACCGTCTCACAGCGAAGGAAAGCCGCCCATTCCGCCATCATGGCCCACCGCCGGTCGAACATGTCGGAACGCTGATAAGATCGCTCCACCTCCGAGCCGATCCAGTGCGCCAGCGCGATTTCCGACATGTCGCGCGGATAGCCCCGCTCCGCCGCCCATTGCCGGAAGGTCGAGCGCAGCCCGTGAGGCACGGCGGGGCGCTTCGTGCGCGGGTCGAGATAGCCCGGACGGCCCGCCTTCACCTCGGCCTCCTGCATCCGCCGCATGACGGCCGAAACGGACATGTCCGACAGCATCCCCCCGCGCGGGGCGAAGAAAACGTAAGGGCTGCCCTCCATCCGGGGCAGGCTTTCGAGAAGCGCGACGGCCTCGGCGGTAAGCGGCACGCGATGCTCGCGCCCGTTCTTCATCCGCGAAGCCGGAACGGTCCAGACGGCCCGCCGTGTCGCAGAAGTCGCAAGTGTCGCAACGGGTGTCTTGTCGGTTTCGCCCCGGTCCCCAAGGTCGATTTCATCCCAGGTCATGCCGCGCACCTCGCCCGAACGTGCGGCGGTTAGCGTGAGGAATTGCAGCGCCTTCGCGGCCATGCCGTCGCGCTGGGCAAGAGCGGCCCACCAATCGGCCACGTCGCCCAGCGCAAGGGCCGGGTAATTGTCGCCCTTCGCGACCTTGGACGGCTTGGGCAGGATTTCCGACAGGTTCCCCTTCCATCGGGCGGGATTATCGCCCGTCCGGTGTCCGGCCACGGTCGCCCAGGAGAGGACGTTTTCAATCCGCCCGCGCAGCCGCTTCGCCGTCTCTGTCTTGTCGTGCCAGATGGGTTCAAGAACGCGCAGCACGTCCTGCACCGTTATGTCGGCCACATCCTTTCGCCCGAGCGTACGAAGAGCGTAGGTCTCAAAAACGGTTCGCCATCGCTTCCGGTCTTTGGGGTTGCGGAATTCGTCAAGCTTCGCGGCGGCGTATCTCTCCACGGCGTCCGCGAAGGTCAGCCCGGCACGGCCCTCGCGCTTCTCGGCCAGCGGGTCGCCGCCGAGCATGGCCTTGCCCCGGTATTCAAGCGCCAGCTTCCGCGCGGTCGCCAGAGACACTGCGGGCGGGCTGCCCAGCCCGAGTTCACACCGCTTGCCGCGAATCGTGATGCGCTGCACCCATTGCTTCGCGCCGTTCTTCGCCACGCGCAGGAACAGGCCCTGCCCGTCGAAATACTTGCCCGGCTTCGTCACCGTCTCGACAAAGCGAGCCGACAGGGCCCGCTCGGGCTTTCGGCAGTTCTCTCGCGACATCTTGTCCCCCATTACATCCCCCACCTAAGCGCGGATTGTGAAGGAATATGGCGGAACGCCTCGCGCAATGGAAGGGGCTAAGGCCCCAAGTTTTCAATACATCCTGGGCAATCCTCGGAACATCCCAGATTTTGCAATGGCGTCTGCCGGGGTCGCCAAAACCCCCTTTATCGCCGGATCGCAGATAACCGCCCGTGGCAGATTCCATGCCCCGACTCCGTGCGAGATGTGGCAGAGTTTCCCGAGAGCGCCCTGAAAAGATCCAAATCGCGCGGGGGCGCTCGAGACCTGGGAGGAGCCGAAGATGAACCTGAGACCCGATCCGACATTCCACGCGACCCCGAAACTCGCCATGGAGGCGCCGGCGGAGACGCTCGCCTTCACGCTCATGCTGAGCCCGGACGGCTCGCAGCCGGACGGGCTGGCGGTGATCGACGTCGACCCGACGTCCGACAGCTACGGCCAGATCGTCCACCAGCTCATCATGCCGAACAAGGGCGACGAGTTTCACCATTTCGGCTGGAACGCGTGTTCCTCGGCACTGTCGCCCCTGACGGGCCATGCCTTTCTCGAGCGGCGCTATCTGATCATTCCCGGCATCCGCTCTTCGCGGATCTACGTCATCGACGTGAAGGAGCCGAGAGAGGCGAAGATCCACAAGATCATCGAGCCCGAGGAGGTGTTCGCCAAAACCGGCTATTCGCGGCCCCACACCATCCATTGCGGCCCCGAAGGCATCTACGTCTCGACGCTCGGCGGCGGCGGGGAGGACGGCACGGACGGCCCCCCCGGCATCTTCATCATGGATTGCGAGAGTTTCGAGATCCTCGGCCGCTACGAGATGGACCGTGGCAAGCAGGAGAAGCATTACGATTTCTGGTGGAACCTGCCGCGCGATTACATGGTCAGCTCCGAATGGGGCCTGCCGCCGCAATTCGAGAACGGCCTCGTGGCCGAGGACCTGCTGTCCAACAAGTACGGGCATTCGATCCATTTCTGGAACCTGCGCGAGCGCCGCAACGTCCAGACCATCGACCTTGGCGAGAATCACCAGATGGCGCTGGAAATCCGACCCGCGCATGACCCGGCCAAGGATTACGGCTTCTGCGGCGTGGTGGTGGACACCACGAACCTGCAGGGCGCGATCTTCACCTGGTGGCAGAAGGAGGACGGGACCTTCGAGGCGAAAAAGACGCTCACAATCGACCCGCGCCCCGAGAAACCCGAGAACCTGCCGCCGCTGCTGAAGGGGTTCGAAGCGGTCCCTCCGCTTGTCACCGACATCGATCTCAGCCTCGACGACAAGTACCTCTACGTCGCCTGCTGGGGCCTTGGCGAGATGCACCAGTACGATGTCTCGGATCCGATGAACCCCACGCTTGCCGGCAAGGTCGAGATCGGCGGCATCGCCCGGGGCACGAAGCATCCCAACGGCAAACCCTTCGCCTACGGCCCGCAGATGGTGGAGATCAGCCGCGACGGAAAGCGCGTCTACTGGACCAACTCGCTCTACTCGACCTGGGACGACCAGTTCTATCCCGACGACGAGGGCGGCCAGATGGTGATGGCGAATGTCGGCGAGCAGGGCGGGCTGGAGCTCGACGAGGCGTTCTACATCGCGTTTCCCAAGGGGTACCGCAGCCATCAGATCAGGCTCGAAGGCGGCGACTGTTCGACCGACAGTTTCTGCTACCCCTCCGTCTGAGGCGTGGACGGCCTCGATACAGCAACGGCCCTTTGGTGGGCCGTTGTCGCGTCCGGCGTCTACCACGGGGTCAACCCGGGCATGGGGTGGCCCCTGGCCGTGTCCGCCGCCCTGATGGAGCGGTCGCGCGGCAGCCTCTACCGGGCGTTGACGGCGCTCGCGGCAGGGCACCTGGTCGCCATGGCGGCGATCCTTTTTCCCTTCACGGCGCTTCTGTTCCTCGCGGAATGGCAACGGGAGATACAGATCGGCGCCGCCTGCCTTCTGATCGGGCTGGGGATCTACCTGCTCGTCAATCGCAGGCATCCGCGCTTTCTCGCCCGCGTGCCGCCGTCGCGGCTGGCGCTCTGGTCATTCCTGTCGGCCATGGCGCATGGCGCGGGCCTCATGCTGGTGCCGATCTACCTAGGGATCTGCCGCACGGTGGAAACGGATGCCGGCCACGCCGCCGCGTCGGACCTCATGGCGGGCAATGCCGGTCTCGCGGTGCTCGTCGCGGCAGCGCACACGATGGCCATGACGCTTTCGGGCGGGCTGCTTGCCGTCGGCGTCCACCGCTGGCTCGGATTGCGCTTCCTGTCCAGAAGCTGGTTCAACCTGGACATGGTCTGGGCGTCGAGCCTGCTCATGGTGGGAACGATATCGCTGGCCGTCGCGCACTAGGGCTGCCCGGCCCCGGTCGGGCAGGCGGCACCCCGGCATGGCCGGGGCCTGTGCGCGGGGCGCGCGGGCGGACCCGCGCGCCGGGCGTGCGTCACGCCGCGTCGAAGTCGAGGACCAGCTTGTCGGAGGTCGGGCGCGACTGGCAGGCCAGGACGAAGCCGGCCTCGATCTCCCATGGCTCGAGCGAGTAGTTCACGGCCATCTCGGCGCTGCCCTCCTCGACCTTGCACCGGCAGGTGCAGCACATGCCCCCCCGGCAGGAATAGGGCAGTTCCAGCCCCTGCCGCTCCGCCGCCTCGAGCACGGTGTCGTCCTCGGCGTCCACGCTGAAAAGCCGCCGGGCGCCGTCGAGCACGACCTCGACCTGAACGCCCTTCTCGGCCGCGGCCTGTGCGGCCTCCGAGCGAGTGGGCCGTGGCCCTTCGCCCTCGGTGAAGAAACGCTCGAAATGGATGCGCTCCGCGGGCACGCCGCGGGCGGTCAGCGCCTCGGACACGTCGTCGATCATGCCGCCCGGCCCGCAAAGAAAGATCCCGTCGGCCCCGTCGATGTCCACGGCCCCCGCGTTGGCAAGGCGGGTGACGCGCTCCCCCGTCACGCGCCCGTTCAGAAGCTCCACGTCCTGCGGCTCGCGGGAGAGCACATGGATCAGCGTGAAACGGTCCACGTAACGGTCCTTGAGCGCCTCGAGCGCATCGCGGAACATGATGTGCGCCGTGTCGCGGTTGCCGTAGATCAGGGTCACCTCGGCGCCGGCCGCCAGCCGCTCGGCCGCGATGGATACCATCGGGGTCACGCCGGAGCCCGCGGCGATCAGTACCACGCTGGCTTCGTCCCGGGTCACGAAACGCCCCTCGGGCGGCATCACGCGGATGGGCTGACCCGGCGCGAGATCCTGGCAGAAGGTGGAGAAGACCCCGCCCTCGACATGCTTCACGCCGACGGTAAGCGGCGCCCCGGGCGCCGACGCGATGGAATAGGACCGGCGCTCGTCCCGACCCTCGACCTCCGCGCGCAGGGTCAGGTACTGCCCCGGCTGCCAGGCGAAGATGTCCTTCAGCTCGTCGGGCACCGCGAAGCTCAGCGCGACGCTGTCGGGGGTCTCGTGCCGCACCTCGGCGATGGTCAGTTCGTGAAACATCGGGCTCCTCCTCAGAGGCACTTGAAATAGTCGAAGGGCTCGGCGCAGGACCGGCAGCGGTAATGCGCCTTGCAGGGGGTGGAGCCGAACTCCGACAGCCGCTCGGTGTCCGTGGCGCCGCAGCGCGGACAGGCGACCGTGGGCGCGCCGAAAAGCGTGGCCTTGCCGCCGCTTTCCACGGGCGGCGCGATGCCGTAATCGCGCAGTTTCTCGCGCCCCTCCTCGGTGATCCAGTCGGTGGTCCAGGGCGGGCTCATCACCCGCTCGACCCGCGCCTCGAACCCCGCCTCGCGCAGGGCCTGCTCGATCGCGAACTCGATGGCGAGCGTCGCGGGACAGCCGGAATAGGTGGGCGTGACACCCGCCACCGCGGCCCCGTTCTCGATCCTGACCCAGCGCAGGATACCCAGATCGGCCACCGTGACGCAGGGCACCTCCGGGTCGGGCACGGCCGCCGCGGCCTCCCAGGCACGGGCCTCTTCCATCGTCGCCGCCTCGGCCATCACCAGACCGCCCCCGGATGCGCGCGATGCGTGACCTGCATCTCGGCCAGCATGTGGCCCAGCGCCTCGCCATGGCGCATCTCGCGCCCGCCCTGCTGCGGGAACCGCACCTCCGGGATCGTCAGCTTCGCCTCGGCGAAGATATCGCCGATCACGCGATCCCATTCGGGGCGCATCGCAGCCCGGTCAGGGAGCGCCGCCACGCCGCTCGCGGCTTCGGAGGTATGAAAGAGCTCGTCGGTGTAGCGGTGCAGCTCCTCGACCGCCTCGGCCATGCGGCGCGCGCTCTCCTCCGTGCCGTCGCCGAGGCGGATCACCCATTCGCCGGAATGACGGATGTGATAGGCCATCTCCTTCACCGCCTTGCCGGCGATGCCCCGCACGGTCTCGTCCGGGCTCTCCAGCGCGGCTTTCCAGTAGGGCTCCATGAAGGCCGCGAAATAGAGCTGGCGCAGCATGGTCTGGGCGAAGTCGCCGTTCGGACGCTCCACCAGCAGGCAGTTGCGATAGTCCGTCTCGTCGCGAAGATAGGCCAGCGCGTCCTCGTCGCGCCCCGCCCCCTCGACCTCGCCCGCGTAGGTGTAGAGCGAGCGCGCCGAGCCGATCAGATCGAGCGCCATGTTGGGCAGCGCCAGGTCCTCCTCCAGCATCGGCGCATGGCCGCACCACTCGCTCACCCGGTGGCCCAGCACCAGGTGATCGTCGGCAAGCTCCAGCAGGGCCTCGAACAGCGCCATCACATGTGCCCCACGTCTTCGGGGATGTCGTAGAAGGTCGGGTGGCGATAGACCTTGCCCGCTGTCGGCTCGAAATTCTCCGCCGCCCGATCCGGGTCGGAGGCGGTGATCGCCTTCGACGGCACCACCCAGATCGAGGTGCCCTCGCCGCGGCGCGTGTAGACGTCCCGTGCGGCGTCGAGCGCCATGACCTCGTCCGTCGCGTGAAGGCTGCCGACATGCTTGTGCGAAAGCCCGTTGCGGGGCCGGATGAACACTTCCCAAAGAGGCACTTCACCGCTCATCGCGCCCACTCCTTCTTCTTGGATGAAAATACTCCCGGGGGGCCAGCCCCGTCGCCCGAGCGCATCACTCCGCCGCGATCGGGGCCGCCTCGGCCGCCCTCTGCCGCCGCTTCTCGGCATGGGCGAGCGCCGCCTCGCGGACCCAGGCGCCGTTCTCCCAGGCCGCCTTGCGTGCCTTCACGCGGTCCCGGTTCATCACGCCGCCGCCCTTCACCACGCGCCAGAACTCGTCCCAGTCGATGGTTCCGAAATCGTAGCCGCCCTTCTCCGCGTTCCACGTCAGGTCGGGGTCCGGGAATGTGAGGCCGAGGTACTCGCCCTGCGGCACGGTGGCGTCCACGAACTTCTGGCGCAGCGCGTCGTTCGAGAAGCGCTTGATCTTCCACGCCATGTTCTGGTCCGAGTGCTGGCTCTCGCTGTCATGAGGCCCGAACATCATCAGAACCGGCCACCACCAGCGATTCAGTGCCTCCTGCACCATCTCGCGCTGCGCAGGCGTGCCCCGCGCCAGCGTCATGACGATCTCGTAGCCCTGGCGCTGGTGAAAGCTCTCTTCCTTGCAGACGCGGATCATCGCGCGGGCGTAGGGCCCGTAGGAACAGCGGCAGAGCGGGATCTGGTTCATGATCGCCGCGCCGTCCACGAGCCAGCCGATGATGCCGATATCGGCCCAGGTGAGCGTTGGGTAGTTGAAGATCGACGAATACTTCGCCTTGCCGGAGTGCAGTTCCTCGGTCATCTCCTCGCGCGAGACGCCCAGCGTCTCGGCCGCCGAGTAGAGATAGAGCCCGTGGCCGCCCTCGTCCTGCACCTTGGCCAGCAGCGCCGCCTTGCGCTTGAGCGAGGGCGCGCGCGTGATCCAGTTGCCCTCGGGCAGCATCCCGACGATCTCGGAATGCGCGTGCTGACCGATCTGGCGGACCAGCGTCTTGCGGTAGCCCTCGGGCATCGCGTCGTTGGGCTCGATCTTCTCTTCCGCGTCGATCCGTTTCTGGAACGCCGCCAGGAATTCCGGGCTTTCCTCCGTGCGCGCGTCGGCGCCGATCAGACCCTGTGCGTACATGCCACGCCTCCTCCAAATGAACACTTTCAGTATATATTACGAAACCGCGTCTCCCAAGAGATTTTTGTAATACTTGCATCGCGCCCATCCGGCGCCCATCAAGTGGCCATGCAGAAAACGCTTCTTTCCATCGGGCACGGCTACACGGCGCAGGCCCTGGCACGGCGGCTGCACGGCGCCGGCTGGCGAATCATCGGGACGACGCGCAGCGCGGACAAGGCGCGGGACCTCGCCGAAGACGGGATCGACGCGCGCGTGTGGCCCGGCGACGACCTCGGCCCGGCGCTCGCCGAGGCCACGCATCTTCTCAGCTCGGTCTCGCCCGACGCGGATGGCGACCCGGTGCTCTCGGCGCTCGGGGCGGCCATCGCCGAGGCGGCGCCGGGGCTCGAATGGGCGGGATACCTCTCCACGACCGGTGTCTACGGCGATCGGGACGGTGGCTGGGTGGACGAAACGACACCGGTCGCGCCCGCGACCGAGCGCGGGCACCGCCGCGCCGAGGCCGAGGCGGCATGGCGCGCGATCCCGGGCCTGCCGATCCACGTCTTCCGGCTGGCCGGCATCTACGGCCCCGGCCGCAGCGCCCTCGACCGGCTCCGCGCCGGGACGGCGCGGCGGATCGTGAAGCCCGGACAGGTCTTCAGCCGCATCCACGTCGACGACATCGCGCAGGTCCTCGCCGCGTCCATGCAGAGGCCGGCGCCCGGCGCGGTCTACAATGTCTGTGATGACCTGCCGGCCCCGCCGCAGGACGTCATCGAACATGCCGCCGAACTGCTGGGCCTGCCGGTTCCCCCCGCCATCCCCTTCGAGGAGGCCGAGCTTTCGCCCATGGCCGCAAGCTTCTACTCCGACTCGAAGCGCGTCCGGAACGACCGCATCAAGGAGGATCTGGGCGTGTCGCTCCTTCATCCAGATTACAGGTCGGGGCTGCGCGCGCTGCTTGACGCAGAGCACGGCGACTGAGCGGCGCGGCAAGAGGTTTCCAAACCTCTTGCCCGGACGCCCGCCAGAGGCGAAGCAGGGCCGTGGGGATGTGCATCGCGCTCCGGCGTTGTCCTCAGGCGCGTTGGCCGGCCACCCGTGCGACGCCGAGGGTCTCCAGCACCTTTGCCTCGATGTCGGTCGCGTTCATGCCCGCCACCTCGTACATCTCGCGCGGGCTCGCCTGGTCGATGAAAGTGTCGGGCAGCACCATGGAGCGGAACCTGAGGCCGGTGTCGAAGACGCCTTCCTCGGCCAGAAGCTGCGCCACGTGGGACCCGAAACCGCCGACGGCGCCTTCCTCGATGGTGATGAGCGCCTCGTGCCCGCGGGCAAGCGCCAGGATCAGCTCCCGGTCGAGGGGCTTGGCGAAGCGCGCGTCGGCGACCGTCGGCGCGACGCCGCGCGCCTCCAGCGCCTCGGCGGCCTCCAGCACCTCCTTGAGCCGCGCGCCGAAGGACAGGAGCGCCACGCGCCCGCCTTCGCGGATCATCCGGCCCCGGCCGATCTCCAGCGGCACGCCGCGCTCGGGCATCTCCACGCCCATGCCCTCGCCGCGCGGATACCGGAAGGCGATGGGCCCCTCGTCATGCGCGGCCGCCGTCGCGACCATGTGCACGAGTTCCGCCTCGTCGGCCGCCGCCATCACGGTGAAGCCCGGAAGATTGGCGAGATAGGCGATGTCGTAGCTGCCAGCATGGGTCGCGCCGTCCGCCCCCACGAGCCCGGCGCGATCGATGGCGAAGCGCACCGGCAGGCGCTGGATCGCCACGTCGTGCACCACCTGGTCGTAGCCGCGTTGCAGGAAGGTCGAATAGATCGCCGCGAAGGGCCGCATGCCCCCGGCGGCGAGGCCCGCGCAGAAGGTCACACCGTGCTGCTCGGCGATGCCCACGTCGAAGCAGCGCGAGGGGTAGCGCTCGCCGAAGAGGTCGAGGCCGGTGCCGTCGGGCATCGCCGCGGTCACCGCGCAGATGCGCGGGTCGCGGCCCGCCTCGTCGATGAGCGCGCGCGCGAAGACCTTGGTGTAGGACGGCGCGTTCGAGGGCGCCTTCTTCTGCTCGCCGGTCACCACGTCGAAGGTCGCGCGCGCGTGGCCCTTGTCGGGCGCGGTCTCGGCCGGGTGATAGCCCTTGCCCTTGCGGGTGATCGCGTGGATAAGCACTGGCCCGGTGGCGCGCGCCTTCACCGTGCGCAGGACGGGCAGGAGCTGGTCCATGTCGTGCCCGTCGATCGGCCCGATGTAGGAAAAGCCCAGCGCCTCGAAGAGCGTGCCGCCCACCGCCATGCCCTTGAGCAGGTCCTTGGCGCGCTTCGCGCCCTCGCGGAACGGCTCGGGCAGGAGGCTCACCGCCCCCTTGGCCGCCGCCTTCAGGTCCTGGAACGGCGCCTCGGCGTAAAGCCGCGAGAGGTAGCTCGACATCGCGCCGACGGGGGGCGCGATCGACATCTCGTTGTCGTTCAGGATGACGATGAGACGGCGGCCGAGATGGCCGGCGTTGTTCATCGCCTCATAGGCCATGCCCGCGCTCATCGCGCCGTCGCCGATCACGGCGATCGAGTCGCCGTGGCCGGTCGGGCACGCGCCACCGAGATCGGCGGCCACCTTGAAGCCAAGCGCGGCGGAGATCGAGGTGGAGGAATGCGCCGCGCCGAAGGGATCGTAGGGGCTTTCCGAGCGCTTGGTGAAGCCCGACAACCCGCCCTTCTGGCGGATCGTCCGCATCCGGTCGCGCCGCCCCGTCAGGATCTTGTGCGGGTAGGACTGGTGGGAGACGTCCCAGATGATCTTGTCGCGCGGCGCGTCGAAGATCGCGTGCAGCGCGACGGTGAGTTCCACCACGCCGAGCCCGGCGCCGAGATGGCCGCCCGTCCGGCTGACCTGCGCGATGGTCTCCTCGCGCAGTTCGTGGGCGAGACGGGTCAGCTCGGCATCGCTGAACCGCTTGAGGTCTGCCGGGCTTTCGACGCGATCGAGAATCGGGGTAGCTGGAACGGACGTCATGGGTGTCGGGCCTCCTCGGCCGGGCCGTCAACTTTCGCGGGAGATAACGAAGCGCGCAAGTTCCCGCAAGGTTCGGGCCTCCGCGCCATAGGGCGCCACGGCGTCGCACGCCTCTTCGGCAAGCGCGGCGGCGCGGGCCTTGGCGGGGGCGAGCCCCATGAGCGACACGAAGGTCGCCTTGCCCGCCGCCGCGTCCTTCTGAAGCCGTTTTCCGGCCTTCCGCGCGTCGCCCTCGACGTCGAGCACGTCGTCGGCGATCTGGAAGGCCAGGCCCAGCGCGCGGGCATAGGCGGCCATCGGCGCGGCATCCGCGCCCGCCATGCGGGGTCCGGCCTCGGCCGCCCAGCCGAAGAGCGCGCCGGTCTTGTCGGCCTGCAGCGCCTCGATCTCCCGAAGTCCGAGCGGCCGCTCGGCGCTTTCCGCCGCGATGTCGAGAGCCTGCCCGCGCACCATGCCCGCCGCGCCTGCCGCGCGGGCGAGGGTCAGGGCGAGCGCGGCGCGGACCGCCGGGTCCGGGTGGCACTCCTCGCGAAGGACCATCTCGAACGCCGCGCTTTGCAGCGCGTCACCTGCCAGCACGGCCGTCGCCTCGTCCCATTTGACATGCACCGTGGGCTGGCCGCGGCGCAGGTCGTCGTCGTCCATGCAGGGCAGGTCGTCGTGCACGAGGCTGTAGGCGTGGACCGCCTCGATCGCGGCGGCGGGCCAGAGCGCGCGCGCCTCTTCCACCCGGTGAAGCCGCGCGCCCTCCAGCGCGAGGAACCCCCGCAGCCGCTTGCCCCCCGCCGCCGCGTAGGCCATGGCCCGCGCCACCGGAAGATCGCCGTAGCCCGCAAGCGCCGCGGCGAGATGCGTTTCCACCGCCGCGGCGGCGGCCTCCAGCCGGACGCGGAACATCAAAGTCCGTCGGCGGGCGCGGTGCCGGTGGGCTTGCCTTCGGCGTCGAGGCGGATCTGCTCGACCTTGTCCTCGGCTTCCCTGAGCTTCTGCTCGCAGCGCGCCTTGAGCGCGGCGCCCCGTTCGTAGAGCCGGATCGACTGTTCGAGCGCGACGTCGCCACGCTCGAGCTGGGTCACCAGCTTCTCGAGTTCGGCCATGGCCTCCTCGAAACTCATCTTCTCGACGGGCGTTTCCTCGCTCATGCCGCGGCCTCCCTCAGTTCGGTGACATGCGCCGCCACGCTCGCGGCCAGCGCTTCCAGATCGTAGCCCCC
Organism: Rhodosalinus sp. 5P4; assembly: GCF_041365695.1. Classification (NCBI taxonomy): domain Bacteria; kingdom Pseudomonadati; phylum Pseudomonadota; class Alphaproteobacteria; order Rhodobacterales; family Paracoccaceae; genus Rhodosalinus; species Rhodosalinus sp. 5P4. The sequence goes on from NZ_JBGFSJ010000008.1 coordinate 19,778, forward strand.
CTCCATGACCGAGACGAGCCGCCCGCCGCAGAGCTCCGCCGCGAACGCGCAGAGTTCCCGCGTCACCCAGGCGAAATCCTCCGTCCGCCATTCGAGATTGGCGAGCGGGTCGGCGGCATGCGCGTCGAAGCCGGCCGAGACGACGACCAGTTCCGGCGCGAAGGCGCGCAGCCGGGGGAACACCTGCGCCTCGTAAAGCGCGCGCATCTCCGCGCCGCCCGTTCCGGGCGCGAGCGGAAGGTTCACAACGTTGTCGAAGGCGCCGCGTTCGTCCGGCGCGCCAGTGCCGGGCCAGAGCGGCATCTGGTGGGACGATATGAAAAGGGCGCGCCGCTCGTCCCACAGAAGGTCCTGCGTGCCGTTTCCGTGATGCACGTCGAAATCCACCACCGCCACACGCTCCATCCCGTGATGGTCGAGGGCGTGGCGCGCGGCGAGCGCCGCGTTGCCGAAGACGCAAAACCCCATCGGCGTCTCGGTCTCGGCATGATGCCCCGGCGGACGCATCGCGCAGAACGCGTTCCCGGCCTCGCCCGCGACCACCATGTCCACGGCCTTGACCGCGGCGCCGGCGCCGCGGAACGCCGCGTCGAGCGAGCCGGGCGACAGGAACGTGTCGGCGTCGAGCTGCGCGAAGCCTTCTTCGGGCAGTGCGGATCGCAGCATGTCGAGGTAGCTGCGCGGGTGAAGCCGCAGCAGGTCGCTTTCGCTGGCCATCGGGGCCGAAACGCGCTTCAGGTCGCTCATCGGTGCGAGGGCGTGCAGCACATGCTCCAGCCGGGCGACCTGTTCGGGGTGGCCCGGCGGCGTGACGTGACGAAAACCGTCGTCATGGGTGAGAAGGGCGGTTGTCATGGGCGCATCTAAACCCCAGCCGCCCGGCGGACACAAGCCGGCCGCGCCCGGTCAGTCGGGGGCGAGCATGTAGCCCGAGCCGCGCACGGTCTGCAGGTAGCGCGGCTGTTTCGGGTCGGCCTCCAGCTTGCGCCGCAGCCGCGTGATCTGCACGTCCACCGCGCGTTCCTGCGCCTGCGCCCCGTCGCGCCCCGCGACGCGGCCAAGTTCCTCCACGAGGCGGGCGCGGCCGATGGGCTCGCCGGGCGCGGCGGCGAAGATCCGCATGAGCTGGTCCTCGGTCGCGGTCAGGCGCACCGGTTCGTCGCCGCGCCAGAGTTCGCCGCGCTCGATGTCGTAGCGCAGCGGCCCCAGCTGCAGAAGCTTGGGCATCGCGACATCGGCGGGCGTTTCCGGCATGCGCCGCAGGATCGCGTTGATCCGCAAGAGCAGTTCCTTGGGCTCGAACGGCTTGGACAGGTAGTCGTCCGCCCCGGCCTCGAGCCCGGCGATCCGGTGCTCGGTCTCGCCCAGGGCGGTCAGCAGAAGCACCGGGGTCGCCCGGCTCTCGCGCAGCCAGGCGGTGAAGGAGACGCCGTCCTCGCCAGGCATCATCACGTCCAGCACCACGAGATCGAAGTCGAGCCCCGAAAGAAGCCGCCGCGCATGCGCCGCGTCGCGTGCCGCCGTGACGAGGAACCCGTGCCGGATGAGGAACTTCTGCAAAAGGCCGCGGATGCGCTCGTCGTCATCCACCACCAGCAGATGCGGCGCGGCGTCTCCCATCAGCGGCCCTCCCGCAGGCGGTGATAAAGGCGCCGCATCTCGGGGTCCATCATCGCCTCCAGCACCTGACGGAAACCGGCCACCGCCTCTGGGCCCGCGGCGCGATAGGCGGCGCGCATCCGCGCCCGCTGGGCGTCGGAAAGCTCACGCTCCAGCGCGGCGCCCTTGTCCGTCAGGTAGAGGTGACGCTCGCGCTTGTCGGACCGGCCGACGCGGCTTTGCACGAGACCGTCGGAAATCAGCCGCCTGAGCACGCGGTTCAGCGATTGCTTGGTGATGCCGAGAATGGCCAGCAGGTTGTTCACGGTCGTTCCGGGCGCGACGCCGATGAAATGCATCGCCCGGTGATGCGCCCGGCCATAGTCGTAGTCGGCGAGTATCCGGTCCGGGTCGGCCGTGAAGCCGCGATAGGCGAAGAACATCGCCTCGATCCCCTGCCGGAGTTGATCGTCGGTCAGGAAGAGGAGCGTTTCCCCCCCGCCGTGGCCCGCGCCGCCGCGTCCGTCGTTCATGCCGCCCTCCCCGCTCGCAAGGGGCCGTCTTCCATGGCAGCTTACGTCAGCCTTATTGACATTCCAAGGGGTGGCTGGTAGCGATTCCCGATTTTTGCGCAATTTTGTGTCCGCTGCGGACATATCCGGCGCAACATTCGTGAAGGCTCGTCTGGGAAAGGATCCGACATGGCAGGCTACGACGATCGCGACGGCAAGATCTGGATGGACGGGACGCTCGTGGACTGGCGCGACGCGAAAGTTCATGTCCTCAGCCACGCGCTGCATTATGCAAGCTCCGTCTTCGAGGGCGAGCGCGCCTATGGCGGCCGGATTTTCGAAAGCCGCAAGCATTCCGAACGGCTGATCGCGTCGGGCGCGGCGATCGACATGCCGCTGCCCTGGACCGCGGACGAGATCGAGGCGGCCAAGTCCGCCGTGATGGAGGCGAACGGGTTGTCAGACGCCTACGTCCGCGCGGTGGCCTGGCGCGGCGCGGGCGAGGACATGGGGGTCAGTTCCGCGCGCAACCCGGTGCGCCTGGCCGTGGCGGCGTGGGAATGGGGGGCGTATTACAGCGACTCGAAGATGAAGGGCGCGAAACTGGACATTTCCAAGTGGAAGCGGCCCAGCCCCGAGACGATTCCGTCCCACGCCAAGGCGGCGGGCCTTTACATGATCTGCACCATGTCGAAGCACGCGGCCGAGGCGAAGGGCTGCGCCGACGCGATGATGTTCGACTATCGCGGCTACGTGGCCGAGGCGACCGGCGCCAACATCTTCTTCGTCAAGGATGGCGAGGTGCACACGCCGCTTCCCGACTGCTTTCTGAACGGGATCACCCGGCAGACCGTGATCAGGATGCTGAAGGACCGGCAGGTGCCCGTGCACGAACGGCATATCGAGCCGGCGGAACTCGAGAGCTTCCAGCAATGCTGGCTGACGGGCACGGCGGCCGAGGTCACGCCCGTGGGCCAGATCGGCGACTATGGTTTCGAGGTGGGTGCGCTGACGCGCGAGATCGCCGAAGCCTACGAGGCGCTGGTCCGCAGCTAGGGCTCGGCGGCCCGTCCGGACATGGGCGGGCCTTCGCCACGGCGCACCCGCGCGACCCCGGCGCTCCGCCCGACACTTGCGCGAAAACAACCCGCCACGCTCATCATTTGGTCAGGATTTCCGGACAGGGTGCAGCGTGTATCCGCAGCGCATGCGATACGGGTGTCGGGTAAAGAGTGGCCTTGCGCCGCGGCGCAGTTCGGGTACGGCGGCCGGTCGACGGACCGGCCGTCTCCGCGCCCGGGCCTAGGGAGCATGCGCGCGGTTTGCGGGCCGCGCCGGGCCGGCCGGCGCGACGTCAGCCCGGCGACATCCCGCGCAGCTTCTCCGACCGGCGCCTCAGCACTTCCACCGTCGTCAGAAGCGCGATCGAGATGCAGACGAGGATCGTCGCCACCGCGAGGATCGTGGGCGAAATCTGCTCGCGCAGGCCCGTGAACATCTGCCAGGGCAGCGTCTGCTGGTTCGCGGACCCGACGAAGATCACCACCACCACCTCGTCGAAGCTGGTGATGAAGGCGAAGAGCCCGCCGGAGATCACGCCCGGCAGGATGAGCGGCATCTGCACGCGCCGGAAGGTCGTCACCGGGTCCGCCCCGAGATTGGCCGCGGCCCGCGTCAGCGAGCGGTCGAAGCCCACGAGCGTCGCCGTCACGGTGATGATCACGAAGGGAATGCCGAGCGCGGCATGGGCCAGAACCACGCCCAGATAGGTGCCCTGCAAGCCGACCCGCGAGTAGAAGAAGTACATCCCTGCCGCCGAGATGATCAGCGGCACGATCATCGGCGAGATCAGGATCGCCATGATCGCCTGGCGGAACGGCACATGCTCGGAGGAAAGGCCGATCGCCGCCAGCGTGCCGAAGCTCACCGCGAGCAGCGTGGCGACGGGCGCGATCAGAAGCGAGTTGCGCAGCGCTTGCTGCCAGTCCGACGAGGTGAAGAAGTCGCGGTAGTGCTTGAGGCTGTAACCCTCGGGATCGAAGGCCAGCATCTCGGGCGTGAAGGTGAAGAAGTTCTCGGCGTTGAAGCTCAGCGGCATCACGACGAGGATCGGCGTGATCAGGAAAACGAAGACCGCGCCGCAGATCACGCGGAAGGTGTAGTACCAGAGCACCTGTCCCGCGGTCAGGTAGGGTGGCAGGAACATGCGGTAGCGGCCGCGGCCGATCCAGTAGATGAACCAGCCGATGAACCACCCGAAAAGCGCACCGACGATGGCGCCGGGTATGGCACCGACCGCGAAGCCGGCCACGCCGAAGAGCGCGATCAGCCCCCACCTGAGGCTGCGTTCCCGCTCGACCCCGGCAACCGCGAGGGCCGCGTAGGCCAGCGCCGCGCAGACCGCCGCGCCGACGACGATGCCCAGAAGCGTGGAGCCCTGCGCCGTGCCCACGAAGATCCCGAAGAACGCCCCCGCGGCGGCCACGACGGGCAGCGTGAACGAGAATGGCAGCGTCTTCGTTTCGGTGATGACGACCCCGTCGGACATCTGTCAGCCCCCAAGCTTCACGTTGTCGATGCCCACGATCTTGTCGTAGGCCCAGTAGAGCACCAGAACCACGACCAGCAGGATCGAGCCCAGCGCGGCCGCGAGGCCCCAGTTGAGCGAACTGGAGATGTGATAGGCGATCCGGTTCGAGATGAACGTGCCGGTGGTGCCGCCGACGATCTCTGGCGTGATGTAGTAGCCGATGGCCAGGATGAAGACGAGGATGGACCCCGCCCCGATCCCCGGCACGGTCTGCGGAAAGTAGACCCGCCAGAATGCGGTCCAGTCCGTCGCGCCGAGCGATTTGGCGGCGCGCAGGTAGCTGGGCGGGATCGTCTGCATCACCGAGTACATCGGCAGGATCATGAAGGGCAACAGGATGTGGGTCATCGCCACGATGGTGCCGAACTGGTTGTTGATCATGATGAGACGCGACTCGTCGGCCACGAGGCCCAGCCAGACCAGCGTGTCGTTGATAACGCCCTGCTGCTGAAGCATCACCTTCCAGGCCGAGGTTCGGACCAGCAGCGACGTCCAGAAGGGAAGAAGCACCAGAATGAGAAGCAGGTTGGCCTGCCGCATCGGCAGGTTGGCCAGGATCCACGCCACCGGGTAGCCGAGCAGGATGCACGAGAAGGTGATCATCAGGCTCATGAACATCGTGCGCTGGAAGAGCAGCCCGTAGATCCGCTCGTTCTCGGGACGAAGCTCGGGGCCGTCGGGGCTCTTCTGCATGTCCACCGCGTTCAGGAAATACCCCGTCGTGTAGGGCGGAGAGTAGGTCTGGATCGTCCGCCAGGGCTCGATCGTGCCCCACCCCTCATGGGTTTCGATCATCGCCTCGCGGTAGGTCATCGTCTCGAACCCGGGCGCGGCCTCGGCCGCGGCGCGCAGGAGGTCGGCGTGCGGCCCGTCATAGGCGGCGAGGTCGGCGCCGCCCGTAAGATCCTCGTAGAGCTGCGTGTAGACGTAGCTCCACGGTTCGTCCTCGGCGGGGCTCTCTTCCTCCTCGGCCTGCATGAACTCCGCATAGAGGCGGTACGCCTCGGCGGTGCGGGGCAGCACCTCCGCGATGCCCTCGCGCAGCTCGAAGTGCGGCGGGCTCTCTTCGTCGTAATCGACGCCGGCGTCGCGCTCCACCCAGCCGGGATCCGCCATGATGTCGATCCAGGTCGGCGCCTCGTCCCAGGCTTCGTTCAGATCCTCGAACTGGTCCTGATAGAGCTCGCCAAGGTCGTCCACCCCTCGTCCCGACCGCCGGAACAGCGACGACATGCCGGTGCTTTCGTAGTTGAGCCGGCTGCCGAGCCGGGTGTGCTCCTTGCGCTCGGCGGCGAGGAAGAGGTCGGCGTAAAGCGCCTCGAACGTGCTTTCGGGCGGCAGCTCGCCGCTGTCGGCCGGCCAGTCCTGGAGCTCCGCGGTGGTGCGCGGCAGCGTCTCGGACACGATCTGGTTCTCGACCGACCGGAACAGCATGTCCACGATCGGCGCGATGAAGGTGATGAGCACGAAGATCAGCAGCGGCGCGATCAGCGCGAGCGCCCTGAGCTTCTGTGCGCGCAGCGCGCGTTGCAGGCTTTTCTTGAGCGGCGTGCCATCGGCGGCAAGCACCGGCCCCGAATCGTCGCTCGAGGCGATTCGAAGCGCGTCGTCCGGTGTCGGTGCGCGCTTGCCCGTTGTGGTGTCCGTCACGTCGGTCATGTGTCGCCCTGTGCCCTGCGCCCTGGGGAAACCGGGCACCGGCCGGTTTGGTCCGGTGCCCGGAAGCGAAGGAGCGCGGTTGCGCTCCCTCGCGGTGTCACGGTCGTACGGCGCTTACTGCGCGAGCCACGACTGGAACTTCGCGTCGATGTCGTCGCGGAAGTCCGCCCAGAACTCGTAGTTGTAGAGCAGGGTGTTCGACGCGTTGTCCGGATCCGTCGGCATGTGCGGTGCCATCTCGATGCCGAGGTCGGCATGTGTCGAGACGAGCGGCGCCGAGGACTCGCGTGCCGGGCCGTAGGAAATGTACTTCGCCTGATCCGCGAGACGCTGGGTATCCGTGGCGAACCACAGGAAATCCATGACGCGGTTCAGCTCTTCATCTTCCAGACCTTCGGGGATGATCCAGCCATCCAGGTCGAACACCTGCATGTCCCACATCATGCCCACGGGCTGGTCCTGCTCCTCGATGACCGAGAAGAGGCGGCCGTTGTAGGTCGAGCCCATGAAGATCTCGCCGTCGGCCAGAAGCTGCGGCGTGTCGGCGCCGGCCGACCACCAGATCACGTCGTCCTTGATCTCGCCGAGCTTGGCGAGCGCGCGATCCTGGCCCTCCGGGGTGGCGAGAACGTCGTAGATCTCGTCCTTGGCCACGCCGTCGCAGTAGAGCGCCCATTCCATGTTGTTGATCGGACGGCGCTCGAGGCTGCGCTTGCCCGGGTAGGTCTCGGTGTCCCAGACATCGCAGACGCTGCTCGGCGCATCGACGCCTTCCGGCACCATGTCGGTGCGGTAGCCGAAGGTCGTCGAATAGACGATCTGCGGGATGAAGCAGTCCGACACGATCAGGTCGCCGAAATCGTCGGAGGCATCGGTGCCGTCCGGCGCGGGCTGGAGGATGTCGTCGTGATCGACTTCCATCGCGAGGCCCTCGTCGCAGAGGCGGATGGCGTCGGAGGCCACCACGTCCACGAGATCCCAGGTGATGTTGCCGGCCTCGTCCATGGCGCGCAGCTTGGCGACGGCCTCGTTCGAGCTTTCGTCCCAGGTCGCGGAGACGCCGGGGTTCATCTCGAGATAGGGCTCGACGTAGGCCTTCTGCTGCGAGTTCTGATACGCGCCGCCCCAGGAGACGAGCGTCATGCTGTCGGCCATCGGCTCACCCGCGACCGGGCTTTCCATGTCCTGTGCGGCAAGACCGCCGGCGGCGACGGTCAGCGCCGTCGTGGCCAGAAATGTCTTCGCGAGTTTCATTGGATACTCCCTTGTAACGCCCGTCTTGCGTTGACGGGGCCGGCGTCACGGGCGGGACGGCCTGGCCCTCGGTGCGTCGGCGAGCCCATCGGGCCGCGACGATGTTGCCGCGCCGTTGCGGCGCGTGTTTCGGAAAAGCGGTTCTGCGGATCACGCGTCGAGCGCACGGCAGTCCTCTGGCAGCCAACCGATCTCGATCTTCTCGCCCGGCTTCATCCTTCGCTGGTCCGGCGCGTTGCGCGTCTTGATGATGAAGTCGTCCTTGCCGGCGACTCTCAGCCGCGTGCGGAAGATGTCGCCCATGTAGATGAACTCCAGCACTTCCGCGGGAAGCGTGTGCGCGTCCGGCTTCAGGCGGTTCTTGTCGATCTCCACCCGCTCGGGGCGAATCGAAACGAGGGTGCGTTCGCCCGGCTTGGCCACGTTGACCGGCTTCGCGTCGATCACCTCGCCATCGTCGAGCTCCACGAGCGCGTAGCCCTGGCGCAACTCCTTGATCGTGCCGAGAAGCGTGTTGTTCTCGCCGATGAACTGCGCGACGAAGCTGTTTTCCGGGCTTTCGTAAAGCTCGTCGGGCGGTGCGAGCTGCTGGATCTTGCCGTCGTTGAAGACCGCGACCCGGTCCGACATCGTCAGCGCCTCGGTCTGGTCGTGGGTGACGTAGACCGTGGTGATCCCGAGATCGTGGGCGAGGTTGGTAATCTCGAACTGCATGTGTTCGCGCAGCTGCTTGTCGAGCGCGCCGAGCGGCTCGTCCATGAGCACCAGCTCCGGCTCGAAGACGAGCGCGCGGGCGAGCGCGATCCGCTGCTGCTGCCCGCCCGAAAGCTGCGCGGGGCGGCGGCCGCCGAAGTCGCCCATCTGCACCATGTCGAGGGCGCGGCGGACCTTCGCCTCCCGGTCGGACTTGCCGATCCCGCGCACCTCCAGCGGGAAGGCCAGGTTCTCCGCCACGGTCATGTGGGGGAACAGCGCGTAGTTCTGGAACACCATGCCGATGCCGCGCTTGTGCGGCGGGATGTTGTTGATGGATACGCCGTCCAGCTTGATCTCTCCATGCGTGGCGGTCTCGAAGCCCGCCAGCATCATCAGACACGTCGTCTTGCCGGATCCCGAGGGCCCCAGCATGGTCAGGAACTCGCCCTTTGGCATGCTGAGGTTCAGGTCTTTGACGACGAGCGTTTCGCCGTCATAGCTCTTCTGCACGCGCTCGAATGCGACGAACGCTTCGTCGTTCTGCGACTCGGCCAAGTCTGGCTCCCCGTTGTTGTTTCGCAGGTTTTGCATCCTGCTTTGTCGGCGACGATTAAAACCGCGACGCCGCCGCTGTTGCAAGCATAGCCTAGCGGTTTCCCAAGCCAACCCCGATTTTCAGGCCCGATCGGCTTAATTTTCAGGCCATGGCAGTCGATCGGACTGCCATGGCCCGGGCGGCGGCGGGTCAACCGAGAACGTCGGCCACCGCCCTCGCGGTCTTGGCGGCGATCTCTTCGGCCTCCGCGCGGCTCAGGCAGAAGGGCGGTGCGAAGCCCAGGATGTCGCCCTGCGGCATCGCCCGGGCGATCACGCCATGCTTCAGAAGCGCGGCCGCGACGGTCGGACCGACCTTCCGGGCGGGGTCGAAGAAACGCCGCGCGTCGCGGTCCTCGACGAATTCCACCGCGGCCAGCATCCCCTCGCCGCGCACCTCCCCGACATGCGGGTGCGCAGCCAGCGCGTCGCGCAGCGCGGCGTTCAAATGGGCGCCGGTCTCGCCCGCGGCGCTGACGAGATCGAGCTTGTCGATGAGTTCGAGGTTGGCCACGCCCGCCGCCGCGCCCACCGGGTGCGCCGAATAGGTCCAGCCGTGCCCGATGGGCCCCATCGCGTCGGTCCCCTCCTCGAGCACCTTCCACACGCGCTCGGACACGATGGACCCCGACAGCGGCGCGTAGGCCGAGGTCAGCCCCTTGGCGATGGTGATGAGATCCGGCCGCAGCCCGTAATGCTCGGACCCGAACATCGTCCCGAGCCGGCCGAAGCCGGTGACCACCTCGTCGGCCACGAGCAGGATGTCGTGCTTCTCGAGGATCGGCTGGATCGCCTCCCAGTAGCCTGCCGGCGGGGGCACGATGCCGCCCGTGCCCAGCACGGGCTCGGCCCAGAAGGCGGCGATCGTGTCGGCGCCCTCGCGCTCGATCAGCGCCTCGAGTTCGGCCGCGCAGTGCGCCACGAAATCCGCCTCGCTCATCGCCGGGTCCGCACGGCGGTAGTAGTAAGGCGCCTCGGTGTGCAGCACCTGCACGAGCGGCAGGTCGAAGGCCTTGTGGAAAAGCTCCAGCCCGGTGAGCGAGCCGGTCATCAGCCCAGAACCGTGATAGCCGCGCCAGCGCGAGATGATCTTCTTCTTCTCAGGACGGCCCCGCACGTTGTTGTAGTACCAGACGAGCTTCACGTTGGTCTCGTTGGCGTCCGATCCCGAGAGACCGAAATAGACCTTGCTCATGTTGGCGGGCGCACGGTCGAGAACCATCTTGGCAAGACGGATCGAGACTTCCGTGCCGTGCCCGACATAGGCGTGGTAGTAGGCCAGTTCGCGCGCCTGCTCGGCGATGGCGTCGGCGATCTCGGTCCGGCCGTAGCCGACATTCACGCAGTAGAGCCCGGCGAAGGCGTCGAGCAGGCGATTGCCCTCGCGGTCCACGATATGGCTGCCTTCGCCGGTCCGGATGACGCGGTTCGGCGCCTCACCCCGCGCGAATTGCGCGAGATGGGTGGAGGGATGGAAGAAATTCTCCCGGTCCCACTGGTCGAGCATGTCGTTCTTCAGCATCTTCGTCCTCTTGCTTGCGCGGGGTCGCACCCCCGCTGCCCTTTCCTGTCGGACCCCGTCCGCCGCGGCGCGCCGGCCATTCGGCCGCGACGCCCGGTCGAAGGGGCCAAGGGGTTTCGAAACCCCTTGGCAAGACGCTTCGAAGCGTCTTGCGCCTCACCCCCAGTCGCGGCAGACGTACTTGATCTCGGTGAAGGCCTCCATCCCCTGCCGGGCCCCTTCGCGTCCGATCCCGGACTGCTTCATGCCGCCGAAGGGGATGGGCGCGCCGGTCACCTTGGTCCGGTTCACCGCCACCATGCCGAACTGCAGCGCCCGCGTGATACGGTAGATGCGGCGCGGGTCCTGGCTGTGAAGGTAGGCGACGAGACCGTATTCGGTCGCGTTCGCGCGCGCCACCACCTCGTCCTCGGTGTCGAAGGGCGCGACCGCCGCGACCGGCCCGAAGGTTTCCTCGGCCATGATCGTCGCCGCGTCCGGGACATCCGCCAGGATCGTCGGCGCGAAGAAGAGATCGCCCAGATCCGCCCGGCGCCCGCCGCCGGCGAGCACCCGCGCGCCACGCGCCACCGCGTCGGCGACATGCGCCTCCTGCTTGGCGAGCGCCGCCGCGTTGGTCAGCGGCCCGATGTCGGGATCCTCCATCCCCGGCCCGACGCCCAGCGCCTCGGTCGCGGCCGCGAGCCGCGAACAGAACGCCTCGTAGACGGGGCGCTCCACGTAGATCCGGTTCGCGGCGAGGCAGTCCTGACCCGAGGTCGCGAACTTGGCCTTCATCGTCTCCGCCACGGCCTTGTCGAGATCGGCGTCGGCGAAGACGAGAACCGGCGCATGGCCGCCCAGTTCCAGGACCAGCCGCTTCACCGTGTCCGCGCACTGGCGGTAAAGGAGCCGCCCCACCTCCGTCGAGCCGGTGAAGGAGAGCGCCCGCACCCGCGCGTCCTCCGTCCAGGGGCCGACGACGACCGGCGCCTCGCCCGTCACCACGTTGAAGACGCCCGCGGGCATCCCCGCCCGGTCGGCGAGCTCGGCAAGCGCCAGCGCCGAGAAGGGCGTCTCGGCGGAGGGATGCGCCACGACGGTGCATCCGGCGGCCAGCGCGGCGGCGGCCTTGCGCGTCAGCATCGCGGAAGGGAAGTTCCACGGTGTGACCAGCGCGGCGACGCCCACCGGCTCGCGCCAGAGCTCCACCTCGGCGTCGGGGAGGTGGCTGGTGACGCCCTCGATGTTGGGCCGGCGTGTCTCCTCGGCGTAGAACTCCACGAAGCTCGCGGCATAGTCGATCTCGCCGCGGGCTTCCGAGAGCGGCTTGCCCTGCTCCATGACCATGATCCGGGCGAGGTCCTCGCGATGCGCGATCATCAGCTCGTACCAGCGCCGCAACACCGCCGCGCGCTCTTGCGGCAGCGCGACCGACCAGTGCGGAAACGCCGCCGCGGCGGCGTCAACGGCGGCCCGCGACTGCGCCGCGTCCAGGCTGACCACTTCGCCCAGCCGCGCCCCCGTCGCGGGGTCGGTCACGGCGATGGCCGCGCGGTCGCCGCCGACCCACTTTCCATTCACGTAGGAAAAGCTCCGCGCGAGGCGCGGGTCGGCGAGACCGTCGAGCGGCGAGGCGGCGAGGTGCTGATGCAGGGACATGGGCGGGCCCTCCTTTCCCCGCCATCATGGCGCCACGACGGCGGGGGTGGGGTCTGAAATGCGCCGCCCTGGCAGAAGATCCGTCTGCCCGCACCCGCCGGGCGGGATCAATCGGTCTGCCCGAGAAGCCAGAGCGGCGGCGCGGGCGGCCCCTTCACCGGCTTCGTCACGATGTAGGTGTAATAGCGCGCCATGCCGATCCGCGCCGCCAGCATCCCGTCGATGAGGCGCTGGTAGGCGTCGATGTCGCGCGCGACCACCTGCATGAGGTAATCGAAGCCGCCGCCGAGCGCCCAGACGGCGGACACCTCCTCGTAGCCCTGCACCGCGCGCTCGAAGGTCTGGAAGCTCGCAGCGGTGTGGTGCGAGAGCTCCACGGCCACGAAGACGGTGACATGCGGGCCGAGCGCCCGGGCCGCGACGCGCGCCCCGTAGCCCTCGATCACGCCCGCGCGCTCCAGCTTCTTCATCCGCTCCCAGGCGGGGGTCGGCGAGAGTCCCACCTTCTCGGCGAGCTCGGCCTTGGTGATCCGCCCCTCCGCCACGAGCGTGCGCAGGATCTCGATATCGCGCGCGTCCAGCCGGATCATGCCCGCGCGCCCGGGCCCGCCGTCCCGATCGCCCGGGCGGCGTGGACGACGATCGCCGCATCCTGCGCGCCCGTGCCGGTGAGGTCGGCGCGGGGGATCTCCTCCTCCGTGCGCCGGCCCGGCGCTTGGAGGCCGGTCAGGCATCCGTTGTCGAGAAAGACCGCCGGCACGAGCTGCACCGGCGCGCGCGGCCCGGCCTCCGTCGTGATGTGACTGTCATGCGGCATGGGGTCGTCCTTTCACGACGGTATCGCCAAGGACGATATCCTGCCCGGTGACGACGCATATTAACAAGGCCATGTCGGGTTGCGGCCGGCCAGGAGGGTCGCGACGGGACGGCAAGCGCGGGCAGTTTCCCGCTAGCACCGCCGCGATCCCGATCACGCCGGCACATTCTGCCACCATGCGGTCCTGCCGGCGGAGCGGCACCGGTGGCGTGGCGTCCGCAACGCGCCGGATCCGGCGTGCGGCGGCGGGGATATCGCAGGGCTCGATCATGATCTCTCCCCCAGGATCGTTTCAGTTGTGCACAACAATTCGTCTCTGCCCGGGGCGCGGCCGCACAAACTTAAGACATTCAATGAATATCCTGAAAGCGGCATGCTGCATGTCGCTCTTTGACCTGACCTGTTGTGCACAACTGCCGCAGGATTGCACAGTTGCTTCGATCCAGGAGGTGCGCCAGTGATTCGCAAGGACATTCCCTTCAGCGCCGCCGAATACGAACGTCGGCTCAACCGGACGCGCATCGCGATGGAGGCCTCGGGTCTCGACGCACTCTTCGTCACCGACCCGTCCAACATGGCATGGCTCACGGGCTATGACGGCTGGTCCTTCTACGTGCACCAGGGCGTGATCGTGCTCAAGGACGCCGACCCCTTCTGGTGGGGCCGCCGGCAGGACGCGCAGGGCGCGCTGCGCACCGTCTGGATGGAGGACGCGCATGTCCTCGATTACGCCGACAACTACGTCCAGTCGATCGAACGTCACCCGATGCAGGACCTTGCCGCGAAGCTCGCCGAACTCGGGCAGGGCGAGGCCCGGATCGGCGTCGAGATGGAGAATTACTACTATACCGCAAAGGCGCACCACGCGCTGACCGAAGCCCTGCCCCGCGCCACGATCGAGGACGCCACCGCGCTCGTGAACTGGCAGCGCGCGGTGAAGTCGGAAGAGGAACTGGTCTTCATGCGCCGCGCCGCGCGCATCTCCGAGCGCATCATCGACGGCCTAGTGGAACGCGTGAGCGCCGGCGTGCCCAAGAACGAGATCGTGGCGGAGGCCTATGGCGACGCGATCCGCGGCGCGGACGGCCACTGGGGCGACTACCCGGCCATCGTGCCGCTGCTGCCGTCGGGCTCCGACGCCGCCGCGCCCCACCTGACCTGGAACGGGCGCCCGTTCGCCGGCGGCGAGGCCACCTTCTTCGAGGTCTCGGGCTGCTACCGGCGCTACCATGCGCCGCTCTGCCGGACGATCTTCCTGGGAACGCCGCCCGACGAGATCCGTCACGCCGAGGCCGCGCTGATCGAAGGGCTCGAGGACGGGCTCGACGCCGCGCGCGCGGGCAACCGCGCCTGCGACGTGGCCAACGCGCTCGCACTGCCGCTGGAGCGGGCGGGCATCGAGCGCGGCGCGCGCTGCGGCTACGCCATCGGTCTGAGCTACCCGCCGGACTGGGGCGAGCGGACGGTGTCGCTGCGCCCCGAAGACCAGACGGTGCTGATGCCGGGCATGACCTTCCACTTCATGCCGGGTCTCTGGATGCGCGACTGGGGGATGGAAATCACCGAATCCATCACGATCCGCGAGGACGGCCCGGCCGAGACCCTTTGCAACCGACCCAGAAAGATGTTCGTGAAAGAGCATGAACAAGCTATCCCGCGCCCGGCAGACATTGGCCGACCTGATCGCCTTCCCGACGGTTTCGTCGGACTCGAACCTGGAGATGATGGTCTACCTGGCGAACAGGCTGAGCCACCTCGGCGCCAGAACTGACCTCTTCCACGACGAGACCGGGCACAAGGCCAATCTCTTCGCCACGCTCGGGCCGGATCGCGAGGGCGGCGTGGTGCTTTCTGGCCATTCCGACGTAGTGCCGGCCGTGGCCGAGGACTGGAGCTCGGACCCGTTCGAGATGGTGGAGCGCGAGGGCCGGCTCTACGGTCGCGGCGCCTGCGACATGAAGGGGTTCATCGCCGCCACGCTCGCGGCGGCGGAGGGGCTGGACGCCGCCGCCCTGACCCGGCCGGTGCATTTCGCCTTCACCTACGACGAGGAGGTGGGCTGCATCGGCGCCCGGGCCCTCGTCGAGGAGCTGGCGCGGCGCGAGGTCCGCCCCGCGACAGCGATCATCGGCGAACCCACCTCCATGCGGATCGTGGAAGGGCACAAGGGCTGCTGCGAGTACACGACCCATTTCCGGGGCTGCGCCGGGCACGGATCGCAACCCGAACGGGGCGTCAACGCCGCGGAATACGCTGCGGCCTATGTCGGGCGGCTGCTGCAGCTGCGCCGCGACCTCGTGGCGCGCGCGCCCGAGGGCAGCCCCTTCGATCCGCCCTGGAGCACCGTGAACGTGGGCCGGATCGAGGGCGGCGTGGCGCACAACGTGATCGCGGCGCACGCCCATGTCGAATGGGAGACGCGCCCCGTCAGCGCGGCCGACCAGGCCTTCGTGAAACGGACCATGGCCGCCTATGTCGAGGAGGAGCTTCTTCCGGCGATGCGGTCGGTCTGGCCCGGCGCCGACATCTCCACCCAGACCATCGGCGAGGTGGAGGGGCTCGAGCCCATGACCGAGAACGCGGCGCGACGGCTCGTCGCCGAACTCACCGGCGCGAACGGCGCCGAGGTCGTGTCCTTCGGCACCGAGGCCGGCCTCTTCCAGAAGCTGGGTCTCGCCGCCGTGGTCTGCGGGCCGGGCAGCATCGAGCAGGCGCACAAGCCCGACGAATACGTGAGCCTCGACCAGCTTTCCGCCTGCCTCGACATGCTGGACCGGCTGGGCGGGCGCCTGGCGGCATGAACGAGGCGGTTTCCGACGCCGCCGCACGCCTCGCCCGCCTGCATGCCGAACTGCGCGAGCGCATCTGCCTTCTCGACTACCCGCCCGGCGCGAAGCTCTCGGAAGAGGCGCTGGCCGCAGAGCACGGCACCTCGCGCACGCCGCTCCGCCGGGCGCTGGCACGGCTGGAGGACGAGGGGCTGGTGCGCGCGGTCCACGGCGTGGGCACGCTGGTGACGGACGTCGACATCTCGGAGATGGGCCAGACCTACGCGCTGCGGCTGGAACTCGCGCAACTCGTCGGCATGCTCGACCCCGCGCCGGTGACGCAGGCCACGCTCGACGCTCTCGATACGCTCGTCGCCGACGGCGACCGTCTCGCCGCCGCGCCCGACCCGCGCGGCTTCGCGCGGCTCAACATGGCCTTCTTCGGCTTCGGCCTCGCCCTGACGCGGAACGAGCCGCTGCGCGAAGTTTCCGAGCGGCTTTACTACCGCACCGCGCGGATCTGGCTGCAGGCGATCCCGCGCATGGACCTCGCCGCCGAGATCGCGCATTTCCGCGCTGAGATGTCCGGGACGGCGGAGGCGCTCCGCGCCGGCGACCTTCAGGCCGCGGCGCTGCTGCGCCGGGCGCATCTGTCGATGAGCTTCGCGCGACTCAGCCGCTTCTGAGTGAACCGCGCCCGGCGGGGGTTGCGCGCCTGTCCCTGCCCCTATCATACGAGGGGCGCGCCGTCGGGCGCAGCGGCTTAGACAACAGAAGGACTGGGCGTGCCCGGCCTCCATCTCACCCATCTCGCCCTGTCGCATTTCCGCTCGCACCGCCGCGCGGTGGTCGAGGCGGACGCGCGGCCCGTCGCGATCTTCGGGCCGAACGGCGCGGGCAAGACCAACCTTCTCGAGGCGGTCTCGCTCTTCTCGCCGGGGCGCGGGCTCAGGCGGGCCGCCGCGGCGGACATGGCGCGCAAGCCCGAGGCGCTGGGCTGGAAGGTCGAGGGCCGGCTCGAGAGCTTCGGCATGGGCCACGGGATCGAGATGCGCTGCGAGGCCGGCGGTCCCCGCGAGCTGCGCATCGAAGGCAAGCCCGCGCCGCAGGTCGCGCTGGGTCGGCTCGCGCGGGTGCTCTGGCTGGTGCCCTCGATGGACCGGCTGTGGATCGAGGGGGCGGAGGGCCGGCGGCGCTTTCTCGACCGGGTGGCGCTCAGCTTCTTTCCCGAACATGCCGACGCCGCGCTGGGCTACGAGAAGGCGATGCGCGAGCGCAACCGCCTGTTGAAGGAGCAGGTGCGCGACGCGAGGTGGTATGCCGCGCTGGAGGCGCAGATGGCGAGGTCGGGCGCCGCGATCGCCGCCGGGCGGCGCGCCGCGATCGACCGGGTGATGGCGGCGCAGGCGGACGCCCGGACCGCCTTTCCGGCGGCCGAGCTGTCGGTGGCCTACGGCGAGGAAGACATGCCGGAGGACGAGACCGCGCTCGCCGAGGCGCTCGCCCGCGGCCGCGGGCGGGACCTTCAGGCCGGGCGCACGCTTGCCGGCCCGCACCGCGCGGATCTCGCCGCGGTCTACGCCCCGAAATCCATGCCGGCGCAGGACTGCTCCACCGGCGAGCAGAAGGCGCTGCTCATCTCGCTCATCCTCGCCAATGCCCGTGCGCTCGCGGACGAGCTGGGCGCGCCGCCGATCCTTCTGCTGGACGAGGTCGCCGCGCATCTGGACGCGGACCGGCGCGCCGCGCTTTACGACGAGCTCTGCGCCCTTGGCGCGCAGGCGTGGATGACCGGGACCGGCCCCGAACTCTTCACCGCGCTGGGGGAGCGGGCGCAACGGATCGAGGTGACGGACGCGGCCGGAGAAAGCCGCTTGCGCGCGCACTGAAGCGACGTAGGCTCGCCCGGTCACCGGAGTCCGCAAGATGACCGTCACCGCCGCCGAGCTCACCCTATACACCGCCGCCGTCTTCGTGCTCTTCATGACGCCGGGGCCGGTCTGGATGGCGCTGACCGCGCGCACGCTCGCGGGCGGCGTGCAGGCCGCGTGGCCGCTCGCGGCGGGCGTGGTGATCGGCGACGCGCTCTGGTCGCTCCTCGCGCTGCTCGGCCTCGCCTGGGTCGTGTCCACCTACGGCGCCGCGATGACGGTGCTGCGCTGGGTCGCCGCAGCCGTCTTCGTCTGGCTGGGCGTCACGGTGCTGCGCAACGCGGACCGCACGATCGGCGCCGACAGCCGCCTGGTCCGGCCCGGGATGTGGGCGGGCTTCCTCGCCGGGCTGGCGGCCATTCTCGGCAACCCCAAGGCGATCCTGTTCTACATGGGCATGCTCCCGGGCTTCTTCGACCTGGCGGCGGTGCGCGCGCCCGACATCGCGGCGATCGTCTTCATCTCCATGGCGGTGCCGTTCGTCTGCAACCTCGGCTTCGCGCTCCTCGTCGACCGGGTGAAGCAACGGCTCACCTCCCCCGGCGCGCTGCGGCGCACGAACCTGGTGGCAGGCGGGCTTCTGGTGGCGGTCGGCGTCGCGATTCCCTTCGCCTGAGCGCATCCGCCGAAAACCGTGTCATGCGCGTGACATTCCGGCCCGGAGGGCCTATAACCCGCGGGCAAAACAAGAGGTTCGCAGGCATGGCCGCAAACGCTGGGGCGCCGCAGGAATACGGCGCGGAATCCATCAAGGTTCTCAAGGGTCTGGATGCCGTGCGGAAGCGGCCCGGCATGTATATCGGTGACACCGATGACGGCTCGGGGCTGCACCACATGGTCTACGAGGTCGTCGACAACGGCATCGACGAGGCCCTCGCGGGCCATGCCGACCATGTGCACGTCAAGATCCACGCCGACAGCTCCGTTTCGGTCGCCGACAACGGGCGCGGGATCCCCGTCGACATCCATGCCGGCGAAGGGGTCAGCGCGGCCGAGGTCATCATGACCCAGCTTCACGCGGGCGGGAAGTTCGACCAGAACTCCTACAAGGTCTCGGGCGGCCTGCACGGCGTCGGCGTTTCGGTCGTGAACGCGCTTTCCGACTGGCTGGAGTTGAGGATCTGGCGCGGCGGAAAGGCGTATCACGCCCGCTTCGAGAGGGGCGACACGGTGGTGCATCTGCACGAGGTGGGCGACGCCGGGGACCGCACCGGCACCGAGGTGCGCTTTCTCGCCTCGCTCGAGACCTTCTCGAATCTCGACTACTCCTTCGAGACGCTGGAAAAGCGCCTGCGCGAACTGGCCTTCCTGAATTCGGGCGTGCGCATCATCCTCGAGGACGAACGCCCCGCGGAGGCGCTGCGCAGCGAATTGTTCTACGAGGGCGGGGTGCGCGAGTTCGTGCGCTACCTCGACCGCTCCAAGCATCCGCTGATCGAGGAGCCGATCTACATGACCGGCGAGCGAGACGGCATCGGCGTCGAGATCGCGATGTGGTGGAACGACAGCTACCACGAGACGGTGCTGCCCTTCACCAACAACATCCCCCAGCGCGACGGCGGCAGCCACATGGCCGGCTTTCGCGGCGCGCTGACGCGGACGCTGCAGAAATACGCCGCCGACAGCGGCATCGCCAAGCGCGAGAAGGTGAGCTTCACCGGCGACGACGCGCGCGAGGGGCTGACCTGCGTGCTTTCGGTCAAGGTGCCGGACCCGAAATTCTCGTCCCAGACCAAGGACAAGCTGGTCAGTTCCGAGGTGCGCCCGGCGGTCGAGGGCATGATGAACGAGCGGCTCAACGAGTGGTTCGAGGAGCACCCGAACGAGGCGCGGACCATCGTCGGCAAGATCGTCGAGGCCGCGCTCGCCCGCGAGGCGGCGCGCAAGGCCCGCGAACTCACCCGGCGCAAGACGGCGATGGACGTGAACTACCTCGCCGGCAAGCTCAAGGACTGCTCCGAGAAGGATCCTTCCAAGACCGAGCTGTTCCTCGTCGAAGGCGACAGCGCCGGCGGATCGGCGCAGTCCGGCCGCGACCGGCGCACGCAGGCCGTGCTGCCGCTGCGCGGCAAGATCCTCAACGTGGAGCGCGCGCGCTTCGACCGGATGCTCTCCAGCCAGGAGATCGGCAACCTCGTCATGGCGCTGGGCACCGGGATCGGGCGCGACGAGTTCGACCTGTCGAAGCTGCGGTACCACAAGATCGTCATCATGACGGACGCAGACGTGGACGGCGCCCACATCCGCACGCTGCTGCTGACCTTCTTCTACCGGCAGATGCCCGAGCTGGTCGAACACGGGCACCTCTATATCGCGCAGCCGCCGCTCTACAAGGTCGCGCGCGGCAAGTCCGAGGTCTACCTGAAGGACGAGAGCGCGCTCAACGACTACCTGATCGACCAGGGCACCGATGGCGCCATGCTCCGGCTCGCCGACGGGGAAGAGATCGCCGGCCCCGACCTTGTCCGGGTGGTCGAGGAGGCCCGACAGGTCCGCCGGATCCTGGACGCCTTCCCGACCCATTACCCCAGGCACATCCTCGAGCAGGCCGCCATCGCCGGCGCCTTCCTCGAGGGGCAGGCCGACATCGATCTGCACGGCGTGGCCGAGCGCGTGGCGGAGCGGCTCGACCTCATCGCCCCGGAATACGAGCGCGGCTGGCAGGGGCGGCCCACGCAGGACCGCGGCATCCGGCTGTCGCGGATCGTGCGCGGCGTCGAGGAGGCGCGCACGCTCGACGGGCAGGCGCTGCGCTCGGGCGAGGCGCGCAAGCTCGGCCGCATGACGCAGCCGTTGCAGGAGGTCTATCGCGGTCCCGCCCGGCTGATGCGCAAGGAGCGCGGCACCGACATCTACGGCCCGCTAGACTTGCTGAAGGCGATCCTCGAGGAGGGCGAGAAGGGCCTGACGCTTCAGCGCTACAAGGGCCTCGGTGAGATGAACCCGAACCAGCTCTGGGAAACGACGCTGGATCCGGAGGCGCGCACGCTGCTGCAGGTCCAGGTGGACGATGTGGCCGAGACGGACGACCTCTTCACCAAGCTGATGGGCGACGTGGTCGAGCCGCGCCGGGAATTCATCCAGAAAAACGCGCTGAGCGTCGAGAACCTGGATTTCTAAGCGAGGGGGCGTCCGGGCTGCGCGTCGGGTGCCGCCGGGCGGGCCCCGATGGGGATCGTTCCGGGGGCGTTCACGCTGGCGGTCTCGGGCTTTCGCTGCACCCGGCGGCAGGTCCGTGGCCCCGCCGTTTCTGCCGACGAGGCCGGCCCGAGGCGCGCTTCAGAACCTGTAGGTCAGGCCCAGAAGCGGCCCCGAGAAGGAGACATCGACCGCCGGGCCGCCATCGTCGTAATCGACGAACAGGTGGCGGTAGCCTGCGGACAGGTAAAGCGAGTCGTTCGCTTTCCAGTTCACGGTGGCGACGACCTGTCCCGTCCATTCGGACCCTGCCCCGAAGCCGCCCAGATCGCCATAGGCGATAAGCGACCAGCGCTCGGACAGCGGGATGTTGGTGCGCAATGCGAGGATCGGATCGGTGAAGTCGATGTCCACGCCCGCCGAGAGGCCCGGGACGACCGGGGTCGTCGCCTCCGCCTCGATCGACCAGTGGCGGATGCCGGCCAGCACATCGAGGGTCAGCTCGGGCCCGCTATAGGCCCGGTAGCCGGCCGCGAGCGTGATGGAGCTCTGCTCGACCTCGCCGCGCGCGGGCAGGCCCAGCACCGGCACCCGGCCGGAGCGCGAACTGACAGAGCGGGAGTAGTCGCCCAGGAACACGAACCGGCCGCTGCGCATGTATCCCGTGAGGAAGAACGCGGCGTCGAGATCCTCGAGCACCTCCGACAGGCCCTGATCGAACGAGAGCGTCGGCCCGCCGGGCACGGGCCTCACGTCACCGCCCACCCCGGTGCCCCAGGCATAGGGCGTGATCTGCACGTTCCAGTCCTGCGCCGCAGCCGGGGCTGCCCCGATGGCGAGAAGGGCGAGGGCCGCCTTGACCCGACCCAGCATCACAGCCGGTCCTTCACGATCGCGCCGCCCTTCATGATGAGCGGCAGGCTCGTCTCCGGCGTGTCGAGCCAGTCGAGCCCCGCCTCGGGGTCGCCGTCCACGACCAGAAGATCGGCCGGCGCGCCCTCCGCGATCACCCCCAGACGCCCGTCATAGGGCGCGCGCGCGCCCGAGAGCGCGAGCAGCTCGCCCGCCGCGCCGGTTGCGAGGTGAAGCGCCTCGAGCGGGGGCATGAAGCGCGTGAGCTTGCCGAGCTGGCGACCATGGCTGGCGGTTCCGGCCGGGTTCATCAGGATGTCGGTGCCGAAGGCCATCTGCACGCCCTCTGCGCGGCCCTCCTCGAAGGCGCGGACCGTCCCCTCGGCAACCTCGATCTGCTTGGCCTGCTGGCGCGGATCGGATTTCGGATTCGCGTCCTCGTCGGCCAGGAAGGGCTGGATCGACCACCACGCGCCCTCTTCGCGCATCATGCGGATCGTCGCAGTATCGGCCAGCTGCCCGTGCTCGATCGATTTCACGCCCGCGCGCAGCGCCCGCTGGATGCCCTCGGAGGTGTAGACATGGGCGCAGACATAGGTGCCCCAGTCGGCGGCGGCGCGCACGGCGGCCTCCATCTCCTCCTCGAGGAACTGGAGCGATTCCAGCGGATCGTAGAGCGAGGAGACGCCGCCGCCCGCCATGATCTTGATCT
The DNA here is from genome assembly GCF_041365695.1 of Rhodosalinus sp. 5P4. Classification (NCBI taxonomy): domain Bacteria; kingdom Pseudomonadati; phylum Pseudomonadota; class Alphaproteobacteria; order Rhodobacterales; family Paracoccaceae; genus Rhodosalinus; species Rhodosalinus sp. 5P4. The sequence continues at coordinate 42,063 of NZ_JBGFSJ010000008.1, forward strand.
GGCTCGCGCCCTTCATCAGCTGCTCGCGGGCGCGGCGCAGCACCTCTGCGCGCCCGTCGGCGATGGCCGCGACCCCCATGTGCTCGGCATAGGACAGGTCGCCGTCGGCGCGGGGCAACTCGTTCAGGAACCGGAAATCACCGTGGCCCGAGGTCTGCGAGATCATCGCCCCGGAGGGAAAGATGCGGGGGCCGGGCAGTGCCCCACGGTCGATGGCGAGCTTCAGCCCGAAGGCCGGTCCGCCGGTGTCGCGTACCGTGGTGAAGCCGCGCATCAGCGTCGCCCCCGCCTCGCGCCCCGCCATGAGGTGCACGAAGCCGATATCGGCGGCCATCGCCTGCGTCTGGGTGACGGCGACAAGGGTGGAGTGCCAGTGCGCGTCGATCAGGCCGGGGATCACGGCGCGCCCGCCGCAATCGACGCGCTGGGCGTCCTCGGGCCCCTCGCCCGCCGGCGGAAGCGCCGAGATGCGGCCGCCTTCGATCAGGATGTCGCGCCCCTCCTGCATGGAGAAGGTGGTGCCGTCGAAATAGCGAAGATTGGTCAGCAGGAGCGGCCGCCCCGGTGTCTGGGCGCGCGCCTCGGACGGCTGAAGCCCGAACCCCGCGAACATGCCCAGCACCGCCGCAGCGCCGCCGATCAGTTCACGCCGCTTGAGATCGGCCTCGATCCGGGCGAATGCGGCCTGGGTGGTGGGCGCGCCGCAAAGGCAACAATCGATCGCGGCCCCGCCCGTCGCGGGATCTGCCTGAACGCAGGAAAGACACACGAAACCTGATCTCCCGTCATCGTTTCCGCGTATCAGGGCGCGACACGCAATACTTGCAGAAACTCTACACGACTTGCCGCGCAAAACGAAGGAAAACGGAAACTCGGGGCGCGGGAAAAGCATGCGAAAGCGGGAGGCGCCACGCCCGGGCGGATTTCAAGGGGAGCAGGTCACGCCTTACGCCAGCGGGTAGGCTGCCAGCGCCTCGTGCTCCGCCCCGCCGGGTCGCAGATGCGAACGGAAAAGCAGCACCTCCTCGGCGGTGAACGGCGCGAACGCCACATCGGCGCGCGCTTCGAGGAAATCCCGCAGCCGGTCCAGATCGAAGGCCGGCAGGCGCCCGGGAAAGCGGGCGAGGGTGACGTGGGGCCGGAAGCGCCGGCGCTCGGGCGCGATACCGGCCGCGCGCAGCCGCGCGAGAAGTTTCGCCCGCAGCGCGGCGAGCGGCCGGGCGTCCCGGACGCCCGCGAAAAGCACCTGCGGCCGCCGCGCGCCGAACGTGCCGAGCCCGCGAAGCACCACCTCGACCGGCGGGTGGCGCAGCCCCTCGAGCGCGGTGTGCGCGGCCTCGGCCGTCTCCTCGTCGAGATCGCCCAGAAAGACCATGGTCAGGTGCATCGTCTCGGGGTCGACCGGGCGTCCGGCCGGCATCTCGGCCTGAAGCGCCTCCAGCGCGTCGCGCGCGGGCTCCGGCAGGTCGAGGGCCAGGAAGAGCCGCATGCCGCCTCAGCCCTTGTCCGACTTAAGCGCGAGCACCAGGTCCATCACGTTCGTGCCGGTGGGCCCGGGCGCGAAGGTCAGACCGCGCGCCGCGAGCCAGCGCCCGCTGTCGGCCGCGGCCAGGGCCGCGTCGGCGCCCGCCTCCCAGCTTCGGCCATCGACGAAGCCTCCGGCGGCGTCGGTGGGCCCGTCCGTGCCGTCCGTCCCGGCCACGAGCACGGCAAGGTCGGGGCGGCCCGCGATCTCTCGGGCCAGCATGAGGGCGAGCGCCTGGTTCCGCCCGCCTTCACCCGGCGCATCGGGCAGCACGACCGTCGGCTCCCCGCCCCAGATGTGCAGACCGGCCGGCCCGGCCCGAAGCGTCGCGCCGATCCGCGCCGCGCAATCGGCGACATCGGCGTAAAGGCTTTCCTCGTCGGTCACGACGGCCAGGCCCTCGGCGCGCGCCGCCCGAGCGCTGGCGGCCCGGGCGTGGGCGTTCGACGCCACGATCCGCGTCAGCGACGCGAAGCGCGCGCCGTCGGGAACCCGCCCGATCCCTGACCCGATCACCCCGATCCCGTCGCCCTCGACGTCCGAGATAGCAAGCACCGTGACCCGCGCACCGGCAAAGCCTTCCAGAAGCCGCCCGCCCTTGATGCGGGAAAGCTCCCGGCGGCGAGCGTTCATGGTGGCGATATCCGCCCCGGAGGCGAGAAGGCGCCGGGTTTCGGCCACCACGTCGCCCAGGGAGAGCCCGTCCTCGGGTGCCTCTGCAAGCGCGGAGGCGCCGCCGGAGACCAGCAGAAGCAGATGATCATCCGGGCCGCAGTCGTTCACGGCCGCAACCAGCGCCGCGCCGCCCTTCAGGCTCGTGGCGTCGGGGACGGGATGGCCCGCCTCGATGACGTCGAGGCCGGGAACGGGCTGGCCATGGCCGTGCTTCGTCACCGCAAGGGCCGGAACCGCGCCGTACTGGACGAGCGCGGCGCGCGCCATCTCGACGGCGGCCTTGCCCACGGCGAGGATCCGGTCGGGCCGCGGCACGTCCTCGGAGCCGAGCGCGCGCGCGACGGCGGCATGCCCGCCCACGGCGGCGACACCGGCCCGCCAGATGCGTTCCAGGCTTGCCCGTGCCTCCATCAGTCCCCGCCTTCCGCGCGGCCCGGGCCCGGGGCGGCGTCCGCGACTTCCGTGCCGGCGCCCGGTGCGGTCGCGCCGTGCCGGCCCAGATGCTGCTCTCCCCGCGCCCGGGCGAGCGCGATCTGGCGCTGTCGCTCGCGGAAACGCGCCTTGTCCTCCGCGCTCGTCTCCCCGATGCAATGGTGGCAGCTGACGCCTTCCTCGAAACCGGGATGCTCGCGATCCTCCGGAAGGATTGGCCGCCGGCAGGCATGACAGAGCTCGTGCGGTCCCTCGACGAGGCCGTGGCCCACGGAAACCCGCTCGTCGAAGACGAAGCAGGCCCCGCGCCAGAGGCTTTCCGCCTCGTGCACCTCCTCGAGGTATTTCAGCACGCCGCCCTTGAGGTGATAGACCTCCTCCACCCCCTGCGACAGCAGCCAGTTGGTGGATTTCTCGCAGCGGATGCCGCCGGTGCAGAACATGGCGATGCGCTTGTTGTGAAAGCGGTGCCGGTTCCTTTCCCACCATTCCGGGAATTCGCGGAAACTGGCCGTGCCGGGATCCACCGCGCCCTCGAAGGTGCCGATCTCCACCTCGTAGTCGTTGCGCGTGTCGATCACCGCGACGTCGGGCCGGCGGATCAGGTCGTTCCAGTCCCGCGCCTCCACGTAGCGTCCGGAGCGCGCGCGCGGATCCACGTCGGGCTGGCCCATGGTCACGATCTCGCGCTTCACCCGGACCTTGAGCTTGCCGAAGGGCGCCGCCGAGGCGGCGCTTTCCTTCCACTCAAGCCCGGCGCAGCCGGGCAGCGCGCGGATACGGGCGAGCACCGCGTCGATCCCCGCGCGGCTGCCCGCGATCGTGCCGTTGATCCCTTCACGCGCCAGCAGAAGCGTGCCGGTGACGCCGTGCGCGGCGCAGACCCGCTCGAGGGGTGCGCGGATCGCTCCGGGATCGTCGAAAGGCGTGAAACGGTATAGCGCGGCCACGGTGAACATGGCGCGCATCTAGGGGCGCCACCGGTGCAAGCGCAAGAGGCGCGGACGTTGACGGGACCGGCCCCGCGGCCTACGCATTCATGGCGGAAGTGGCCGAAGGAGCACCGATGCGCCCTGCAACCGAAGCCTTGGTGGTCATCGACCTGCAGAACGATTTCTGCCCGGGCGGCGCGCTCGCCGTGGAGGGCGGTGACGAGATCGTTCCCGGCGTGAACGCGCTGATGGACGAGTTCCGCGCGGTGATCCTCACCCAGGACTGGCACCCGCCGCGCCATTCCTCCTTCGCCAGCGAGCACGAGGGCAAGGCGCCCTTCGAGACGACCCGGATGCCCTATGGCGAGCAGGTCCTCTGGCCCGACCACTGCATCCAGAACAGCGCGGGCGCGGCGTTCCACCCCGATCTCCGCACCGGCGATGCCGACATGATCCTGCGCAAGGGGTTCCGCCGCGAGATCGACAGCTACTCCGCCTTTTTCGAGAACGACCACGAGACGCCCACCGGGCTCGAGGGCTACCTGCGCACGCGCGGGATCGAACGGATCGTCCTCGCCGGCCTCGCCACGGACTTCTGCGTGACGTGGTCGGCGCTCGACGCGGCACGGCTCGGCGTCGCGGTGGAGGTGCGCCAGGACCTTTGCCGGGCCATCGACCTCGACGGGTCGCTGTCCGACGCGATCGCGAGGATGCGCGCCGCGGGCGTCACGCTCGCATGAAAAAGCCGCTCCGCGCGCGCATCGGTGGGGCCCGTGTCGCCGCGCCGTCGGCCGTGGCGGAACGGGCGCGGGCGGGCCTCTTCGCCTATGTCGACGGGATGGCCGCGCAGGGCGCCGCGCCCGAGACCGCCCTGGCCGAGATCGCGGAGGGAAAGGCGGCGACGGGGATCGCCCGCGTCGCACTGTCGGCCACGGCGGCCCCCGCGGGGCTCGCCTGCACCCGGGGCTGCGCCTTCTGCTGCATCCTGGGCGGCGAGGATGGCGCCACGATCACCGAAGCCGAGGCGCGCGCGCTCCACGCGGCGCTTCGCCCGCTGGCGGGTCAGCCGGACGGGCGCGCCTGGCATCCCCGGGCCTGCCCGGCGCTCGATCCCGAAACGCGCGCCTGCCGGGCCTATGACGCACGGCCGGTGATCTGCCGCAGCTACGTCTCCACCGACGCCGCCGCCTGCGAGCGGGTGGCCGGCGGTATTCCGGCGCAGGGGCCGGGCACGCTCGGCCCCTATCACACCTATCTCGCCGCGCTCGGGCTGAGCCGCGCGGCGCTCCGGGGCGTGCGCCGCGTTTCCACCCATGCGCTGTCGCGCCTGGCCGCCGCGGCGGTGGAGGGCGCGAGCCTCGAGGACGCGCTCGCCGCGTCGCGCCACAAGCCCGGCGCGCTCGACGCGGAACTGTCGCGGTCCCGGCGCGACCGGAGCCGTGCGGGGTTGCCCTGAGGGGGCGTGCTTGCTCTAACCGGTGACGCCTCGTAGGGAAGGAGCGCGGCCTCATGGTCGACATCGCCACGCGCGTCTACAATCACAAGTGGAAGATCGATCCGATCGTGCGATCATTGATCGACACGGATTTCTACAAGCTGCTGATGTGCCAGTCGATCTTCCGCAACAAGCCGGAGACGACCGTCACCTTCAGCCTGATCAACCGCTCCACCGAGGTGCCGCTGGCCAGGCTCGTGGACGAGGGCGAGCTGCGCGAACAGCTCGACCACATCCGCTCCCTCGGTCTGTCGCGCGGGGAATCCACCTGGCTGCGCGGCAACATGTTCTACGGCAAGCGTCAGATGTTCCGCCCGGATTTCATGGAGTGGTTCGAGAACCTGCGCCTGCCGCCCTACCACCTGGAGCGCGTGGGCGACCAGTACGAGCTGACCTTCGAGGGCAAGTGGCCCGAGGTCATGCTGTGGGAGATCCCCGCCCTCGCCGTGCTGATGGAACTGCGCGGCCGCGCCGTGCTGGGCGACATGGGCCGCTTCGAGCTTCAGGTGCTCTACGCCCGCGCCATGACCAAGCTCTGGGAGAAGATCGAGCGCCTGCGCCCGCACGAGGGCCTGCGCATCGCCGATTTCGGCACGCGGCGGCGGCATTCCTTCCTCTGGCAGGACTGGTGCGTGCAGGCGATGCTCGAGGGGCTGGGCAAGCGCTTCGTCGGCACCTCCAACTGCCTCATCGCCATGCGCCGCGAGGTGGAGGCGATCGGCACCAACGCGCATGAGCTGCCCATGGTCTACGCCGCGCTCGCCGACACCGACGAGGAGTTGGCCCGCGCGCCCTACAAGGTGCTCTCGGACTGGCACGAGGAGCATGACGGCAACCTGCGCATCATCCTGCCCGACACCTACGGCTCGCAATCCTTCTTCGACAACGCGCCCGCCTGGCTTGCCGGCTGGACGGGGGTGCGGGTGGACTCGGGCGACCCGGCGGAGGGGGCGGAGATCGCCATCCGCTGGTGGGAGAGGATGGGCGAGGATCCCCGCGAAAAGCTGGTGATCTTCTCCGACGGGCTCGATACCGACGTGATCCTCGACCTCTATCAGCGCTTCTCGGGCCGGGTGCGGGTGAGCTTCGGCTGGGGGACCTTCCTGACCAACGACTTCCGCGGGCTGGTGGAGGGCGACCGCCTCGCCCCCTTCTCCCTCGTCTGCAAGGCCGCCGCCGCCGAGGGCCGCCCGACCGTCAAGCTCTCGGACAACCCCGAAAAGGCCATGGGCCCGGCCGAGGAAATCGCCCGCTACAAGCGGGTGTTCGGGGTGGGGGAGCAGGTTAGGCGGGAGGTGGTGGTTTAGGCCGCTTCTCTGTCTCACGATCCTCTTGAAGTCTCTGGCATATGGCCTCCGCTATCTCTTCAATCTGCGCTTCAACATCGCCAGCTGGATCGAAAGACAGCGTGCCATAGTTCTGCTCGTCCGAAAAATAACCCGGTTTTAAGTTTCTGTATCGAATACCAATTACAGCCCCCTGCCCGAACCTCTCTCTAAAATTGTCACTTTCAAATTTAGTCCAAATTCTCGTCGGATAATCCGGAGACAGGAAAGGCACCACATAATTGGCTTCCGTTCGGTATATTTTTCCCAAATAGTCCTCGATATTCTCAGCTATGATCCTATGCTGCTCGTTCTTATCGTAAAACACGGCGACCTCTCTTTGAGTCAGCCGCTCAAATAGAAGTTCAGCGACGTCTCTATCAGGACCCGCGAAGGAAAGCGCTATATCGTAGCGACCGCGGAAATAGTCTGCAGTATACCCCACCTTCCGGGAGAAGTTTCTCCAAACCAAGTTTCTAAGAAAGAATACTATCTTTGGATCTTCGACGCTCAAAATCTTAGTCTCAGGCTGGTAATGAAAATGCGATCCGAGAATCTCTGCTTTCTCTTCAAGCAAAGCCTCAAGATACCCTTTCTTGATCACCTGATTGACACTCGCCTCCAATTCAGGCTTTGCGCGAACAGCATCTGCGAGGTCAAGCGACCACTCTTCCGATTCGGAGAGCCACTTAAGCATGTGCAAGTATGGAGCACGTCCTTCCCGTCGAATCTTGGAACCTCGAGCAAATTCTATAGCCGCCTCCATAAACTGACCGGAAAGCGTGTCCATAACTCTCTCTGTCACTACGTCACCGGACAAATTCACAGCCAAGTGGGCGGGTTGTGTTTCAATCACGCCTGCTTCTACGCACAAATTGTGGCATAAAACTTGTGCAATGTGGAAGCTTCCCTGACTTCTTGCAGCTATGACCTCCTTGTCCGTGATTGAGATATTCAAAGCTTCCTCTCCGAGCTCAATCATTCGTTGAATTTTTTCGGGAGGATTGGCCTCAAGACGAAAAACATCGAGACGCATTCCGAGATCATGCGCAAATCTCACAAGCTGATCGCCAGCCTTATTTATCCCGATCAAAATCAGCTTTGATTCTTCATCGCCAGAATCTGCCAGCACCTTCATATAATCTGACAGCTTCTCTTTCACTACCGTAGGCAAACGGTGAAAGTCATCTACAACTACTGTGCCGATCGATTCCGTGTCGGGAAGTATCTGAATATACTCGACATCCGCCTCCCGCCGCGCGGACAACTGCGTCACAGCTCCGCTAATGCCGAGCTCTTCCAGAATCCTGGTCACTACGGTTGTCTTTCCGATGCCGGATGGCCCCTCAATGATAACAGGCCGCCCAGGGGTTCGAATTGCAATCGTTATTGCCCCGTAACGGATGGGTGGAACGAAGTTATACTTGGGCGTCCCAGATAAGCGAAAAACTTCTTCGACGAGCGGCATAGTTTCCTCGAGAATTATGTGCTGCTGAAAGTAATCAAAAAAGATGTACTTGATCAAGATCGCAGTAACGATGGACGGAGGGAACTCCACCCCCACACCCCGCGTCCCCCTCCGGTGCGACTGGACGACCTCTACCGTCCCTTCGAGCGTGTCGTGGCCTTCGTTCTCATGGCCCCGCACCGTTGAGGTCATCGCGCTTGCCGGGCGGCGCTTCGCCCCTCGCCGCGGTCAGTCCCCCTCCCCCGGCGTGCCCCTCAGCGCCTTTACCTCCCCGCGCTTCTTCTTCGCCTCCAGCCGGCGGCGCTTGGAGGCGAGGGTGGGGCGGGTGGGCTTGCGTTTCTTCGGCGCCACCGTGGCCTTGCGCACCAGCTCGGCCAGGCGTTCGCGGGCGATCTCGCGGTTGCGGGACTGGTGGCGGGTGTCCTCGGCGCGGATCACCACCGCACCCTCCTTCGTCCAGCGCGAGCCCGCCAGCCGCCGCAGCCGCCGCTTCACGGGCTCGGGGAGGTTGGGCGAGCGCGCGGCCTCGAAGCGGAGCTCCACCGCCGAGCTTACCTTGTTCACGTTCTGCCCGCCGGGCCCGCCCGAGCGGGTGAACTGCTCGGTCAGTTCCCACTCTTCCAGTTCGATCTGATCGGTGATCCGCAACATGGGCCCAGTATGGGGCGCAATCGCGCCACGAAAAAGGGCCGCCCGTGCGGGCGGCCCTTTCGAGAAATTCGGAGGTGGCGCCGGTTCAGGCTGGCGCCAATCCGGTGGCCTCGCCCCTCAGGGCTGCCTCAGAGGCGCGCCTCCCGGACTGTTCCGACACCCCGCTCCAATGTTTCTCTCGACACTGGACCACCTCCTTTCAATTCTGTTGCGACCTGAGGTGAGCGTGGCACAGTTTGTGCGCCACGCAAAGCAAAATCATACCGGTTGTGCCGTGAGGCGCTTCACCAGCAGCCGGAAGGGCACCAGCGCCAGGAGTGCGAGCGACAGTTTCACCATCCAGTCCGCCACCGCGAGCGACACCCAGAGCGGCGCCACGGGCCCCTGGCCCAGGAGCGGCAGCGCCTCGTTCGCCCAGCCCACATCGGCCGAGGGCTGGAGGAAGGAGAGCCCCGCCGCGAAGGCCACCGAGAAGAAGATCGCCGTGTCGAGCGTGGAACCCGCGAGCGTGGAGACGAGCGGTGCGCGCCACCAGCGCCCGCCGCGCAGCCGGTCGAACACCGCCACGTCGAGCATCTGCGCGGCGAGGAAGGCCAGGCCCGAGCCCAGCGCGATGCGGAAGGTCGTGGCGTCGAAGGCCGAGGCCACGAGGGAGCAGAGCACGCCCACGACGAAGCCCGCGAAGACGACGCGCCGGGCGGCGGCGACGCCGTAGACGCGGTTCATCACGTCGGTGACGAGGAAGGCGAGCGGGTAGGTGAAGGCCCCCCAGGTCAGCCACTGGCCGAAAAGGACCTGCACGAGGATGTTGGAGGCCACCACGATGGCGGCCATGGCGGCGATGCCGGGCAGATGCGCGCGAGTCATGGGTTATCCCGTTTTGGCAAGGTTGCGGGGACTTGGCCCGCCCTCATGGCGGACGGGCGGCGCATACAGCCCCGCGGGCCGGGATGCAAGGCTCAGCGCGCGGCCAGCACCGCGGCGCACTGCGCCGGCAGGTCGCCCATGGTAAGCTCGCGCCGGGGCCTGGGCGGCGGCGTGTCCGTGTCGGGCGGCGGAGGGTTCAGGATGTTCCGCACCCACTCGTCCGCCTCGGCGCAGCCGTCGCCGGGCGGCGGCGGATCCTGCGCGACGCAGGTGGCCTCGCCCCTCGGGCATTCGAGGCGGACGTGGAAGTGGTAGTGGTGCCCCCACCACGGGCGCACCTTGCGCAGCCACGCCCGGTCGCCCGTCTCGTCGGCGCACATGCGCGCCTTGGCGCCGGGGAAGACGAAGATGCGCGCCACCCGCGGGTCCGAGGCGGCGGCCTTGATGATCTCGTGATGCGCCCGGCTCCAGCTACCGTTGGTGTAGGCGCCGTTGGCGCGCCGGAGCGAGATCGAGGAGAGGCGCTCGCGCTCGGCGCGGGAGAGGGTCAGCCGGTCCGCCGGCCGCATCCAGATGTCCACGTCGAGGCCCGACTGGTGGCTCCGGTGGCCCGTGAGCATCGGCCCGCCGCGGGGCTGGCTCATGTCGCCCACGTAGAGGCCCTGCCAGCCCGGCTGGCGCGCCGCCGCGCGCGAGAGAGCCTGCACGAAATCCACGGTGACAGGATGCGCCCAGTTCCGGTTCCGCGAAAGGCGCATGGCCTGCCAGGTCGGGCCGGTCTCGGGCAGTTCCACGCCGCCGGCAAGGCAGCCCTTCGCGTAGCCGCCGATCACCTGCGGGGATTGCGGCGATGCACCGCGTTCGGCGCCGAAAAGATGCTTCGCCTCGCGGGTCGAGAGCACGCCGTCATAGACGGGAAGATCCGCGCCGCTGGTCGGGATGTCGCGCCCGTCGCCGCAGGCGGCGAGGCCGAGGATCAGGCAGAGGCTGGCTGCGAGGCGTGCCATGGCGTGCTGTCTCCCTCAGGTCTCACCCAGCGTAGCAGCAACAGCCCCAACAGGAAAAGCGCGATGAGCGGCGTAACCCCCAATTGCTGGCTGCCCGTGGCCCAGGTGGCGACCCCGATGGAGAGCGGCGCGAGGAAGGAGGTCGCCTTTCCCGCGAGCGCGTAGAGCCCGAAAGCCTCGGCCATCTTCGCGGGGTCGGCCTGGCGCACCATCATCGTGCGGCTCGCCGCCTGCAGAACGCCCCCCGCCGCGCCGATCACCGCGCCGCAGAGGTAGAACGCGATGTCGGGCAGGGCGGAGCCCTCGGGCAGCGCGATGCCGAAAAGCGAGCCCGGCGCGATGAAGAGGATGGAGACCGCGACGAGGGTCAGCGCGAGAATGCAGGCGGCGATCACCGGCTTCGGCCCGAACCGCGTGTCCGCCATCCCCCCGATCCAGCAGAAGACCGCGCCGGTGACGATGGCGAGGATGCCGAAGATGCCCACGTCCACCACCGTCCAGCCGAGCACGCCCGCGGCGTAGATGCCGCCAAAGGTGTACATGCCGTTCAGCGCGTCGCGGTAGAACATGGAACTGGCGAGATAGGCGAAGAGCGAGCGGTTGCGCGGCAGGCCGCGGAGGGTGGACACCACCTCTCCCAGCGCGCGCCGCACCGCGCCGGGCGGCGTGCCCACCGGCTTCGGATCGCGGACCCACAGGAAGAAAGGCACCATGAAGGCCATGTACCAGAGCGCGGTGAGCGGCCCCACGAAGCGGGTGCCCTCGCGCATCGCGGGATCGAGCCCGAAGGCCGGGGCGAGGCCGAGAAGCGTGCGCCCCGTCTCGCCGCTTTCCGCGAAGAACCCCAGCATGATCACGAGCGCCGTCAGCCCCCCCAGATACCCGAACGCCCAGCCATTGCCCGAGATGCGGCCGATCGTCTCGCGCGGGCCGAGGTCGGGCAGCATGGAGTTGGTGAAGATCGTCGCGAACTCCATCCCGATCATGCCGACCGCGAAGAAGAAGAGGATGAGGTAGATGCTGAAATCGCCCGGCACCGCGAACCAGAGCGCCGCGGAGCCCACGACATACATGGCCGAGAAGCCCCAGATCCAGCGCAGGCGGTCGCCCGCGGTGTCGGCCATCGCGCCCAGCACCGGGGCGAGCAGCGCGATCACGATGCCCGCGAGCCCGATCCCGAAACCCCAGGCCGTCTGCGCCGCGCTGCCGTCGCCCATCAGTTCCTTGACGTATGGCGCGAAGATGAAGGTGATGAGAAGCGTGTTGTAGGGCTGGCTCGCCCAGTCGAAGAAGAACCAGCCCCAGATGCGCTTGCGCGCCGATATCTGCCCCATGGCCGCCCCGTTCCCGCCTGCGGGCTCACAAGACTATGCGTGTGCCCGTCTGGCAAGCGCTTCCGGCGTCTCGTCCTGCATGGGCGGCCAGGGGCGCAGGGCCTCGGCCGCGCTCCAGGCCGCGACCCAGTCGGGCATCGGCGGCGAGGTCGCCGTCTGCCGCATCGCCGAGAGCACCTTTTCGGGCGGCACGATGCCGTCCGCCGAGGTCACCGCGGAGCGATAGAGCGCATGGCTCGTGCACTCGCCGTCGCGCCGCCACATCGACTGCTCGAGGTAGATGAAACGCGCATCCCAGCAGACGACGCGGGACCGCATCTCGAGGCGTTCGAACGCGCGCACGCGCCGGCGGTAGCGCACCGACGACCCCGCGATCGTCAGGCCCCAGCCCTGCTCCCGCATCGCCATCACGAGGCCCGTGCGCATGGCGAGCGGGATGCGGCCGAGATCGTAGAGCGTAAGCGTGCGCCCGTTGTTGAGCTCGGCCCACATGTCGAGATCCCAGGGCCAGCAGCGATGATGCGAGACATGCGTCCCGGTCAGCGGCAGAGGCGCGGCGCCGCGATGCGTCCGGTATTCGAGGGCGAGGCGGAAGAAAGGATACATTCGGGCCTCCGTTCAAGGGCCGGGATGCCGCGCTGCGGCGACGGCGTCAACCCTCGACGGCGCGGTACTCTTGCCCCCCGGGCGCCGGGCCGCTAGGTCTTGCGCTGACGCGGCCCAAGGACGGATTCCATGCAATCGCTCTTCCAGATCCTGATGCTTCTGCTCGACGTGCTGTGGTTCCTCGTCCTGGCGCATGTCATCATGAGCTGGCTCATCAATTTCCAGGTGCTCAACCTGCGCCAGCAGCTCGTCGCGCAGATCTGGGACGGCCTCAACCGCATCATGGAGCCGATCTACCAGCCGATCCGGCGGATCCTCCCCCCCATGGGCGGGATCGACTTCGCCCCCCTCGTGACGCTGATCGGCGTCTATGCGCTCCGCATCATCCTGGTGAACAACGCCGCCGTATTCTACTAGCGCGCGACGGGTCGTGATCCCGCCTTGCCCGCCCGCGAGGCACGGGGTTACGATCACCTGCAAGAGCAGCCGCAAAAAACCACGACAGGCCCAATGACGGACCCCACAGCGCTCCTGCGCGAGGTATTCGGATTCGACGCGTTCCGCCCCGGCCAGGCGGAAATCGTGGAAGCGGTCGCGTCGGGACGCGACGTGCTGGCCATCATGCCCACCGGCGGCGGCAAGTCGCTTTGCTTCCAGCTTCCCGCGCTCATGCGGGACGGGCTGACGGTGGTCATCTCGCCCCTCATCGCACTGATGCGCGACCAGGTGCGCGGGCTTCGCGCCGCAGGCGTCAGCGCGGGGGCGCTCACCTCCGGCAACACCGAGGAAGAGACCCGCGCCGTCCACGAGGCGCTGGAGGAGGGGCGGCTTCGGCTGCTCTACCTCGCGCCCGAACGTCTCGCATCGTCCGGAACACTGCGGATGCTGCGCCGGGCGAACGCCATCGCCATCGCCGTGGACGAAGCCCACTGCGTCAGCCAGTGGGGTCACGACTTCCGGCCCGACTACCTGCGGATCGGCACGCTTCGGCGCGATCTCGGCGTCCCGCTTGCCGCCTTCACGGCCACCGCGGACGAGGAAACGCAAGCCGAGATCGTCTCCCGGCTCTTCGACGAGGACGTGCCGGACATCTTCCTGCGCGGCTTCGACCGGCCCAACATCCACCTCGCCTTCCGCCCGAAGAACCAGCCGCGCCGGCAGATCCTCGACTTCGCCGATGCCCGGCGCGGACTTTCGGGGATCGTCTATTGCGGCACGCGGGCGAAGACCGAAAGCCTCGCCGCCGCGCTCGGCGAGGCGGGTCATGCCGCGGCGGCCTATCACGGCGGGATGGAGGCGGAGGCCCGCCGCGCGGTGGAGGCGCGCTTCGCGAACGAGGACGGGCTGATCGTGGTGGCCACGGTCGCCTTCGGCATGGGGGTGGACAAGCCCGACATCCGCTGGGTGGCCCACGCCGACCTGCCGAAATCCATCGAAGCCTACTACCAGGAAATCGGCCGCGCCGGGCGCGACGGCGCGCCGGCCGAGACGCTCACCCTCTACGGCCCCGACGACATCCGCCTGCGCCGCGCACAGATCGACGAGGGGCTCGCCCCGCCCGAGCGGCGCGCCGCCGATCACGGGCGGCTCAACGCGCTGCTGGGACTCGCCGAGGCGCTCGGCTGCCGGCGGCAGAGGCTGCTGGCCTATTTCGGCGAAGAGGCCGCCCCCTGCGGCCATTGCGATCTCTGCGACACGCCACCCGAGCGCTTCGACGGCACGGAGGCCGCACGCAAGGCGCTCTCGGCCGCGCTGCGCACCGACGAACGCTTCGGCGCGGGCCACCTGATCGACATCCTCCTCGGCGCCGAAAACGACAGGATCCGGCAGCGCGGGCACGACCGGCTGCCCACATACGGCGTCGGGCGCGAATTCTCGAAACCCGAATGGCAGGCGATCTTCCGGCAACTCATGGGGCGCGACCTGCTGCGCCCCGATCCCGAGCGCCACGGCGCACTGGTGATGACGGAGGCCGCAAGGCCCGTGCTGCGCGGGGAGGAAGCCGTCGAATTGCGCCGCGACACGTTGCGCGAAACGCGCCCCAGGCCGGCGCCGCGCGCACTCGTGGCCGAGGAGGACGCAGGGCTTCTGGCCGCGCTCAAGGCCCGGCGGCGCGCGCTTGCCGAGGCCGCGGGTGTGCCCGCCTACATCGTCTTTCCCGACCGCACGCTGATCGAGATGGCCGAACGCCGCCCCTCGACGCTGGACGAGATGGCGGGCGTGCCGGGCGTGGGCGCGAAGAAGCTCGAAAGCTACGGCGCGGCCTTCCTCGAGGTGATCGCGGGCGAGGTGCAGGCGATGCATCCGACCCGCCGCAAGCTCGCGGGGCGGGCCGCCGGCACGCTCTACGACCGGCTGGCCGAGACGCAGAACCGTCTCGCCCGCGGGGCCGACGGCGTGGAGAAGCCGCTTTCCTGCACCAACAGCACGCTGCGCCACATCGCCGAGCGGCGTCCGGAAACGCTCGAGGCGCTCGCCCGGATCCCCGGCATGGGCGAGCAGAAGGTGGAACGCTTCGGACCGGCCTTTCTGGACGTTCTGCGCGCGGCGGACTAGATCGGCGGGGCGCAGCGGAAGAGGACATCCCATGCTCACCGTGATATCGCCCGCAAAGAAGATGGACATGACCCCGGTGGAGGTCGCCGGGACCACGGAACCCGCCTTCGCCGAGGACGCGGCGCAGCTCGCCGACGTGGCGCGCGGCCTCGACGTGACCGGGCTGAAAAAGCTCATGGGCATCAGCGACGATCTCGCCCGGCTCAACCGGGACCGTTTCGCGGAATTCGGGGAACAGCCCCGCAAGCCCGCCGCGCTCGCCTTCGCGGGCGACACCTATCGCGGGCTCGAGGCGGGCACGCTCGACGCGGATGCGTTGCGCTGGGCCCAGGGGCATCTGCGCATCCTGTCCGGGCTTTACGGGCTGCTGCGCCCGCTCGACCTGATCGAACCCTACCGGCTGGAGATGGGCAGCCGCCTTGGGACCGAGCGGGGCCGCACGCTCTACGACTGGTGGGGCGCGCGCCTCGGGCACGCTCTGAAGGACACTGCGCGCGACGTGGGCGCCGCCGCGCTGGTGAACTGCGCGAGCCAGGAATATTTCGGCGCGGTGGATACGGACGCGCTCGGCCTGCCCGTCATCACGCCGGTCTTCCTGGAGGACCGCGAGGGGGGCCCGAAGGTCGTGAGCTTCTACGCGAAGCAGGCGCGCGGTGCGATGGCCCGCTTCATCGTGGAGAACCGGCTGACCGATCCCGAGGCGCTGGCGGAGTTCGACAGCGGCGGCTACGCCTTCGCGCCGGAGCTGTCGAAGCCGGGGCAGCCCGCCTTCCTGCGCGGCGCCGAGGCGCAGGCCCGAAAGCGGTCCGCCTGACCCGCAGGTCAAGCGGTTTCGAATCGCGCCGGACGCCGCGCGGGCGACGAAGGCCGCTCACCCGCCCCGGCAGGCCGGACACTCGGGCCGGGGCTGGCGGGCGGCCTGCCCGTTCTTTGTGGTCTTGCCGGCGCGCATGTCCCCGCGCGGCGCTTCGGGGCGGCGCGCCTCCTCGGGGCAGTGGGCGAGGATCGTCTCGACCAGCGCCGCCTTCCGGATCGGCTTCGTGAGGTAGCCGTCGATACCCGCCTCCAGGATCGAATCCCGATCGTCCCGGAGCGCGTGGGCCGTCACCGCCACGATGGGAACGCGGCGGTCCTTGCCGTCCTCCCTGCGGCGGATTTCCCGCGTGGCGTCGCGGCCGTCCATCTCCGGCATCGAGATGTCCATCAGGATCAGATCGGGCGCGAAACGCCCGTGCGCTTCCAGCGCCTCGGTTCCGTTCACCGCGAATTCGAGGTCGAGGTCGAGGTTCTTCAGCATCTTGGACAGCACGAGCCGGTTGGTGCCGTTGTCCTCCGCAACGAGGACTCGCATCGCGCGCCCGGGCGCGGCCTGCACCGGCGCGGGCGTGCCGAGGGCGCAGAGCCGCCCGAACAACGCATGCCGCGGCACCGGTTTCTGAAGCACGCCCTGAAGCCCGGCTTGCGCCATCTCGGCCTCGTCCACGCCCGCCTCCGAGGACAGCAACAGCACCGGCATGTCGTGCCCGAGTTCACGGAGCCGGCGGGCGAAGGCGAGCCCGTCGAGCCCGGGCATCCGGTGATCCGCGAGCACGAGATCGGGCGGCGGGTCGAGCAGCGCAAGCGCCGCCTCGGCGCTTGCGGCCGCGCGAAGTTCGAACCCGAGGGCGGAGAGCTGCCTGACGAGGATCTCGCGGTTCACGTCGAGGTCATCCACCACGAGCGCCGTGCGGAGCATGGGCGGCAATTCCGGGGCGCCCACGGCCGGCGCCGCGATCGGCAACGTCACGCGGAAGCCGAAACAGGCGCCCTTCCCCCGCTCGCTGTGCACCCAGATCTCGCCACCCATCAGACCGATCAGCCGTTTCGTGATCGACAGGCCCAGCCCGGTGCCCTCGAAGCGGCGGTCGCGGCCCTGCTCGATCTGGTTGAATTCGCCGAAGATGTGATCGACCTTTTCCGCGGCGATCCCGATACCGGTATCCTCGACCGTGACGTGCACGGCGGCCGCGCCCTCCCCGTCCTGAAATCCGGTGACCCGCACCAGGACATGGCCGGCGTCCGTGAACTTCACCGCGTTGCCGACGAGGTTCGTGAGAACCTGCCGCATGCGGCCCGGATCCCCGACGAGGCGGGTGGGCATGAAGAGGTCGTAGTCCACGAGAACGGCCAGCCCCTTGTCGCGGGCCGCGGGCTGCAGAAGTATCACGATCTCGTGGATGCAGCGTTCCAGGTCGAAGGGCTCGGGGTGAAGCGTCAGCTTGTCCGCCTCGATCTTGGAGAAATCCAGCACGTCGTTGATGATGACGAGAAGAGCCTCACCCGAGCGCCGGATGGTGCCCACGTAGAGATGCTGCTCTTCGGTCAACTCGGTGTCCGACAGAAGCTCGGCCATTCCCACGACCCCGTTCATCGGCGTCCGGATCTCGTGGGTCAGGTTGGCCAGGAACGCCGACTTGGCGCGATTTGCCGCCTCGGCGCGTTCCGTCGCCACCTCGAGCGCGCGCTGCTGTTCCTTGAACTGGGTGATGTCCACCCGCAGGCCGACGCGCCCGCCGTCGGAGGTCAGGGTCTCGAAGATCCTGAGCCAGCGCCCGTCGTCGAGTTGCTGCTCGATCTCCCCCGGCGCGTTGCGGTGATGCTCCAGGCGTTCCTCGAGCCACGCCTCCTCGCGGCCGATGGCGTCGGCGTACTGTCCACGGGCAAGACCGTAACGCAGGATATCCTCGAACCGAGCGCCGGGCACCATCGCGGGGGCGCTTCTGGCGTAGAGCTCCCGGTACCGGGCGTTGCAGGTGACAAGCCGGTCCTGCGCGTCATAGACGACGAAACCGTCGGGCAGCTCCTCGACGGCGGACCACATCCGCATCAGGTCGGTGATGTTGACCGCGAGCGTGACGAGCCCGCCATCGGGCATGCGCCGGTCCATGAGCTGCACGAACTGGCCGTTCCATAGCCGGATGGTCTCGGGCGGGATCTCGTCCATCTCCCAGCGGCCCAACATCCTTTCACGCCAGCGGGCCGGCGGCTCGTCCCGGAGATCGACGATGCCGTCCGCGATCATGACGTCCACGAGATGGGTGAAACTTGTCCCCGCGGCGATCGATTCGCGCCCGTCGAAGACAGACAGATAGGCGGCGTTGGCGAGAACCAGGCACCCGTCGGCGTCGAACATGGCGAAGCCGTCCCGGACCGTCTCGAGCGCGCTCCAGAGCTGCGTTTCGACGATGGCGATCTTTTCGTTGGCCCGGGTCAGATCCGACCTGACGCGCCGATTCTCGTCGCGCATGGTCGCGACCTCGGCGCGGGTTTCCACGATCTCGGCGGAAAGCTGCCGCGCCTGCCGGGCAAGCTTGCGGTTGGCCGCGAAGAGTTCCGTCTGCTTCTGTTCCAGAAGCCGCTCGGCGGCGAGCCGCGCGCGGCGTTCCTCGGCAAGCTTGCCGGTCAGATCCATCGGCGCCTGTCTCCCGACCCCGTTCTTCGGGCGGGAGGATGGCGCGGCGGGGTGAATCGCCGCTTAACGCGCGCGTTGCGCGCGGCCGACGCGCCGACCGGATCCGGGGTGGGCCTGCACCGGCCCTCAGCGCACCCAGACTTCGACGCGGCGGTTCACCTGCCGGCCCCAGGCGCTGTCGTCGCAGGCCATCGGCAGCGCCTCTCCGAAGGCCTCGACGTCCAGCGCCACCCGGTCGAGGTCGGCGCCGTCGGCGGCGGCGACCACCGCGGCGCGCACGGCCTCCGCGCGATCCATCCCGATCCGGCGGTTCCCGGCGGCCGGCCCCTGCCCGTCGCTGAAGCCCACGAAGACCATGCGGCGCGCGTCGTAGCGCCCCTCTTCCAGCGCCCGGGCGAGCTGTTCCACGTTCGAAAGCGACTGCGCATCGAGACGGGCGGAGCCCGGGCGAAACCGGAAGGACGTGGTGAGACGGCGCATCGGCGCGAGCGTCTCGGCCATGCGCTGCAACTCGTCGAGGCCCACCTCGGGGCCGGCCTGAACGATGGCGTTCAGGAAGCGGTCGCCCTGTTCGGCCACCGGCACCTCCTCGGGGGCCTGGTCCACGAAGCCCGCGCGGCGGATGACGATCTGCGCCGGCCCGCTTCCCAGATAGCCCAGGAAATCGCGCCCGATCTTCGGCAGGCGCCGCGCGGGAAGGTAGAGAAAGAGCGGCGCGGTGAGCGGGTAATCCTCGGTCTTGATGGTGCGGCGCTCGGCCCGCAGCGTGAAGCCGCAGGCCCCCCGGACCGCCAGGGGCTGCGTGTTGCCCGTCTCGGCCAGGCTGGCGAGGCCGAGCGCGAGCGGGTCGTCCGCGACCGCGCGGGCCAGATCGGCGTCCGATGCATGGCGCAACGCCGTGCTGGACAGCAACAGGCCCGCATTCGCGAGAAGGCGGTCTTCGGCGGCCTGCGCCAGTCCCGACCCGGCATCGCGAAGATGCAGCACGATGGGCGCATCGGGCCCGCCCAGATCCTTCCAGTTGTCGATGATCCCGCCGAAGACCCGGGCGAGTTGGCGCATCGAAATCGCCCGCAGCGGATTCCCGGGCGCCACCACCGGCACCAGCGCGTCGAGGGCGAGCACGCGGGAGCGGCCCGCCGCGTCCAGATCGCCCAGCCCCGCCGCCGCGGCGAGCCGCGCCTCGGCGCCCCGGATCTCGCGGACCGCCATGGCGATGTCCGCCTCGTCCGCAAGCAGATCGGCGAACCCCTCGTCGGTGGTGGTGGCACGGATGCGAAAGCGGGCCACCGGTGTCCCGTCCTCGCCCTCTGTCAGGACATGTGTGACCTGGTCTTTGTCGGAGCGCTCTGTCCGGATGCCGTATCCGGAGCGCATGGCGAACGCCTCGATCAGCGCGGGAAGCAGCACGTCGCCGGCGGAGGACGCGCCCGACAGGCGCAGCTCGGCCACGAAAGCCTCCAGGTTGGGGCACCCCGGCCCCTCGCAACGGACACCCGAGCCGTCGACCGTCAGTTCGCCGTAAACGGTTTCGACCCGGTAGAACTCCCCGTCGAAGCCGAGCAACGTGCCCGAGATTTCCACCGCGCCGTCGGGCGAGCTCAGCGTCACGTCCTGCGCGGCCCCGCCATGCGGCATCACGGCAGCCGCTAGAAAAAGTGCGACGAAACCCGCCGCACGCCATGCCTTCATGTTTTCCCTCGGCCGAAACGCGTCAGTCGTTTCGGGCGAGTTTCAGATCTGCGAAGGGGTTTTTCAACACCAGAAAGTCGCCCACGGCGCTGCAGGCCGGCATGAAAAGGGCGATGTCGCGGACCTCCAGCACCCCGTCACGCCGCACGAGGAGCTGCGCGTCGAGGTCCTTGCCGCAGTTCGCCTCCGTCACCTCGGCCTCGATGGTCACGAGGACGGACGGATCGCCGGGCGCGACACCTTCGGGGAAGGTGTACACTTCCGCGCCCAGCGCCGCGGGCATCGTGTCCCGCGCGAGCCGCACCAGGAACCCTTCGGACCCCGGCACACCCGCGCGGTCCGCGTGGACGTGCCCCTCTTCGCCGTAGCGCGCGCCGTTCTCGCGGGCATGGAGCGCGATGCCCGTATCGCCGCGCCACTGAAGCGCCACGCGCGCGCGGTCCTCCATGCCGTCGACCCTGGCCTGCGCGACCGCACCATCGCCGTTCGCGAAGGCCGCGATGAAGACTGCCGCCGGCGCGAAGGCCGGCATGTCGAGCGCGAGGGCCCCGGCCTCGTCGGTCACCGCCGTCGTCATCAGGCCGTTGTGGTGCAGGGTGACACGCTCTCCCGGCAGGCACGGCGCGTCGAGGTCGAGCCGGACCACGCCCCCCTCGGCCGGCGTGGCGGCGAAGCCGATCTCGCAGCCGGTCCCGGCAACGGCGCTTTCTTCCTGCTCCCGCGCGTCGATGACCGGCGCCTCGTCCGGCTGGGGCGCGACTGCCTTTTCGGGCAGGCCCGGCACCGGAAGCGGCCGGACCGCGTCGCGCGCGACCGGGGGCGCGGAGGTGAAGGTGATGCCGCTCAGGCCCGGGGCATCCGTCATGTCGGGGGCGCTGAGGGCGCGGGGCCCTTCACCCGCTGGCCCGGACCCGTCGGCGAGGCCGTCGCCCGCCGTTCGTGCGCCATCGCGCTCGGATATCTGCGCGGGCAAGCCGCCCCACTGCATGACGGCGCCAATCCCCAGAGCGACGAGAACCGTCGCGCCTGACAGTATGAAGCGGTTCGACATCAGCATATTCGCCTCCTCGGCCCGCGGCAGACATACCACGCCCTGTGCAATCTTGGGTCATGTTTCCGCCCAATCGGGGCACCCATGAGGCGAGCGGGGGGATAGATTGGGGCGTTTTTACGCAACCGGGGGTCGCCTGCGCCGTCAGGCGAGGCGGCCGTGGCAGTGCTTGAACTTCTTGCCCGAGCCGCAGGGGCAGAGCTGATTCCGTCCCGGATCGCCCCAGGTGGACGGATCGGCCTCGTCGAAGCCGGCCGCCGGCTCCGCGGCAAGCTGGGGGGCGGCACCGGACGCAGCCGGTCGTGGCGGCGCGTCCGCGCCGGCCATCTCCGGCTGGGGCGCGGGGGCGTCGGGATGGGCCGCCTGCGCCGCCTGGGCCATCGCCGCGCGTTGCGCGCGGATCTCGTCGACCATCTGGCGCTGCTCCTCCTCCGTGAGCGGGCGGATCTGGCCGAGTTTCTGGGTGACGTCGGCGCGCAGGCTGTCGAGCATGCTTTCGAAAAGCTGGAACGCCTCGGACTTGTACTCGTTGAGCGGATCGCGCTGCGCGTAGCCGCGGAACCCGACGACGGAGCGCAGGTGCTCGAGCGTCAGGAGGTGGTCGCGCCACTTTCCGTCGATGGTCTGAAGCAGGATCTGCTTCTCGATCTGGCGCATGTTCTCTGTGCCGAATTCCGTCGCCTTCCGGGCGATATGCTCGTCCGCCGCCTTTTCGAGCCGCTCGCGCATGACCTCCTGGTCGACCCCGTCCTCCTCGGCCCACTCCATCACGGGCACATCGACGCCGAGCTTTTCGATCGCCGCCGCGTAAAGCCCCTCGGCGTCCCACTGGTCGGCGTAGGTCTTGGGCGGCAGGTAGGTGTCGACGAGATCGTCCACGACCTGGTGGCGCATGTCGCGCACCACGTCGGACAGATCCTCCGCCTCCATGATCTCGCGCCGCTGGCTGAAGATGACCTTGCGCTGGTCGTTCATCACGTCGTCGAACTTCAGCAGCTGCTTGCGGATGTCGAAGTTGCGCCCCTCGACCTTCGCCTGCGCCCGCTCGAGGCTCTTGTTCACCCAGGGGTGGATAATGGCCTCGCCCTCCTGAAGCCCGAGCCGGGCAAGCATCTTTTCCAGCCGTTCGGAGCCGAAGATGCGCAGCAGGTCATCCTCGAGGCTGAGGAAGAAGGAGGACCGCCCGGGATCGCCCTGGCGGCCGGACCGGCCGCGCAGCTGGTTGTCGATCCGGCGGCTCTCGTGGCGCTCGGTGGCCAGGACGTAAAGGCCGCCCGCCTCGATGACCTTGCGCTTCTCCTCGGCGTGCTTGGCCGCGATGCGGGCGCGCAGCGCGTCGGGCTCCGCCTCCGGATCCGCGGCGAGTTCCTCCATGACCTGCATGTCGACATTGCCGCCGAGCTGGATGTCGGTGCCCCGGCCGGCCATGTTCGTCGCGATGGTGACCGCGCCGAGGCGGCCCGCGTCCGCGACGATCTGCGCCTCCTTCTCGTGCTGGCGCGCGTTCAGCACGTTGTGCGGGATCTTCTCTTTCTGCAGCAGCGTCGAAAGCGCCTCGGACTTCTCGATCGACGTCGTGCCGACGAGGACCGGCTGCCCCTTCTCGTGGGCCTTGCGGATCTCCTCGACGATGGCGGCATACTTTTCGCGGCCGGTGCGGTAGACCTGATCGTCCTCGTCCGTCCGCGCGATCGGCTTGTTCGTCGGGACCTCGACGACGCCAAGCCCGTAGATCTCTCCGAACTCCTCGGCCTCGGTCGAGGCGGTGCCGGTCATGCCGGAGAGCTTGTCGTAAAGGCGGAAATAGTTCTGGAAGGTGATCGAGGCGAGGGTGACGTTCTCCGGCCGGATCTCGCAGCCTTCCTTGGCTTCGATCGCTTGGTGCAGACCGTCTGACAGGCGCCGGCCCGGCATCATCCGCCCCGTGAACTCGTCGATGAGCACCACTTCGCCATCGCGGACGATGTAGTCCTTGTCCCTGGTGTAGAGCTTGTGCGCGCGCAGGCCCTGGTTGACGTGGTGAACGACCGTCGTGCTCTCGGGGTCGTAGAGCGAGCGGCCCTCCTCGAGCAGGCCGCGTTCGTGCAGCAACTCCTCGAGGAACTCGTTGCCCTCGTCGGTGAAGGTGACGTTGCGCGTCTTCTCGTCGATCGAGAAATGCTCGTCCTTGAGGTCGGGGATCAGCCGGTCGACCGAGACGTAGAGCTCGGACCGGTCCTGGCTCGGGCCCGAGATGATGAGGGGCGTCCGCGCCTCGTCGATCAGGATCGAGTCGACCTCGTCGACGATCGCGTAATAGTGGCCGCGCTGGTACATCTCCTTGAGCGACGATTTCATGTTGTCGCGCAGATAGTCGAAGCCCAGCTCGTTGTTGGTGGCATAGGTGATGTCGGCCTCGTAGGCGGCGCGCTTCTCCTCGTGATCCTGCATCGGCACGACCACGCCGGTGGTCAGGCCCAGCGCGCCGTAGACCTTGCCCATCCACTCCGCGTCGCGCCGGGCGAGGTAGTCGTTCACGGTGACGATGTGCACGCCGCGCCCCGTCAGCGCGTTCAGGTAGGCGGGCAGGGTCGCGACCAGCGTCTTGCCCTCGCCGGTCTTCATCTCGGCGATGTTGCCCTGGTGCAGGAAGATGCCGCCCATGAGCTGGACGTCGAAGGCGCGCAGACCCAACGCGCGCCGGCCCGCCTCGCGGCAGGCGGCGAACGCCTCGGGCAGCAGGTCGTCGAGCGACTCGCCATCGCCATGGCGCTTCTTGAATTCGGCGGTCTTCGCGGTGAGCGCGTCGTCGGAAAGCGCCTGCATCTCGGGTTCCAGCGCGTTGATCCTGTCGATCAGCGGGCGGGTCGCCTTGATCTTCCGGTCGTTCGGCGTGCCGAACACCTTTCTGGCGATACGTCCGAGGCCCATGCGTGATGTCTCCGTCCTTGGCTGACGTTCTGGTGGCGCCGCATCGGCTTGCCCGTCCGATCCGGAGCCCATAGGTGTTGGGGGAAGACGGCGCCGACTGGCCTTGGCCACCGGATGTAAGCGGCGCCTGTTTGAGTGTCAACGCCGCCCCCCGCGGCCCGCCCGGAAGGAAACCCCATGATCGCTCCGATTCGCTCTCTCGCCGCCACGCTCGCGCTCGCCGCTGCGCTGCCCGCCACGGCCCAGGACACCGCCGCGACGCCGGACGCCGACACCGTCGTCGCCACCGTCAACGGCCAGGAGATCACGCTGGGGCACATGGTGGTCGCGCGGACGTCCCTGCCGCAGCAGTATCGGCAACTTCCCGACGACGTGCTCTTCGAGGGGATCCTCGACCAGATGATCCAGCAGACGCTTCTGGCCCAGCAGACCGGCGACACCCTGTCGACGCGGGCGCGAGTCGCGCTCGAGAACGAGCGCCGCCTGCTCAGGGCCGGCGACGCGGTCGAAACCATCATCGGCGAGGTCGTGACCGACGAGGCGCTGCGCGCCGCCTACGAGGCGCGCTTCGCCGATGCCGATCTCGGCACCGAGTACAACGCCTCGCACATCCTGGTGGGGACGGAAGAGGAGGCCCGCGATCTCGTCCGCCAGCTCGAGCAGGGCGCGGATTTCGGCGAACTGGCCATGGCGCATTCCACCGGCCCCTCCGGCCCATCGGGCGGCGAGCTTGGCTGGTTCGGACCCGGGATGATGGTGCCGCCCTTCGAGGAAGCCGTGATGGCGATGGAGGTGGGCGCGGTGTCCGAGCCCGTCGAGACGCAGTTCGGCTGGCACGTCATCACGCTCAACGACACGCGGAGCCAGGCGGCGCCGCCGCTCGACGAGGTCCGCGAGGAACTGGCCGAGGAGATCCGCCAGGCCGCGGTGACCGAACGGCTGGAGGCGCTGCGCGCCGAGGCCGAGATCACGATGCCCGACGAGGGGGCGGTCGATCCCTCCGCGCTGAGCGACACCTCGATCCTGGAGAACTGACGCATGGGCGCCACGCCGCCGCGCTCGCCGCTTGCGCCCGACCGTTTCCCGGACCTGCCCGATGTCGCGGGCGTGGAGCTCGCCGTCGCTTCGGCCGGCGTCCGCTACGCCGGGCGCGACGACGTGATGCTCGCGCGCCTCGCGCCCGGCAGCACCGTGGCGGGCGTCTTCACGCGCTCCGCGACGCGCGCCGCGCCGGTCCTCGACTGCGAGGCGAAGATCGCCGGGGACGACCGGGCCGGCGCGGCCTTCCTCGTCAACGCGGGCAACGCCAATGCCTTCACCGGGAAGGCCGGCGCGGCCGCGGTGGACGCCCTGACCGGCGCAGTGGCCGAGGCGGCGGGACTTCCCGCGCGCCGCGTCTTCACCGCCTCCACCGGCGTGATCGGCGAGCCGCTCCCGCACGAGCGCATCCGCGCCCGGCTCGACACGCTGACCGACGCCCTGGCCCCGGGCGGCTGGGAGGCCGCGGCCCGCGCGATCATGACGACCGACACCTTCCCCAAGGGCGCGGGCGCGCAGGTCGAGGTCGACGGGCGGACGGTCTCCATCTCGGGGATCGCGAAAGGCTCGGGCATGATCGCCCCCGACATGGCCACGATGCTCGTCTTCCTGTTCACCGACGCGGCGGTGGACCGGCCCGTGCTGCAATCCATCGTGGCGGAACTGGCCGACCGGACCTTCAACTGCATCACGGTGGACGGCGACACCTCCACCTCGGACACGCTGCTGATGGGCGCCACCGGGGCGAGCGGGGCGCGGGTCTGGGCCGACACCCACGCCTTCCGCGAAGCGCTCGGGATGGTGATGCTCGACCTCGCGCAGCAGGTCGTGCGCGACGGCGAGGGCGCGACGAAATTCGTCGAGGTCACGGTGACCGGCGCCACCTCGCGCAGCGACGCGCGGCGCCACGCCATGTCGATCGCCAACTCTCCGCTGGTGAAGACCGCGATCGCGGGCGAGGACGCGAACTGGGGGCGCGTGGTGATGGCCGTCGGGAAATCGGGCGCCCCGGCCGACCGCGACCTTCTGGCGATCCGCTTCGGCGACATCCTCGTGGCCGAGAAGGGCTGGGTGGCCGAAAGCTACGACGAAGCCGCCGCGGCGGAGTACATGAAAGGGCAGGAATTGCGGATCTCCGTGGATCTCGGCCTGGGGGAAGGCCGCGCCACGGTGTGGACCTGCGACCTGACCCACGGCTACATCGACATCAACGCGGATTACCGCTCGTGACGAAGGTCGTGCTCGTCGCCGCCGTGGCGCTGGTGGACCGGGACGGCCGCGTGCTGCTCACCCAACGCCCCGAGGGCAAGCCGATGGCGGGGCTCTGGGAATTTCCGGGCGGCAAGGTGGAACCGGGCGAGACGCCCGAGGCCGCGCTCATCCGGGAGCTGCGCGAGGAGATCGCCATCGACACGGAAGAAAGCTGTCTCGCGCCTCTGACCTTCGCCAGCCACGGCTATGCCGATTTTCACCTGCTCATGCCGCTCTTCGCGTGCCGGAAATGGGAGGGCGTGCCCGTCGGCCAGGAGGGGCAGCGCCTTTCCTGGGCACGCGCGGCGGAGCTGCGGGACTATCCCATGCCGCCCGCCGATGTCCCGCTGATACCGATTCTCCGCGACTGGCTCTAGCAGCCGCTGACGCTCGCGCGACACGGACGGCGCGAAAATCCCGTGGCAGGTCAGTAGCGGTGTCGGGACGACCCCGCCAGGCCGTGCGCGCCGGACAAGCACAACGGCGATGCCGCCGCGCCTTTGGGCGTAACCTGCCGAGAATGGGCGGTGGCGGACTCACCGCGCTTGCGCAAGACAAACACCCAAGGCCCGCGATGCCGACACGAAAACGCCCGGCCGATGATACGGCCGGGCGTTCCCTTACGCGTTTTCTTCCGCGGCTCAGTCCAGCTTGCGCTCGACCTCGGTGCGCTCGAAGATCTCGATGACGTCGCCTTCGCGGATGTCCTCGTATTTCTCGAAGGCCATGCCGCACTCCTGACCCGACTGAACTTCCGGCACCTCGTCCTTGAAGCGCTTGAGCGTCTTCAGCGTGCCCTCGTGGATCACCACGTCGTCGCGCAGGAGGCGCACACCGGCGGACCGGCGCGCCACGCCCTCGGTGACGAGGCAGCCCGCCACCTTGCCGACGCCCGACACCTTGAAGACCTGCCGGATCTCCGCGTAGCCGATGAAGTTCTCGCGCACCTCGGCCGAGAGAAGTCCGGACGCTGCCGCCTTCACGTCGTCCACCAGGTCGTAGATCACCGAGTAGTAGCGGATCTCCACGCCCTTCTGGTTGGCGGAGTTGCGCGCCGGCGCGTTGGCGCGCACGTTGAAGCCGATCACCGGCGCGCCGGAGGCTTCCGCGAGGCCGACATCGGTTTCGGTGATGGCGCCGACGCCCGAATGCAGCACGCGCACGCGCACCTCTTCGTTGCCGACCTTCTCCAGCGCCTGGACGATCGCCTCGGCAGAGCCCTGCACGTCGGCCTTCACGATTACCGGAAGCTCGGTGACGTTCTCGTCTTCCTTGGCCTTGGCCAGAAGCTGCTCGAGAGAGGTCGCGGCACCGGCGGCAGCGCGCTTCTCCTTCGCCTTCTCCTGGCGGTACTCGGCGATCTCGCGCGCCTGCGCCTCGGCCTCGACGACGTTGAGCACGTCGCCGGCTTCCGGGGTGCCGTTGATGCCGAGCACCTCGACCGGCACGGAGGGGCCGGCCTCCTTCACGCGCTCGCCCTTGTCGTTCACGAGCGCGCGCACCTTGCCCCACTGCTCGCCGACGACGAAGATGTCGCCCTGGCGCAGGGTGCCTTTCTGGACGAGCACCGTCGCCACCGGCCCGCGGCCGACGTCGAGCTGGGCCTCGATCACCGCGCCCTCGGCGGCGCGGTCCGGGTTCGCCTGAAGCTCCAGGATCTCCGCCTGCAGCGCGATCGCCTCGAGCAGTGTGCCGAGGCCCTTGCCGGTAATGGCGGAGACTTCGACGTCCTGCACGTCGCCGGACAGCTTCTCGACGATCACCTCGTGCTGGAGAAGATCGGTCCGCACCTTGTCAGGGTTCGCCTCCGGCTTGTCGCACTTGTTGATGGCGACGATCATCGGCACCTTCGCCGCCTTGGCGTGGTTGATGGCCTCGATGGTCTGCGGCATCACCGCGTCGTCGGCCGCCACCACCAGGACCACGATGTCGGTCACATGTGCGCCGCGCGAGCGCATCGAGGTGAAGGCCGCGTGGCCCGGTGTGTCGAGGAAGGTCAGCGCGTCGCCGTTGGGCGCCTCGACCTGGTAGGCGCCGATGTGCTGGGTGATTCCCCCCGCTTCGCCGGACACGACCTTGGCCTCGCGAATCGCGTCGAGCAGCGAGGTCTTGCCGTGATCGACGTGCCCCATCACGGTGATGACCGGCGGGCGCGGTTTCAGGTCGGCGGACTTGTCCTCCACCTCCTTGATCACGTCCTCCACGTCGGCGTCCGAAACGCGCACGACCTTGTGGCCGAACTCCTCGATGATGAGTTCGGCGGTGTCGGCGTCGATCACCTGGTTCTGCGTGACCATCATGCCATTCTGCATGAGCGCCTTGACCACGTCGGCCACACGCTCGGCCATGCGGTTGGCGAGTTCCGACACGACGATCGTCTCGGGAAGCTGGACGTCGCGCACCACCTTCTCGCGCGGGGCCTGCTGGCCCATCGCCTTCTGGCGGGCGCGCTCCTGCTTGCGTTTCATCGCGGCGAGCGATTTCTGGCGCCCGCCCTCTCCGCCGGCCAGCGCCTGATTCAGGGTCAGCTTGCCGGAGCGGCGCGCGCTGTCGCGTTCGCTCTTGCGATTCTTCGCCTCTCGGGGCTCTTCCCGCTCCTTCTTGCGGGCGACGGGCGGGACCGCCTTGGCGGGCTTGGCCACGTCGCCGGGCTCGGCAGGCGGCTGCGGCTGCTTCGCGCGCTCCGCCTCGGCCCGGCGCTGTTCTTCCTCCTCGGCCTTCTGGCGCGCGCGCTCCTCGGCCTCGCGCTGCTCGCGCTCCTTGGCCTCCTGTTCCGCGCGGCGGCGCTCACGCTCCTCGGCGCGGCGGCGCTCTTCTTCCTCGCGCTCCTTCGCCTCTTCGGTTTCGCGCGCCTTGGCGGCCTGCAACGCCTTGAGACGACGGTCCATTTCCGCTTCGGAAATGCCGCCCGGACGTTTCGCGCCGCCGGCGGACGGCGTGGTGCCGCTGCCGCCGGCGCCACCGGCGCCGCCGCTCTTGGCCGCGGAGGGTTTCGGCACGACCACGCGCTTGCGCTTCGTCTCCACCACGACGTTCTTCGTCCTGCCGTGGCTGAAGCTCTGTTTCACGCTGCCCGAACGCGGGCCGCTCCGCAGCCCGAGGGTCTTCTTGCCGTCGTTCTCGCTCATAAAGCCGTCTTATCCTTTCCGGTGGCCGGTGCCACCGTCGCTGGCGCGCAAGCCTTTAAGTCTTGCGGCCTCCTCTACAACACGCTTCGTCAGACCGCCAGACGCCAGCGCGCCATGTACCACAGTTTCACGTCCGAAGGCCAAACCCAATTCGGACGCCGTCATCCAGCCGAGCCAGCTTCCGTCATGCGGCGTGCTCAGCTTCGTCTTGCCCCGCTCCGAGCCGTCGCTGGCCTGGATCAGGACCTCGGCCTCGCCGTTCGCCAGCCAGGCCTTCACCTTTTCGTAGCCCGTCACGGCCGCCCCGGATTTCCGGGCCAGGCTGACGAGCCCGATCACGCGCTGCGCGAGCTGGCGCTCCACCTCGTCGACGAGCCCTTCCGGCACCGTCACCGGGGCCTTGGCCGCCCGGGCGAAAAGCCCCTTGGACGCCGCGCGCTCCAGCGCCGCGCGATCGGCCGCGACCCAGATCCCCCGACCGGGCAGCTTGCCCAGAATGTCGGGCACCACCACGCCGTCGGGGCTCACCACGAAGCGCACCATGCGGGCGGCCGGCAGCACCTTGCCCGTCGCGATGCACTTGCGCTCGGGCCCGTCGTCCCGCGTCTTCTCACGCCCGCCGCGCGGCATCTCGCGGATCTCCGGCGACCGGCTCAGGGGCGCGCCTCGTCGGTGGCGGCGGCCTCGTCGGAAACGATCTCTTCGCCGTCACCCTCTTCGGACGCGGTGCCGAGCATCTCTTCGGGATCCACCCAGCCCAGCATGACCCGTGCGGTCATGACCATGTTCTGCGCCTCTTCGAGCGATACGTCGAAAGGCTCCAGGACACCGTCGTCCTTGACGCGCTCGCCGTTCACCGTCGTCCAGCCGCCGGCAAGCTCCCAGTCGGCGCAGGTCGCGAAATCGTCGAGCGTCTTCACGCCGTCCTGCGCCAACGCCTCAATCATTTGGGGTGTCAGGCCCTCGAAGTCAATCAGGCTGTCCTCCACACCGAGCGCGCGGGCGCGCTCGAGGGCCTGGCGCGCCTGCTCGTCGAGGTATTCGCGGGCCCTGGTCTGAAGCTCGGTCGCCGTGTCCTCGTCGACGCCATCGATCACCAGAAGCTCGTCGAGCTCGACATACGCGACCTCCTCGAGGTTGGTGAACCCCTCGGAGACGAGGAGCTGCGCGAAGAACTCGTCGAGGTCCAGCGTCTCCATGAAGAGCTGGGTGCGCTCCTCGAACTCCTTCTGGCGGCGGCGACTCTCCTCCTCCTCGGTGAGGATGTCGATGTCGAGCCCGGTCAGCTGGCTCGCCAGGCGGACGTTCTGACCGCGCCGGCCGATCGCCAGCGAAAGCTGCTCGTCGGGCACCACCACCTCGATGCGCTGCGCCTCCTCGTCGATCACGACCTTGGAGACCTCGGCGGGCTGAAGCGCGTTGACGAGGAAGGTCGCCTGATCCTCGTTCCACGGGATGATGTCGATCTTCTCGCCCTGAAGCTCGTTGACCACGGCCTGCACGCGCGAGCCGCGCATGCCGACGCAGGCGCCGACAGGGTCGATCGACGAATCGTAGGAGATCACGGCGATCTTGGCACGGCTTCCGGGGTCGCGGGCCACGGCCTTGATCTCGATGATGCCGTCGTAGATCTCCGGCACCTCCATCTTGAAGAGCTCGGCCATGAACTCGGGCGCCGTGCGCGACAGGAAGATCTGCGGGCCCCGCGCCTCGCGGCGCACGTCCTTGATGTAGCAGCGGATGCGGTCGCCGTTGCGGTAGCTTTCCCGGCCGATCTTCTCGTTGCGGCGCAGGATCGCCTCTCCGCGGCCCACGTCCACGATGATGTTGCCGTATTCCTCGCGCTTGACGATCCCGTTGATGATCGTGCCGACGCGGTCCTGGAATTCCTCGTACTGGCGGTCGCGCTCGGCCTCCCGCACCTTCTGGAGAATCACCTGCTTCGCCGACTGCGCGGCGATGCGGCCCATCTCCACCGGCGGGACGGCCTCGTGGAACTCGTCGCCGACCTGCGGCGCGCCGGCTTCGGCGGGGTCGATGCGCTGGCCCTCGCGGATCCAGAACTCGTCGCGCCCGGGCTTCGCCGGGGCGAAATAGGGCTTCGCCTGCTCGGCGGTCATCTCGGCCTGGTAGTTCTCGAGTTCTTCCTCGGGTACCACGGTGCGCACGCGGGTGAAGTCCGCGCGGCCGGTCTTGCGGTCGATCCTCACGCGGATGTCCATCTCGGAGCCGTAGCGCGACTTCGCCGCCCGCGAGAGGCTTTCTTCCATCGCCTCGACCACGAGCAGGGGATCGATCATCTTCTCGCGGGCCACCGCTTCCGCGGTCTGCAAGAGCTCGAGCTGGTTCGCAGAAGTAATCGCCATCTGTCTTCAGTCCTCTTCGGGGTCGGACATGTCCGACCGGATCTCGTCATACGCGTCCGCGTCCACCGGCTGCGCCTTGCGCGCCTTCAGCATGTCGCGGATCAACTCGTCGGTAAGCACCAGCTTGGCGTCGGACAGCCAGTCGAAGCGCAGGCCGACCGTGCCCTCGTCCAGGTTCACCAGTATTTCGTCGCCCTCGACGCCGGCGAG
The DNA here is from genome assembly GCF_041365695.1 of Rhodosalinus sp. 5P4. Taxonomy (NCBI): domain Bacteria; kingdom Pseudomonadati; phylum Pseudomonadota; class Alphaproteobacteria; order Rhodobacterales; family Paracoccaceae; genus Rhodosalinus; species Rhodosalinus sp. 5P4. The sequence continues at coordinate 74,033 of NZ_JBGFSJ010000008.1, forward strand.
CACGCCCTTGAAGCGGCGGCGCCCGTCGATGAGTTCGGCGGTCTCGAGTTTCGCCTCGTAGCCCTCGTAATCGGCGAAATCCTTCAGCCGCGTGAGCGGCCGGTCGATCCCGGGGCTCGAGACCTCGAGCGTGTAGGCATCGAGGATCGGATCCTCCACGTCGAGCACCGCGCTCACCGCGTTGGATATCGCCGCGCAGTCGTCCACCTCGATGCCGCCCCCGGGCCTTTCGGCCATGATCTGCAGCGTCTGCGTCTTGCCCGCCATCAGGCGCACGCGCACGAGTTCGTATCCCAGCCCCTCGATCACGGGCTGGACGATCTCGGCGATACGCCGGTCGATGGGGGATTTGGCGACGAGGGTGGACATGGGCCTCCGGAACGAAAAAACGGGCGCGCGGCCCGTCGATCTTTCCCGGTGGTTCGCCGTGCGATGCCCGACGAGCCGCTGTTGGCACCGCATATACGCGCGGCCGGCAGGGGATGCAAGGGCCGACGCGTCGGCCGGACGCGCGCGGAACGACCGGGGCGCCGGTCGGCCCCGGCAAGCGCTGCCCGACCGCCCCTGTCACGTCGCCCGGATTTCTGGACCGGCCGGCATCGCACCGCGCCCGGCGTTGCGACCGGCGGCCTGCTCATGCCGCCTCGGTCCCGTTCGTGCCGGGGGGCTTTCGCCGCGCCCGGCCTCCGGCACGACGGTCCGCCACGACGGCGCGACCCGCGCTCAGGGCGCGCCGCTTTCCGATTTCGCCTCCTCCTGCTCGGCAAGCTCGTAGGACCATTCCTGCGCCGCTTCCAGCGCCATGGGCGACGATGTCGGCATGACGCCCACATAGGCGCCGGTCTCCCCGGCGGGCAGCGACGGGCGGCGCGTCATGCGCCAGCCGGCATAACCGGAGATCGCGGCGAAGAGCGCGATCAGGAACAGCCAGAACGCCTGCGGCCCCGCCGCCTGCATCGCCCACCCGGCGATCAGCGGCCCCGAGATCGCGCCCAGCCCGTAGACGAAGACGAGCCCGCCGGAGGCGGCCGGCATGTCCTCCACCTCGAGGTAGTCGTTCGTGTAGGCGACGAAGAGCGAATAGAGCGGCGAGGCCATGCCGCCCATCACGAAGGCCGCCGCCATGAGCGGCCAGAGCGCAAGGTCCGAGAGGTAGCCGAGCAGGCAGGAGGCCGCGCCGATCGCCGCGAGCGAAAGGATCAAAAGCCGCCTGTCCATGCGGTCCGAGACCCAGCCGATCGGGTATTGCAGCACGAGGCTGCCCGCGAAAAGCATCGCGACGAAAAGCGCCACCTGATCCACCGTGAGGCCCGCCTGCGACCCGTAGACCGCCCCCATCCCGGCCTGCGCCGCGAAGACGCCGCCGAGCAGGAAGATGCCCACTGTTCCGAGCGGCGAGGCCTCGTAGAGCCGCCGCAGGCTCATCGGCTTGGTGATCTCGGCCGCGGGCACCGGCGTGGCCGACAGGAGGATCGGCCCGAAGGAAAGCGACACGAGGATCGAGGCGGCGATGAAAAGCGTGGCGCCGCCCGCGTCCGCGCGCGTCAGAAGCCCCTGCGCCGCGATCATGCCCAGGGTCTGCGCCAGCATGTAGGCCGACAGCAGCTTGCCGCGGTTCTCGTTCGTGGCGGCGTTGTTGAGCCAGCTTTCCGCGGTGACGTAGACGCCCGACATGCAGAAGCCGAGCGCGAGGCGAAAAAGCGTCCAGGCCCAGGGCTCCGTCAGCAGCGGAAAGGCGATGAGCCCCGCGGACATGAAGGAGCCGAGCGCGGCGAACACCCGGACATGGCCCACGTTCCGGATCAGGCGCGGCGCGAGCCGCGCGCCTGCGAGAAAGCCCGCGAAATAGCCCGAGGTCACGACCGCGAGCGCGGAGGCCGAGAAGCCCTCCAGCCCGCCGCGCACGCCGATCAGCGTGGACTGCATGCCGTTGCCGATCATGATGAGCGTGATGCCGAGCAGTAGCGCCCAGACGCCGCCCAGAACCTGAAGCATCGCGCTCTCCTCCGACGGGCGGCCCCGTTCGGCCGGGCGGTCTGACCGTATGACGCCAACCCGATTCGCGAGAGCCGGTCAACGCGATTGCATTCGCGCGCCCGGCGCGGTTTCATGGCGGCCATGTCGGACAACAAGCAACCGGGCCTCAGCGACGCCTATGCGCTCTCCGGGGCCGAGGACGCCCGGCGGCTATACGCCGACTGGGCGGACACCTACGACGCCGCCTTCGCCGAGGCGAACGCCTACCGCCCGCCCGGGGTGGTGGCGCGGCTCTTCGCGCAGGCCGGCGGGACGGGGCCTGTCCTCGACGCCGGCGCCGGAACCGGGCTCGGCGGGGTCGCCCTCGCCGCGCACGGGATCGGACCGGTGGACGCGGTGGACCTCTCGCCCGAGATGCTCGCGGTGGCAGAGCGCAAGCGCGTCTACCGCGCCCTCGTCGAGGGCGACCTCCTCGCCGGGCTTCCCATCGCGGACGGCGCCTATGCCGGGGTCGTCAGCGCCGGGACGTTCACGCTGGGCCATGTCGGGCCCTCGGGCTTCGACGAACTCCTGCGCGTGGCCGCGCCGGGCGCCCTGCTGGTGATCTCGGTCAACGCGCGCGCCTTCGAGAGCGAAGGCTTCGCGGCGAAGATGGCGGCGCTCGCGCCCGCGATCGAGGATCTCGCCACGGTGGAGGAGCCGATCTATGGCCCCGGCGCCACGGGCGCCCACGCCGGCGACACGGCGCGCGTGCTGAGCTTTCGCAAGCGCCCGGGTTGATTTTTCGCCCCCGCCGGCACGGCCGTCTTGAACGCGGACCGCGCGACACGATGTGAGGCGCTGCCGGACGCCTTCGGGGGCTGCGCACCGGCGGCGACATCGCCGTGCCGCCCCCCGGGAGACGCGACCATGACATGGCTTCTTCTGGCATCGGGACTTGTCCTGCTTCTGGCGGGAGGCGAGGCGCTGGTGCGCGGCGCCGTGCTCGCCGCCACGCGCCTCGGCGTGTCGCCGCTCGTCATCGGCCTCACGCTCGTGGGCTTCGGCACCTCGACGCCCGAGCTGGTGGCGAGCCTTCAGGCCGCAGCGGCGGGCGCGCCGGGGCTCGCGCTCGGCAACGTCGTCGGAAGCAACATCGCCAACGTGCTCCTGATCCTCGGCCTCGCGGCCGTCATCGCGCCGGTCGCCGTGTCGCGGGGCGCCTTCCTGCGCGACGGCGCCGCGGTGGTGGGCGCGAGCCTCGCCCTCGCGGCGCTCTCGCTTCACGGCACGGTCGGGCGCCTCGCCGGCGCGGCGCTTCTGGTCGCGCTCGCGCTTTACACGCTGAACACGCTGCGCTCCGAGCGCACCGGCTGGCAGGAGGTGGCGACGGAAGAAGACACGCCCCAGGGCGGGCTCTGGCGCGGGCTCTGGCTGGCCGCGCTCGGCATCGCGGGCGTCGTCGTCGGCGCGGAGTTCCTCGTGCGCTCGGCCCTCGTGCTCGCCCGCGGCTTCGGCGTTTCCGAGACCGTGATCGGCCTCACGCTGGTGGCGGTCGGCACCTCGCTCCCCGAGCTCGCCACCTCCGTCGTCGCGGCACTGCGGCGCCAGAGCGCGCTGGCGCTCGGCAATGTCCTCGGGAGCAACCTTTTCAACATCCTCGGCATCGCGGGCGTGACGGCGATGGTGACGCCGCTTCCCGTGCCGCCCGAGATCGCAGGCCGCGACGTGTGGGTCATGCTCGCCGCGGCCCTTGCCCTCGCCGCGGCCGGGGTGACCGGGTGGCGCATCGACCGCCGCGAGGGCGCGGCCTTTCTGGCCGCCTACGCGGGCGTGCTGGCGCTCCAGCTCGGCCTCGTCTGAGGCCGGGTCAGGACGCGTAGTCGGCGCCTTCCTCGTCGAGGATCGCCCGAAGCTCCGCGAGATGCAGCTCGCCGCCGCTTTCGTACTGCTCGATCTGGCGGGCGGTCGTCTCGGCGACGTCGTCGGACAGCACCTTGAGCGGCTGGCCGGTCTGCAGCGCGCGGATGTAGGTCTCGGCCGCCCGTTCGAAGTAGTAGAGCCGGTCGAAGGTCTCGGCCACCGTGTCGCCGATCACCATGACCCCGTGGTTGCCCATGATCATCACCTTGCGCTTCGGGTCGTCGAAAAGCCCGGCGCAGCGCTCGCCCTCCGCCTCGAAGGCCAGCCCGCCATAGCCGGTGTCGATCACCGTCCGGTCGTAAAAGGCGGCGGTATTCTGGTCGATGGGCGGCAGGCGCGGATCCTCCAGGCAGGCGAGCACGGTGGCGTGGATCGAGTGGACGTGCATGGCACAGCGCGCATGGGGCACGCGCCGGTGCAGCGCCCCGTGCAGGCCCCAGGCGGTGGGGTCCGGCGCGCCCGGACGCTCCAGCGTCGCGGGATCGTTCGCGTCCACGAGCAGGAGATCCGAGGCGCGTACCCGGGCGAAGTGCTTCTGCGGGTTGATCAGGAACCGCGTGCCGTCCTCGTTCACGGAAAGCGAGAAGTGGTTGGCCACCGCCTCGTGCATGCCGAGCCGCGCGGTCCAGCGCAGCGCCGCCGCGAGGTCGCAGCGCTCGGTCCAGTGATCGAGGTTCGGTCGGGATGCGGGGGCGTTCATGGCGTGTCCTCCTTGGCAGGGTGGATGGGGCGCGACGGGATCCAGGCGTAGCCGTCCAGGTCCAGGATGCAGGCCTCGCGCAGCCCGTGCGGCTTGTCGGTGGCGGGCTGGAGCACGACGCCGCCCGCGGCTTCGGCGCGCGCGGCGGCAATGTCGGGGTCGGTGTCGTAAAGACGGATTTCGAGCCCCGCGCCCCGCGCGCCCGCCTCGGGCAGCAGGCCGGGCAGCGGATGGCTGCCGTAGGTCGCGTCGGCATGGAGCTGGAAGAGCTGCGCGCCATAGGCCGCGATGGCGAAATCGGCGCTCTCGCGGTGGGTCGCGATCCCGAACACATGGCGCAGGAACGCCGCGCTGCGGGCCACGTCGCACACGAGTAGGTTGAGGCCGAGGCCGCGCAGCGACCGGCCGAACGCGTCGGGGCTGACCGTCTCGAAATCCATCGCGCGCCTCCCGGAGCGGAGCTTGATCGCCCCCCGCGGAGGTGTCAACTTGGCCCCTGTTCCCCCGACCGTCCCACCAGTCAGGATCCCTCATGCACAGTTCCCCGCCGCGCGTCGTCAGCCCGGACCAGCCCGCGCCACGGGATTTCCACGACCCCGATGCGGCGGTGGAGCACCTGAAAGCGCTTTACGATGGGGCCTGCGCCTTTCTTCACGAGCGGTTCGAGGTGGCGATGCGCGATGGCGATCCGTGCGTGCGCTACCGCGCCTTCTATCCCGAGATCCGGCTGACCACGACCACCTTCGCCCAGGTCGACAGCCGCCTGAGCTTCGGCCACGTCGCCGAGCCCGGCACCTATGCCGCCACGGTGACGCGGCCCGACCTCTTCGCGAACTACCTGCGCCAGCAGATCGGTCTGATCGTCGAGAACCACGGCGTGCCGGTGATGATCGGCCCCTCGGACACGCCGATCCCGATCCATTTCGCGGTGGCGCAGCAATCCCTTCTGGGCGTCCCCCAGGAAGGCGCGGCGAGCTTCACGCTGCGCGACGTCTTCGACGTGCCGGACCTCTTCACGACGAACGACGACATCGTCAACGGCCTCGCCTGGGCGAGCGGCGCGCAACCCGCGCCCCTCGCGCCGTTCACGGCGCAGCGCGTGGACTATTCGCTCGCGCGGCTGCGCCACTACACCGCGACGGATCCCGCGCATTTCCAGAACCACGTCCTGTTCACCAACTACCAGTTCTACGTCGAGGAGTTCGAAGCGGTGGCGCGGGCGAAGCTCGCCGATCGCGGCAGCGGCTACACCAGCTTCGTCGCCACCGGCGACGTCGAGATCACCAGCCCTGACGCAGAGATCCCGCTCTTGCCGAAACTGCCGCAGATGCCCGCCTATCACCTCAAGCGGCCCGACGGGCAGGGCGTCACGCTCGTCAACATCGGCGTCGGACCGTCCAACGCGAAGACGGCGACGGATCACATCGCGGTGCTGCGGCCGCATGCCTGGATCATGGTGGGCCATTGCGCCGGCCTGCGGACCAACCAGAAGCTGGGCGATTTCGTCCTCGCCCACGCCTACCTGCGCGAGGACCGGGTGCTCGACGACGATCTGCCGGTCTGGGTGCCGATCCCGGCACTCGCCGAGATCCAGATCGCGCTTCAGGAGGCGGTCGCCACCGAGACCGAGATGGCCGGCTACGACCTCAAGCGGATCATGCGCACGGGCACCGTGGCCAGCGTCGACAACCGCAACTGGGAACTGCGCGAGCACACCGGGCCGGTGCAGCGGCTGAGCCAGTCCCGCGCCATCGCGCTCGACATGGAATCCGCCACCATCGCCGCCAACGGCTACCGGTTCCGCGTGCCCTACGGCACGCTTCTGTGCGTCTCGGACAAGCCGCTTCACGGCGAACTCAAGCTGCCGGGCATGGCCTCGGACTTCTACAAGACCCAGGTGGCGCGGCATCTGCGCATCGGGATCCGGGCGATGGAACTCATCGCGGCGATGCCGCTGGAGCGGATCCACAGCCGGAAACTGCGCAGTTTCGACGAAACCGCCTTCCTTTGAGCGGGAAAACGCGCGAAACGTTGCCGTAATACCATGAATCCCGCTTGTATGCGGCCACCATTTGTTGTGTTTGTTGCCCACATGAAGTTATATGATCGAAGCGAGGCCCAAGATTGCGGGCAGTGGAAGGAGACCAGGAAATGGCCAAACCGATGACCAAGACCCAGCTTGTGGCCGCGCTGGCCGAGGAAATGGGCAGCGACAAGAAAACCGCCGGCGCCGCGCTCGACGCGGTATGCGGGCTGATCACCCGCGAGGTGGCGGATGGCGGCGCGGTGACGCTTCCCGGTGTCGGCAAGTTCTACCTGCGCGAACGTCCCGAGCGCATGGTGCGCAACCCCGCCACCGGCGAGCAGTTCAAGAAGCCCGCCGACAAGCAGGTGAAGGTCACCATCGCCAAGGCGCTCAAGGACAGCGCGAACGGCTGACGCCCGCCTCGTCCCGGTGACAGGGGCCGCCCGTGGGCGGCCCTTTTCTTTGCCGCGCCCCCGTGGCACATGCGTGGGACCGGCCTGTCCCACGGCAGGCCGGGCGGGCATTGCGCGGGGTTTGCGAGGCTTCCCTTCGGAAGGGGGGTCGCCCGCGATGGGAGGGGGCCGGCGGCTTGGACATTCGCGCGATCGTTCTGGGGCTGGCCTTCGCGGTGATGTGGTCCTCGGCCTTCAGCGCGGCGCGGATCATCGTGGCCTCGGCGCCGCCGCTTTCGTCGCTTTCGCTGCGGTTCCTGATCTCGGGTCTGATCGGCGTCGCCGTGGCCCGGTATCTCGGGCAGTCCTGGCGGCTGACGCCGGCGCAGTGGCGCGCCACCGTCGTTTTCGGCGTCTGCCAGAACGCGCTCTACCTGGGGCTTTACTGGATCGCCATGCAGACGGTGGAGGCCTCACTTGCCGCGATCATCGCCTCGACCATGCCGCTTCTGGTGGCGCTGTCCGGGCGGGTCTTCCTCGGCGAGCGGATCCGGCCGCTCGGCCTTGCCGGCCTCGTGGCGGGTTTCGTGGGCGTCACGCTCATCATGGGCGCACGCTTCCAGGGCGGGGTCGATCCCTACGGCCTGGCCCTTTGCGTCGTCGGGGTGGGGGCGCTGACCGTGGCGACGCTCTCGGTGCGGGGCGCCTCGTCGGGGGGCAACTTCCTGATGGTCGTCGGGCTTCAGATGCTCGTGGGCTCGGCGGCACTGGCCGTGCCCGCGGCCATGCTGGAGACGATCGAGGTCGACTGGTCGTGGCGGCTGGGGCTGGCCTACGCCTACACGATCCTCGTCCCGGGCCTCGCCGCCACGCTGGTGTGGTTCCTGCTGGTGGATCGCGTGGGCGCGGTGAAGGCGGCCACCTTCCACTTTCTCAACCCGTTTCTCGGCGTGGCGATCGCGGCGCTTCTGCTGGGCGAGGCGTTGGGTCCGCTCGATATCGTGGGCGTCACCGTGATCGCCTTCGGCATCCTGGCGGTGCAACTGTCGCGCCAGCAGCGCGTGCCGGCCGCGGCGCGGCGCGGCTAGCCGAGGATCGCCAGAAGAACCGTCAGCGTGAAGAAGGCGCCCGTCGTGGCGCCGAGGAGCGCGAGCGAGGCGATGCCCTCGTGGCCGTAATCCTGGGCGAAGAGCGCGTAGATCCCGAACATCGGCATGGCCGCCGACAGCACGACGGCGAGGCGAAGATCCGGGTCGGCGACGTGGAACCCGATGAGCGGCAGCACCACCAGCGCGAGCGCGGTCATCGCCGGATGCAGCAGGAGCTTTCCGGCGACGATTTCCGCGGCGAGCATCCGGTTGCCGCGCACCGGCAGCCCGACGAGCGAGCCGCCGATCACGAAAAGCGCGATCGCCCCGGTGGAGGACGCCAGAAGGTCGAGGAGCCGCGCCACACCGGAGGGCACCGAGAGCCCGGCCAGAGATACCGCTAGCCCTGCGAGCAGCCCCAGCACCATGGGCCGCCGCACCACGCCCCAGATGAGGGCCTTCAGCCGCGGCCAGATGCTGCCGACATGCGAGGGGCGCGAGCCTTCCAGCAACAACAGCGTGAGGGGAATGAGCACGAAATTCTCGACCACGAGGTTCATCGCGAGGATGAGCCCCGCGTCCTCCGGCAGCAGCAGCAGCATCAGCGGGTAGCCCACATAGCCCGAGTTCGGACAGCTCGACCCCATCACCGCGATGGCCTTGCGCGCCGGGCCTGTGCCGCGCAGCGTGTGCCAGGTCCAGGCCAGCGCGATGGTGGCCAGCCCGCCCGCGAGAAAGACCGCCATGTAGTTGGGGCTCACGCTTTCGGTGAGCTTGCGGCCCGCCACCGCAGAAAAGAGCAGCGCGGGCAGCGCCACGTTCATCACGAAAAGGCCCAGAACGCGCATGTCCTCGGGACGGAAGGCCCCGAAGCGCACCGAGCCGTATCCGAGCCCCACCAGCGCGAAGATGGGAAAGGTGATCGCCAGGATGTCGAGCACGGGGTCTAGCCGATCGGCCCCCGCGCGCCGCCGGTCTGCGCACGGTCGAGAAGCAGGTGATCGAGCAGGACGCAGGCCATCATCGCCTCGCCCACCGGCACCGCGCGGATGCCGACGCAGGGATCGTGGCGGCCCTTGGTGACGATCTCGGTCGCCTCGCCCGAGAGGGTGACGGTGCGCCGCGGCGTCAGGATCGACGAGGTGGGCTTCACCGCGAAGCGCACCACGACCTCCTGCCCGGTGGAGATGCCGCCCAGCACCCCGCCCGCGTGGTTGGAGGAATAGACCGGCTCGCCGTCATTGCCCATGAATATCTCGTCGGCGTTCTGGCTGCCGGTCAGTTCGGCCGCCGCCATGCCCTCGCCGATCTCCACGCCCTTCACGGCGTTGATGCTCATCATCGCGGCGGCGAGATCGGTGTCGAGCTTGCCGTAGACCGGTGCGCCGAGGCCGGGCGGCACGCCCGACGCGACCACCTCGATCACGGCGCCCGCGCTGTCGCCGGACTTGCGCAGAGCGTCGAGATAGGCGGCCCAGTCCTCGGCGGCTTGCGGGTCGGGGCACCAGAAGGGGTTCCCGTCGATCACCGCCGCGTCGAAGCGCGCGCGGTCGATGGCGTGCGGGCCGATGCGAGTCATGTAGCCCCGGATTTCCAGGCCCGGCGCCAGCGCGGCCAGCGCGGCGCGCGCCACGCCGCCGGCGGCGACCCGCGCCGCCGTCTCCCGCGCGGAGGAGCGCCCGCCGCCACGATAGTCGCGGATGCCGTATTTCTGCCAGTAGGCGATGTCGGCATGGCCGGGGCGGAAGGTCTTGGCGATCTCGGAATAGTCCTTGGAGCGCTGGTCGGCGTTGCGGATCAGAAGCTGGATCGGGGTGCCGGTGCTCTGCCCCTCGAAGACGCCCGACAGGATCTCCACCGCGTCGGGCTCCCGGCGCTGGGTCACGTACCGGCTTTGTCCCGGCTTGCGCCGGTCGAGCCAGAGCTGGAGCGCGGCCTCGTCGAGCGCGACGCCGGGCGGGCAGCCGTCCACCACGGCACCGAGGGCGGGGCCGTGGCTTTCGCCCCAGGTGGTCACGCGAAAGACGTGGCCGAAGCTGTTCAGGCTCATGCGAGATGGTCCTCCTGACTGGGCGGTCTAGCCCGCGCACCCCCTCCTCTCAAGCGGTTTCGCCTTGAAGGGCCAAGGGCGGCGGTCTAACGTCGCGCTCACCTCGGGGTGGCCCGCACGCGCGCGGGCCTGAGATGCCGGACGGCGAACCCGTTGAACCTGAACCGGTTAGGACCGGCGGAGGGAAGGGACAGGACCAACGGGGCAGATCGCCCGCCTCCCCTGACTTGCTCCGCCCGTCGCAAGAAAGGAGCAAGACGATGCGCGCTTCGATGATTGCCACGGGTCTCGTCGCCGCCGCCACGGGCGCGGCGGGCCAGACCCCCGAACTCACCGTCTACACCTATGACAGCTTCGTCTCCGACTGGGGCCCCGGCCCGCAGATCGAGACAGCCTTCGAGGAGGTTTGCGGCTGCGACCTGCGCTTCGTGGGCGCGGGCGACGGCGCCGCGCTCCTGTCCCGGCTGCGGCTCGAGGGCGAGAGGACGCAGGCCGACGTGGTGCTTGGACTCGACACGAACCTGACCTATGCCGCCCGCGAGACGGGACTTTTCGCCGAGCACGGGATCGCGGCGGAATTCGACCTTCCGGTGGCGTGGGACGACCCGCATTTCCTGCCCTTCGACTGGGGCTATTTCGCCTTCGTCCACGAGGCGGGCCTCGACGCGCCGACCTCCTTCCGCGCGCTGGCGGAAAGCGATCTCGACATCCTGATCCAGGATCCGCGCTCCTCCACGCCCGGCCTCGGGCTGCTGATGTGGGTGAAGGCGGCCTATGGCGACGAGGCGGGCACGATCTGGGAAGGGCTCTCCGACAACGTGGTCACCGTCACGCCCGGCTGGTCGGAGGCCTACGGGCTCTTCCTCGACGGCGAGGCGGACATGGTCCTCTCCTACACCACCTCTCCGGCCTATCACCTGATCGCCGAGGACGATCCCTCCAAGGCCGCCGCGCCCTTCGAGGAGGGGCACTACATGCAGGTCGAGGTGGCGGGCATGCTCGCCGGCACCGAGCAGCCCGACCTCGCCCGGCAGTTCCTCGAGTTCATGACCGGTCCCGGCTTCCAGTCCGTGATCCCGACCACGAACTGGATGTACCCGGCGGTCATCCCGCCCGAGGGTCTGCCCGAGGGCTTCGAGACGCTGATCGCGCCCGAGACGGCCCTTCTGCTGCCGCCGGCGGAGGCCGCGGCGCTTCGCGGCCCGGCGCTCGAGGAATGGCGCGCGGCGCTGGCGCGCTAGGCGCGCCGCCCTGGGCGGCGGCGGGCGCGGCGCTTTTCGTCGCCGCGCTCGTCCTCGCCCCCGTGATCGCGGTGATCTGGACCGCGGGCGCGGCGGGGCGGCTCGGCCCGGGCGACTGGGCCGCGGTGCGTTTCTCGCTCACCCAGGCCGCGCTCTCGGCGCTTCTGTCGGCCGCGCTCGCCGTGCCCGTGGCGCGGGCGCTGGCGCGCCGCCGGTTCCCGGGGCGCGGCGCGCTCGTCACGCTGCTGGGCGCGCCCTTCATCCTGCCCGTCGTCGTGGCCGTCTTCGGGCTTCTCGCCGTGTTCGGGCGCAACGGCATCGCCAGCAACCTGCTGGACCTCGCGGGGCAGGAGCCGCTGTCGATCTACGGCCTGCACGGCGTGGTGCTCGCCCATGTCTTCTTCAACCTGCCGCTGGCCACGCGGCTTCTGCTTCAGGGCTGGCTCGCCATCCCGGGCGAGCGGTTCCGCCTCGCCGCCGCGCTCGCCCTGCCGCCGAGGACTGTGTTCCGCCTGCTCGAGCTTCCCATGCTGGTGCGCGTGCTGCCCGGCGCGGCGGTGGTGATCTTCGTCATCTGCCTGTCCAGCTTCGCCGTGGTGCTGATCCTCGGGGGCGGGCCGGCGGCCACCACCGTGGAACTCGCCATCTACCAGGCGTTCCGCTTCGAGTTCGATCTCGGCAAGGCCGCGGCCCTCGCGCTCGTCCAGCTGGCGCTCGCGGGCGGCGCGGCGATGCTTGCCGCGCGCCTCGCCCTGCCGCCGGCCATGGGCGCCGGGCTGGACCGGGTGGTGCCGCGCTGGGACGCCGACCGCCCGGGTCTGCGGGTGCAGGACGCGCTGTGGATCGGGGCTGCCGCCGGTTTCCTGCTTGTGCCGCTCGCCATGATCGTGATCGACGGGGTGCCGGGGCTGGCGCGGCTGCCGGGCAGCGTGTGGACGGCCGCGGGGCGCTCTGTCGCCGTCGCGCTCGTCTCCACCGCGCTCGCCATCGCGCTCGCCCTCGCGCTGGCGAGCCGGCGGGGCGAGCTGCTGGCGGTGCTCGCCATCGCCGTCTCGCCGCTCGTGCTCGGGACCGGCCTTTTCCTGATCCTCCGACCCGTGGCCGCGCCGGGCGACGTGGCGCTTCCGGTGACCGCCCTCGTCAACGCGCTGATGGCGCTGCCCTTCGCGCTCCGCGCGATCCGCCCCGAGCTCGAGGCGGTGCGGGCCGATTACGGCCGCCTCTGCCTGTCGCTCGGCCTGACCGGGCGGCGGTTCTGGACGCGGGTCGCGCTGCCTCGGCTGCGCCGCCCGCTCGGTTTCGCGGCGGGGCTCGCCGCGGCGCTCTCCATGGGGGATCTCGGCGTGATCGCGCTCTTCGCCGACCCGGAGCGCGCGACGCTGCCCTTGCAGATGTATCGGCTCATGGGGGCCTACCGCACGTCGGACGCGGCCGGCGCCGCGCTTCTTTTGCTGCTGCTCAGCCTCGCGCTCTTCTGGGCCTTCGACCGCGGGGGGCGTATCGATGCTCGCGCTTGAGCGGCTCGTCGTCACGCAGGACACGTTCCGGCTGGAGGCGGATCTTACCGTCCCGGTGGGCCGCATCGTGGGCGTGATCGGGCCTTCCGGCGCAGGCAAGTCCACCCTTCTCAACGTCATCGCGGGCTTCTTCGCCCCGAGCGCGGGTCGCGTGCTTTGGGACGGGCGCGACATCACGCGGCTGACCCCGGCCGAGCGGCCCGTCGCCATGCTCTTCCAGGAGGCGAATCTCTTTCCCCATCTCACGGCCGCCCAGAACGTGGCGCTTGCCCTCACGCCGCGGGCGCGGCTCTCGCGAGCCGAGGCCGCGGCGGTGGAACAGGCGCTCGACAGGGTGGGCCTTTCCGGGCTCGGCGAACGGCGCCCGGCGCAGCTTTCGGGCGGCCAGCAGGGGCGCGTGGCGCTGGCCCGGGCGCTCTTGCAATCGAAGCCGCTTCTGCTGCTGGACGAGCCCTTTTCCGCGCTCGGCCCCGCCCTGCGCGGCGGAATGCTCGACCTGGTCCGCGAGATCGCGGAGGAGACCGGCGCGACCGTCCTTCTGGTCAGCCACGACCCCGCGGACGCCCGCCGCATCGCGGACGACATCCTGCTGGTGGCGGAAGGCCGGGCCGCCGCGCCGGTGCCCACGGCGGAGATCCTCGCCGCGCCGCCGCCCGCGCTGCGGGCCTATCTCGGGGACTGAGGGGGCGGCGTGACGCCGCGTTCTCGGGTGACATCCCCCGCGCCCGGAGGCAGGTTGACCCTGTGTGAGGAGGACCCGCCGATGACCGCCTATCCGAGACTTCTGGAACCGCTGGACCTGGGCTTCACGCAGCTTCCCAACCGGGTGCTCATGGGCTCCATGCACACCAACCTCGAGGAGCTCGGCGACTGGAACCGTATCGCGGAGTTCTACGCCGAGCGGGCCCGCGGGGGCGTGGGCCTCATGGTGACGGGCGGCATCGCCCCCAACCCGGAGGGCGCGGTCTTTCCCGGCGCCTCGGCGCTGGCCAGCGACGAGGACGTGGCCCACCACCGGATCGTGACCGAGGGCGTCCACGAGGCGGGCGGCCGGATCGCGATGCAGATCCTGCATGCCGGCCGCTACGCCTACGGCAAGGACTGCGTGGCGCCGAGCGCGATCAAGTCGCCCATCTCTCCCTTCGTCCCGCGCGAGCTCGACGAGGCGGGCATCGAGAAGCAGATCGCCGACTTCGCCGCCACCGCCGCACGGGCGCGGGAGGCGGGCTACGACGGCGTCGAGATCATGGGAAGCGAGGGCTATTTCATCAACCAGTTCCTCGTCACCCACACCAACAAGCGCACCGATCGCTGGGGCGGGCCCTACGAGAACCGGATGCGCCTGCCGGTCGAGATCCTGCGCCGGGTGCGCGCGGCCGTGGGGCGCGACTTCATCGTGATCTACCGGCTCTCGATGATCGACCTCGTGCCCGAGGGCTCCACCCACGAGGAGGTGGTCGAACTCGCCCGCGCGGTGGAGGAGGCCGGCGCCGACATCATCAACACCGGCATCGGCTGGCACGAGGCTCGGGTGCCCACCATCGCCACCTCGGTGCCGCGCGCCGGTTTCGCCTGGGTGACGAAGAAGCTCATGGGCAAGGTCGGCGTGCCGCTGGTGACGTCGAACCGGATCAACACGCCGGAGGTGGCCGAGAAGGTGCTGGCCGAAGGCTGCGCCGATTTGGTGAGCATGGCCCGGCCCTTCCTCGCGGACGCGCATTTCGTGAAGAAGTCCGCCGAGGGGCGCGCCGACGAGATCGCGCCCTGCATCGCCTGCAACCAAGCCTGCCTCGACCACACCTTCAGCCTCAAGGTCTCCTCCTGCCTCGTGAACCCGCGCGCTTGCCACGAGACCGAGCTGGTGATCGCGCCCGCCGCAGCCCCGAAGCGCGTCGCGGTCGTGGGCGCCGGGCCCGCGGGGCTCTCCGCGGCGATCACCGCGGCGGAGCGGGGCCACGATGTCACGCTGTTCGAGCGGGACGCGGTGATCGGCGGGCAGCTCAACCTGGCGCGGGTGATCCCCGGCAAGGAAGAGTTCCACGGCCTCGTGGACTGGTATGCGCGGATGCTCGACGTGCACGGCGTCGCGCTTCGGCTGGGCAAGGCGGCGACGGCGGCCGATCTCGCCGCCTTCGACGAGGTGATCGTGGCCACCGGGGTCAATCCCCGCGATCCGGGCATCCCGGGACAGGACGGGCCCAACGTGCTGGGCTACGCCGAGGTGTTGCGCGGCGCCGAGGTCGGGCCGCGCGTGGCTGTCGTGGGCGCGGGCGGCATCGGCTTCGACGTCGCCGAGTTCCTCGTCCACGCGGGTGAAAGCCCCACCGAGAACCTTGCCCTCTGGCGCGAGGAATGGGGCGTCGGCGACCCGGAGGACCGCCGCGGCGGCCTGGCCGAGCCGCATCCGCACCCCGCGGCGCGGAAGGTCACGCTGCTGCAGCGCAAGGCGGAAAAGCCGGGCCGCCGCCTCGGCAAGACGACGGGCTGGATTCACCGCGCGAGCCTCAGGATGAAGGGCGTCGAGATGCTCTCGGGCGTCAACTACGAGGGCATCGACGCGGGCGGCCTGCATGTCTCCTTCGGGGAGGCGCGCGAGCGGCCCACCCGCATCGAGGCCGACACCATCGTTCTTTGCGCCGGGCAGGAGAGCGAGCGCGCCCTTGCCGAGGCGCTAGAGGCGGCGGGCGTTCGCGCGCATGTGATCGGCGGCGCGGACGTGGCCGCGGAACTCGACGCCAAGCGCGCCATCGACCAGGGCACCCGGCTCGCGGCGGCGCTCTGATGCGGCCCATAGGTCTCATCGGCGGGATGAGCTGGGAAAGCACGGCGGTCTATTACCGCCTCCTGAACGAGCGCGCGCGCGAGCGGTTCGGCGGCCTGCACTCGGCTGAGATCCTCCTCTGGTCCGTGGATTTCGCCCGGATCGAGCGGATGCAGGCCGACGGCGACTGGGCGCGGGGGGGAGAGGAGCTCGCCGCGATCGCGCGGCGCCTGGAGGCGGCCGGGGCGGGCTGCATCGCGATCTGCACCAACACCATGCACAAGGTCGCGGGCGAGGTGGCCGGCGCGGTGCGCGTGCCGCTCGTCCATATCGCCGACGCCACGGCCGCGGCGGTGCGCCACGCGGGCTGCAAGCGGCCGCTCCTTCTGGCCACGCGCTACACGATGGAGCAGGATTTCTACCGCGGCCGCCTGGCCGACCTCGGGATGGACACCGCGATCCCGCCCGAGCCCGCGCGCTCGGAGGTGCACCGCGTGATCTACGAGGAGCTTTGCCGCGGCCAAGTGCGCCCCGGGTCCCGGGCGCGCTACGTGGCCGCCATCGAAGACGCCGCCCGGGCGGGCGCGGACGGGGTCATCCTGGGCTGCACCGAGATCGGCCTGCTGATCGGCCCGGGCGACACGGACCTTCCCCTTTTCGACACGACCGCGCTTCATGCCGATGCGATCCTCGAGGCGGCGATTACACCTCTGAGTTGAATGTCGCAGGTTTGATCGTTTCCTACCGTTGAACTGGCACACTCAAACCGCCGTATTGTCGGCCCAGAGTCCAAAAACCGCCGGATTTTCCACCGATACCCGACCCTGCTGCCAAATATAGTGTTGAAAGGGTAAATCGTATGGATCGGCTCACGGAAATGGAGGCGTTCGCCACCGTCGTGGACCAGGGGGGGTTCACGGACGCGGCGAAGAAGCTGGGGATTTCTAAATCCGCCGTCTCCAAGCATGTTTCGTCGCTGGAAGCGCGTCTGGGGGCGCGTCTTCTCAACCGCACGACGCGCCGGGTCAGCCCGACGGAGATCGGGCTTGTCTACTATGACCGCGCGCGGCGCGTGCTCAACGACGCCGGCGAGGCCGACGCGCTGGTGACCTCGATGCAGTCGGCCCCGTCGGGGCTGCTGCGGGTCTCGGTGGCCACCGATTTCGGTGTGAACCATCTCTCTCCCGTGCTCGGGGACTTCCTTCAGGAATTTCCCGACATCACGGTCAACATGGTTCTGAGCAACCGCTACGTGGAGCTGATTTCCGAAGGCTTCGACATGGCGGTGCGGATCGGCGAACTGGAAGACTCGAGCCTGCGGGCGCGCAAGCTCACGGAAACGACCAAGCGCATGATCGGCTCGCCGTCCTACTTCCAGAAATTCGGACGCCCGCAGCGGATCGACGACCTGAACGAGCACAAGCTCCTGCACTATTCGAGCCAGTCCTCGGGCAGTGTCTGGCGCGTGACCGCACCCTCGGGCGAAAAGCGCCAGGTGCGCACCGCGGGCTGGCTTTCGGTGAATGACGGGCAGTCGCTTCTGAACGCCTGCATCGCCGGGCTCGGGATCGCCTACCTGCCGTCCTACCTTTACGCCGACGCGATGGCGCAGGGGCTGGTCGAGGACGCGATCCCCGATCTGCCGGTGGAATCCCACGGCATCTACGCCGTCTACCCGCCGGGCCGCTTCACCCAGCCCAAGGTGCGCGCCTTCATCGATTTCCTCGTCCACCAGTTCGCGGAAAAGGGTCCGACGACGTGGTAAGCGCGCCGCCGCGCCCGCACCCGGGCGCGCGGCGGGGCTGCCGCACCGGGTCGCGCGCGAGGCGATCCGGGGCCGCGGCCGCAGATTCGATACGAGGAATGCGGGCCGCGCCCGCTCAATCGGCGGCCGGCTCCACGACGGCCACGATCGGACCCATCCATCTTCCGATATCGGAGCGACCAAGCCCGGGGGCGTGCAGGCGCGAGACGTTGCCGTCGAGGTAAAGCGCCTGGGGCAGGCCCAGGCGGTCGCGGAAGAGCCGCCCGAACTCGTGAAAGGTGACGGGGCGCCCCGAGATGGCGAAGACGACGCGGTCTCCCGACTCGGTCGCGCCGACGCCGTTGCGCACGAAGCGCGACGTGCTGTCGGCGAGAAACCTGGGGTGCAGCGCGCCGTCGATCACCAGCATGGGGCCCGATTGCGTGGCGTGGCGGCACTCCGGCCCGGTCTCGGCGAAGCGCCGGGTCTCGATCACCCGCGCGCGTGCGGCCTCTATGCACAGAACGCCGTTCGGCAGGAGCCCGAAATTGCCCGGTCCGGCCGATGTGACGAGAGACATCGTCTGCTCGCCGTCCTCCACGTAAAGGCCGACGGGCGCGCGGTCCTGGTGATACATGCCCGCGTTCATGGCGAAGGCGAGATGCCGTCCGCGCGCGCCCAGCGCACGCTCCAGCGTCGAGAAATGCCCGTAGGGCACGCCATCCGCGCCGGCGTGAAAGAGCCTCAGCTCTTCGCGCGCCGGATCCACCTCGCAGACCGTGTAGGGAATGCCGTCATGCGTCTGATCCCGGCATTCCACGCCGTGTGCCCCGCCGGCGAGAGCCAGCGTGAAGGCGAGCGCGGCAAGGCCGCGGATCACTCTTCCAGATCCCGCCGCACCGAGGGCTGCTCGAAAAGGCGCCGCGTCTCGTCCATCCTGTCGAATGTCTCGTCGATCACGAAGCGCAGCTCCGGCGCGTATTTCAGCGTGAGCTCGCGCGACACGGCGCGCCGCAATTCGCCACGGTTGCGGTCGAGAAGCGCGATGGCGTCTTCCTGTCCGCGCCCGCCAAGCGGCATGACGTAGACGGTCGCCACCTTCAGGTCGGGCGAGGCCCGCACTTCCGCGACGGTCAGCGACAGCCGGTTGAGCTCCGGGTCGTGGATATCGCCACGGTTCAGAACGTCGGAAAGGGTGCGCCGGATCAGTTCCCCGACGCGAAGCTGGCGCTGGCTGGGGCCCTGTTCGGCATGATTGCGGGATCGCGACATGGCCGACAGATATGCCCTCCCGCGGGCTTTGCCAAGCGGTGCCGGAGGCGCTAAGGAGGCCGCGCCTTGTCGGGAGGAATACGGGATGGCCGATCTGCCGGGGATCGTGGTGACAGGCGCCTCGGGGCGCATGGGACGGATGCTGGTTCAAACGGTGCGCGACTCGGAGCGCGCGCGCCTGTCCGGCGCGGTGGAACGGCCGGGACACCCCTGGATCGGGTGCGACCTGGGCGAGGCGATGGGCGGTGCGCCCCTCGGCGTCACGGTGAGCGACGATCCGCTGGAGGCCTTCGCGTCCGCGCGCGCGGTTCTCGATTTCACCAGCCCCGACGCCACTGTCGCCTTCGCCGAGATCGCCGCGCAGGCGCGCCTCGTTCACGTGGTCGGGACCACCGGATTCGACGACGCGCATCTCGCGAAGCTACGCGCCGCGGCGCGCCACGCGACGATGGTGCGTGCCGGCAACATGAGCCTTGGCGTCAATCTTCTGACGCTGCTGGCCCGCAGGGTCGCGGAGGCGCTCGACGACGATTACGACATCGAGATCGTCGAGGCGCACCACCGTCACAAGGCCGACGCGCCCTCGGGCACCGCGCTGATGCTGGGCGCGGCGGCGGCAGAGGGCCGCGGGGTCGCCCTGTCGGAGGTGGCGGACCGTGCCCGCGACGGGATGACCGGTCCGCGCAGGCGCGGCGCCATCGGATTTCACGCCGTGCGCGGCGGGGACATCGTGGGCGAGCACGAGGTGATCTTCGCCGGCGAAGGCGAACGTGTCTCGCTGCGCCACGTGGCCAGCGACCGGTCCGTGTTCGCGCGGGGCGCGCTTCGCGCGGCGCTCTGGGGTCTGGACAAGGGGCCGGGCGAATACGACATGATCGATGTGCTGGGCTTCGCGGAGGAACGCAAAGACTGATCCGGCCCGGCTGTAACACCGTAGTCCCCTTTAAACGAAGAGGATGCCGACCATGCGTATACTTGTTGCAGCCACGCTCGCGCTCGTCCTCGGGACGCTTCCGGTCCGGGCGGATTTCGCGCAGATCACCGACCGGTCCCAGTTCATGGACCTCGTCGTGGGCAAGGAGCTCACCCGCCCGCTCGTCCGCCTCCAGGTCGAGCCCGACGGCGCCATCCGCGGCACCGGCGCGCTGCGCGAGGTCAGGGGCGCCTGGAAATGGCAGAGCGGGTTGTTCTGCCGCGACCTCTACTGGGGCGAACGGGATCTGGGTTACAATTGCCAGACCGTCGAGATGAGCGGAAACACCGTACGCTTCACCGCCGATCAGGGGCAGGGCGACCACGCGGATTTCCGCGTTCGCTGAGGGTCGTCACCCCTCGGCCGCCATCCGGCGTGCCATGTCCAGCATCCGGCAAGAGAAGCCCCACTCGTTGTCGTACCACCCGAAGAGCCGGGTCAGATCGCCGGCGACGGACGTGCCCGGCCCGCTCATGATGATGGACTCGCACCGTCCGCGCAGGTCGGTGGAGACGAGTGGCGCCTCGATCCAGCCGAAGACATCTGAGCCTTCGGCCGCATCCCGCAGCGCCGCGTTGACGTCCTCGGGCGGGGCCGGACGTCTCAGTCTTACCGTCAGGTCGATGGACGAGACGCTCGCCGTGGGCACACGCAGCGCCCGCGCCTCCACCCGGCCCCGGAGGGACGGCAGCACCTCGCCGATGAGCGCGCCCGCGCTTGTCGTGGTGGGGACCATCGACAGCGCGGCGGCACGTGAGCGTTCCGGCGTGCCGCGGGGCTTGTCCACGGTGGGCTGGCTGCCCGTGTAGCAGTGCACCGTGGTCATCTGCCCGCTCTCCACGCCCCAGGTTCCGTCGAGGAGCCGCAGCAGCGGGGCGAGCGCGTTCGTCGTGCAGGACGTGTTGGAGACGACGGGCTGCCCGGCCAGCCGCTCGTCGTTGGCACCCAGCACGAGCGTGACGTCCGCCGCGGGCGACGGACCCGAGATCAGCACCCGCCGCGCCCCGGCATCGAGGCCCGCCTCGGCCACGGGCCGGGATGTGGCAAGCCCTGTGCATTCCAGCACCACGTCGACGCCGGACAGGTCGAGCGCGCGCAGATCCTCCGCCTGGTGCAGCGGGACGCTGTGGCGGCCGGCCTGCAAGGCGCCGTTGCGGGCCGTCACCGGCTCGGGCCATGGCCCGAAGACACTGTCATATCCGAAAAGATAGGCCATGAGATCGGGCTCGGCGATGTCGTTCACCAGGACAAGCTCGATGTCGCGCGCCTCCGACAGGATCAGGCGCATGAGCGTGCGCCCGATGCGCCCGAAGCCGTTGATCGCTACCCGAACGGGTCTGCCTGTCATTTCCGTCATCCTCGCCGCGTCGTCGAAACGCTCGCTATCAGAGCGGCGCGCGCGCGCCCAGCCCTGCACGCGCCGGGCGGAACGTTTCAGAAGTCGATCGCCAGCCCCTTGCGCTCCCAGTCGCCGTAGCGCACGGGCTCGGGGCCGTCGCGGCCCCCGAGTTCGGGCGGAAGCTCCAGGGATTTCGCCTTTCGGCGGCGCTCCTCGGCCTCGGCCAGGGCGCGCTGCGCGGCGGGCGGAAGGTCGCGCCGCGCGTGGTCTGCGGGTGTTTCGGGCGTGTCGTCGGCCATCTTCTTCCCTCGCGGTCTCGCCGCTGATATAGACCGCGCCTTCGCCACCGCCAAGCCGAGGCCCCCATGACAGCCACCGCGCCCGATCCCGTCGCGCCCGATCCGGGGCACGGACGCGCCGCCCGGCGCGGCGCGCTCGCGCTGCTCGACGCCGTGACCGGCGAGGCGCAGACGCTGTCCGAGGCCGATGGCCGCATCGCGCAGCTTGCGCCGCCCGATCGCGCGCGTGCGCTTCGTCTCGCCCGCGACACGCTGCGCGGGCTTGCCCGGGCCGACGCGCTGCTTGCGCCGCATCTGCGCCGCGCGCCGCCCCGGATCGTACGCAACGCGCTTCGGCTCGGCACGACGGAACTTGCCAGGGGGGCGGCCGCGCATGGCGCGGTGAACGACTGGGTGACGATCGTGGGCACGCTGGGCCGCAAGGCCGCGCCCGCACGCGGGATGGTGAACGCCGTGCTGCGCAAGATGGCGACCGAGGCGCCGGGCCGCTGGGACGCGCTGCCCGTGCCCGAGCTGCCGGCATGGCTTCGCGATCCGCTTCTGGACGCATGGGGCGCCGACGCGGTGGCGGCGATGGAGGCCGCGCATCTCGCCGGCGCGCCGCTCGACCTGACGGCGCGGGGCGATCCGCGCGATCTGGCCGCGCGGCTCGCCGCGGAGCTGCTGCCCACCGGCTCGGTGCGGGTGTCGGGCAACACCCGGGTGTCGGCCGTGCCCGGCTACGCGGAAGGCGACTGGTGGATTCAGGACGCGGCGGCCGCGCTGCCGGTCCGCCTTCTCGCGCCCCGGCCCGGCGAGCGGGTGCTGGACCTCTGCGCCGCGCCGGGGGGCAAGGCGCTTCAGCTTGCCGCGGCCGGGGCCGAGGTGACCGCGGTCGACATGTCGCCAGAGCGCCTCGCGCGGGTGGCCAGCAACCTCGCGCGTACCGGTCTGTCGGCCACGCTCTGCGCCGAAGACGCGCGCGCCCACGCCGGCGGACCCTACGACGCGGTGCTTGTGGACGCGCCCTGTTCGGCCACGGGCACGATCCGCCGCCATCCCGACCTGCCCCATGTGCGGGACGGCTCGGGCATCGACGCGCTCGTCGCGCTTCAGGCCGAGATGCTGGATCACGCCCTGACCCGGCTCGCCCCCGGGGGCCGCCTCGTCTTCTGCACCTGTTCGCTTCTGCCCGAAGAGGGCGAGGGGCAGGTCACCGCGGCCCTCGCCCGTCATCCCGGGCTGGTCGCGGACCGGGCGGCGCTGGATCGCCCGGGCCTCGACCCGGCCTGGCGAAGCGCCGAGGGCGGGCTGCGTCTGCGCCCCGACTACTGGGCGGCGTCGGGCGGCATGGACGGGTTCTACATGGCAGTGCTGCGCCGCGCCTGACAGGCACGCGCCTTGCGCGTCGCCGAAGGTGACTTGGCCTTTCCACGCGCCTATACTGCGCACGATCGCGCACGCCCGAGAGGCGCGGAACCGGGGCAGATCGGAATGGCAGACGGGCAGGGCTGGCCGGCGCGCAGCGCGCGCCTTCTGGACGGCTGGGCGGCGTGGCGCGCGGCCCGGGCACGGCCGGCCACGGGGTTCCGCACCCCGCCCGAGCCGCGCACCTTCGGGCTTGTCGCGCGCGGGCGGCAGCTTCTCGCGGGGAACCTGATGTTCGCGGGCCATCTCGTCGAAACGCCGCCCGGCACCCGGCCCTGGGGCATCGCGCCCCCCGACCCCGCCTTCACGGCCGAGTTGCACGGGTTCGGCTGGCTCGATGACCTGGCCGCGGTAGGCACCGCCCCGGCGCGCTCACTGGCGCAGGACTGGCTCTGGGACTGGATCGGGCGCTACGGGGCCGGGCGCGGCCCGGGATGGACGGCGGACCTCGCGGGGCGGCGCCTCACGCGCTGGATAGAGCACGCGCTCTTCCTGACGATGGGGCGGGACGCGGCGACGCAGGCGGCGTTCTTTCGCGCCCTCGCCGTGCAGGCCGCCTTCGCCGCCCGGCGCTGGCGCGCCGCCCCTCCCGGGCTGGAGCGTTTCGAGGCCGTGTCGGGCGTCGTTCTGGCCGGGCTCATGCTGGAGGGGCTGGAGCACCGGCTCGACGCCGGCCTCGCCGCGCTCGAGAGGGTTTGCCGCGACGAGATCGACGCGGGCGGCGCGATTCCCACGCGCAACCCCGAAGAGCTGATGGAGGTGCTGACGCTTCTCACCTGGATCGTCGCTGTGCTGCGCGACGCGGGCCGCGATCCGGGGCCGGAGCTGGCCGCGGCGATCGCGCGGGTGGCCCCGACGCTGCGCGGTCTGCGCCATGCCGACGGCGGCCTGCCGCGCTTTCACGGTGGCGGGCGGGGGGTGGAGGGCCGGCTGGACCAGGCGCTCGCGGCGACGGACGCGCGGCGCAGGCCGCCCGCGGGGCTCGCCATGGGATATGCGCGGCTGCGCGCCGGCCGCACGACCCTGATCGTGGACGCGGCCCGCCCGCCCGGGGGCCGCGGCTCTTTCGACGCCCATGCCTCGACCCTCGCCTTCGAACTGACCTCCGGACGCCGGCCCGTCATCGTCAACTGCGGCGCGGGGGGCAGCTTCGGCGCGGAGTGGCGGCGGGCGGGCCGCGCCACGCCCTCCCATTCCACGCTTTGCCTCGAAGGCCGGTCGAGCGCACGGCTCGGAAAGCCCGTGCTCGTGGCGGGCATGCGGCGCGAGATGCTTGAAGCGGCGCCCACCGACGTCCCGGCGGACCTCGACCGGGACGCCGAGGCGCATCGTTTCGAGGGCGCGCATGACGGGTACCGCCCGGGCTGGGGAGTGACCCATGCGCGGATGCTGGCCCTGTCGCTCGACGGGCGCGGGCTTTCGGGCGAGGATCTGCTGCTCGCGCTCGAAGCCCACGACAAGCGACGCTTCGATGCCGCGCTCGACGCCGCCAGGCTGCGCGGCCTGCCCTACCAGATCCGGTTCCACCTGCACCCGGAGGTGGACGCCGAGCTCGACATGGGGGGGGCCGCGGTCTCGCTCGCAGCGCCCTCGGGAGAGATCTGGGTGTTTCGCCACGACGGCGCGGCGCGGCTGTCGCTCGAACGGGGCGTCTACCTCGAGCGTGGCCGGTTGCGGCCGCGCGCCGCGCAACAGATCGTTTTGTCCGGCCGCGCTTTCGAGTATGCGACGCGCGTGCGATGGTCCGTGGCCAAGACCCAGGAGACCGCGACGGCTGTCCGCGACCTGGTCCACGCCATGCCCGAATACGAACCCTGAGACCCGTTTTCCCGACAGGAAAGGCCCCCAGCCCATGCCCGATCTCGTTCCCGTCCGCCGCGCGCTGCTGTCCGTCTCCGACAAGACAGGCCTCGCGGAGCTCGGAAAGGCGCTCGCGGCACGGGGCGTCGAGCTCGTGTCCACCGGCGGCAGCGCGGCGACGCTGCGGCAGGCGGGGCTTGCCGTGCGGGACGTGTCCGACCTCACCGGTTTCGCCGAGATGATGGACGGGCGCGTCAAGACGCTGCACCCGGCGGTGCATGGCGGGCTTCTCGCGCTGCGCGACGTGCCGGAGCACCGCGCCGCGATGGAGGAGCACGACATCGCGCCCATCGACCTGCTGGTGGTCAACCTCTACCCGTTCGAGGAGACGGTGGCCCGCGGCGCAGGCTACAACGAGACGATCGAGAACATCGACATCGGCGGCCCTGCGATGATCCGCGCCGCGGCGAAGAACCACGCCCATGTGGCGACCGTCGTGGACGTCGAGGACTACCCGGCGCTCCTGGCAGAACTCGACGGGAATGACGGCGCCACGCGGTACCCGTTCCGCCAGCGCCTCGCGCTGACCGCCTACGGCCGCACCGGCGCTTACGACGCGGCGGTGTCGGGCTGGCTGGCCGGGGCGCTGGAGGAAGACGCCCCGCGGCGCCGGGTCTTCGCGGGCAGGCTCGCCCAGACGCTGCGCTACGGCGAGAACCCGCACCAGCGCGCGGCCTTCTACGGCGACGGCTCCCACCGCCCGGGCGTGGCCGCCGCCGAGCAGCTTCAGGGCAAGGAACTCAGCTACAACAACATCAACGACACCGACGCGGCGGCCGAGCTCTGCGCGGAATTCATGCCGCGCGACGGGGCCGCCTGCGTGATCGTGAAGCACGCGAACCCCTGCGGCGTGGCGCGCGGGGAGACGCTCCGCGAGGCGTATCTGCGCGCGCGCGACTGCGACCGCACCAGCGCCTTCGGCGGCATCGTGGCGCTCAACACGCGGCTGGACGCCGGGACCGCCGAGGCGATTCTCGAGCTTTTCACCGAGGTCGTCATCGCGCCCGCCATCGATCAGGCGGCGCGGGATCTTTTCGCGACGAAGCCCAATCTGCGCCTGCTGCTCGCGCATGGGCTGGCCGACCCCGCGGAGGCGGGCCTCGCCGTGCGGCAGGTGTCGGGCGGCTGGCTCGTGCAGGACCGCGACGCCGCGGTCGTGCGGCAGGAGGATCTGCGGGTCGTGACGAAACGCGCGCCCGGCGAGGGCGAGATGCGCGACATGCTCTTCGCGTGGACGGTGGCCAAGCACGTGAAGTCCAACGCCATCGTCTACGCGAAAGGCGGCGCGACGGTGGGCATCGGCGCGGGGCAGATGAGCCGCGTGGACAGCACCCGCATCGCCGCGCGAAAGGCCGCCGACATGGCCGAGACGCTGGGCCTGTCCGTTCTGCCGACGCAGGGATCGGCCGTGGCCTCGGACGCGTTCTTTCCCTTCGCCGACGGCGTGCTGGCCGCGGCGGAGGCCGGGGCGACCGCGCTCATCCAGCCGGGCGGTTCGATGCGCGACGACGAGGTGATCGCGGCCGCCGACGAGGCCGGGCTTGCCATGGTCTTCACCGGCCAGCGCCACTTCCGTCACTGAATGGCCGGCATAGTCCCGAAAGGAGCCCCGATGCGGCTGGTGATACAGGTGGCGGCGGCGGTCTTCGTGCTGGACCAGGCGCTGAAATATTACGTCGTCCACTGGCTCGGGCTGGCGCGGCTGGGTGCCATCGACGTGCTGCCGCCCTTCCTGAACCTGCGCATGGCGTGGAACACCGGGATCAATTTCGGCCTCTTCGCAGGCGGGTCCGAAACCGCGCGCTGGGTCCTGATCGTCGTCGCGCTGGCGATCACGGCCGCCGTCACGGTCTGGATGTGGCGCGAGCCGCCGGGCGTCGCCGGGCGCGTCTCGGCGGGCCTTCTCGTCGGCGGTGCGCTCGGCAACGTGGTGGATCGGGTCCTTTACGGCGCGGTGGCGGATTTCCTCAACATGTCCTGTTGCGGTATCGAAAACCCCTACGCCTTCAACGTGGCCGACATCGCGATCTTCGCGGGGGCGCTCGGCCTCGTCTTCTTCACGGGCGGCGACGGACGCCGGGACACGAAAAAGGCCCCGTGACGCGGGCTGCGGGATGAGCTAAGGCTGTGGCGATGATCGAGGAGGGTGCGATGCGGTGGGCGCGGCTTGTGCTCGTGGCTCTGGTTGCGGTGACGCTCGCGGGCTGTGGCGCGCGCGGCGAACGCGATCTCAGGCAGTTTCCCTACAGCCTTCAGCAAGGCCCCGAAGAGTTCGCCGTGGTGCCGTTCAAGCCGCTGGAGACACCGCAGAGCTTCGCCGAGTTGCCGACGCCGACGCCGGGCGCGCGCAACCGGGTGGACCTGACCCCCAATGCCGACGCGGTGGCCGCGCTGGGGGGCGATCCCGCGGCCCTGTCGGAGCGCGGGGTGCCCGCATCCGACGGCGCGCTGGTCTCGCACGCGTCGCGCTACGGCGTTCCGGCGGGCCTGCGCGCGCGCCTTGCGGCGGAGGACGCGGAATACCGCCAGCGCTTCGGGCTTTTCACCTTCCAGCTCATCCGCAACGACCGGTACCGCCAGGCATATCGCCGGCAGGCGCTCGACCCGAACGCCGCGCTCGAGGCCTACCGCCGCGCCGGCCTGCGCACGCCATCCGCCCCGCCACAGTGAGGCGTCCGCCTCACAAACCCGTCAACGACGCTTGAACGGTCGCGGGCGCCGCGTAGCTTAGCAGCGTGCCCATGACAGGAGGTGCCCCGATGCGCCGTGCCGCGCTTTTCCTCGCCCTTGCCCTCACATTCATCGCCCGGCCCGCGCTCGCGACCGAGAACGTCACCGACTTCGTCCTCGACAACGGGATGCAGGTCGTCGTGATCGAGGATCACCGCGCACCGCTCGCGGTGCACATGGTCTGGTATCGCGCCGGCTCCGCCGACGAGCGGCCGGGCGCCTCGGGGGCTGCGCATTTCCTCGAACACATGATGTTCCGCGGCACCGAGACGCGCGCCCCCGGCGAGTTCTCGGAACGCGTGGCGGCGAACGGCGGCAACGACAACGCTTTCACGAGCTACGATTACACCGCCTATTTCCAGCGCGTCGCCGCCGACCGGCTGGGCCTGATGATGGAGATGGAGGCCGACCGCATGGCCAACCTCCTGCTCCGGCCCGAGCTGGTCGAGACCGAGCGGGGCGTCATCCTCGAAGAGCGCAACCAGCGCGTGGAGAACGAGCCCGGCTCGCTCTTCCGCGAGCAGACCTCGGCCGCGCAATTCCTCAACCATCCCTACGGCGCGCCGATCATCGGATGGCGCCACGAGATCGAGGCGCTGAGCCGCGAGGACCTGAACGCGTACTACACCCGGCATTACGCGCCCAACAACGCGATCCTGATCGTTGCGGGCGACGTCACGCCGGACGAGGTGCGGCGTCTTGCCGAAACCCATTACGGCCCGATCCCGGCGAACCCCGCGGTCACGGAGCGTGCCCGCCCGCAGGAGCCGCCGCAGCGCGCGCCCCGCCGCGTGACGATGGAGGACGCCCGCGTGGCGCAACCCTACGTCACCCGAAGCTGGCTCGCGCCCGAGCGCGATCCGGGCGACCAGCGGCAGGCCGCGGCCCTCGTGCTGCTGTCCGAGCTTCTGGGCGGCGGGCAGACCTCGGTCCTGACCACGGCGCTTCAGTACGACAATCCCGTCGCCGTGTTCACCAGCGCCTTCTACGGCGCGACCTCGCTGGACCGGACGCGGTTCGGCGTGGTCGTGGTGCCGGCCCAAGGCGTCGGCCTTGCCGAGGCCGAGGCCGCGCTCGATGCCGAGATCGCCCGCTTCCTCGAGACGGGCGTGGATGCCGAGGCGCTCGAGCGGATCAAGTTCGGCCTGAAGGCCAGCCGCATCTACCAGCAGGACAACGTGCAGTCGGTGGCCCAGCGCTACGGCCGCGCGCTGACCAGCGGGCTCGCGCTCGAGGACATCGCGGCCTGGCCCGGGATCCTCGATTCGATCACCGGGGAAGAGATCATGGCCGTGGCGCGCGACGTTCTGGTGCCCGAACGCTCGGTCACCGGCTGGCTCCGGGCGCCCGAGGCCGACAAGACTGCGAACACGGAGGTGATGCAATGAAGTGGCTGGCCCCCCTCGCGCTTGCGGTTTTCGCCGCGCTGCCCGCGCGCGCCGAGATCGAGATCGAGGAAGTCACGAGCCCCGGCGGCATCACCGCCTGGCTTGTCGAGGACCACAACATCCCCTTCACCGCGCTGGAGCTGAGATTCCAGGGCGGAACCTCGCTCGACGCGCCGGGCAAGGAAGGCGCCGTGCGCCTGATGGCCGCGCTTCTCGAAGAGGGCGCGGGGGAGCGTGACGCGCAAGCCTTCGCGGCGGCGACCGAGACGATCGCGGCCGATTTCGACTACGACGCCCGCGACGACGCGGTGTCCGTCTCGGCGCGCTTCCTGACCGAGACGCGCGACGAGGCGGTGGAACTTCTGCGCGCCTCGCTCATGGAGCCGCGATTCGACGAGGACGCGATCGCGCGCGTGCGCGCTCAGGCGCTTTCCGCGATCCGGTCGGACCTGAACGATCCCGGTGCCATCGCGAGCCGCGAGTTCGCCCGCCTCGCCTTCGGGGATCATCCCTATGGCCGCGCGTCCGACGGCACGATCGAGAGCGTCGGCGCCCTGACCCGCGACGACCTCGTGGCCGCGCATGCCGAAGCGCTTGCCCGCGACCGCGTCTTCGTCGCGGCCGCCGGAGACATCACCGCGGAGGAGTTGGGGGGGCTGCTCGACGAGCTTCTGGGCGGCCTGCCGGAGACAGGCGGCGCGCGCCCCGGGGACGTGGCGGTGGCGCTGCCCGGCGGCATTTCGGTGGTCGAATTCGCCACGCCCCAGTCCGTCGCCGTGTTCGGCCACGAGGGCCTGCCGCGCGACGACGAGGATTTCTTCGCCGCCTTCGTGCTCAACCAGATCCTGGGCGGCGGCGGTTTCGAGAGCCGCCTGATGCAGGAGGTGCGCGAGAAGCGCGGGCTGACCTACGGCGTTTACAGCTATCTCGCGCCGAAGGATCACGCCGCGCTCTACATGGGCCGCGTGGCGTCGGCCAACGACCGCATCGCCGAGGCGATCGAGGTGATCCGCGGCGAGTGGGCGCGCATCGCCCGGGACGGCGTGACCGAAGCCGAGCTCGAGGCCGCCCGGACCTACCTGACCGGCGCCTACCCGCTGCGCTTCGACGGGAACGGGCCGATCGCCCGTATCCTGGTGGGGATGCAGATGGACGGTCTGCCGACCACCTACCCGCAGACGCGCAACGACCAGCTGGCGGCGATCACGCTCGAGGACGTGAACCGCGTGGCCGCGGAGCTGCTGAAGCCCGAACGGCTGCACTTCGTGGTGGCCGGTCAGCCCGAGGGGCTGGAGACGACGCCGGGCCAGTAGGCCGGCAGAGAGTGCACGCCGCCGGCCGCGCGGGCGCTCAGTTGATGAGCCCCGCGTGGCGCATGCCCTCCTCGACGCGCGCCTTCGTGCCCTCGGTCAGCGGCACGAGCGGCGTGCGCACCTCGTCCGAGCAGAGGCCCAGCACGGAAAGCCCGTATTTCGCGCCGACCAGGCCCGGCTCTGCAAAGATCGCCTTGTGCAACGGCATCAGCCGGTCCTGGAGTTCCAGCGCCTTGCCGTAATCGCCGGCGAGGCACGCCTCCTGCATGTCCGCGCAAAGGCGCGGCGCCACATTGGCGGTGACGGAGATGCAGCCCCGCCCCCCTTGTGCGTTGAAGCCGTGGGCGGTCGCGTCCTCGCCGGAAAGCTGGAGAAAGTCGGCCCCGCAGAGCATGCGCTGGCGGCAGACCCGGTCCAGATCGCCCGTGGCATCCTTTACGCCGACGATGCGCGGAAGCCTCGCGAGTTCCGCCATGGTGTCGGGCATCATGTCCACGGCCGAGCGGCCGGGGATGTTGTAGATGATGATCGGAAGTTCGCAGCAATCGTGCAGAAGCGTGAAATGCGCGACGAGCCCCGCCTGCGTGGGCTTGTTGTAGTAGGGCGTCACAACGAGCGCCGCGTCGGCGCCCACCTTCTCGGCCTGCTGAATGAAGCGCACCGCCTCTGCGGTGTTGTTGGAGCCCGCCCCCGCGATCACCGGGATGCGGCCGCGCGCGGCGCGCACGACCTCCTCGACCACCGTTTCGTGTTCCGCGTGGCTCAGCGTGGGGCTCTCGCCCGTGGTGCCGACGGGCACGAGCCCGTGACTGCCCTGCGCCACATGCCAGTCCACGAGATTGCGCAACGTCTCGAGATCGACCGCTCCGTTCCGGAACGGCGTCACGAGGGCGGGGATCGATCCGTGGAACATGGCACCCGGGTCCTTCTGGCGGTGCGCCGCCAATTCCCGGCTTTGTGAGTGGCGAGAGGGGCGCGCGCGGTCTATTTTCCGCGTGTCTATCCTTTGCCGGAGCGGAAAATGCAAGCGGCCACGCGTCTCGCGGCAGTGATCGTGATCGTCCTAACGGCGGCGCGCGCGGCTGTCGCCGGGCCCGAAGCGGTGGCCGGCGCCATGGACGCGCTGCGCGCCGGCGATTGGGAAGAGGCCGCCCGGGACGCGCGCGCGGCCGGGGCCGTGGCGCAGGATATCGTGACGTGGCATCGCCTGCGCGCCGGTCTGGGCGCGCCCGAGGAGGTGATGGCGTTCCTCGAACGCAACCCGGACTGGCCGGGTCTCGACTGGCTGGGGCGCAAGAGCGAGCCGGCCATCGCGGACGCAGATGACGCCACCGTCCTCTCCTTCTTCGCCGAAGACCTTCCGCAGACCGGAGCGGGCGCGCTCGCCCAGGCCGCCGCGCTCGAGCGGGCGGGCGACGTGGGCGCCGCGCAAGCGGGCATCGTGCTTGCGTGGCGCACGCTCCCGCTCGGGGCGGGAGAGCAGGCGGAGTTCTTGGAGCGCTACGGCGATCTTCTCGCCCCGCACCACGAGGCGCGCCTCGACATGACGCTCTGGAAGGGGTGGGAGCGCAATGCGGAGGCCATGCTTCCTCTCGTCCCGGGCGCCTGGCGGGCGCTCGCCGAGGCGCGCCTTGCCCTGATGGCCGAGGCGCCCGGGGTCGACGCCCTGATCGCGCGGGTTCCCGAATCGCTGGCAAGCCACCCCGGGCTCGCCTACGAGCGTTTCGCGTGGCGCGTTCGCAAGGGGCGCACGCTCGACGCCCTCGATCTCCTGCTGCGCGTTTCGACCTCGGCGGAGGCGCTGGGCGAGCCCATGGCCTGGGCCAACCTGCGCCGCCGTCTCGCACGGGACGCCGTGCAGGAGGGCGACGCGATCCTCGCCTACCGCATCGCCTCGGCGCATCACATCGCCCCCACCGACGACTATGCCTACGCCGATCTCGAATGGATTTCGGGCTATGCCGCGCTCAAGCTCGGCAACGGCGAAAGGGCGGCCGAACATTTCGAACGCCTCGGCGCCAATGTCAGCACGCCCATTTCCCTTGGTCGCGCCGGCTACTGGCTCGGGCGGGCGCGGGAAGCGTCCGGCGACGCCACCGGCGCGCGCGCGGCCTACGCGGCGGCCGCAGACCACCAGACCAGCTTTTACGGACTGCTCGCGGCGGAGCGCGGCGGATTCCCCTTCGACGGGCGGCTCGGCGGGCGACAGCCCTACCCCGACTGGCCGAGCGCCGGCTTCACCGAAAGCTCGGTCTACGAGGCGGGACGCCTGCTGCTCGCCGCAGACGAGCTCTCGCTCGGCGAGCGCTTCCTGACCCATCTCGCCGAAAGCCTCGACGAGGCGGATCTCAACCGCATGGGCGCGATGCTCGCAGAGATCGACCAGCCCCATGTCGCGGTGATGCTCGGCAAGCGGGCGGCGCGGGCCGGGTTCACGATCCCGGCGCCCTACTACCCACTGCACCCGATGGCGGACGGCGACTGGCCGGTGCCCACCGAGCTCGCTCTCGCCATCGCGCGGCGCGAAAGCGAATTCGACCCCGAGGTGATCTCGGGCGCGGGGGCGCGCGGGCTCATGCAGCTCATGCCGGGCACCGCGCGGGAGATGGCGGACGCGCTCGGGCTCGAGTTCTCGCTCGCCCGTGTGCTGTCGGACTGGCGCTACAACGCCACGCTCGGCTCCGCCTACCTGGCCGAACTGGTAGAGCGCTTCGACGGCAACCCGGTGCTGGTGGCGGCGGCCTACAACGCGGGGCCCTCGCGCCCGATCCGCTGGATCGAGGAAAACGGCGATCCGCGCCTCGGCACCGTGGACGTGGTGGACTGGATCGAGGCGATCCCCTTCGCCGAAACGCGCAACTACGTCATGCGCGTGACCGAGAGCCTGCCTGTCTACCGCGCGCGCCTCGGCCGCGATCCGCACCCCGTTCCGTTCTCCGAAGAGCTCAAGGGGCGCACCCTGCTCGGGGGTTGAGATCAGCCGGCCCGCCGCGCCCGCCAGAGCGTGAAGAGCCCCGCCGCGACCACCAGCGCCGCACCCATGGCCACGTTGGGCGCCACCGTCTCGCCGAAGACGCCGATGCCGATGACGCTGGCGAAGACGAGCTGGAGATAGGCGAAGGGCTGCACCGCGCTCGCCTCGGCCACCTCGTAGCACTTGATGAGCAGCCAGTGGCCGAGCGCGCCGGTAAGGCAGAGCGTGCCCATCCACGCCCAGTCAGGGCGGCTCATCGGCTCCCACGTCCAGAGGCCTGCGGCCGTCATCACCACGGCGCCCACGGTGCCCGTCCAGAAGAAGCTCGTGGCGGCGCTGTCCTCGCGCGCCGCAAAGCGCGTGAGCAGCCCGTAGAGCGCGAAGAGGAAGGCCGCGAGGAGCGGCACAGCCGCCTCGGGGGCGAAGACGCCCCAGCCCGGCTTCAGGATGATCAGCACGCCCGCGAAGCCGACCCCGATCGCCGTCCAGCGCCGCCAGCCCACCCGCTCGCCCAGGACGGGCCCGGAGAGCGCCGCGATGAGAAGCGGGTAGGAGGTGAAGACGGCATGGCTTTCCACGAGGCCGAGCAGGGTGAAGGCCAGCACCATCACGCAGATCTCGACGGCCAGCAGCGCGCCGCGGAACGCCTGGAGACGCGGCTGCCGGGTCCGCGCCGCGGCGCGCACGCCCCCGGCCTTGCGCGAGGCCAGCGCGATCACGAAGGCGGCGAAGAACCAGTAGCGGATCATCACCACCATCAGCACGTTGTACTCGCTGGCCAGGTGACGCGAGATTCCGTCCTGCACCGCGAAGACGAAGGTGGTCGCCACCATCAGCGCGATGCCGAGCCGGGTGTTCTGCTCGATCACGGCCGCCGCGCTCGCGTCATGTGCCGCTTGGCGCCGAACCCGGGCACGCGGGTCACCTCGAAGCCCGCCGCGGCGAGGGCGCGGCGGACATGCCCGGCGGCGGTGTAGGTGGCCGCCGTGCCGCCGGGCGCGGTGTGGCGGGCGACCTCGGCCAGAAGCGCCGGCTCCCACAGCTCGGGGTTCCTCGCGGGCGCGAAGCCGTCGAGGAACCACGCATCCGCCATGCCGGTCCAGTCGGGAAGCGTGCGGCGCGCGTCGCCGACGACCAGCGTGAAGTGAAGGTCGGGCAGCTCGATCCGGCGGACGCCGTCCCGCCAGAAGGGCGCGAGTTCCGCGGCGAGCGGCGCAAGCTCCCCGAAGGCCGCCTGCGCCCGCACCATGTCGGCCGCCGCCATCGGGAAGGCCTCGAAGCTCGTGTAGCTGAGCGGGCCGGGCCCGCCGCCTTGCCGCCACGCACCGAGCGCGGCCAGCAGGTTCAGGCCGGTTCCGAAGCCCAGCTCGGCGATGCGGAACCCCGCGCCGAAGCGACCGGGCAGCCCGTTGCCGGCGAGAAAGACGTGGCGCGCCTCGGCCAGCCCGTCGGCGAGGGAGTAGTAGGGATCGTCGAAGCGGCCCGAGACGGGCACGCCTTCCTTCCATGTCAGCCCCGCGTACTGGTCGCTCATCGCCGTTTGCCCTAAGCCTTCCCGGAACGCGGCGAGAGTGGCGAAGGGGTGACCGGATGACAACGCCAGAGGTGACGGTGCGCGGGGCGGGGATCTTCGGGCTTTCGGTGGCCTGGGCGTGCTGCCGTCGCGGCGCGCGGGTGCGCGTGATCGACCCGGGCGGGCCGGGCGCGGGGGCGAGCGGCGGCGTGGTGGGCGCGCTCGCCCCGCATGCGCCCGAGGGTTGGAACGCGCTGAAGGCCTTCCAGCTCGACAGCCTGCTCATGGCCGAAGCGTTCTGGGCCGAGGTCCGCGACACCGGCGGCATCGATCCGGGCTATGCCCGGCTGGGTCGCCTTCAGCCAGTGGCCGACGCGGCGGCGCTGGCGCGGGCGCGCGAGCGGGCCGCCGGGGCCGCGGCGCACTGGCAGGGTCGCGCGGGCTGGGAGGTGATCCCGGCGGCGGAGGCCCGCGGCTGGGCGCCCGCATCGCCCACGGGCTGGCTGGTGCGCGACACGCTCTCGGCCCGGCTGCATCCGCGCCGCGCCTGCGCGGCGCTGGCGGCCGCCATCGTCGCGCGCGGCGGCGAGGTCACGGCCGAGGGCGCGGATGCCGGCCGGGTGGTCCGGGCGACCGGCGCGGCCGGCCTCGCCGAGATCGGCGGCGGCTTCGGCACCGGTGTGAAGGGACAGGCGGCACTGCTCAACTTCGACATGCGCGACCGCCCGCAGCTCT
The DNA here is from genome assembly GCF_041365695.1 of Rhodosalinus sp. 5P4. NCBI lineage: Bacteria > Pseudomonadati > Pseudomonadota > Alphaproteobacteria > Rhodobacterales > Paracoccaceae > Rhodosalinus > Rhodosalinus sp. 5P4. Next base: position 109,234 of record NZ_JBGFSJ010000008.1, read on the forward strand.
ACGCGGAGGGGCTTCACGTCGTGCCCCACGCCGACGGGACGGTCGCGGTGGGCTCGACCACCGAGCGGGACTACGAGGATCCCGTCTCGACCGACGAACAGCTCGACGAGGTGATCGCACGCGCCGCGGCCGCCGTGCCGGTCCTGCACGGCGCGCGCGTGATGGAGCGTTGGGCGGGTCTGCGCCCGCGCGCACGCAGCCGGGCGCCCGTGCTGGGCCCGCACCCGGCGCACCCCGGGCAGTTCATCGCCAATGGCGGGTTCAAGATCGGCTTCGGCATGGCGCCGAAGGCGGCAGAGGCGATGGCGGACCTGCTGCTCGAGGGCAGGGAGGACGCGATCCCCGACGCCCTGCGCCCCGAACGAAGCCTGCCGCGCGGCGGCGCGGGCTAGCCGCGCCGCGCCTCGGCCTCCTCGCGGAGCGACGCCATCAGCCCGTCGAGCGCCTTCTGGTAGCTTTCCGTCACAAGCCGGCCGTCATCGTCGAATTCCTTCTCGCCATTGGCGACAAGGACGGGGGGGCCGGTCAGCACGCGCGCGCCATGCGGCACGAGGCAGGCCCGAAGCATGTATTGCCCGGTCTCGCCGCCGGTGCGCCCGGCGTTGGCCGAGATGACGGCGGTGGGCTTGCCGGCCAGGACCCGTCCCTCGACCCGGCTGATCCAGTCGAGCGCGTTCTTCAGAACGCCGGTGATGCCCTTGTTGTATTCGGGCGAGGAAATCACGGCCGCGTCGGCGGTCCGGATCTGCTCGGCCAGGCGCGTGACCTCTTCGGGCACGCCCTCGGCCTCTTCCAGGTCGCCGTCGTAAAGGGGCAGGCGCAGATCGCCCTCGAGATAGGTGGCCGGTCGGAAACGCGTTACCGCCTCTGCGAGGAGACGGCGGTTGAGCGCACCCTTGCGAAGCGATCCCGAAAGCCCGAGAAGCGTGAGGTCCGACATTCAATTCTCCTGTTTGTCCTGCGACGTAGCTGGGGCACTCTGGCCGGCGAGGCAAGTGCGAAGCCACGCAATGGAGGTGCAAGATGGCGACACTCGCGCGGTGGGCCCCCGTGCCCTTCACGTCCGAAGCGGCCGAACGTGCCGCCCCGGCGCCGCCCAGGCGCGTCACCGGGCCGCTGCTGATGGGCGACATCCTTGCAAGCCAGGCCGGCACGCCGATCTTCCTTCGCGAGTGGCGGGCGGCGGAGGCGCGCGCGGATCGCCCAGACACGCGGGATCAGTCGGGCGAATAGGTCGGGTGGAACCGGCCCGCGGGAGAGAGGGTGAAGATCTCCGCCCCCTCCGCCGTCACCCCGATGGAATGCTCGAACTGCGCCGAGAGCGACTTGTCGCGGGTCACCGCGGTCCAATCGTCGGCCAGCACCTTGGTCTCGGGGCGGCCGAGGTTTACCATCGGCTCGATCGTGAAGAACATGCCCTCTTCCAGAACGGGCCCCGTGCCGGGGCGGCCGTAGTGCAGGACGTTGGGCGGGGCGTGAAAGACGCGCCCGAGGCCATGGCCGCAGAAATCGCGCACCACCGACATGCGGTTGCCCTCCACGAAGCTCTGGATGGCATGGCCGATATCGCCGAAGGTATTGCCGGGCTTCACCGCGGCGATGCCCTCGAACAGAGCGTCGTGGGTCACGTCGATGAGGCGCTCTGCCTTGCGGCTGGGACGCCCGGCCACGAACATGCGGCTCGTGTCGCCGAACCAGCCGTCGAGGATGACGGTGACGTCGATGTTGAGGATGTCGCCGTCCTTCAGCCGCTTGTCGCCGGGGATGCCGTGGCAGACGACATGGTTCACGCTGATGCAGGAGGCGTGGCGGTAGCCCTTGTAGCCGATGGTGGCGGAGGTCGCCCCCTCTTCCCCGACCCGGCGCTCGATGAAGGCATCGATGTCGCCGGTCATGACCCCGGGTTCGATCATCGGGATCACCTCGTCGAGCAGTTTCGCGGCGAGCGCGCCCGCCGCGCGCATCCCGGCGAAGTCCGCCGCCTCGTGGATGCGGATGCCGTCACGGGTCAGCCGGCCATGATGGGTCTGGTTCACGTCTCGCTCCATGCGCCGCTCCTTGCGCCTGTAATTAATGGCTTTGTGCCGAAAGGGCCAGTGCCGGCGCGCACGGGGCCGGCGCGGCGCCGGGTGCTGACGAAAATGTGACGGCCGCGGGACCGGTCAGCCGGCAGGCACGTCGAAGGGCAGCGGACCCGCGGGCGCGATCCCGTCGGGAGAGAGCCGGCAGCCCAGCGCCACCGCCTCGACGCCCGCCGCCCGCGCCGCGGCGAAGGCACGGGCGTAGTCCGGATCCAGATCGGCGGCCAGCGTCACGCGCCGCGCATCGCTGCGCTGCACGACGTAGAGCATCACCGCCCGGTGGCCGGCCGCCGCCAGCGCCGAGAGCTCGGCCAGATGCTTCGCGCCGCGCCGGGTCACGCTGTCGGGAAACTCCGCGACGCCGGCCCGGCGCGAAAGCGTGACGCTCTTCACCTCCACATAGGTGTCGGGCCCGCCCGGCGCGGAGAGGCGGAAGTCGATGCGGCTCGATCGTCCCGCGCGCACCTCGGCGCGGATCTCGTCGTGGCCCGCAAGGTCGGGGACAAGGCCCGCCTCCAGCGCCGCGCGGGCCAGCCGGTTGCCCGCGCCGGTGTCCACCCCGATCAAGGCGCCCGCGTCATCCTCCACGAGGCGCCAGGCCCAGCTCAGCTTGCGGCGCGGGTGGTCCACGGGCTCGAGCCAGATGCGCCTGCCCGGCTCCGCGAGGCCCATCATCGAGCCCGGATTCGACACATGCACCGTGACCTCGCGCCCGCAGGCGAGCCGCGCATCGGCGAGGAAACGCTTGTAGCGGCGCAGCAGCGTCGCGGGGACGAGGGGGGTTTGAAAGCGCATGGGCGGGCGCTTATACCGGGTCGGCAAGCCTCGCAAGGAACGCGCCCCATGCCCAATCCCACGGCCGCCATGCTCGTGATCGGCGACGAGATCCTGTCGGGCAGAACGCGCGACTCGAACATGCACCATCTCGCGAAGGCGCTGTCGCGCGCCGGGGTGGCGCTGCGCGAGGCCCGGGTGGTCGCGGACGATCACGCGACGATCGTCGGGGCCGTGCAGACGCTTGCGGGGGCGGTGGATCACCTTTTCACCTCGGGCGGCATCGGGCCCACCCACGACGACATCACCGCGGAGGCGGTGGCCGAGGCGATGGGCGTTCCGATCGGCGTGCGCGAGGACGCCCGCGCGCTTCTGCAGGCCCATTACGACGCACAGGGGCTGGAGGTGAACGACGCGCGGCTCAGGATGGCGCGGATCCCGGAGGGCGCGACGCTGATCGAGAACCCGATCTCGGCCGCGCCCGGCTTCACCATCGGCAACGTGCATGTGATGGCGGGCGTGCCCCAGATCTTCGAGGCGATGGTGGCGAGCGTCCTGCCCACGATCACCGGCGGGGCGCCCGTCCTGTCGCAGACGCTGACGGTGGCGCGCGGAGAAGGCGACATCGCCGCGGCGGTGGGCACGATCGCGGCCGAGTTTCCCGATCTCTCGGTCGGCTCCTACCCGTTCATCCGCGCCGGGGCGCATGGCGTGAACGTCGTCGTTCGGGGCACCGACGCGGGCCGGATCGACGGCGCCGTGGTGCGCCTTTCGGCCCTGCTGGAAGAGACATGAAGACGCCCGACGCCGCCGATCTGCTCGCCGTGTCCGAGGCCACCTGGCCCCCCGCGGCGGTGACGCGGATCGGTCCGGTGACCCTCCGGGACGGGCAGGGCGGCGGCAAGCGCGTCAGCGCGGCCACCGTCGCCGGAGAGGCGGGCGACGATTGTCTTGACGCCGCCGAGACGGAGATGCGCGCGCTGGAACAGACGCCGCTCTTCATGATCCGGCCCGGCGATGCGGCGCTCGACGCGCGGCTCGCGCGGCGTGGCTACGCCCTCATCGACCCGACGACGATCTATCTGTGCGAGATCGCGAGGCTTACCGACCGCCCCCTGCCGCGCGTGACTGCCCTCACGATCTGGGAACCCTTGCAGATCATGCGCGAGATCTGGACGGAGGCCGGCATCGGCCCGGCCCGGCAGGCGGTGATGGAACGCGCCGACTGCGCCCGGACGGGCATCCTCGGCCGGTGGAACGACAGTCCCGCGGGGGCGGCCTATGTCGGCGTCCACGACAGGGTGGCCATGGTGCACGCCCTCGAGGTGCTGGCCCACCATCGCCGGCAGGGCGTGGCCGGCTGGATGATGCGCGCCGCCGCGCTGTGGGCCGCGGCGCAGGGCGCGGCGCATGTCGCCGCCCTCGTCACCCGCGACAACGCCCCCGGCAACGCGCTCTACGCGGCACTGGGCATGACGCCCGCGGGCGGCTATCACTACCGCATCCTGACCGGGGAGGACGCCGCATGACGGACACCCGACGCCCCACCGCGCTCGACCTGCCCGAGGCCGACCCGCTGCCCGGGCCCACGGCGAAATACTTCGCCGTCTGCGAAGAGAAGCTCGGCTTCGTGCCGAACGTGCTGCGTGCCTACGCCTTCGACACGGCCAAGCTCGACGCGTTCAGCGCGATGTACAACGACCTGATGCTGGGCGACTCGGCCCTGACGAAGCTCGAGCGCGAGATGATCGCCGTCGTGGTCTCGGCGGTGAACCGCTGCTTCTACTGCCTGACGGCCCACGGCGCCGCGGTCCGGCAGCTTTCGGGCGACCCGAAACTCGGCGAGACGCTGGTGATGAACTGGCGCGTGGCCGATCTGCCGCCGCGCCAGCGCGCGATGCTCGCCTTCGCCGAGAAGATGACCCGCGCCAGCGCCGAGATCGAGGAGATCGACCGCGACGGGCTGCGGGCGCAAGGGTTCTCGGACCGCGACATCTGGGACATCGCGTCGGTCGCCGCCTTCTTCAACATGACCAACCGGCTGGCCAGTGCCACCGACATGCGCCCCAACGATGAGTATCACGCGCAGGCGCGCTAGCGCCTTGGCGCTGGCGCTGGCGGGCCTCCTGCTTGCCGCGCCGGTCGCCGCGGCGGTGGAGTTCGTCCTGCCCGACACGGCCCGCCTGCAGGCCGAGGAGACGAGCGTCGCGGGCAGCCACGCGCTGCCGGTTGCGGCCTGGGACGGCGCGGGGGTGCCTTCGATCACGGCCGAGGGCCGGGTGACGCGGCAGGCCTGGCGCCTGCCCGGCCCCGGACGCACCACGCTGCAGATCATCGCGCCGCTGCGCGAGCAGCTTCGCGCGGCGGGCTTCGAGATCGTCTTCGAGTGCCGGGACACCGCCTGCGGCGGGTTCGACTTCCGTCACGCGATCGAGGTACTGCCGGCGCCGGCCATGCATGTCGATCTCTCGCGCTATCGCGTTCTTTCGGCGATCCGGGCGACGGAGGGCGACGCGGCGGATTTCGTCTCGCTCCTCGCGAGCCGCTCGCCGTCGGGCGGCTTTCTCCAGATCGTGCATGTCGCGTCGGGAACCGATGGCCGCCTGCAGGCATCGGGCGGTCCCGCCGCCGCGCCTGTCGGGCCCGGCACCCCGCTGGGCGAGGCGCTGGAGCGGGCGGGCCACGCCGTGCTCGACGATCTCGCCTTCGAAAGCGGCGCGATCGCGCTCGGCCCGGGTCCTTTCGCCTCGCTCGCGGCGCTCGCGGCGTATTTGCGACAAAATCCGGACGCACGCGTCGTGCTGGTGGGTCACACCGACGCGGTCGGCGACCTCGACGCCAATATCGGGCTCTCGCGCCGGCGGGCCGAGGCGGTCAGAACCCGGCTCGTCGAGACGTATGGCGTCGATCCGGCGAGACTGGGCGCGGAAGGCACGGGCTATCTCGCGCCGCGGGCGAGCAACCTGACGGCGGAGGGACGCGAGGCGAACCGGCGCGTGGAGGCGGTTCTGCTCACGACGCGGTGAGGGGGCTTTACCTATTCCGCTTTCTGAATATATACGGCACCAAGCCGGCCTCCGGAGGACCCCATGGCACGACCCGCCCGCGCCGCGTTAGCACGCCATCTGCCGATCCTCGACTGGTCGCGACACTACGACCGCGAGACGCTCACCTCCGACCTGGTGGCGGCGGTCATCGTGACCATCATGCTCATTCCCCAGTCGCTCGCCTATGCGCTGCTCGCCGGGCTGCCGCCCGAGATGGGCCTTTACGCCTCGATCCTGCCGCTCGTGGCCTACGCGATCTTCGGCACCTCGCGGGCCCTCGCGGTCGGGCCCGTCGCGGTCGTGTCGCTGATGACCGCAGCGGCGATCGGCAACCTGGGGCTTCAGGATCCCGCGGAATACGCCGCCGCAGCGATCACGCTCGCGTTCCTCTCGGGCGCGATCCTCACCGTGATGGGCGTGCTGCGCCTCGGCTTCCTGGCCAATTTCCTGTCGCATCCGGTGATCGCGGGCTTCATCACGGCGAGCGGGATCCTGATCGCGGCCTCACAGCTCAAGCACATTCTCGGGATCGAGGCGCAAGGCCACACGCTGGTCGAAACGGCGGGCTCGCTTCTCGCTCACCTGGGCAACACCAATCCCTACACCCTCGCCATCGGCGCGGCGGCCACCGGGTTCCTCTTCTGGGTCCGCAAGGGGCTGCGGCCGTTTCTGGCCCGCGCCGGCCTCGGCCCCCGCCTCGCGGGCGTGCTGGCCAAGGCCGGTCCCGTCGCCGCCGTCGCGGTCACCACGCTCCTTGTCTGGGGGTTCGGCCTCGACACGCGCGGGGTCGCGATCGTGGGCGAGGTGCCCACCGGGGTGCCGCCCCTGACCGTGCCCATGCTCGACGCGGAGTTGCTGGGCCAACTGCTCGTCCCCGCACTGCTGATCTCGATCATCGGCTTCGTGGAATCCGTCTCGGTCGCGCAGACCCTGGCCGCCAAGCGCCGGCAGAGGATCCTGCCCGACCAGGAACTGGTCGGACTCGGCACCGCGAACCTCGCCGCGGCCTTCTCCGGCGGCTACCCGGTCACCGGCGGCTTCGCGCGCTCCGTGGTGAACTTCGACGCGGGCGCCGAGACGCCCGCGGCGGGAGCGTTCACGGCCGTGGGCATCCTTCTCGCCGCGCTGCTGCTCACGCCGCTGCTCTACTTCCTGCCCAAGGCCACGCTCGCCGCGACGATCATCGTGGCAGTGCTCAGCCTCGTGGACCTGTCGATCCTGCGAAAGGCCTGGGGCTATTCGAAGGTGGATTTCGCCGCCGTCGCCGCCACCATCCTGCTCACCCTCGGCCTCGGGGTCGAGATCGGCGTCTCCGCGGGCGTGGTGATCTCGGTGGCGCTCCACCTCTACAAGACCTCGCGCCCGCACGTGGCCGAGGTGGGCCGCGTGCCCGGCACCCAGCATTTCCGCAACATCCTGCGCCACGAGGTCGAAACGCATCCCTCGATCGTCACGCTTCGCGTGGACGAAAGCCTCTATTTCGCCAACGCCGCGTTTCTCCAGGACCATGTCTACGACCGGGTCGTGGGCGACGACGCGATCCGCCACGTCGTGCTGATGTTCTCGGCGGTGAACGCGGTGGACATGAGCGCGCTCGAAAGCCTCGAGGCCATCAACGACCGCCTGGCGAGCCTCGGGATCAAGCTCCATCTGAGCGAGGTGAAGGGCCCGGTGATGGACCGCCTCAGGCGCAGCCATTTCCTGCACGACCTGACCGGCCGGGTATTCCTTTCGCAGCACGACGCCATCGCGGCGCTCGCGCCCGACAGCGGGCGCGGGGCGGCGGAGTGAGGACGGACGGTCCTTGACCTTCTTCTTGGCCCAAATACTCCCGCCGGAGGCCGCGGCTGACGAAGGCAGCCGCCTGGACAGCGTCGCGCCGAAGGCGCGGCCGCTCCCGAACGCCCGTCAGCCCGGCAGGCGTCCCGTCAGTACGTAGCGCAGGATGTCCGCGACCTGCTCGGGTTCGCGCGCCACGGCGAGGGCGGCGGCGTCCACCTCCTTGAGCGCGTGATCGTGCTCGGGCGGCTGCAGGATCACGAGCGGCTTGCCGAGCGCCGCGGCATAGCCCGCGTCGAAGGCGGCGTTCCATTGCTTGTACTTGTCGCCGAAGCGCACCACCACGACATCCGCCCGCTCGATCTCGGTGCGCGTCCGGATCGCGTTCAGCATCGCGCCCTTGCGGTCGTGCCAGAACTTGTTGGGCTCCGCGCCGAGGATCGCCACGCCGCAATCGTCGCTCGCCGCGTGGTCGGTCACGGGTGCGGTGAAAGACACGTCGAGCCCCCGCGCGGCGTCGACGATGCGGTCGCGCCAGTCGGTATGGATCTCGCCGGAAAGATGGACATTGAGCATCCGTTCGCCTCCGTTCTCGTTCACTCTTCGCTGTCGTCCTGCCGCATCAGCTCCGCAACCTCGGCGTCGGAAACCTGCCCGAACCGCCGGTAGTGAAGCCCGACGGCCTGGAAATCCGCGGGCGTCGAAAGGCAGATCACCCGGTCGGCGAGCGGCCGGAGCGCCCGCAGCGTGTCCGCGGGCGCCACCGGCACGGCAAGCCAGACCGATCCCGGCCCCCGGGCGCGCAGTCCGCTCAACGCCGCGCGCACGGTCGCGCCCGTCGCGATGCCGTCGTCCACGACCACCGCGGTGCGGCCCTCCAGCGGGACCGGCGCGCGGTCTTCCAGCCAGAGCCGCCGGCGTTCGGCGATCTCCTCGGTCTTTTCCGCGACCTGCTTCGCGAAATCGTCCTCCGACAGCCCGGAGAGGCGCAGGATCTCCGCGTTGTAGACCGCCTCCGGCGGGTCGCCCTCGACCAGCGCGCCGGCGGCGAGTTCGGGCTGGCCGGGCATGCCGATCTTGCGCACGAGCAGCAGGTCGAGCGGCGCGTCGAGCGCGCGGGCCACGGGCAGGGCCACCGGCACCCCGCCCCGCGGCAGGGCGAGCACGACCGGATGGGCCGGTTCTGCCTTCGCCACGGCGTCGGCCAGCCTTTCACCGGCGTCGGTCCGGTCGCTGAACATGAACATCCCCTCCCGGGCGGTCTCGCGCTGCGTGGATCGCCCGGGCATCAAAGCATGAAAGCGCGCCGCGGGCCACCCGCGCGGGCGGCTCAGCTGCGCAGCGTGCCGCCCGTGGCCTTGGCCACCTTCTCGACGATGCGCCGGGCCACCGACTCGATCTCGGCGTCCTTGAGCGTCTTCTCGAAGGGTTGCAGCCGCACGGTCAGCGCAACGGACTTCTTGCCCGCGCCCATCTGCGCCTCGGCCTTCGGGCCCGAGAACTCGTCGAAGACGCGCACCTCGGAAATCAGCGTCTTGTCGGCCCCCTGCGCCGCGGTCACGAGATCCCCCGCGGCGACGCTCTCGTCGACCACGAAGGCGAAATCGCGCTCCACCGCCTGCAGGTCGTGAAGGTGCAGCGCCGGCCGTGCGGCGCCCGCCCTGCGCGGCTGGGGCACCTCGGAGGGCCAGACCGTGAAGGCGACCGCAGGCCCCTTGATGTCGAGCGTCTCAAGGACCTTGGGGTGCAGTTCCCCGAAGGCGCCCAGCGTCTTCTTCGGCCCGAGGCAGAGCCGCCCGTGCCGGCCCGGATGCCACCAGCCCGCGCCGTCCCGGAAGATCTGCATCCGGGCCGGGGCGCCGATCGCGGCCAGCACGGCCTCGGCGTCGGCCTTGGCGTCGAAGAGGTCCACCGGGCGGTTTTCGCCGTGCACGTCCCTGGGGCCCGTGCGCCCCACGAGCAGCCCGGCCGCCTGCAGGTGCTGTTCCCCCGGCTCGCCGCCCCCGAAGGCCGGTCCGACCTCGAAGAGCGCCAGATCGGAGAAGCCGCGCGCCTGGTTGCGGGCGGCCGCCCGCAAGAGGCCCGGCAGCAGATCGGGACGCATGTGGCTCATCTCGGAGGAGATCGGGTTTTCCAGCCGCGTGCCGTCGCCGCCCCCGCCGAAGAGGCGCGCGGCCTCCCGGTCGATGAAGCTGTAGGTCACGCATTCGTTGTAGCCGAGCGCGGCCATGGCCCGGCGCGCGGCCTGTTCCCGGCGCTGAAGCGGCGTGAGCACAGGCTTCGTCACCCGCGCGGCGGGGCGTGGCAGCGGCTTGCCCTCGAGTTTCGTGAGGCTGGCCACGCGCGCCACCTCCTCCACGAGGTCGGCCTCGCCGCCGACGTCGGGACGCCAGGGCGGCACATGCGCCATGTCGCCGTCCAGCCGGAAGCCGAGCGCGGTCAGGGTCTGGCGCTGCTGCGCTTCGGAAATCTCCATCCCCACGAGGGAGCGTACGCGATCCGGGTCGAGACGGTAGGCGCGGGCGTGATCGGGAACCTCGCCCGCCACGACCACCCCGGACGGCGCACCGCCGCAAAGATCCACGATCATCCGCGTCGCGGCCTCGAGCCCCGGCAGCGTGAACTCGGGATCCACGCCGCGCTCGAAGCGGTAGCGCGCGTCGGAGTTGATCCTGAGCGCGCGCCCGGCCGAGGCGATCTGCACGTGATCCCAGAAGGCGCTTTCGACGAACACGTTCACCGTTTCCTCGGTGCAGCCGGTCGCCGTGCCGCCCATGATGCCGGCGATGCTTTCCGGGCCGGCGTCGTCGGAGATCACCATCGCGCCGGCGGGCAGGGTGTAGGTCTTCTCGTCGAGCGCGGTCAGCGTCTCGCCGCCCCGGGCGCGGTGGACCCGCAGGTCGCCCGTCACCTTGTCGGCGTCGAAGACGTGCAGCGGGCGGTTCGCGTCGAAGGTGAAGAAGTTGGTGATATCCACCAGGGCCGAGATCGGGCGCAGCCCGATGGCGCGCAGGCGCGCCTGAAGCCAGGCGGGCGACGGCCCGTTCTTCACGCCCCGGATCACGCGACCCGCGAAAAGCGGGCAGCCATCCAGCGTATCCTTTTCGATCCGCACGCCGATGGGCGACGGGAACTCGCCCGGAACCGGGTCGATGACGCGCTCGCGAAGACGCCCCAGCCCCCGGGCGGCCAGGTCGCGCGCGATGCCGCGCACGCCCAGCGCGTCGGAGCGGTTGGGCGTGATGGCGATCTCGATCACCGGGTCCACCTTCGCCGGATCATGCGCGGCAAGCCAGTCGGCGAAGCTCTCGCCCACCTCGCCCGAGGAAAGCTCGATGATGCCGTCATGCTCGTCGGAGAGTTCCATCTCGCGCTCGGAGCACATCATGCCCTCGCTCTCGACGCCGCGGATCTTGCCCACCTGGATCGTGGTGTCGATGCCGGGGACGTAGGTGCCGGGATGGGCCACCACCACGGCGATGCCGGCGCGCGCGTTGGGCGCACCGCAGATGATCTGCTTCTCGCCCAGGTCGGTCTGCACCCGGCAGACCCGAAGGCGGTCGGCGTCTGGGTGCTGCTCGGCCGAGAGAACATGGCCGAGCGTGAACCCGGCCAGCCGCGTCGCCGGGTCCGAAACCTCCTCGACCTCGAGCCCGAGATCGGTGAGCGCCTCGGCGATCTCGGCCACCGTGGCCGTGGTCTCGAGATGGTCCTTGAGCCAGGAGAGCGTGAATTTCATCGTGAAGCGTCCCTCGGATCCCGCGCGGTCGCGGGCGGGCATAGCCCATCCGCCGGCGGGGGGGAAGGGGCGCTACCCGCCCGCGGCCGGCGCGCCCGGCCTGGGCCACTCGCGTTCGCTCTACCCGTGGCGCCACACCTTGACCGCGGAGAGGAGCAGGATGGCCGCCAGCACCGGAAGAAGCACGCTGCCGGGGACGATCCCGAGGAGAAGGCCGCCGAGAAACGTGCCGAGGATCGACCCGGCGGCCATCCACAGAAGGAAGCCCTTGTTCCGCCCGAGGACGGCGAAGCTGCGGTCCCGGCTGTAGCGAGCGAACCCCATCAGCATCGTCGGCAGGCTGACGACGAGCGAGAGCGATCCGGCCAGCCTCACGTCGGCCCCGAAGAGCAGCACAAGCGTCGGGATCAGAAGCTCGCCACCGGCGACCCCCATCAGCGACGCCACGGCCCCGATGCCGAAACCCGCCGCGAGGCCGGCGGCCATCAGCGGCGGCCCAGAAAGGAGGGGGCCCCGCGCCGACGGATCATGGCCCAGAAGCAGCACTCCCGCGATCAGCACGAGCAGCACGGCGAGCACCCGGTAAAGCGTTTCGGAGCGCAGCCGCGTCGCCCACCCCGCACCGAGCCAGGCGCCCGCCAGACTGCCGGCCAGGAGGTTGACGACGATCGGCCAGTTGGCCGCGATCTCCGCGAAGGGCACCGACCCGGCCCGGAACGGAAGGGCGCTCGCCACGACGATAAGGCTGACGGCCTTGTTGAGAATGACCGCTTCGAGGGCGGCGAACCGGAACAGGCCGATCAGCAGGGGAAGCCGGAACTCCGCCCCGCCGAGGCCGATCAGCCCGCCGAGGATGCCGATCACCGCGCCACCCCCGAAGGCGGCCGGCATGTTGCGCGGCGCGGTCCCACCGGTCTTGACGCCCCTGCGTTCGTTCATGCCGCCGGCCTTTCGTGTTCGAGGGGAGGGCGGTCTCCCGCATCCAGCGAGGTCCGAGACCGCGCCCTCAATCCTCTTCGCGGATGATGTCCGGCACGCCAAGCCGGTCGAGCAGGCGGTCGGTCTCGCGCGCGACGAGGCCGATGTTGCTGTCGCGCACCGTGGGCAGAAGCGCCCGGGCGCGGCGCACCTCGCCGTAGTCGACCTCGGCGGTGATGAGTTCGGGCTCGGATCCCGCCACGGCGAGCGCCTCGCCGAAAGGCCCGAGGATGCGCGAGCCGCCCCAGAAGGTCAGGTCGAGCTCGGGGCCCACGCGGTTCACCATGACCGAGGGTGCGCCGTACATCATCGAGTAGAAATGCATTGTGGCCGCCCAGCCCGCCGGGTTGTCGAAGCCCTCGCCCACGGCTTCCACGCCGGACGAGATCGGCGAGACGAGGAGCGTCGCGCCATGCAGGAACGCAAGATGCGTCAGTGCCGGGTTCCACAGATCGGCGCAGATGAGCAGCCCCAGCCGCCAGTCCTCGTCGATGGCATGGGTGTCCACGAAGCGGCCCTGCGCGTAGTACTTCGTCTCGATCAGCTTGCCGTAGGAGGGCAGGTTGATCTTGCGGTGCAGGTAGATGCAGCGCCCGCCCCTGTAGACGCCCGCCGCGTTGTAGAACTGCGCCGCCGGCCCCTCCTCGATGAAACCGGCGACCACGATCATGTCGCCCGCGGCGCGGCTCAGCTCCAGCAGGCGGGGGTCGTCTCGTTTCATGGTGATGTCGAGAAGCCGCTCGGCCCCGTAATGCCCGACGAGGCTGAGCTCGGGGAAGACCAGAAGCTCCGCCCCCGCCGCGCGGGCCTCTTCGACCCAGCGGCGATGCTCGGCGAAATTGGCCTCGAGATCGCCGATATGGCTCGCGCATTGCGCGGCGGCGATGGTGAGCGTGCGGGTCATGGCGCCTCCGGTGTCGTGCGGACCGGCCCCCCTTGGCGCGGGCCGGGACCCGGGTCAAGCATGGTCCGCGTGCGGCGGGCGCGGGGGCCGGCCGGTGCGCCGCGTCAAGGGGCACGCGCCGCGGCGCGGGGGGCGGGCGGCGTCACTGTCTTTTCGGCGCCTGTCCGTCGTCCCTGGCGGCCCGGTCCTGTCGGTCGCGCCGGTGCGCACGCAGCCAGAGCGCCACCGCGCCGGCCGGCAGAAGCACGACGGCCCAGGCCAGGACGTTGATCCGCGTCAGCTCCGCCTTCAGTTCCGGCGGCACGTGGGGCGACGTCCAGAGCCCGACATTTCCCAGGATCACGAGCACGACGACGCCGATTGCGAGAAGAATGCGCATATAGGGAGGGTAGCGCGCCGGCGCGCCGCGTCAGGGGTGCGGGGTTTGCCCGCATTTCGACCAGAACCAGATCTGAAGCCAGTCGAATTCCGCCACGAGGCCCTGCTCGGCCATCCATGCTTCCTGCAGCTTGTAGGCTTCCCACTCCGTGGCGTTGGGGCACTGCCAGGCGCGGTTGGCGAACTGCACGTCGTGGACGAGCTCGTGCAGCAGGACGGAGCGCTGTCGCAAGTTTGCGGGATCCCATGGCCCCACGAGATAGATCACCCGGGCCTCGTAGTCGTAGACACCGCGCTCCCCGGGCTCCACGAGCGCGTTGCCGCCGGGATAGTCCAGCACGTCGCCCTCGTCACAGAAGAAGATGGCCGGCGGGTCCGTCTTCACCCCGGCCACCTCGTAGCCCGACGCCGCCCCGATCCAGTCGAACAGCCCGGCGACGAGGCCGGGCGAGGGGCGCATGCAGTCCTCGCGCTCCGGCACGATCTCCGCATTGGCAGGGAACGGTGCCGCAAGGACGGCTAGGACCGCGAAGGCGCGAAGGGCAGTATGCATGGGTCGGCAGGATACCGGACCTCGCCCCGTGCGTCATCGCCCGGTTTCAGCCCCTCTCAACGCGGTCGGGTTCATGTCCCGCCCCATCGCGACCCTGTTGCACGTTCCTCGAAGGACGCGACGCCGACGCCGGCGCACGTGATGCGGGGATGAGCCGGTCGGAGCGGGACACCGGCCGGAAAGCCGGGCCTTGCCGTTCCGCGTCCGGGCGTCTCGCCGCGGTCGCGGGGTGCCCAGCGGCAACGCCGCGCCCCAGCTGTGACCGCGATGCGGCGCGTTATCCGCGCCCGAGGCACTGGTAGGTTCTGGATACCGTCGACATCATGCAATTGCCCCAACCGTCGAAAGCCTGGCACTGCGTGTTGGTGCCTTCGAACGGCTCGGCTTTCCTGTAGCCCCATGCGCGGCAGCGCGCATCCGCGGACCCTTGTGCGGCCTCCCAGTCGGGCGTGACCATCTCGTAGGAGGATTGCTGGTAAGACAACACGACGTTCGCGTCGGCACGACTGCCGGCCGTGGGAACCGGAACCTTGGTAACCTCCGTGCAGGCAGCGACAAGGAACGGCACGGCGACAAGTATTCTGGTCCAGTTCATCTTTCCCTCGGCTCATGGCGCAACAAGACATGACGGCGCGATCGTCAGGCGGATGCGACAACCGTCGCCATCACCGTCGCGGGAATGTGCTAACAGAGGGTTAATTCAGGAAGCCGAAGCGCGCGACGTTCCGCGGTGAAACGAGCCCGCCTTACCGGCTCAATCCGCCATGCAGCGTCGGCACGTCGAGCGCGGCAAAGCCGTAGTGGCGGAGCCAGCGCAGGTCGCTGTCGAAGAAGGCCCGCAGGTCGGGGATGCCGTATTTCAGCATGGCGATGCGGTCGATGCCCATGCCGAAGGCGAAGCCCTGCCAGTAGGCCGGGTCGATGTTGCCGGCCATCAGCACCTTGGGGTGGACCATGCCGCTCCCGAGGATCTCCAGCCAGTCGTCGCCCTCTCCGACCTTGAGCTGGCCGCCTTCCCAGGAGCAGCGGATGTCCACCTCCGCCGAGGGCTCGGTGAACGGGAAGTGCGAGGCGCGGAAGCGCAGCTCCACCTCCTCCACCTCGAAGAAGGCGCGCACGAACTCCTCCAGCACCCATTTGAGGTTCGCCATGGAGATGTCGCGGTCGATCGCGAGCCCCTCCACCTGGTGGAACATGGGCGTGTGTGTCTGGTCGTAGTCGGCACGGTAGACGCGCCCCGGGCAGATCACCCGGAGCGGCGCGCCCGCCATCTCCATCGCCCGGATCTGGACCGGCGAGGTGTGAGTGCGCAGCACGTGGGGGGGTCGGTCGTCGCCCTCGGCGCGGTGCATGTAGAAGGTATCCATCTCCGCCCGCGCGGGATGGTGGCCTGGGATGTTGAGCGCGTCGAAATTGTGCCAGTCGCTTTCCACCTGCGGGCCCTCGGCCACCGAGAAGCCCATGTCGGCGAAGATGGCGGTGACCTCCTCGGTCACCTGGCCGATCGGGTGGATCGTGCCGTGCCGCCGGGTGCGGGCGGGCAGCGTCACGTCGAGCCATTCCGCGCGCAGCCGCTCGTCGAGCGCGGCGTCGGCGAGCGCGGCCTTCTTGGCGGCCAGCGCCGCGTTGATCTCGTCCTTCAGCGCGTTGAGCGCCGGGCCCGCGACCTGGCGCTCCTCGGGGCTCATCTTGCCCAGCTCGCGCATCTTCAGGCTGATCTCGCCCTTCTTGCCCAGGGCCTGGACGCGCAGCGCCTCGAGCGCGGCTTCGTCAGCCGCTTCCGCGATGGCGTTGAGGTATGTCTCGCGCAGATCGTCCATGCCGCCCCCCGGGAATTGCGCGGTCTACCTAGCGGGCGGTCCGCGGCGGCGCAAGCGGCTCAGGCGGGCAGGCCCGTCAGCGCCATGCCGTTCCGGCGATGCCGCCGCACGAGGCCGCGCTGGCGGTGACCGGCGGGGATCGGGCGCGCCGGATCGCACAGACGCGTGACGGTGACGCCCGGGAACATGAGCTCGAGCTCCCGCAGCGCCGCCGGTTCCAGCCGGCGCGCGGCCTCGGGCCCCAGCAAGAGCGTTTCGCTCGGAGCCCCCTCGGCCAGGATCACCTCGTGACGGTCGAGCACCAGGTGGACATAGGTCAGCGCCCCGGCGGGCGTCTCGCTGCGGATGCCGGGCAGGCCGAGCAGGCGCACGGCCGGGATCAGGACCTCGGATGTTCCGAACATGCGCCGGACGATCGGCGAGGTGACGAGCATCCGGTGCTGTCGCGAGACGCGCAGCGTCCGGTGCGGCAGGCCGCCGCCGAGCGCACCGGCCTCGATCCGCACGGGGCGCAGGCGCGGCTCCTGCGCGAAGGCCTCGGGCCGAACGCATCGCGACAGGCAAAGCCGCAGCGGGCGCACCTGCCCCGCCGCGGTGCGCACCGGATCGCCGGGCCGCAGCTTCTCGACGGGAACCTCCCCGTCGGGGGTGGCGATCCGGGTGCCGGCGGCGAAGCAGATCGGCGAGACCAGGTCGCCGGCCTCGGTCGTGGGCTCCCCGGCGAAGCCCGGCCCCTCGAAGGCGCCGACCACGCGCAGATCGACCCCGGCGGGCGGGAAGGCCCCGGGATCGCCGACGAAGGCCAGCCCCTCGACCGTGCCATAGGCGGGCGACTGCCCCGGCTCGTTGATGTTGTAGCCGACGACGTCCCATTCCTCGCCGGTCGCCTCGTTGCGCAGGGTGAGGCGATACTCGCCCTCCACCACCGTGTTGTTGGAATAGGACGTGCCGTCGAAACTCTGGTTCCCGCGCAGGACCTGGTTGCCGTCGTTGTCGTCGAAGGTGGTGTCGTTGTCGCCGATGCGCGTTTCCTGCCAGGCGCGCGAATCGAGGCGGATCGTCTCGCCCACCAGATGCGTGCCGTCGCCCTGGGTGACGCCGCTGAGCGACTTGCCGCCGCTGACCGTGATGTTGGACGCGCCAAGCGCCCAGACCGAATAATTCGGCATCTGATGCCTGCTCCTGCCAGCCGTCGCGGCGGTGACCGCGTGCGGCCGGACGCACCGGTTTCGTTGTCCGGCTTCCCTGCCCTGCGCGTTCCATAGCAAAGGGGCGCGGGCCTGTGAAAGCCTGCGCCCCGATCATGGCACCAGTTTGTTGCCCGTGCGTTACGGGCGGTGCGTCGCCTTTCCTCCCGCGGCGATCAGGCCGCCAGCGCGCCCTTGGCCTTCTCGACGATGGCGCCGAAGGCCTGCGGCTCGCGCACGGCGAGATCGGCGAGCACCTTGCGGTCCACCTCGACCCCGGCGCGGTTCAGCCCGTCGATGAAGCGCGAGTAGGTCAGCGCCTCGTCATGGGCGCGCACCGCGGCGTTGATCCGCTGGATCCAGAGCGCGCGGAAGCTGCGCTTGCGGTTCCTGCGGTCGCGGGTGGCGTACTGGTTGGCCTTGTCGACGGCCTGCTTGGCCACCTTGAAGGTGTTCTTGCGCCGGCCGTAATAGCCCTTTGCGGCCTTGATGACCTTTTTGTGGCGCGCGTGGGTGACGGTTCCGCCCTTGACTCTCGACATCCCGAATCCTCCTCAGCGCTGGTAGGGCATCATCGGCTTGACGATCTGCTCGTCAGCCTTCGACATCACGTCCGTGCCGCGGGCGTTGCGGATGAACTTGTTCGTCCGCTTGATCATCCCGTGGCGCTTGCCCGCCGGCTGGAACTTGATCCGGCCCGAGGCCGTCACCTTGAACCGCTTCTTGCAGCTCGACTTCGTCTTGAGCTTCGGCATTTCCGTCTCCTTCAGGGTCGGTGAGCGCGCGACTCGGCATGCCGTTCCGGCCGGCCGCGCGGTGCGAGCGCGCCTTTTACAGGCCGCGCGCGCCGCTGGCAAGGGCTACTGAAGCACCCGGCCGATGACGGCGATCACCGCCTCGGGCACGTCGGCCAGCCTGTAGCCGCCCGGCTTCTGCGCGAGCGCCCAGACCACGAGCCCGCCCGCCCCCAGCAGGGCGAGCATGGCCACGCGCGACACGCGCCTTTCCGAATAGGCCGAGACCATGGCCGGAATGGCGAACACCCCGATTCCAAGCCCGATGACCAACGCCGTGTCGGCGTCCATGGCGCGCGCCTCCGCTGGCTTTCCGCAGGGGAAGGCTACTCCGGATCGGACTTGTAGATCAAACGCTCGTCGCAGGGCGCCACGCGCAGGATGTTCGTGGTGCCGGGGACGTTGAACGGCACGCCCGCGGTGACGACGATCTGGTCGTCGCCGTCGGCATAGCCGGCCGCCCGCGCCGCGCGCGCGGCATTCACGACGGCCTGCTTGAAACGGTGGAGCTCGGCCGTCATCACGCAATGCGTCCCCCAGGTCAGCGCGAGGCGCCGCGCCACGCCGCGCAGGTTCGTCATGGCGATGATCGGCACGCGCGGACGCTCGCGCGCGATCAGAAGCGCGGTGGTGCCCGACTGGGTGAAACAGGCGATGGCCTTGATCTCGGTGGTCTCCGCGATCTCGCGCGCCGCCGCGACGATGCCGTCGGCGATGCTTTCGCGCCGGGCCACCCGGGAGGCTTCTATGATCTCGGTGTAGGTCGGATCGCTTTCCACCTCGCGGGCGACCGCGTCCATTGTCGTCACCGCCTCCACCGGGTACTGCCCCGCCGCGCTCTCCGCCGAGAGCATGATGGCGTCCGCCCCCTCGTAGATCGCGGTGGCAACGTCCGAGACCTCGGCGCGCGTGGGCATCGGGCTTTCGATCATGCTTTCCAGCATCTGCGTGGCCACGATCACGGGTTTCGCGGCGGCGCGGCACTTGCGGACGATCCGCTTCTGGATCGGCGGCACGTTCTGCACCGGCAGTTCCACGCCCAGATCGCCCCGCGCCACCATGATCCCGTCCGAGGCGGCGATGATGTCGTCGATGCAGCGCACCGCGGCGGGTTTCTCGATCTTCGACAGCACCGCCGCGCGGCCCTGGACGAGCTGCCGCGCCTCGATCACGTCCTCGGGGCGCTGCACGAAGGACAGCGCGAGCCAGTCGACGCCGAGCGCGCAGACGAATTCCAGGTCGGCCCGATCCTTGTCGGACAGCGCGGCCAGGGGCAGCACCACGTCGGGCACGTTGACGCCCTTGCGGTTCGAGACCGTGCCGCCGGTGATCACCGTGCAGTCGGCGAAATCCGCGCCGCAATCCTCGACCCGGAGGCGCACCTTGCCGTCATCCACGAGAAGCTGCGCGCCCGGTTCGAGCGCGGCGAAGATCTCGGGATGCGGCAGCCGCACCCGCGTGGCGTCGCCCTCCGCCGCGTCGAGGTCGAGGCGAAACCGCGCGCCCTCGGCAAGCTCGACCTCGCCGTCCGCGAAGGTCCCGACCCGCAGCTTCGGCCCCTGCAGGTCGGCGAGGATCCCGATGGGGCTGTCGAGCTCCTTTTCCACCTGCCGGATGATGCGGTGACGCTCCGCGATCTCCTCGTGGGTGCCGTGGCTCATGTTGAGGCGGAACACGTCGGCGCCGGCCTCGTGCAGCGCGCGGATGCGGGCGTGATCGCTCGAGGCCGGGCCAAGCGTGGCGACGATCTTGACGTTGCGCAGGCGTCTCATGGGGTTTCCTTCAACCGGACCGGGCCGGGCATGCCCGTCGCGTCGCGGCGCATCATGGGCATTTCACTTCCGCCCGCAACTGTCCTATGCAATGGCCCGGCAAGGTGACGCGGAAATGACATATCATCCCTTCCATGTTCATGGCGCGGCGAGGGAGAGCCGCTGGCTCGTGACCTGCGATCACGCGGCGAACACGGTGCCCGAAAGCGTGAATGGCGGCTGCCTGGGCCTGCCCGCCGAGGAGATGGCGCGCCACATCGCCTACGACCCCGGCGCCGCGGGGCTCTCGCGCGCGCTGGCCGACGCGCTGGGCGCGCCCGCGATCCTGTCGAACTTCTCGCGCCTCGTGATCGATCCCAACCGCGGCGAGGACGATCCGACGCTTCTGATGAAGCTCTACGACGGCACGATCATCCCGGCGAACCGCCGCGCCGACGCGGCGGAGGTGGAGCGCCGGCTCGACCTTTTCCACCGGCCCTACCACGCCGCGCTGGCCGGGCTGGCCGCGCGGCGCCCGGACACGGTGATCGTGGCCATCCATTCCTACACGCGCCAGCTGCGCGGGCGCCCGCCCCGGCCCTGGCATGTGGGCGTGCTGCACGGGCACGACCGGCGGCTCGCCGATCCCGTGATCGCGCGGCTGATGGCGGAGCCGGACCTCTGCGTCGGGCGGAACCAGCCCTATGGCGGGCATCTTCCGGGGGATTCCATCGCGCGGCACGCGCTGGCCGAGGGCAGGCTCAACGTGCTGATCGAGCTTCGCAACGACATCATCCGCACCGAGGCGGAGCAGCGGGGCTGGGCGGCCCGCCTCGCGCCCATGCTTGACGCGGCGCTTGCCGAAGCCCAGCTTCCGGCGTGACCGAGGAGGACCCCATGGACGACCAGACCCGCATCGAACTCGAGGCCGCCGCCTTCCGCCGGCTCCGCCGGCACCTCATGGAGGACCGGCCCGACGTGCAGAACATCGACCTGATGAACCTCGCCGGGTTCTGCCGCAACTGCCTGTCGCGCTGGTATCAGGAGGCCGCCGCTGAGCGCGGCATCGAGATGGGCAAGGAAGAGGCCCGCGAGGTTTTCTACGGCATGCCCTATGCCGACTGGAAGGCGCGGAACCAGACGGAGGCGGACGCGGAGACGCAGGCCGCCTTTGAAAAGAGTTTCGCCGAGAACGTGGGCGACAGGGGCTGAGACCGCCCGGCCCGCCGGCGGCGGGCGCCTGCACCCCGGCCCGCGTGGCCGATCAGATCGCGGCCTTCCGGCTTTCCTCGAGGTAGATCTCGCGCAGGCGCCGCGCGACGGGACCCGGCGTGCCGTCGCCCAGCGTCTCGTCGTCGATCTGCACCACCGGCATGACGAAGGCCGAGGCCGAGGTCACGAATGCCTCGTCGGCCGTTTTCGCCTCCTCGAGGGTGAAACCGCGCTCGTCCACTTCCATCTGCGCCTCGCGGGCGAAACGCAGCACGGCGGCGCGGGTGATGCCGTGGAGGATCTCGTTGCCCAGATGCCGCGTGACGATCTTGCCGTTCTTGACGATGTAGGCGTTGTTGGAGGTGCCCTCGGTCACCTTGCCGTCCTCGACCATCCAGGCGTCGTCGGCGCCCGCGGCCTTCGCCATCATCTTGCCCATCGACGGGTAGAGCAGCTGCACCGTCTTGATGTCGCGCCGCCCCCAGCGAATGTCGGCGATCGAGATCACCTTGAGGCCGGTTTCGGCCTGCGGGCTTTCCGCGAGGCCGGGCTTCGACTGCGTGAAGAGCACCACGGTCGGCGCCGTCTCTTCCGCGTCGGGAAAGGCGAAATCGCGGTCTCCCGGATTGCCCCGCGTGATCTGGAGATACACCAGCCCCTCCTCGATGCCGTTCCGGCGCACCAGTTCGCGGTGGATCTCCAGCAGCTCGTCGCGGTCCACCGGCGAGGACATGGAAAGCTCGGTGAGCGACCGGTCCAGCCGCGCGGCGTGGCCGTCGAAGTCGATCAGCTTGCCGTCGAGCACGCTCGTCACCTCGTAGACCCCGTCCGCGAAAAGGAAGCCACGGTCGAAGACCGACACTTTCGCCTCGGTCTCGGGCAGGTAGTCGCCGTTCACGTAAACGGTGCGCATGGGCAGTCTCCTTTGTCAGCCCCAGAGGGCGGGCGCGGGCGGGTGCACGCCGGTCTCGTCGTAGGCGAGCGGCGCGGCGCGGTCCTCTGCCAGAAGAAGCGGCCCGTCAAGATCCGTCACCGCCGCACCCTGCGCCACCAGAACCGCGGGCGCCATGGCGAGCGAGGAGCCCACCATGCAGCCCACCATGATGCCGTAGCCCGCCTGCCGCGCCGCGTCGCGCAGAGCGAGCGCCTCGGTCAGGCCGCCTGTCTTGTCCAGCTTGATGTTGATCATGTCGTACTTGCCCGCGAGCGCGGGCAGGCTCGCCCTGTCGTGGCAGCTTTCGTCGGCGCAGACGGGCAGCGGGCGCGCCATGCCGGCGAGCGCGTCGTCCTCTCCGGCGGGCAGGGGCTGCTCCACCATCTCCACGCCGAGCCGCACGAGATGCGGCGCGAGATCGGCGTAGACCTCGGCGCTCCAGCCCTCGTTGGCGTCCACGATGATCCGCGACCGCGGCGCGCCCCGCCGCACCGCTTCGACGCGCGGCATGTCCTCGGGCGTGCCGAGCTTGATCTTCAGAAGCGGGCGATGCGCGTGTCGCGCGGCCTGCGCCTCCATCGCCTCCGGCGTGTCGAGCGAGAGCGTGTAGGCGGTGATCTCCGGGCCGGGCGCGGGCAATCCCGCGAGGTCCCAGACGCGCCTTCCGGCGCGCTTCGCCTCCCAGTCCCAAAGCGCGCAGTCCACCGCGTTCCGCGCCGCGCCGGGGGGCAGCGCCTCTTGCAGGGCCGCACGGTCGATGCCGTCGGGCAGGCCGGCGATCTCGGCCTCCACGCTCTCCAGCGTCTCGTCGTAGCGCGCGTAGGGCACGCATTCACCCCACCCGGTCGCGTCCGCCCGCGTCACCCGCGCGGTCAGAACCCGCGCCTCGGTGCGCGAGCCGCGCGAGATGGTGAACGCCTGTGCGAGCGGGAACACGTCGCGGCTGGTTTCGATGGCCAAGGGTCCGGCTCCTTTCCGCGGGCGCGCCGCCGTCAGATGGCGGCGAGCGCGTCCACGAGACGGCCCGCGCCGTGGCGGAACGGATCGACCGTGGGCAGGCCCATGCGCGCCTCGACCTTCGCGCAGTAATCGCGCGCCTCGTCCTCGCCCATGTGCTGGGTGTTCACCGACACGCCCGCCACCTCGCAGGCCGGATTGGCAACGCGGGCGAGCGGCAGCGCCGTGTCGCGCAGCGCTTCGAGGCTCGGCACCGCGTAATCGGGCAGGCCGCGCAGGTGCTGGCGCGTGGGTTCGTGGCACAGGATCAGCGCATCCGGCTGACCGCCATGGACGAGCGCCAGCGTGACGCCGGAATAGCTGACATGGAACAGGCTGCCCTGCCCTTCGATCACGTCCCAGTGGTCGGTGTCGTTGTCGGGGGTGAGCCATTCCACCGCGCCGGCCATGAAATCGGCCACCACCGCGTCGAGCGGCACGCCGTCGCCGGTGATGAGGATGCCGGTCTGGCCGGTGGCGCGGAAGCTCGATTTCATGCCGCGCGCGCGCATCTCCGCGTCGATCGCGAGCCCGGTATACATCTTGCCCACCGAGCAGTCGGTGCCGACGCCGAGCACGCGCTTGCCCGTGCGCGTCTTGCCGTCGGCGATGGGATACTTCACCTCGGGCACGCGCACGTCGTGGAGCGCGCGGCCCGTGGCCTTGGCCACCGCCACGAGATCGGGTTCGTCGCGCAGCAGGTTGTGCAACCCCGAGGCGAGGTCGAACCCTTCCTCGAGCGCGGTCACCAGCACCTTCTTCCACGCTTTCGAGATCACGCCGCCGCGGTTGGCCACGCCGATCACGAGCGTTTTCGCGCCGGCGGCCCTCGCAGCCGCGAGATCCATGTCCTCGAGGCCGAGATCGGCCTTGCAGCCCTCCATCCGGTACTGGCCGACGGCGTTCTCGGGACGCCAGTCCTTGATGCCCTGCGCCACCTTCGCGGCCAGCGGATCCGGAGCGTCGCCAAGGAAGAGCAGATAGGGTGTTTCGATCATCGCGGGCCTCCCGTCCTTCGTTCTGCCACCTTACCGCGGGCTGAAGCAATTGCATTGCAAAGCTGAAGACTGAAAGGGGCCGGACGCAAGGTTCTTCGAAAAATTACCCCGATTCCGCGCAGGATGCTCCGCCCTTCGCAGCACCAGGGATCACTTCCTTCGATTGCGGCGGCGGTCGGCCGACGATAGCCGCCCCTTGGGGAAATGGCGTCGCTAAGCGCGTGCGCCAGTCCGGCCGCGCGTCGGGCCGCGCCCGCGGTCCGGTGGCGGGTCGCCCGCGCTCGCGCAAGATCGCGTCGCGCGCGGCCTCTCCGGCGAAAGCGTCTTGCGCGCGAGGGGCCGATTGTCTAGCCCCGGGGCGGACGGACAGTGACATCAGACGAGGACCCGCCCATGAGCTTCCGCATCCCCCCTCAGCCGCCCGCGCGCCCCAATCGCTGCCAGCTCTTCGGCCCGGGCTCGCGCCCGGAACTCTTCGAGAAGATGGCGGCGAGCGCGGCCGACGTCATCAACCTCGATCTCGAGGATTCCGTGGCGCCCGACGACAAGGACAAGGCGCGCGCGAACGTCGTCGAGGCGATCAACGGCCTCGACTGGGGCAAGAAGACGCTGAGCGTCCGGATCAACGGGCTCGACACGCCCTACTGGTATCGCGACGTGGTGGACCTGCTCGAGCAGACGAACGGGCGGCTCGATGCCGTCATGATCCCGAAGGCGGGGTGCGAGGGCGACATCTATGCCGTGGATGCGCTGGTGACGGCCGTCGAGGCCGCCAGCGGCAAGGACAAGCGCATCGGGTTCGAAGCGATCATCGAGACGGCGGCGGGCCTCGCTCATGTCGAGGAGATCGCGGCGGCGAGCCCGCGGATGGAGTCGCTGCACCTGGGACCCGCGGACTACGCCGCCTACATGGGCATGGCGACCACCCACATCGGCGGGACGCAGGACAACTACTACATGCTGTCGCCCAAAGAGGGGGACGGCGCCCGCCAGAGGCATTACGCCGATCCGTGGCACTATCCGCTGGTGGCGATCGTCGCGGCCTGCCGGACGCATGGCCTCCTGCCGGTGGACGGACCCTTCGGGGATTTCTCGGATCCCGACGGGTTCAGGGCGCAGGCGCTGCGCTCGGCGACGCTGGGCTGCGTCGGCAAATGGGCGATCCATCCCAGCCAGGTGGAGCTGTCCAACGAGATCTTCACCCCCTCGCAGGCCGCGGTGGACAACGCCCGCGCCATCATCGCCGCCATGGAGGAGGCGAAAGCCGCGGGCAAGGGTGCTGTAACCTACAACGGCAAGCTCATCGACATCGCGTCGATCAAGCAGGCCGAGGTGATCGTGCGCCAGTCCGAACTGATCGAGGCGCAGTAGACCGCACTAGAAGGCGCACCTCGAAGGCCCGCCCGGGCGCCCCTGCGCCCGGGCAGACGCGCCGGGTGGCGCGTCCTTCCGTCAGCCCCTTTCGTCTTTCGGCGATGCCATCACCACGTAGGTCTGCAGGGTCTGCACCTGCGGCAGGGCGCCCAGGATGTCGGTGTGGAACCGCTTGTAGGCGGGCAGGTCCGGCACCTCGACCCGCAGCAGATATTCCACCGCGCCCGTGATGTTGTGGCATTCGCGGACCTCCGGCGCGCGGGCCATGGCGCGTTCGAAGGCGTCCTGGCTCGACTTCGTGTGGTGGTTGAGCCCGACCGTCACGTAGGCGACGAAACCGATCCCGGTCTTTTCCGGCGACAGCACGGCGCGGTAGCCCGCGATCACGCCCGCCTTCTCGAGCGCGGCCACCCGGCGCAAGTTGGCGGAGGGCGACAGGCCGACCCGCTCCGCCAGGGCGAGATTGCTGATCCGGCCGTCGCAGGTCAGTTCACGCAATATCCGGCGGTCAATGTCGTCCAACTCGGTCATGAATTGCGTCTATACCGTCTTGCGCTGCATGATTGCAATTTATCGCCGCGAAATGTGGCGAAGTATTGTGCCATGACGCCCGATATCCTTCTCGCCCTCGCCCTTTTCGCCGGCGCGACGCTTTTCACCCCGGGGCCGAACAACCTGATGCTCATGGCATCGGGCGCGAATTTCGGCCTGCGGCGCACGCTTCCGCACCTGGCGGGGGTGGCGTTCGGCTTCCCGCTGATGATCGTTCCCGTGGGGCTGGGCGTCATGCAGCTTTTCGACCTCTGGCCGACCGCCTACACGCTGCTGACGGTCTTCTCGGTCGCCTACATCCTCTGGCTCGCGTGGAAGATCGCGCATGCCGCCCCGCCGCCCGAGGCGCAGACCGACGCCCGG
The DNA here is from genome assembly GCF_041365695.1 of Rhodosalinus sp. 5P4. Classification (NCBI taxonomy): domain Bacteria; kingdom Pseudomonadati; phylum Pseudomonadota; class Alphaproteobacteria; order Rhodobacterales; family Paracoccaceae; genus Rhodosalinus; species Rhodosalinus sp. 5P4. The sequence goes on from NZ_JBGFSJ010000008.1 coordinate 135,448, forward strand.
CCGCTGGGGTTCTTCCAGGCGGCGGGGTTCCAGTGGGTCAATCCCAAGGCGTGGTCCATGGCGCTCGGGGCCATCACGCTTTACGCGGCCGAGCGCGATCTCTCCTCCACCCTCTGGATCGCCGGGGTCTTCGCGGCGCTCGGCACCCTGTCCGCGCTTGCCTGGGTGACGCTGGGCACCGCCGCGCGACGCCTGATGGCCGATCTGCGCCGGTTGCGGGTCTTCAACCGGGTCATGGCGGTGCTGTTGATCGCGTCAATGCTGCCGGTTCTTCTCTGATCCAGCGCATTGCATCCGGCCGCAGCGGTCGGCATACACGCCGCTAGCGAGGACGCCCGATGACCCATTATCTGGATTTCGAGAAACCGCTTGCCGAGATCGAGGGCAAGGCAGAGGAGTTGCGCGCGCTCGCGCGGACGTCCGAAGGCATGGATGTCGAGGAGGAGGCCGTCGCGCTCGACCGCAAGGCCGCGGCCATGCTCGCCCAGCTTTACAAGGACCTGACGCCCTGGCGGAAATGCCAGGTGGCGCGCCACCCGCAGCGGCCGCACTGCATCGATTACGTCGGCCGTCTCTTCGAGGAGTTCACGCCGCTCGCGGGCGACCGCAACTTCGCGGATGACCATGCCGTGATCGGCGGGCTCGGGCGGCTCGGCGACCGGCCGGTGATGGTGATCGGCCACGAGAAGGGCTTCGACACCAAATCCCGGTTAGAACGCAATTTCGGCATGGCCCGGCCCGAGGGTTACCGCAAGGCGATCCGGCTGATGGACCTGGCGGATCGCTTCGGCCTGCCGGTGGTCACGCTGGTCGACACACCCGGCGCCTATCCCGGCAAGGGCGCGGAGGAGCGCGGCCAGTCCGAGGCGATCGCCCGCTCCACCGAGGCCTGTCTGAGGCTCGGCGTGCCGCTCGTCTCGGTCGTGATCGGCGAGGGCGGCTCGGGCGGCGCGGTGGCCTTCGCCACGGCGAACCGCGTGGCGATGCTGGAGCATTCGGTCTATTCCGTGATCTCGCCCGAGGGCTGCGCGTCGATCCTCTGGAAGGACGCGGAAAAGATGCGCGAGGCGGCCGAGGCGCTTCGGCTGACGGCGCAGGACCTGCTGAAGCTCGGGGTGATCGACCGCATCGTTCCCGAGCCGCTGGGCGGGGCGCACCGCGATGCAGGCGCCTCGATCGACGCGGTGGGCGCATCACTCCGCGAGATGCTGGCAGAGCTCGACGGGCAGGATCGCGACAAGCTGCGCACCGACCGCCGGCAGAAGTTCCTCGACATGGGGGCCCGCGGCCTCGCCGCCTGAGCGGCATCGCTTCCGCCAGAACCGCACGCGCGGCATCCGCCGGTCGCGCGGCACCCGCACGAGTCGCGACAGCCTGCGCCGGATGGCCTAGCCCTCGTCCCGGGCGCGACGGGCCGCCCAGACCGTGACGGCCGGGCCGATCAGCTCGAAAAGCACCGTCGTCCCGATCGTCAGCGTGAGGATCGTGTCCGCCGCCTCGGGAAACTCCTGCGCGGCCACGAGCGCCATGCCCACCGCCACCCCGGCCTGGGGCAGCAGGGCGGGGCCGTAAAGCGCGCGGTCCCGCGCCGACGCGCCGGCGAGCCATCCGCCGGCCCAGCCGCCGGCGAGACGCGCGGCGATCCGCAGCGCGACATAGCCCGCCCCGAGCGCGCCCAGCGCCAGGAGCTTCCCGATCTCGAGCGAGGCGCCCGCGAGCACGAAGAACAGGATCATGAAGGGCCACTGCACATGCTCGATCTCGTGGAACGCCCGCTCGTGGTGACGCGCGAGGTTCACGATCGCCGCGCCCGCCGTCATCGCGGTAAGCAGGAACGAGACCTCGAGCCAGAGCGACAGCCCCGCGGCCAGGAACACGAGCCCGAGCGCCTCGGTCAGGGAGGGCTCCCCGGGCTTCAGCCGTCCGGTGAGCACGGCGCCGGGCAGGCCGAGCGCCAGCCCGAGGGCGAGCGCGCCGCCGATCTCCCAAGCGGCCTCAAGCAGCATCTCGCCGCCTGCCGCGCCGGCGAGCGCCTTCGCCGCCACCACGGCGAGCGCGAAGGTCAGCATGCCCCAGGCGTCGTCGATGGCGACGATGCCCCGCAGCGTGTCGACGAAGCCGCCTTTGGCGCCGGACTGGTTGATCGCGTCGGTCGCGGCCGCGGGATCGGTCGCCGTCGCGATCGCGCCCAGAACCAGTGCGACCCCGGGGGCCAGGCCGAGCGCCCATAGGCCCGCGCCGACACCCAGGACGGTGACCACCACGATGGCAAGCGAGATCAGCAGGATCGAACGGCCGTGGGCGGCGAGCGTCTCGCGCTTCAGCGTGCCGCCCAAAAGGAAGGCGACAAGGCTGAGCGCCGTGACCGAGAGAAAGGAATACGCCTCGCGGGCGGCGGCCGGGATCAGGTCGAGCCCCGACCCGCCCGCAACGATCCCGATCCCCAGAAGCAGCGTGACACGCGGCAGCGAGGTGCGCTGGCCCAGCGCATCCGCGACCAGACCCGAGAGGAAGAGCGCGCCGAGCGCCACGAAAAGCGGCGCCAGGCCGGAGGGATCGCCGTGGCCCGTCACGCCGTGAGCATCTTCAGCCCCTGCGTCACGTCCGAACGCACGGCGAGGCGCAGCCCCGGTTCGTCGCCCGCCTTGAGCGCTGCGATGATGAGCCGGTGGTAGTGGGGCGGCTCCTTGCGCCGCAGCTTTCCGTAGAGGGCCCGCATGGTGGGGCCGAGTTGAAGCCACACCGTCTCTGCCATGGCCAGCATCGCCGGCGCCTGCGCGCGCAGGTAGAGCGCCCGGTGAAACTCCAGGTTGGCGCGGATATAGGCCACGGCATCGTGGCGGGCCACGGCCTCGGCGACGCCGGTGTTGATCGTCTGAAGGCGCTCGATCAGCGCCATGTGGGCGCGCGGCAGGGCGCGGCTGGCAAGCTCCACCTCGAGAAGCGCGCGAAGCGCGGCCAGCTCCTCGATCCGCTCGTTCGACAGTTCGGGGGTGGCGACGCGCCCGGAGGCGGACATCGACAGCGCGCCTTCCGCCACGAGCCGCCGCAACGCCTCGCGCGCGGGTGTCATCGAGACATCGAACTCCCGCCCGATGCCGCGCAGCGTGAGCGCCTGGCCCGGCGCCAGCTGGCCGTGCATGATGCGGGTGCGCAGCCCGCGGTACACGCGGTCATGGGCGGCCGGCGGCGCCGCGTCGGAGGGTCGGGGGTTCAGCAGCATCGACCCGGAATGTGATCACGGTCGCCGCGGGGGTCAATCGGCTTTCCACCCCTGCCGCCTGTTCAGAAGCGGTAGCGGTGAAGCGTGGCCCCGTTCTGCCGCAGCCAGCGGCGCGGACCGTCGAAGGGGCCGTGCAGCCGTTCCACCACGGCCCAGAAGGCGCGCGAATGGTTCATCTCCTCCAGGTGCGCGACTTCATGCGCCGCGACGTAGTCCAGCACCTCCGGTGGCGCCATCACCAGGCGCCACGAATAGCTGAGCGTGCCCCGCGCCGAGCAGGATCCCCAGCGCGAGCGCGTGTCGCGGACGGCAAGACCGGCATAGGGCCGGCCGAGGACCGCCGCGTAGCGGTCCGAGGCCTGTGCGAGGCGCGTGCGCGCCAGTGCCCTGAGCCAGCCGCGCAGGCGGGCCGCGCAGTCGGCCTCGGCGCCCGGCACGAGAAGCCGTCCGGCTTCGGCCCGCACCGAGCGGCCCGTCCCGGCGGCGATGACGAGCGGGCGGCCCTCCACCGGCAGTTCCGTTCCATGGCACACGTCGAGCGTTCCGGGGTGGCTTGCGAGATGCGTGCGAAGCCAGCCCTCCTTGTCGCGGGCGAAGGCCAGCGCCTCGCTTTCCCGCACGCCGGGCGGCAGGGTCAGCGTCACCCGCCCGTCGAGGGAGGAGACGCGCAACGAGATGCGCCGCGCGCGCGCCGAGTGGCGCAGCGTGAGCTGGATCGGGGGGTTGCCCGGAAGGACGTGCTCACCCATATCCACCATCTCCGTTCCGCGCTCGGCCAAAGGCTTTGACACGCCCCCGGCCTTGTGGCAGGAGCGCCGAGTCACCGGCAAGAGCAGTTGCGAGGGATTTCCATGCCCAAGGAAGAATGGGGCGTCAAGCGCGTGTGCCCGACAACCGGGAAACGGTTCTACGACCTCAACCGCGATCCCATCGTCAGCCCCTACACGGGCGAAGTCGTCGAGCTCGACAAGAGCCGCGGGCGCATGATCGCGGCCGATGCGGAGGACCAGGCCACCGCGAAGTCGAAGGCCAAGAAGACCGACGACACGGTCATCGAGGAGGACGACGTGGACGTCGAACTGGGGGACGACGTTCTCGAGGATGACGACGAGGACAGCAACGTCTCTCTCGACGATATCGCCGATGTGTCCAACGAGGACGACGAGGGCTGACGCCCATCGCGGAAGCGTCGTGGCGGCCGCGGATTTTTCCGCTTGATCCCGCCCCGGCCTTTGCCTAGACACCGGCGCACGGTCGGAAGCGACCGTCGCTCAAAGGGGCCTTAGCTCAGCTGGGAGAGCGCTTGCATGGCATGCAAGAGGTCACCGGTTCGATCCCGGTAGGCTCCACCAATCCCCCGAAATCAGCCCGGCCCGCCGCCCGCAACGCAGGCGACGGGGGCGGCATGCATCAGCCCGCCAGCAGCAGCCTCCAGACCAGGTAGTTCGGGGCGACGCAGACGAAGGCGATCAGGAATAGCTTGCTGGCATGGACCGCGCGGGCCAGCAGGGATCCCGGTTCGTTGGCGGCGGTGAAATTCATGATCGCGGCGCCCGCGACGAAACCCGCGGCTTCGCGTCGCAGGCGCTCGCGCTCGATCGACGCCATGGCGAGCTCGCGGCGACGGCGCAGGGCCTCCGTCCTCGAATCTGCGGAATCGGCCGCTGTGGCGGCGGGCGAGACATCTTGTCCATCCATCGGTTTTTCCCTTGTTCCGTCGCTGCGCGAGCTAGCGCTGCGCGCACGCGTGTCCAGGGGGGCGCCGTCGGTCCATGCGGGATCGGGTTGATCTTGCCGGCCGCCGGCCGCACCATCCCCCTAGATCGCGGCGCGGCAGGCTGCAAGCCGCCTCCGCCTGCAGGTGACGCAGGGAAAACCTGCCACGCAACGGAACCCTTGAGATGACGCTTTTTGCCGATCTTCTTTCCACGATCTTCGAACGCCGGTTTCGGGCGTCGCGTCCGCTCGGCCGCGACGACCGGTCCACCGGGGAACTCGCCTCGGCGCTCGTCGGCGCGACCGGGGAGGTGTCGGGCCTTGCCATCGCGCAGCATATCCTCAACCGCTTCGAAGCGATGGACGACGCCGAGAAGCGCGCCTTCTTCGGTCACCTCGCACGGGACATGAACATCACGCCCGACGCCGTGCGCACGGCGCTCGCGGCCTACGAGGCCGAACCAAGCAAGGCCACCTACCGTGCCTTCGTCGCCGCTGCCGAGGCGCCGCGGCAGGAGTTTCTGCGCCGGCTGAACCAGGCGCCCGGGGCGACGGGCCGGCTCGTGCGGATGCGCGCCGACCTTCTGCGCCTCGGGGCGGGCGACCCCGAGCTGGAGGCGCTGGATCTCGATTTCAGGCACCTCTTCCTGTCGTGGTTCAATCGCGGCTTCCTCGTGCTTCGCCCGATCAACTGGGAAAGCCCCGCGCACATCCTCGACAAGATCATCGCCTACGAGGCGGTGCACGCCATCGACAGCTGGGACGACCTGCGCCGCCGCCTCGCGCCGGCGGACCGGCGCTGCTTCGCCTTCTTCCACCCGGCGATGCCGGACGAGCCGCTCATCTTCGTCGAGGTGGCGCTCACCTCCGGCGTTCCCGGCTCGATCCAGGCGCTTCTGGCGGAGGACCGCGCGCCGCTTCCCTCGGCGAAGGCCGACACGGCGGTGTTCTACTCGATCTCGAACTGCCAGGCGGGGCTTGGCGGCATCTCCTTCGGCAATTCGCTCATCAAACAGGTTGCCGCGGACCTTTCGGCGGAACTGCCATCGCTGAAGACCTTCGTGACGCTTTCGCCCATCCCCGGGCTCGCGCGCTGGGTCGAAGAGACCGGCCAGACCGTCCAGAGCGGCGACCCCGAGGCGCTGCGCCGGCTCGCCGCGCGCTACCTGCTGACCGCGAAGCGCGAGGACGGGCTGCCGCGCGACCCGGTGGCGCGCTTCCATCTCGGGAACGGCGCGGTGGTGCATGCCGTCCATGCCGAGGCCGACACCTCCGACAAGGGCCGCGCGCAGTCCTTCGGAACCATGGTGAACTATCTTTACGATCTCGATGCCCTGGCGCAGAACCACGAGCGTTTCGCCGCCACGCGGGAGGTCGCCGCCGCGCGCGAGGTCCGCGCCCTCGCCGCCGCGTCCGAGACGACCGCCGCCTGACAGGGAGAGCGCCATGGCCAACCCGCTCCACGATTGCCTCTTCGCCGCGCATGAGGGGCGGGCGGAGACCTTCCTGCACCTCGCCGATGGCGGCGCCATGAGCTACGCGGAGTTCCTCGCGCTCTCCGCGCGGCTGGCCAACGTGCTCGCGGCGGCCGGGCTCGCGCCCGGCGACCGGCTCGCGGCGCAGGTTCCGAAATCGCCCGAGGCGCTGGCCCTCTATGCCGCCTGTGCGCAGGCGGGCGTGGTGTTCCTGCCGCTCAACACCGCCTACACGGTCGAGGAGCTGTCCTACTTCATCGAGAACAGCGGCGCGCGGCTGGTGGTCTGCGACCCCGGGCAGCAAGCCGCGCTCGCGCCCGTGGCCGCGGGCCTGGGCGCGCAGATCGAGACGCTCGACGCCCGGGGCGCCGGGTCGCTGATGGACGCGGCACGGGACATGCCGGCCGCCTTCGAGACCGTCGCTCGGAGCGAGGACGATCTCGCGGGCCTGCTCTACACCTCGGGCACGACGGGGCGTTCCAAGGGCGCGATGCTCACGCAGGGCAACCTTCTGTCGAACGCGCTCACGCTTGCCGAAGCCTGGCGCTTCGACGCGGACGACGTGCTGCTGCACGCGCTGCCGATCTTTCACACCCACGGTCTTTTCGTTGCGACGAATGTCATGCTGGCGGTGGGTGGCGCGATGATCTTCCTGCCGAAGTTCGATCCCGACGCGGTGATCGCGCGGCTTCCCGAGGCCACCGCCATGATGGGGGTTCCCACCTTCTACACCCGCCTGCTGGACGATCAGCGCTTCAGCGGAGAGCTCGTCGCGCACATGCGGCTTTTCGTGTCGGGCTCCGCGCCGCTTCTGGCCGAGACCCACCGGCGCTTCGAGGCGCGCACGGGCCACCGCATCCTCGAACGCTACGGGATGACGGAAACCAACATGAACACCTCCAACCCCTACGAGGGCGAGCGCCGGCCCGGCACCGTCGGCGTTCCGCTGCCCGATGTCGATCTGAAGATCACCGATCCCGAAACCGGAGCGGCCCTGCCCCGGGGCGAGATCGGGATGATCGAGGTGCGCGGCCCGAACGTCTTCAAGGGCTACTGGAGAATGCCCGACAAGACCGCCGAGGAGCTTCGCCCCGACGGCTTCTTCATCACCGGCGATCTGGGCATGATCGATGCGGACGGCTACGTTCACATCGTCGGGCGCAGCAAGGACCTCGTGATCTCGGGCGGGCTCAACGTCTATCCCAAGGAGATCGAACTGGTGCTGGACGCCCAGCCCGGCGTTCTGGAAAGCGCGGTCGTCGGCGTGCCGCATCCCGATCTCGGCGAGACCGCGGTGGGCCTGATCGTGGCCGAGCCCGACGCGCGCCCGGATATCGCCGCGATCGAGGAGGCGGTGCGCGGCGCGCTCGCCCGTTTCAAGCATCCGCGCAAGCTTCTCGTGGTGGAAAGCCTGCCGCGCAACGCCATGGGCAAGGTTCAGAAGAACGCGCTTCGCGCGCGCTACCGCGACCTTTTCGCCGGGGTCGAAGGCTGAGGCGCACGCTGCGGCTGGATTTTCGCACCCGCATCGCCCAGTCTGCGTCACGTGCGGCGGCCGGCGCCGGCCGCACGGCGGATGACCTCGGGAGACCTGCATGGGGGAGGAGCGCGATGCCGCGAAGATCGCCAAGCCGCCGAGGCTTGCGGATGCGGACCTCACGAGGCGCCTCGACAAACCGGCCTACCGGGAGGCGCTTTCGAGGCACCGGCTCACCCTCGCGCGGATCCAGCAGACCTATCTCTTCAACGGCGACAAGGCGGTGATCGTCTTCGAGGGCTGGGACGCCGCCGGCAAGGGGGGAACCATCCGGCGCCTTTCGGCCGCGCTCGACCCCCGAAGCTTCAAGGTCTGGCCGATCGGCCCGCCCGGGAATTATTACCTCGACCGGCACTACCTGCTGCGCTTCATGGAACGGCTGCCGCCGCGGGGCGCGATTTCGGCATTCGACCGGTCCTGGTACGGCCGCGTCCTTGTCGAGCGTGTCGAGGCCCTGACACCGGAGCGACGGTGGCGGCAGGCCTACAAGGAAATCCGGGATTTCGAGCAGTCGCTCCTCGACGATGGAGCCCGTCTGGTGAAGCTCTTCTTCCACATCTCGCCCGGGCGTCAGCTCGCGCGGTTCGAGGAGCGGCTGCGCAACCCGCTGAAGCGCTGGAAACTCACATACGAGGACTTCCGCAACCGCGAGAAATGGGACGAGTACAACGCCGCGATCGACGAGATGTTCGCCCGCACCTCGACGCCGGAGGCGCCCTGGCACGTGATCCCCGCGAACGACAAGCGCCACGCCCGTATCGCGGCGCTCGACATCGTGACGCGAACGCTAGGCGCCGGGCTCGACCTGAGCCCGCCACTGCCGGACCGCCAGCTCCTGACAGAAGCCGACAGGGTTCTCGATGTCGAGCCCGACCTGATCGCGGGCCTGCGCGGGCGGACCGAGTGACCGGGCGGTCGCGCCGGAATTCGTCATCGGTGGTCGCGGCGCCGGGTTCTCGACGAACGCCGGTCTCCCTCGATCCGTTCGAGCGCGGCGTTCGAAGGCGGAATGCGGGATGCGCCATCGACTAAGACGCCATCCCTCAGCCGCGATCGGGCAAGGGGGCCGGTCGCGCGTCGGCGCGCTGACCGCCAACCGGCATCGCCCGCACGCGACGCCGGGATACGCCATCCCGGCGGCCTACGCCGCCCAAGCCTCCGTCGGCGCCTGGGGAACGCACACGCAGAGCGCGAATGCGGCCCGAGCGAAACGCGTTCCGACGCTGCGCGCCACAGGTGAAAAACGGGGGCAGGCCCGGCACCGGGCCAATCGATCCGGGCGGTCCCCTTCGCGGGGCGCTGCGACCCTATCAGTCGCTCCGACCGTCGATGACCAGTTGCGAAAGATCCTCGGCCGCCGCGCGAAGCGGTTCGAGAAAGCCCAGCGCCCTCTCCACGTCGAAGCGCTGCGAGGGCGCGTGGAACGAAAGCGTGACCATGAGCCGGCGGTTGATGTCCAGAACGGGAACCGCGACGGCGATCATGTCCTGCATGAACTCTTCCCGATCCAGCGCGTACCCGTTCCTGCGAACGGTCGCGATCTCTTCGATCAGGGCCGCGGGATCGGTGATCGTGTTGGGTGTCCGCCGTTCCAGCCGCGTGGTGGCGATGTATTTCTTCAGGTGGGTTCGGTCCAGCGAACTGAGATACATCTTGCCGCTGGCCGTGCAGTAGAATGGGACGCGCGTGCCGATCGGCAGCTGGATGCGCAGCGGCCACTCGGTTTCGACTCGCTCCAGATACGTCATGGCATCGCGGTCCGGCAGCGCGATATTGCAGGTCTCGCCGATTTCGCGGCTCAGGCGCCTCAGGATGGCCTGCCGCGCCGTCCGTATCCGCAGCGAGGACAGGATGCCCCCGGCCATGTGCCGCAGCCGCGGGCCCGGCGAATAGGACCGCCCGTCCATGTCGCGCTGGAGGAAACCCTCCTCCTCCAGCGTGGCGAACAGGCGGTGAATGGTCGGCTTGGGCAGACCCAGCCGCGAATTCACATGGGTGGGCGTGACGGGCACGCCTGCCTCGGCGATCTGCTCGATCACCAGAAGCAGGCGCAGGTTCGTCGGAATGGTTTCCTTGCTGTCGGCGTCCATGCGCGATCCATCGTCAACGCTGGGGCAACAGCGCGGTTGAAAGCTGGGGCACCATGGCGATCACCAGCCAGACGCTGATAAGGGCCACGAGGTAGGGCACCGTGTAGCGCAAAAGCCTGAAATAGGGAACGCCCGTGACCCCAGACGCCACGTAGAGATTGAGCCCGTAGGGTGGGGTCACGAACCCGATGGAGGCACCGACGAGAAAGATCACCGCGAACTGCATGGGATCGATGCCGACGGAATGCGCGATCGGCGCGAGGATCGGCGCGAGGATGATCGTCACCGGCAGGCTTTCCAGAACCATGCCGCTGATGAAGACGATCAGCATCGACGTGAACAGCACCGCGTAATAGCCGCCCATGGAGGTGACGAAACCCCCGATGACGTCCTGCGCGCCGAGGACCGAAAGGATCTGCTGCATCACCACGGATACGGCGATCAGCGGGGCGAGGATCCCCGTGATCTGCGCCGAGCGCATCGTGATCGACGGAAGTTCGAGGGGGCCGAACCCCTCTACGACGAGCATCTCCGAGATGCGCTTTTCCGACACGTCGCGTCCCCTGGTCCCGCCCATCATCCGGTAGAGCGGCACGCTCAGGAACCCGACGATCACGCAGAACCCCACGGTCACGCCGGCCGCCTCGGTGGGAGAGAACTTGCCGGTGTAGATGCCCCAGAGCACCAGCCCGATGGCGAAGAAGCCCAGCCACGCGCCGATCGCCGTCTTGAACACGCGCAGCGGGCTGAGCGGGATCACGACTCCCCACGCATTGCTCCAGCTGATCAGGAAAGCCGCCAGCATCATCGCCGCGACCATCATGGCCCCGGGCAGGATACCGGCCACGAAAAGCTCCGAGATCGGGAGGTTCAGGAGGAACCCGTAGACGATGAAGATGATCGAGGGCGGAATGATGATCCCGACCGTGCCGCCGGCCGCGGCGGTGGCCGCCGAGAAGCGTTCGTCATATCCTCCCTTGACCATTTCCGGATGCAGCATGGAGCCGATGGTGGCCGTGGTGGCCGAATTCGATCCCGAGATGGCGGCAAAGAGCCCGCAGGCCCCGAGCGATGCCATCGCCAGACCACCGCGGATCCAGCCGAGGCAGGCATAGGCGAAATCGGACAGCCGCCGCGCGATCCCGGAGCGGTTGATGAGATCCCCGGTGAGGATGAATAGCGGCATCGCGAGCAGGGCGAAGCCGTCGGTGAAGACATCGGCAAGCGCGCCGCCGATATTCTGAAGCGGCATGCCCAGGACGAGCGAGACGCCGATCACCCAGTAGCCGATGACCAGGAAAACCGGCACGCCGAGCATGAACAGAAACGTCACCCCGACCGAAATGAGCGTGACGAGCGTGGACGTATCCATCATGTCAGTCGCCCCCGATGACAGCTTGGGTGACGAGAACCTCGCCGCTTCGGAAGTTCGATATGTCCGCCAGCAGGTTCTCGATCACGCGTGCGACCAGCGTGGTGAAGGCCAGCGGAACCGATACGAGGAACCACCACTGCATGACGTTGTCGGTGCCCAGCATGATCTGGAAGTTGGACGCGGAGTTCGCCGCCACCTTGGAGGCCGTCACGACAACGACCCAGGAAAAGACGATCCAGAGCACGGCGTCGAGCACCAGACACGCCATCTGCCCCGTGCGGGGCATGGCCGTGCGGAACTCGGCGAAGGCCAGATGGGTCCGCAGCTTGACGTTGTAGGAACAGCCGAACCACGTCATGATGAGGAAGAGGAACGGTGGCAGGGTTGTCGACCATGGCGCCTGTTCCTGCAGCACGAAGCGGCGAAACACCTCCACGAAGATGATGCCGCCGATGCCGAGGTAGGACACCACCATGACGGTGGACTCCAGGTTTCGCTCCGCCCAGGGGCTGACGCGATAGAACACCAGGATCACGATCGCCAGGCCAAGCATCGCGACAAGGCCCAGCGGCCAGACCGCCGGCTGCCGCATCGCCTCGCTCAGCATCCATGAGTCGCCCGCAGCAAGGGCGCTCAGGATCTCTCCCGAGCCCTGAAACCACTCCGTCATGCCCACTCCTCCCGTTGGGGGTCCGGTATGATTATTGCCGCGCGCCGCGCGGATCGTGAAGACGGGCTGCCCTTTCGAGGGGCAGCCCGCGATCGCCGCGCCCGATCAGGCCGAGCGCCACCAGCGCCGCGGCTCGACGTTCTCCGGCGGCATGTCGACGGGAATCTCGCGCGCGACGTCGTAGATCTCCTGGTAGGTGTCGATACCACCCGCCCAGTTGTTCAGCCGCTCGCGCCACTGCGCCCACGGCTCCGGGTTGAACTCGGGGGAGCACATTTCCTCGGCCATCCTGATCTGGTCTTCCGGCAGGAAGGCAGGGCGCACGTTGTTCTCGGCAAAGATCGTGCCCGGCAGCTGCGGATCGGAGAAACCGACCGTCTTGACCAGCGCGGCCTCGTTCGCCGCCTGAACGTGCACCTGCGCCAGATAGGCCGACTCCATGATCGCATCCTGCAGATGCGGCTCCATCGCGTCGAACACCCGCAACGACATCGACGTGTGCTCGGTGCCGCAGAAGAACCTCAGATCGACCGACTGGCTGACCACGGGCGCCATGTTGGCGTAGGCCACCGCGGATGCCCAGGTCTCTGCACCGTCGATCAGGCCCTGCTTGAGCCCGTCGAGCGTTTCCTCCCACGCGACCGGAACCGGGTTGAGGTTGAGCTGCTGCATGGCGATCCGGCCGAGTTGCGTGCCGGTGACGCGGTTCTTGGTGCCGAAAAGCTCCTCCAGCTTCGTCACCGTCGGCCTGTCGGCGAAGGAGTTGCCCAGCTGGATACCGCGCAGCTCGCAATGGCTGAACAGGAACTTCAGGCCGTGCCGGCGCTCAAGCGGCTCGCGCAGGATCCGCTGCGACGCGGGGCTGTAGAGAAAGTAATACTGGGATGCCCGGCTCGGGAACATGTAGGCGTAGTCGAGCACGTTCAGGTAAGGCGCTCCGCCAGCGGAATTCTGGGTGGAGGCGGCGTACATGTCGATCACGCCGGTCTGGGTCTTTTCCACGCAGTTGAGCTGGCCGCAGATCTGGTTGTCGCCGATGAATTCCACGCGGATCTCGCCCTCGGTCCGCTCCTCCAGGTCGCGGGCGAATTCCAGAACGCCGGCGCGCTCGATCAGCAGGTTGCGCGCGTTGAAGCCGGACGCACCCAGCGTCAACGTATGCTTGGGCTCCTTGGCGAAGCGCTTTTCATACGTGCTTTCGGCTGCGCGCGCGAGAGACGGCAAAGACACCGCCCCCGTCAGCGCGCCCGCGCCCAATACCACCGAAGACAGGCCGAACTGACCCGACAGACGAAACAGATCCCGACGGGAAATCCCGCCCAGGGCTTTCGATACTTTCATGGTCTCCTCCCTAGAATGCAACTTTTTTGATACTTGCAGTCTCAATATTCGTCGAACTATTGTCGCGCTGGCAAGAAAAACTTTTCCGCGCACAGAGAACGCACAGAAGGCGGCCAAATGTCGGAAATTTCAGCAGACTACGTGATCGTCGGCGCGGGCTCTGCCGGATGCGTGCTCGCGAATCGTCTCTCTGCCGACCCGTCGATCAAGGTCGTCCTGCTGGAGGCCGGCGGTCGTGACTGGAACCCGTGGATCCATATCCCGGTCGGCTATTTCAAGACGATGCACAACCCGTCGGTGGACTGGTGCTACCGGACCGAGCCGGACCCGGGCCTGAACGGACGGCGGCTCGACTGGCCGCGGGGAAAGGTCCTGGGCGGTTCGTCCTCGCTGAACGGGCTTCTTTACGTGCGCGGCCAGCCGCAGGATTACGACCGCTGGGCCCAGATGGGCAACCCGGGCTGGAGTTGGGATGACGTCCTGCCGCTGTTCAAGCGCTCCGAGAAACAGGAGCGCGGCGCCGACGCGTTTCACGGCGACGAGGGCCCCCTGTCGGTGTCCAACATGCGGCTTCAGCGGCCCATCTGCGATGCGTGGGTCGCCGCGGCGCGGGAGGCCGGATACCCTTTCAACCCCGATTACAACGGCGCCACGCAGGAAGGCGTGGGCTACTTCCAGCTTACCGCGCGGAACGGGCGGCGCTGTTCCGCCGCCGTTGCGTTTCTCAATCCGGTGCGCAAGCGCGAGAACCTGACGATCCTGACCAGGGCACAGGCCAGCCACATCCTGCTCGAGGGCAAGCGGGCCACGGGGGTCGTCTGGCGCGACCGCGCGGGTGCCGAGCATGTGGTGCGCGCGGGAACCGAAGTGATCCTGTCGTCCGGAGCCATCGGCTCGCCACATCTCCTGATGCTCTCCGGGCTGGGCGACGCGGCGCATCTGCAGGACCACGGGATCGAGGTGCGCCACGATCTGCCCGGCGTCGGCAGGAACCTGCAGGATCACCTCCAGGCGCGGCTCGTCTTCAAATGCAACGAGCCCACGCTGAACGACGAGGTGCGCAGCCTCTACAACCAGGCGCGGATCGCGCTGAAATACGCGATGTTCCGCGCCGGTCCGATGGCCATGGCCGCAAGCCTCGCGACGGGGTTCATGCGCAGCGGGGATCATGTCGAGACCCCCGATATCCAGTTCCACGTGCAGCCATGGTCGGCCGACAGCCCCGGCGAAGGCGTACATCCCTTCTCGGCCTTCACCATGTCGGTATGCCAGCTGCGCCCCGAAAGCCGCGGGCAGATCCGCCTCGCCTCCGCCGACGGCGCGCGCTACCCGGAAATCCATCCGAATTACCTTTCCACGGAAACCGATTGCCGGACCATCGTGGACGGGATCCGCATCGCCCGCCGCATCGCCCGCCATGCGCCGCTCAGCAACAAGATTTCGGAGGAGTTCCGCCCGGACCGGACGCTGGAGATCGACGACTACGAAGGCACGCTCGACTGGGCGCGCAATTACTCGACGACGATCTATCACCCCACCGGCACCTGCAGGATGGGTCGGGACAGCAACGCCGTCGTCGATGCGCGGCTGAGGGTACACGGCATCGCGGGCCTGCGCGTGGCGGATTGCTCCATCATGCCCGAGATCGTCTCGGGCAATACGAACGCGCCCGCGATCATGATCGGCGAAAAGGCGTCCGACCTCATCCTCGAGGACAGGACGTCGGCCATCTCCGGCGCCCGGACGGCCCGAGACACACATCCAACCCGCGAAAGGAACCAATCCCCATGAAGATGACCACCGAGGAAGCCTTCGTCAAAGTTCTGCAGCGTCACGGGATCGCGCATGCGTTCGGGATCA
>NZ_JBGFSJ010000009.1:0-117514 GCF_041365695.1 Rhodosalinus sp. 5P4
GGGGGGGTTTTCCCCCCCCCCACACCCCCCGAGAGTATTTTCGCCAAGAAGAAGACAGGGGCGCGGCATGGCCCGCGCGGGAGGCAAACCCATGGCCGAGGCCAAAGCCAACACCGAGGACTACCTGCGGATGTATCGCCAGATGGTGCGTATCCGCGCCTTCGAGGACAACGCCAACCAGCTTTATCTCTCGGCCAAGATGCCGGGGCTCACCCACATGTATTCCGGCCAGGAAGCGGTCGCCGTGGGCATCTGCGAGGCGCTGACCGACGAGGACCGGATCACCTCCACCCATCGGGGCCACGGGCATTGCGTGGCCAAGGGCGCCGAGTTCCGCGAGATGTTCTGCGAGCTTCTGGGCCGCGCGGAGGGCTATTGCCGCGGCAAGGGCGGCTCCATGCACATCGCCGACCAGGCCCACGGGAACCTGGGCGCGAACGCGATCGTGGGCGGCTCCATGGGGATCGCCACGGGGGCGGCGCTCAGCGCGAAGCGCCTCGGGCTGGACTTCGTGGCCGTCTGCTTCTTCGGCGACGGGGCCACGGCGCAGGGTCTGTGGTACGAGGTGATGAACATGGCCGCGCTCTGGAAGCTGCCGGTCATCTACGCCTGCGAGAACAACGGGTATTCCGAATACACGAAGACCGAGGAGATCGCGGCGGGCTCGCTCACCGCGCGGGCGGAGGCCTTCGGGATCGAGGCGCACAAGGTGGACGGCCAGGACGTGCTCGCCGTGAACGCTCTGGCGCGCAAGCTCGTGGAGCGCGCCCGCCGCGGCGAGGGGCCCTTCTTCGTCGAGCTCGACACCTACCGCTATCACGGCCACCACGTGGGCGACATCAACCGCGACTACTACCGCTCGAAGGACGAGGAGGCCGCGTGGAAGGAGCGCCGCGACCCGATCGTCAATTTCGGCAAGTGGCTGGAGGCGGAAGGGATCCTCGGCGCGGAAGAGCTCGTCGCGATCAACGACGAGATCCGGACCGAGGCCGAGGCCGCCGTCGCCTACGCGCTCGACGCGAGATACCCCGACGCGGGCGAAGTGGACATGCATGTCTTCGCCGGCGTCGAACACGCCCTGCCCTATATCGACGGAGAGCGGACATGACCCGCGAGATCACGCTTGCCAAGGCCGTGAACGAGGCCATCGCCGAGGAGATGCGCCGCGACCAGACCGTCTTCCTGATGGGCGAGGACGTGGCCGAGGCCGGCACCCCCTTCAAGGTCCTGGCCGGGCTGGTGGACGAGTTCGGCCCCGAACGGGTGATCGACACGCCCATCTCCGAGCCCGGCTTCGTCGGCATGGCGGTGGGGGCGGCGATGACCGGCTCGCGCCCGATCGTGGACCTGATGTTCGGGGATTTCCTCTACCTGGTGATGGACCAGCTCTGCAACCAGGCGGCCAAGACCCATTACATGTCGGGCGGCAAGCTCAAGGTGCCGATGGTGCTGCGCACCAATCTCGGCGCCACGCGGCGCTCGGCCGCCCAGCACTCGCAGTCGCTGCACGCGCTGGTGGCGCATATCCCGGGTCTCAAGGTGGCGATGCCCTCCTCGGCCTACGAGGCCAAGGGTCTCCTGAAGACGGCCATCCGGGACGACAACCCGGTCGTCATCTTCGAGGACAAGCTGATGTACCAGGACAAGGCGGCCGTCCCGGAGGAGGCGTATCTCATCCCCTTCGGCGAGGCGGCGGTGCTCCGGGAGGGGCGCGACATCACCTTGGTGGCGACCTCCTCCATGGTGCAGGTGGCGCAGCAGGCCGCGGAGGCGCTCGCTGCCGAAGGCATCTCGGCCGAGGTGATCGATCCCCGCACGCTGGTGCCCTTCGACGAGGCGACCATCGTGGAGAGCGTGAAGAAGACCTCCCGCGCGATCGTCATCGACGAGGGCCACAGGAATTTCGGGGTGACGGGAGAGATCGCCAGCCGCATCTCGGAAAAGGCGTTCTACCATCTCGATTATCCCGTCCAGCGAATGGGCGCGATGGACGTGCCCGTGCCGTTCAGCCCCGCGCTCGAGGACCTGACCGTGCCCACGCCGGAGGCGGTGGCCCGGCGCGCCGGCGCGGCCGTCAGGGGAGAGCTGGCCGATGCCGCATGAAGTGATCATGCCGGCGCTCGGCATGGCGCAGGACTCGGGCGTCATCGTCGCCTGGCTGAAAAGCCCGGGCGATGAGGTGAAGGCCGGCGACGCGCTGATGGAGGTGGAGACCGACAAGGCCACGATGGAGGTGGAGGCCGCCCATGACGGCTTCCTCGCCGACGTGCGCGCCGCGGAGGGCGCGACCGTGCCCGTGGGCCAGATCGTGGCGCTGATCGCCGAGACGGCGGATGGCGCGGGCGAGGCCCCTGCCCCGGCCGCGCGCACAGAGGACGGGCCGGAGGCCGCCACCGAGGCCGCCGAGCCCGGCGACGAGGCGGCGCTGCCCGAGGGGCACCAGGTCATCATGCCGGCGCTCGGCATGGCGCAGGATTCCGGGATCGTCGTGGCCTGGCTGAAGGACGCGGGCGAGGCGGTGGCAGAGGGCGACGCGCTCCTCGAGGTGGAGACCGACAAGGCCACTATGGAGGTGGAGGCCGACCGGGCGGGCTATCTCGCCGCGATCCTCGCCGAGGAGCGCGACGACGTGCCGGTCGGACAGGTCATCGCCGTGATCTCGGCGGAGGCGCCGGCGACCCCGGTCCGCCGCGCGATGTCCACCGCACCCGCCCCGGCGCGGCAAGAGGCCGCCACGGCGCAGCCGGACGCGGCGCCGGACAAGGGCGCCGAGCGTCCCGCGCCGCCCGCGCCCCGCCCCAAAGGGCCTGCGACAGCCGCCGCCCCGG
Source organism: Rhodosalinus sp. 5P4 (assembly GCF_041365695.1). Lineage (NCBI taxonomy): Bacteria > Pseudomonadati > Pseudomonadota > Alphaproteobacteria > Rhodobacterales > Paracoccaceae > Rhodosalinus > Rhodosalinus sp. 5P4. Next base: position 2,829 of record NZ_JBGFSJ010000009.1, read on the forward strand.
CGGGGCGCATCCTCGCCTCGCCGAAGGCGCGCAGGCTCGCCGCCGAAGAGGGGCTGGACCTCGCCCGTCTCGCGGCGGCGGGATACCCCCAGCCCTTCCACGTCGCGGACCTGGAGACGCTCCGCGCCCTGCCGAAATCCGCCGCGCCCGCCGCGGCGCCTGCGGGCGGCGAGGTCGGGGTGATCTCGGCCGAGATCGACGCCGCCGCCTATGACGACTTCCGCGCCTGGCTGGCCACGGCGACCGACACGTCCCCGGGCGGGCCGCGCCTGCTCGCGGCCTTCGCGGCCGGGGCGATGCGCGCGGCCCTCGGCGCGGAAGGACCGCTGACGATCGCGGCAGGGGCGCTCGGCGCGCCTGCCGCGATGGACGATCCGGACCTCGCGCCGCTCTCGGCCGAGCCCGCGCCGTCGGAGGCTTCGCCGGCGCTCATCCTCCGCGACCTGACGGGCACCGCGCTCACCGCCGTGAAACCCGCCGCCGCGCATGTTCCCCGGCTCACCGTCACCCGCAGGGGCGACACACTCGCCCTGCATCTGGCCCACGACGCCGCCGCGCTGCCGGAAGAGGCCGCGCTCGCCCTCGTCGCGGGCCTCGCCGACCGGCTCTCCGAGCCGCTGCGGCACCTGCTCTGACACGGGAGACCCCAATGACCAAGCTCGACCGGATCTTCGAGACCCTGCCCACCGATCTCTTCATCGGCGGCGACTGGCGCCCGGGCGCCGAAGCCGCGCGCTTCGACGTGATCAACCCCGCCGACGAGACCGTGCTCGCCTCCGTCGCCTCGGCCACGGCGGTGGATGCCGACGCGGCGCTCGACGCGGCCGAGGCCGCCTTCGCCGACTGGGCCGCCGCCAAGCCGCGCGAGCGCGCCGAGGTGCTGCGCCGGGCGTGGGAGCTGATGACCGCGCGGCTGGAGGATTTCGCCCGCCTCATCACGCTGGAGAACGGCAAGGCCCACGCCGACGCGATGGGCGAGGCCACTTATGCCGCCGAGTTCTTCCGCTGGTTCGCCGAGGAAGCCGTGCGCGCCGACGGGCTCGTCACCCGCGGGCCCTCGACCGGCGCGCGGATCGTGGTGCAGCACAAGCCCGCGGGCATCGCCGTCCTGGTCACGCCCTGGAATTACCCGGCGGCCATGGGCACGCGGAAGATCGCCCCCGCCCTGGCGGCGGGTTGCCCCGTAATCATCAAACCGGCCTCCGAGACGCCGCTCACCATGCTCGCCCTCATGCCGCTTCTGGAGGAGGCGGGCGTGCCCAGGGGCCTCGTCAACGTGCTGCCCTCGCGCCGGAGCGGTGCGCTGGTGGATCACCTGATGCACGACCCGCGGGTGCGCGTGATTTCCTTCACCGGCTCGACGCAAGTGGGCCGCAAGCTTCTCCACGGCGCGGCGGACCAGGTCCTGAAGCCCGCGATGGAACTCGGCGGCAACGCCCCGCTCATCGTCTTCGAGGACGCCGATCTCGACCAGGCGGTCGAGGGCGCGATGCTCGCCAAGATGCGCAACCTCGGCGAGGCCTGCACCGCGGCGAACCGCTTCTACGTCCACGAGGCGGTGGCGGAAGAGTTCGCAAGGAAGATGACCGAGGCGATGGGCGCCCTGAAACTCGGCGACGGGCGGGAGGAGGGCGTGGACGTGGGCCCCCTCGTCAACGCCGACACGCGCGACAAGGTGCACGCCTTCGTGGAGGACGCCGTCGCCAAGGGCGCCCGGCTGCGCCTCGGCGGGCGCCTTCCCGGCGGCAAGGGCTTCTACTACCCGCCCACGGTGCTGACGGACGTCCCCGAGACGGCCGACTGCGTAAGGGACGAGATCTTCGGCCCGGTCGTCGCGATGCAGACCTTCACCGACACCGAGGACGTGATCCGGCGCGCCAACGACACGGAATACGGCCTCGTGGCCTACGTGTTCTCGGGCGATTTCCGGCGTGGCCTCCAGGTCTCCGAGAGGCTCGATTACGGTATGGTGGGGCTCAACCGGGGTCTCGTCTCGGACCCGGCGGCGCCCTTCGGCGGCACGAAGCAGTCCGGCCTCGGGCGCGAGGGCGGCCATGAGGGGATGCACGAGTTCATGGAAACCCAGTACATCTCGGCGGAGTGGTGAGATGGCCGACGTGATCGCCAGCCCCTCCGTCCGCAAGCGCGCCGCCGAGCGGGGCGTGGACCTCGCAGCGCTCGCCCGCGATCTCGGCCGCGAGACGATCGCGCAGGAGGATGTGACGGGTGCCGCCGGGCCGGCCGCGGCCGCCCCTGCCGCCGACACGAGCTACTGGGAGGTGGACCACGCCGCCTGGGGCCCTGTGCGCGAGGCGCCCATGAGCCGCTTCGCCCGCGTCGCCGCCCAGAACCTCGCCGCGGCGCAGGCGCTCATCCCCGCCGTCACCCATCATGACCGGGCCGAGCTCACCGCCGTCGAGGCGTTCCGCGCCCGGGTCAGGGACGAGGCGCGCGCCGAGGGCGTCCGGCTCACCACGCTCGCCTTCCACGTCAAGGCGCTGGCGCGCTGCCTGCGCGACTTCGAGCGCTTCAACGCCTCGCTGTCCGCCGACGGCGAGACGCTGATCCTGAAGGATTACGTGCATGTGGGCATCGCCGTGGACACGGTCCACGGGCTCATGGTGCCGGTGATCCGCGACGCCGACCGCAAGGGGCTCTTGCGCATCGCCGCGGAGATCGGAGACCTCGCCGCCCGCGCGCAGGCCCGCAAGATCCGCCCCGACGAGATGGGCGGCGCGTCCATGACGATCTCCAACCTGGGCGGCATCGGCGGCACCGCCTTCACCCCGATCGTGAACCCGCCCGAGCTCGCGATCCTCGGCATCACGCGCACCGAGACGGTGCCCGTCTGGGACGGCGAGGCTTTCCGCCCCGTTCCCATGGCCCCGCTCGATCTGAGTTACGATCACCGCGTCATCAACGGGGCGGACGCCGCGCGGTTCCTCGCCGCCCATGCCGGCTACCTTGCCGATCCGCGCCGGATGCTGGTCTAGCCCCGTAGATATCAGCCGGGCGGGCAGGACTGCCCCCGTCACCCTTGCCCGCCGCGGCCGCCGCCCGACGACTGCGACCCCGCCCTTCCCCGGATGCGGCCTCCTCGGGCGGCGAAGCCCGACGATCGAAGGTACCGCAAGGGCGCTGGCGGGCGGGCGAACTGTCGGGTCTCCGAGCCAGAATCCTGGTGCCGAGGACCGAAGGCAGCCCGATCGGACCGTCTAAGCGCGAGGACCACCGTTCGGTCGCGCAGCGTGGAACCGGGCGTCACGCTGCTCCACGGCCGGAGGCCACCCGAGCCAAGGAATTGCCCAATCCGCCCTTGCCACCTGCCGGACCTCCCGGTAGACGAACAGGTGGAGACGTGGCCGAGTGGTCGAAGGCGCTCCCCTGCTAAGGGAGTAGACGGGAAACCGTCTCGAGGGTTCGAATCCCTTCGTCTCCGCCACCATCACCCTTTCGAACCCGTTCAAGCCGCCCGCCCGAGGCGGAATTTCCCCTGTTTTCAAAGGGGTTTGCCGGATGGGTGCGAACCGCTGAGACGCGGGTGCGCAGCGATTTCAGTCTCTGAATGGCCTCTCGTCTCTGGTCGGGCGAACCGCGTCGATTCCGGTTCGGTCGAAAATTTCCTCTCTTTTCCAATGGCCTGACTCGCTGCGCCGCCAAAACTGCGCGTCCTGTTTCCATCGCTATCGAGCGAGACAGAGACCGAACATGCAGGAGGCGCAGCGGATGACCGAGCCCGCGGAGAGCCTTGATCTCGACAGGCTCTGCCAGCTGCGCGGCGAAATCGCGCTGAAGGTCGGCGGCGACACGCATTTCCGCTCGGCCCACCAACCGATCCGGGTTCCCGGAACCGTCTATCACAAGGGCGGGCTCACCCGGCTCTACGCCCACGCCGCCGCCTGGATCGCCGGGGCCGACCGATGGTCGGAGGCGCGCTGGCAGGACCTGGAGCGGCAACTTTCGGTGGAGACGCCCGCGGCGGACGGCGAGGCGCCGGCCCGGCCCGCGCCCGGCGGCGCGGCGGCGCGGCGGCAGACGCGGCGATCGAGTTACATGGGGTGAGGCTCAACCCGTCAGGGTGCGCTGAACGATACTCGGATCCTTGTCGATCAGCGCAAGCAGGACGCGGGCCGGCCCCTCTGGCGAACGCCGGTGCTGTTCCCAGTTCAGAAGCGTGGACTTCTTCACGCCGATGCTCCGGGCAAATTCGGCCTGCGACAGGCCGGTGCGGGCGCGGATGGCCTGGACGTCCGCGTCGGGGATATCGATCTCGTGGATCGTGACCGCCCCTTCGCCTTGGGCATGGGCAATGGCCTCCTTGAGGCCCTGTTCGATGCTCTTGAATGCGTCGCTCATCTTGCGCTCCTGTAGCTGTCGGCCAGCAGTTTGCCGAGAGACTTGACCGTTTCCGTTTCCGCCCGGGTCAGATTGGCCTTTTCGTTCTTGGCGAAGACGGTGATCAGAAAGACCGGAATGCCAACGTCGCCGCCGTAAAAGTGAATGACACGATATCCGCCGCTCTTGCCGCCCCCGTCGCGCGCAAAGCGCACCTTTCGCACGCCACCGCCAAGCGAGACCCCGGTTGTGGGGTTGCGGGCGATGTAATCGATCAGCGCCATCCGTTCCTCGTCGCTCATGATGGCGCGGGCGCGGCGCTGGAACTCGGGCGTCTCGGCGACAGTCACGATGGTCATACCTGCATGTATGCGCCAATGGCGCATATGTCAATGACGCACCCAAGGGATTGCTCATGTCCGATCCTGCAACCCTCCGCGCTCGCCGCGACGCGCTCTCGGCGCAGCGGTCCTCGGGCGTGGCGCGGGTCAGCTATGACGGCAAGACCGTGGAGTATCGCAGCGTGGCCGAGATCGACCGGGCGATCGAGGCGCTGGACCGCGAGATTGCCGCGGCGGAGGGCCGGCGGATCGTGCGGCAGCTGCGCGTGACGACGACGAAGGGGCTGTGATCCATGGGGCTGTTCGACCGGTTTCGCCGCCCGCCCACTGGCGGCCCCGCTGCCGTGCGCGCCCGTCTCGAGGGCGCCATGGCGAAGCGCCGGCTGCGCGGCTGGAACCCGCCGGTCGAGAACATCAATGCGCTGGTCACCTCGGGTGGCCCGCGGCTGCTGGCACGGTCCCGCGAGCTGGTCGTGACCAACGGCTATGCCGCCAATGCCTGCGAAGCCTTCGCCGCAAACCTCGTCGGCGAGGGGATCAAGCCGTCCTCGCTCATCGGAGACGCGGATCTCCGCGACCGGGTTCAGCGGCTCTGGCTCGCCTGGACCGACGAGGCCGACGCGGATGGGCTGACCGACTTCTACGGCCTGCAGGCCATGGTGGCCCGCGAGATGTTCGTCGCGGGCGAGTGCTTCGTCCGGCTGCGCCCGCGCCGTGCCGAGGACGGGCTGCTGGTCCCGCTGCAACTGCAGCTGCTCCAGTCCGAGATGCTGCCCCTCGAGAAGACCGAGACGGCGGCGAACGGCAACCGCATCCGCTGCGGGATCGAGTTCGACGGGATCGGGCGGCGGGTGGCCTACCACTTCCGCCGCCGGCATCCGGGTGACAGCACCGACCAGGGAGCTGTCATCCCGGAGACCGTGCGCGTGCCTGCGGCGGACGTGCTCCACATCTACCGTCCCATCGACGCGGGCCAGATCCGGGGGCTGCCGCATATCGCGCCGGCGATGGTGCGGCTGTTCCTGCTCGACCAGTACGACGACGCAGAGCTCGACCGGAAGAAGACCGCGGCGATGTTCGCGGGCTTCATCACCAAGACCGCGCCGGAAGAGCCGATGATGGGCACGGAGGAGTCTGAGGCCGACGGCGCGGCCATCGCCAGCCTGGAGCCCGGCACCCTGCAGGTGCTGCTGCCCGGCGAGGACGTGAAGTTCTCCAGTCCCGCGGATGTGGGCAGCAGCTACGAGGCGTTCCAGTACCGCACGCTGCTCGGCGTCTCGGCCTCGCTCGGGCTGCCCTATCACCTGGTCACCGGCGATGTGCGCCAAGCGAACTATTCGAGCCTGCGGGCCGAGCTCGTGGAGTTCCGCCGGCGGGTGCAGCAGCTGCAGCACGGGGTGATCGCGCATCAGCTCTGCCGGCCTGTCTGGACGCGCTGGCTGGAGACCGCGCAGCTCGCCGGCCGGCTGGATCTGTCCGACCCGACAGCGGCGCGCATGGTGCAATGGATTCCGCCCCGCTGGGACTGGGTCGATCCCTTGAAGGACATCCAGGCGCAGGTGCTGGCTATGGAGGCCGGCATCACCTCGCGGCGCAAGGTGGTCGAGGCGACCGGCTACGATGTCTAGGAAGTCGACCGCGAGAACGCCGCCGACGCCGCGCGCGCGACAGGTCTCGGCCTGCGCTACCGCACGAGTCCCGGCGAGACGCAGGGCGCCCGCGCGACGCCTGCAACGCGGGCCGAGCCCGGCAATGGCGCCGGCAACGATACGGACGACGGCGCCGCGGCGACCGATCCGGCCACCGAACAGGAGTGACGACATGGCAAGCTGGTATGCGATCCGCGCCCGGGGGACCGGTGCGGAAGTGGCGATCTATGACGAGATTGGCGCCTACGGGGTCTCGGCGAAGGGTTTTCTGGCCGAACTGGGCACGTTGCCCGAGGGCACGCCCGTCGATCTGCGGCTGAACAGTCCCGGTGGGTCCGTCTTCGACGCGGTCGCGATCCACAACGCGATCAACCGGCACGCGGGCACGGTCACCGTCTGGATCGACGGCATCGCCGCTTCGGCGGCGAGCTACATCGCGATGGCCGGCGACGAGATCGTCATGCCGGAAAACACCTTCCTGATGATCCACGATCCCTCCGGCCTCGTGATGGGCACGGCCGGGGACATGCGCGACATGGCCGGCACGCTGGACAAGATCGCGGCCGGCATGACGCGCGGCTACGCCGCCCGCTCCGGCAAGACCGAGGACGAGATCGCGGCGCTGATGGCGGCGGAGACATGGTTCGATGCCGCCGAGGCGCTGGAGGCCGGGCTTGCCACGCAGCTGGCCGAGCCCGTGCGCATCGCCGCCAGCTTCGACATCGCCCGCTTCCGGAACGCGCCGCCCGAGCTGGTGGAAGCGGTGGAGACCGCCGATTCGGAAGACGCCACGACGCGAGCCGAAATCGTTGAAGACGCCAACGATGTCGCGCCGGCGCCGCCGCCCGAGCCCACACCCCAGCCCGAGGCGCACCATCCGGACGGCACGGCGGCAGCTGCCAGCACGGGCCCGGACGCGGCTGCCATCCGCGCCGAGGCCATCGCCCATGCGAGGGCCGTCATCGATCTCTGCCGCCTTGCCGGCCATGCGCAGATGGCCGGTCGCTTCCTTGAACAGGACGCGAGCCTCGACGAGGTGCGCGCCGCGCTCCTCGCCGCCAAGGCCGAGGCCGAGCCCGAGATCGCGCCCCATCACCCGCAGCCCGGCCGTTCCTCGGCCGCGCGCCCCTGGGGCGAGATCGTCGCCCGCACCTTCAAACTGAAAGGATGACACCATGACCACGCTGGTCGAAGGCACGCACCCCGGCGGCTTCCTCGTCTGGGAAGCCTTCCGCGACTACACCCGCGAGACGATCACCGTCGCCGCGGGCACGCTCGAGCCCGGTACGGTGCTGGGCAAGATCACGGCCTCAGGCAAATACGCCGCGCACGATCCGAATGCCACCGACGGCACCGAGACCGCTGTCGCGGTGCTCTGGGGCAAGGCCGATGCGTCGGGTGGCGACGCCCCGGCCGGCGCCGTCGTCCGCGGTCCCGCCATCGTCAACCGGCACGATCTCGTCTTTGCCGGCACGCCGAGCGATCCCGAGATCGCCGCCGCCCACGCAGCACTTGTCGCCGCGGGCATCCTCGTCCGCTGACCGCGCACCCCACAACCATCCCTGACCCGGAGGCATCAACATGGCCACCATGGACATCTTCGAAGGCGATGCCTTCACCATCGTCGAGCTCACCCGCGCGCTCGAGAACATCCCCTACAAGCCCGCCATCCTGTCGGGCACCAACCTCTTCGGCGCCCGCGGGGTGCGCAGCCGCACGGTCATGATCGAAAGCCGCGACGGCACGCTCTCGCTGATCCCGTTCTCCGAGCGCGGCTCGGCCTACGAGTCCCAGATCCCCGAGCGCCGCGAGATGCGCGCCTTCGTCTGCCGCCAGTTCAAGAAGCAGGACGTGCTCTGGGCTTCGGAGATCCAGTCCAAGGGCACCACCAGCATCGGCGCGGCGTCGCTGGTCTGGTCGAAGGCCCCCGCCATCCTCGGCGCGCACGATACCGGCCCGCTGATCCGCTCGAAGACCGGCTTCTGGCTCGCGATCCCCACGCCCGCCGCCGGCCGCGGCCTCCGCGGCGGCAAGATCACCCCCGGCGAATGGGAGCGCCGCCGCGGCCTGCGCCTGCGCTTCGTCTACCGTCGTCGTGGGCCGAGCCTGCTCGTCGCCGACCGCGCCCGCATCAACAAGCGGGGCCAGGCGGTGGCGTCGCGCGCGAAAACGGGGCGCAACCAGGTCACCGCGCCGATCTTCCTGCTGGTGCCTCAGGTCAAGCTGCCGAAGCGGCTCGACCTCGACCGCGACGCCGAGCGCGCGCACGACAGCGTGCCGGGGCTGATCCTGGCAAACTGGGTGGAACGTCGGGTTCGCTGAAGGCTGCTGGTGGTCGTGGTAGCTGAAAATACGTGCGCAAGATCTCACGCAGCACATTGTTGCTAGGGAATGGCAGAGATCGTCAGGAACGCGAAGAAGATCACAAGATGAATGCCCCCCTGAAGCACGGTCGTCCGACCTGTGGCCAGTGTCAGCGTCGCCATGAACAATGAGAGGAGCAGCAACACCATATGCTCGGCCTCGAGCCCAAGGATCAGCGTCTGGCCCATGGCGATCGACAGGATTGCGACGGTCGGGATGGTCAGGCACAGGCTGGCCAGTGCCGATCCGAGGGCGAGGTTGATGCTGGTCTGTAGCCGGTTCGATCGCGCGGCCCGCAAGGAGGCCACACCCTCGGGCATGAGCACGATCAACGCGATAAGAACGCCGATCAGAGCTTCAGGAAAGCCCGATCCGACGATGGCATCGCCCACTGGATGCGCCAGGACTTCGGCCAGCAGAACGACCGCAAGCAGCGAGAGCGGCAGGAGGACGAGGGCGATCAGAAAGGTGCGCCGGTCCGGTGGCGCATGATGCTCGTCGTCCTCGTCGAGTTCGAGGAAGGAGTCCTTGTGCCTGACCGTCTGCACATAAAGAAACAGGCCGTAGAGCGCGAGGGAGACCACTGCCACGAAAGCCAGCTGAGCAGGTGCATAGACCGGTCCGGGAACCGTCGTCGTGTAGTTCGGCAGCACGAGACCGAGAACCGCCAGCGTGCCAAGCACCCCAAGGGCTGCACTCGCGCTCCCGGCCTGAAAACTCTGCTCATGGAACCGGAGACCGCCAACAAGAAGGCACATCCCGACAATGCCGTTCAGAACGATCATGATGGCCGCGAAGACGGTGTCGCGGGCGATGCTGCTGTCGGCCTCTGGCGACGAGAGGAGCATCGACACGATCAGCGAGACCTCGATCACGGTGACTGCAAGAGCCAGAAGGATGGACCCGAAAGGCTGGCCGATCCGAAGGGCCACGGTCTCGGCATGATGCACAGCTGCGAAGACGGCGGCGAAAAGAACGGGAACCGCGACCACGAAGACCGCGACCGGGAATTGGCCGTGCAGAACGATGGTCCCGGCAGCGCCCATAACAATGGCGACAGTCGGCGCGGCCCACGACCACCACGGTGTTCCGGAATTGGCTGACACGACGACGTACCTCCGCAAGATTTCTTGGCCCATCAAGCTTTCGCAAGACGCCGTGTTCGCCGTCCCATAAACGCGCAGTTCCCACGAGTCGATCTGGGAATGTGTTCCGGCACCGCCCAATACGTCCGACGGCGCCGGCCAAGGTTCGACCGATCCAGTCCGGATTGAGTTCGGCCCGAGTGTATCGTTCAGCCTTTCGACAAGTGGTCGCATATGCCCACGCCCCGCGAAACCATCCTTGCCGCGCTGCATGCGCGGCTCTTGGCGCTGCCCGCCACGGCCCTGCGCGGCGAGGTGCTGCCCGAGCGCGTCCCGGCTGGCGGCCTGCTGATCCTGCGCGACGGCGAGCCGGGGGAGCCCGAGGTGACGTTGTCGCCGCTCGCCTACCACTACCGGCACCGGACCGAGATCGAGGCGGTCGTGCAGGGCGCCGACCGTGACGCCGCATTCGACACGCTGACAGCCAGTATCGGCACGGCGCTCGCGGCCGACCGGACGCTGGGCGGACTGTGCGACTGGGTCGAGGCGGAGGCGCCGCGGCCGGTCGATTTGGCCGTAGAGGGCGCGGCGAGCCTGAAGGCGGCGACCATTTCGGTGGTGCTGCACTACACGACGGACGACCCGCTGAGCTGAGCGCGGCGCCCACGACACCGGGGGCACTCCCCGTAACCCCACCACTGACCCACCGGCCCGCGGACCCGCTCCGCGGGCCGTTCCTTTCTGCGAGAAGAGACCACCATGGCACGATCCCTTGGGGCGCGGGCGCGGCTGGCGCTCGGCTTCGAGACCATCTACGGCTCGCCGCCCGCCAGCGGCTTCATCCGCATTCCGTTCGCGCCGGGGCTGACCGTCGTCGCCGAACAGCCGCTGCTCGACTCCGAGCTGCTGGGCTACGGCCGCGATCCGCTGGCCCCGGTCAAGGACGCGATCACGGCCGATGGCGACGTGGTGGTCCCGATCGACGCGGAGGCCTGGGGCCACTGGCTCAAGGCCGCCTTCGGGGCGCCCGCGACCAGCGGCACCGGGCCCTACACCCACGAATTCCAGTCGGGCGCCTGGGACCTGCCCAGCTTCGCGCTGGAGAAGGGCCTTCCGGAGGTGCCGCATTACGCCATGTATCCCGGCTGCCGGGTGGGCGCACACGCACCAGCGCGAGTATCTGCGCGCGAATGTCGAGGGCGGCGAGCGGTTCGATTGGTTCTACGCCTCGGCGGCGGATCGTGACGCTCAGGTCCGGACGCCTGTCGAGGACGGGGCCTACGGCAAGCCTTGGGTGTTCCGCCCGAAGGACATCCGCTCCTGGTGGTCGAACCAGCATTTCGACCGGCCGGGCGGCGTCGAGAGCTCGACGCCTACCGCCTGGGTGCCGCGGTCGAAGCCGCTGCGCTTCACCGAGATCGGCTGCGCGGCGGTGGATCGCGGGGCCAACGAGCCCAATGCCTTCTACGATCCGAAATCCGCGGACGGGCGCCTGCCCTATTTCTCGCGCGGGTGGCGGGATGACGCCATGCAGCGGGCGTTCCTCGAGGCGGCGCTGGGCTATTGGCGGGACAATAATCCGCAGTCGGACGTCTACGGGGGTCCGATGCTCGATCTCGGCGAATGCGCGCTCTGGACCTGGGACGCGCGGCCGTTTCCGGAGTTCCCCGCGCAGGCGTCGATCTGGTCGGATCGGGAAAACTGGCGCCTCGGGCATTGGCTGACCGGCCGGGCGGGCGTGGCGGATCTGCGGGCGATGGTGCGGCAGATCGCGTCGGCGGACTGCATCCACGGCGATTTCCTCAACGTCTCGGAGCTTTGGCAGTGCTGCGACGGCTTCGTGATCACCGCGGTGGAAAGCCCGCGGGCCTCGCTCGGCCGGCTCGCGCGGTTCTTCGGCTTCGATGCGGTCGAGAGCGGCGGAAAGCTGCGTTTTGTCGAGCGCGGCTCGGATCCGGTCGCGCGGATCTCGCTCGACGGGCTCGTGGCATCCGGCGAGGTCGATGGCGACGTGCTCGAGATCACGCGGGGCCAGGAGACCGAGCTTCCCGGTGTCCTGCGCTGGACCATCGCGCGCGCCGACGAGGCGTATGACGGGGCGACGGTCGAGGCGGCGCGGATTGTGGGGCAGAGCGAGCAGGTCAGCGTCGAGCGGTTCGCGCTGGCGTCGGCGCCCGATGCCCTTCTTGGCCTCGGCAAGGATGCGGTCGCGCTCGCCCTTCCAGGCTCAGGACCCATTGATTTCAGTCTAAGGGCATGATTCACCGCGCGAAAACCGGGCGGTGAACATGTCTGATCTCTTCTGGCTGAGCGACGCGCAGATGGCACGTCTGGAGCCCTGTTTTCCGAAGTCCCACGGCAAGCCGCGCGTCGATGACCGGCGCGTCCTCAGTGGGATTATATTCATCAATCGCAATGGGTTGCGATGGCGAGATGCGCCGAAGGAATATGGACCCCACAAGACGCTCTACAACCGTTGGAAACGTTGGAGCGATAAAGGCATCTTCGCGAAGATGATGGCTGGACTGGCTGCCGGGCACGGCGAGAAGAAGACCGTGATGATCGACGCCACCTACCTGAAGGCCCACCGCACCGCGTCCAGTCTGGGCGTCAAGAAGGGGGGCGTGGTCGCCTGATCGGACGCACCAAGGGCGGCATGAACACCAAGCTGCACGCCATTTGCGACAGCCAGGGACGCCCGCTGAACCTGTTCGTGACGACGGGACAGGTCGGCGACTACATCGGTGCGCGGGCGCTTTGCGACAGCCTGCCCGACGTCGACTGGCTCCTCGGGGATCGCGGCTATGACGCTGACTGGTTCCGGGAAGCGCTGAAAGACAAGGGGATACGCGCCTGCATCCCTGGTCGGAAACAGCGCAACAAGCCGGTCAAATATGACAAGCGCCGCTACAAACGCCGAAACCGGATCGAGATCATGTTCGGCAGGCTCAAGGACTGGCGGCGGGTGGCCACGCGCTACGACCGGTGCCCGAAGGTCTTCCTCTCGGCCATCGCTCTCGCCGCTATGGTCATCTACTGGCTATGAGTCCTGAGCCCAGGGCGTCAGCGTATGCACGCCGAGCCCGCGGCCGATCCAGTCGCACAAGCGCCGGTCGCGGAACAGCGACCCGTGCCCGCAATCGTGCTGAATGATAAACACACGGACGAGGAAGGCTGCGTTCGCCAGCGCAAGGGCCATGGCCAACAACGCACTGATCGAGACCAGCCACCACGCCCCCCCCCCAGATCGCGACGAAGGGCACCAGCGTGACGGTCAGCTCGAAGACGCTACGGGAGGGGTTGGGCTGGCGGTAGGCTGCCAGTGTCCGGGTCCAGTCAGAGGGCCGCAACGCGGTGTCGCGCTGCGGGCCTTGCCCGCCGGCGGCCGGGTCGGCGCAGGACGCGGGCGTCTCGCCCCGGCGTGTCTGTGCCTGCCCGGACTCGTCGTTGTCCGCAGCGGGCTGCCCGGCCTGTGCACCGGATTGCGGCGTGGCGACATGGTTTCCCGCGTCAGCCGGCATGTCCTGATTGTCGGGCCGACCGGCGGCCGGGGTGTCAGCTGGTCTGATCGCGAATGTCATGGTTGTGCGTCGTCTCCTCTCTGGTCGAGCCTGTCATTCCGGCGGTCTGCGAACGGAGTTGCCGCCAGCGATGATTCGGTTGATCATCGTCGCCACGGTCCGGTGCGCTTCGGTTTCGGCCTCCGTGCCTGTGGCACTCTCGTGGGTCGCCGCGGCATCGCGGAGAACCCCCATGATCTCGCTCTCGGGCAGCAGCTTGTGATCGTTCATGGCAAGCAGCAGCGCCTCGCAGATCGAGAGGGCCGCCATGCCGGCATGATCTGTCTGGTCGGGCATCGTGGGCATTCCTCGCTCCGAACTGGCGTGCACGGCCGTGGCGCGCCGGGATGATCTACCCTTTGTCGCAGGAAATCTGGTATCGTGGACTGATCTGAAGCAGCCGCCGTGCGAGAAAAATCCGGTAGTTTCCCCACCGGGATTGCCAGCAGCGCGAGGGGGCGCATGACCATCGCAGCGAAAAGCCCGCTCACCCGCAAGCTCTCGGCCTTCGTCGCCCTGTCGGAGGTCGAGCTTGCCGTGCTAGAGCGGCTGCACCAGCGCCGCCGGACCTTCGCCGCCGGGCGGGACATGGTGCATCAGGGGCAGTCCGGGCAGGCGGCCTTCATCCTCTCGGCGGGGTGGGTCTGCTCTTACAAGGTCCAGGCCGACGGGACGCGCCAGATCGTCGATTTTCAGATCCCCGGAGATTTTCTCGGGTTGCGCAGCGTTCTCCTGCGCACCTCGGACCACAGCTTCGAGCCCGTCGGGGACATCGAGGCTGCCGAAGTGCTGGCGAGCGACCTTCTCGAAGCGCTCGCCGAGACGCCGCGCCTGGCGACGGCCATCCTCTGGGCGGCCTCACGGGACGAGGCGATGGTGGTCGAGCATCTCGTCAGCATCGGGCGGCGCGACGCGGACGCCCGCATGGCGCATTTCCTGCTGGAACTGGGGTCGCGGCTGGCTCTCGTGGGTCTCGGCGACAGGACCGGCTTCGTCTGCCCGTTGACGCAATATCATCTGGCCGATGCGCTGGGGCTGAGCGCGGTCCATGTGAACCGCGTGTTGCGGCAGCTTCGTGAGCGCGGCCTCGTGACCTTTCGCGACGGCCATGTGACCGTCCACGACACTGGCGGACTGGTGAACCTCGCCGATTTCGATTCCGCGTACCTGGACCAGACGGGCCCCCTGCTCAAATGAGAAGGGCCGCCCTCCGCAATGCGGCGGGCGGCCCGGCGATCGTGTCAGACAACCGGGGTCACCCGAGCGCGTGGCTCGCCGCGTCGAGTTCCTTGTTCGTCTCGGCGTCGTCCTTCGCCGTGTGGGCCTTCTCGGCGGCTTGGTAGTGCTTGAGCGCAGCGTCCTTCTTGGGGCCGGAGGGCGCCTTGTCCCAGGCGGCCTTGACGGATTTCATCTTGTCGGCGGTCGCGGTCTGTTCGGGGGTCATGAGCGTTGTCCTTTCATGGACCGTCCGAGTGCAGGTCGCGTACAAGCGGACAGATCTCATCGAAGACCTGCCCGCCTTGTGCGTAACGAAACCACTCGAACACAGGCCCGCCAACATTTGGCGGGCTGCGTTCTTGTAATCGACGCTTCCACGCCGCCGCACTGACGCAGGTTAGCTTCGACACTCGCGACCCACGTGGCTGATCTACGTAAGTGCAGCCGCACGCGAATCTGCAGTATTCAATCGTGTCAGGGTTATCCGCCGCGCGACAGCGGTCGTGTGACCAGGCAATGGGCAGAAAAGCATCAAGGGATCTCAGCATGACACTGCCAAGCATCATCGGCGCCGTTGCCCTCGTGGTCGGCGTCGCTCTGCTCTTCTTCGCATGGAGGGCATCGAACGCGCCGGTCGAGCAGATGTCGGAGGCTCTGACCGGTCGCTTCACCGGCAATACGATGTGGTATCTGATCGGCGGCGTGATCGGCGTCGTGGCCGGCGGCGGACTGCTGCTGCGCGGCTTTGCCGGCGTCTGACCCGAGTTGCGGCGCCCGGGAAGAGGTCCGGGCCGCCGACCCACGGCGCCGGGCCGCTGGCGGCCCGGCATGATCCACTCACAGGGAGTCCTACTCAATGTCTCTTGTCAATCTGGTCATCACACTTGTCGTCGTCGGCGTCGGGCTGTGGGCTATCAACACCTATGTCCCGATGGACCGCAGGATAAAGCAGATCCTGAACGTGGCGGTGGTGATCCTGGTCGTCCTCTGGCTGCTGCGCGGCTTCGGGGTTCTTGGCGGTGTCGGCGAAATCGGCTTCAGTGGCTGAGGCCGTCCCTGCCGTCGCTGCTGGCCCTGTCAGTGGCGATGACGCCGCCATTCTCGGCGAGGGCCCGGCACCGGATCGTCCTAGCCGCAAACGATGCATCCGTGGACATCCTCCCGGCGGTCATCCGACTGGATGAGGCCGGCTCAAGATTGCCGGGGGCAACAGTATGCCCGAAAACTGGCAACCATCTTCCGGCGCCCCGAATGGTGCAGGACGCCATGTCGGTGGGCGTCTTGACGGCACTGCCGCGCTGATCGGCCGGGCCCGCCGAAGCGATACAGGCGATTCCCTGGCGAAGCCATAGGCTGGCTAGCAGCATCGATCCGAGCCGGGGCGAGGCGCCCCGCGGCAGCATCGCGCGGATCCCTCACCATCCCGATCTCACTGCGGGCGCTGCCTGGCCTATCGTGCCGGCGTCTGCTGGTGGGTCAGGCGCAGCCACTTGCCGTCGTCCCTCAGATAGGTCGAGGTGCAGACCGCCTTGCGGATGGGCTCGCCCGCCCGCTCGGCGGAGACGCGGTAGGCGAGAGCGGCGATCTCGCCCTCGCGCGTGAGGTAGCGCTCGCTCATCTCGACGGAGCGCCACCGCTGGGCGACGTCCTTCTCGCGCCAGATCGCATCGCCCTGAAGGATGCCGGCAGGATAGGGAAAGACGAAGACCGCGCCCCGCGCTGTCATCCGGCGCGCGCTGTCCGCACCGCCGGTCCAGAACCGTTCCTCGAGATCCCAGAGGGTAGCGGAATCCTCCGGCGCAGACCCTCCGGCGGGCGGGGCCGGTATTGCGGGCTTCATTCGCCTGTCCCCGACCCGCCGCCGAAGATCATCTGCGCCGCGAGAAGAAGCACGGCAACGATCGCCCAGACCAGACCCGGCGCGAGCGGAGCCCCTTGTGCCGATGCGGGACCGGCCCTGCCGGGACGCGCCGAGCGGTCGGGAAGAAGACGGGCCAGTTCCCGCCCCACCGGGCCATGCGCCTGTCCGAGCGCCGGCACGTCGCGCACGCGCGACAGCAGCGCGCCGAAACGGGTCGCCGCTGCCTCCCGGCCAAGCGCCGCGAGGTTTGCCGCCTCCGCCCAGGGGTCGAGGTTCAATCGCGCAAGTGCCGAGAGAACCGTAACCGGGCTTCCGCGGGGGTCCTCGCCGACGAACGCGTAAAGGAAAGGCTCGAGTTCGGGGGGGGTGGGGGTTGAGAACAAATGATTTGGACATCGTGATCGTGCTCCTCGATGGAAGGGGGGCGGCCGGCTCGCCGTTTGCGGCATGACGAACGCAGACACCTTCGTGCAGCCATTTCAGCCATTCTACGCACGCGTCGGCCCACGCGCCCTTACACAGGTCAGCCCGGCCGTTCGCCACCCCCGCGCGCCGACGCAGAGCGCGCGCTGGCCCCGGACTAACCTGCGTCAGCACCCGTCGAGCGGCTCTCGCCTACAAGAGGCCAACCGTTCGACCGTCCCGGCGCCGCAATGGCGTCCCGGTAATGGCGATGGACAACGGCTCTGCCAACATCCTGGAGGCCCCGCATGACCACGCGCTCGACCCGATCGACAGTCACCTTCTCCGCCCCGTTCGCCCTCTCGGGTTACCCGGATGAACTGCCCGCTGGCACCTACGAGGTCGTCGTCGAGGAAGAACTCCTGCAGGGGCTCAGCTTCGAGGGCTGGAGACGCACGGCGACCTACCTGACAGTGCGCGGCAGCGGCAGCCATGCCGGACGCAGCGTGTCGCACGCGATCTCGCACAGCGACCTCGAGGAGGCGCTGCGACGGGACGCGGCCACCACCGAGACAAACACTCACAGCGAAGCGGCGCTTTCCCCGCAGGAGGATAGAACATGAACACTCCCGAATGGCTCAAGCCCGGCATCTACGGTGCCGTGATCGGCGCTGTCTTCGTCGGCGTTGTCGGATTTACATGGGGCGGCTGGGTGACCGGTGGCACCTCGAACGACAGGGCGATGGCGATGTCCCGAGACGATGTCGTCGCTTCCATGGTGCCGGTCTGCCTCGACATGGCGCGCTCCGATCCGGCACGGGCGGACAAGATGGAAGCGATCCGTGCTGCCTCGACCTACCAGCGGCGCGACGCGCTCATGACAGCCGGCTGGGCGACCATGCCGGGAACCGATGCCCCGGACCGGGATATCGCGCAAGCCTGCCTGAAGGAACTCGACCTCTGAGGGCATGCTGGTCAGAGCCGACCGAGTGATGGCGCAAAACGCGTCACGCCGTGAAACGCGCGCGACACACAAACCAAACGCAAAAACCCAAGCGAGGACCTTTCAATGCCGTCTGATGAGAATGGATCTGGAGACCGTGGACCATGGAAAAACAGGCAGACCCGCGCGCCTCCCGAGGTTGACGCAATTCTTCGAAAGGCCCGGGATCGGCTGCACGGTATCTTGCCGGACGGCCCGCCGCCGGTGAGGCGTCTGGCGATCGGGGCCGCCATCGCGCTTGCGGCAGTCGCGGCCTGGTCCTCCTGGTACACGGTTCCCAGCGACTCGGTCGCGATCGTCCAGCGGTTCGGAAAGTACTCGGCCGAGATCCCGCCGGGGCTGCATTTCAAGATCCCGTTCGGGGTCGACGCGACAACGCTGGTGCCGGTCAAGCGCCAGCTGAAACAGGAGTTCGGCTTCACGACGCCGGGCGCTACGGACCCCTATCAGAGCCCGACCGACGGCCGCCGCGAGACCGAGATGGTGACCGGAGACCTCAACGCGGCGCTTGTGGAGTGGGTGGTGCAGTATCGCATTCCCGAACCGCGCAAGTTCCTTTTCGAGGTGCGCGAGCCGAGCGCGACCCTGCGCTACGTGTCGGAATCCGTCATGCGCGAGGTCGTGGGGGACCGCACTGTCGACGAGGTGATCACCGTCGGACGCCAGGAGATCGAAAGCGAGGCGCTTCTGAAGATGCAGGCGCTTACAACCAAATACGCCATGGGCATCAGTATCGACCAGGTGCAGCTCAAGAACATCAATCCGCCTCAGCCCGTCCAGGCATCGTTCAATGAGGTCAACCAGGCACAGCAGGAAAAGGAGCGGATCATCAACGAGGCCCGCCGCGAATACAACCGGGTCATTCCTCTGGCCGAGGGCGAAAAGGACCAGCGCATCCGCGAAGCCGACGGGTACCGCCTGAGGCGGATCAACGAGGCTGAGGGCGACGCCGCCCGCTTCACGGCGCTTCTGACGGAATATCGTCAGGCTCCCGAAGTGACGCGGCGCCGGATCTACATCGAAACCCTGCAGGATGTTCTGCCGGGCATCGGTTCCAAGATCATCGTCGACGGGTCCACGGCAAGCATCCTGCCGCTGTTGAACCTTAATCGACGAACAGGAGAGACCCCGTGAAGACCATTTCGTTCATTGCCGCGGGGATCGCCCTGGCCGGCGTCGTCACGGCGTCCTCCGCCGTCTATACGATCGGCGAAGTGGAGCAGGCCATCATCACCCAGTTCGGCAAGCCCGTGGGCCCGCCCATCACCGAGGCGGGGCTCAAGGTGAAATTGCCCTTCGTTCAGGAGGTCAACCGGATCGATCGCCGGGTCCTGGAGTGGGATGGCTCGCCGTCGGACATGCCGACCAAGGACAAGCTCTACATCTCCGTCGATCTGTTCGCGCGGTGGCAGATCACCGACCCGCTGCAATACTTCCTGCGCCTGCGCGACGAGCGCAGCGCGCAGTCGCGCCTCGACGATATCCTCGGCAGCGAGACGCGGAATGCCGTCGCGAAGCATGAACTCATCGAGATCATTCGGACGACCAAGGGGCGGACGCCACTGCGCGACAATCTTCTGACGGATCAGGAGCTTGCGCAGGATATCGGCGCGCTCGTTCCCATCACCAAGGGGCGGGCGCTGGTCGAGCAGCAGATCTTCGAGGCGGCGGCCGAGAAGGTGCGGGTCTTCGGGATCGAGCTTCTCGACATTCGTTTCAAGCGCATAAACTACAACGAGAGCGTGCGGCCCAAGATCTATGACCGCATGATCTCGGAACGCCGACAGATCGCCGAACGCTTCCTGTCCGAAGGCAACGGCGAAGCGGCCCGTATTCAAGGCAACAGGGTGCGGGATCTCAACAAGATCCAGTCCGAAGCCTATCGCGCCGTCGAGGAAATCCGCGGCGCCGCCGATGCAGCTGCGGCGGACATCTATGCTGGCGCTTACAATGTCGATGCCGTTTCGGTCGAATTCTTCGACTTCACCCGCACCATGCAGGCCTATGGCGACATGATTTCCGACGACACGACGCTCGTCCTGACGACAGACAGCGACCTGTTCAGATTCCTTCGCGGAATGCAGGTAGAGGCAGACCCCGTTGGCGACCCTCCCGCGGTCCCGGGCGATGGTGGTATACCGTCAACACACAAAGACCGACCCCGGACAGAAACTGTGGCGCCGATCGTTGCCCGGACAGATGACGAACCCGGCCAGTAGGTTCATGGCTGGAGTTCGTCATCATGGGTAAGGGCCACCTCGACAGTCCATCCGTGGCGGAGACGGACAAGGCCGATGACCGACATGGAGACACCGGGGCGGGGCGCGGTGAACGGCGATTTGCTCTCGGTCTGTTCCATATGATCGAGCGGTTGTTGCTTGTGGTTATTGTGGCCATGACACTTCTCGCTGTTGTCTTCGAGATCCTGGCCATCTATCGGCTCGGAACCATTCTGCTGGCCGATATCCTCCTGATGTTTCTGTATCTGGAGGTGATTGGCATGGTGTCGGTCTACTATGCGCGGCGCAACTCCGTCTTTGTCTATCCGATATTCATCGCCATCACCGCGGTCGGTCGTCTGGTTGTGCTGCAGGGCAAGGAAATGGCGCCGGAAAACATTCTGATCGAGGCGGCCGCAATTCTTCTCCTTTCACTCTCTGCGCTCGTGATAATCTGGGCGATCGGCAAGCAGGGTGCACAATGACCTTCGATCGCATTCAAGACATGCGTCTTTTGCCATCCACCACCCTCGTGGCCAAGAGTTTCTTTCACTGAGGGCTCGAAACTATTCATGGAAGTCGGACTACCGACGCCGGTTTTTCCACATTCGATCGAGACGAGCAGGTGGGATTTTCACGGTCCTAGCCTGCGTCAGCACGCGATGTTGGCCCAACTGGTAAATGCTTCTTACGGGCTGGACGGTGATGAGGTGACGGCCTGACTGTCGTTGCTCCCACACCTGACGCGCAGGTCACCCCCGCAGAGCGAAGGAGGAACATCCATGTCATCAGTCGAAAGCCTTCCCGGGATCCCCACAGAGGCAACGGATCTCGAGCGGCGCGTACTGGCCCATGAAAGGGTTCTGCAGGCGCTTATCGCCTACATGGCCCGCGCCGAGCCACGTTTCATCGACCACCTGCGAGAACGGTTCGTCGAACCGATGCGGATGGCCCGGCACGAACACGATCACCGCGAAACCGACGACTACGCGGAAGAATTCATTCGCGCCGTGATGCTCCTCGGAGACGTGCGCGCGCCCAAGGCGAAGGAGCCGGACGTGACCGACAAGCAAGCCGTGCCGCCGAAGAGCAGTGGAGGACAAGGTTCTTCCATGAACCGGCCAACGCTGCGAGGCGGGGTTCAGGTACATGAAAGAAATGGCATATGGGAGGTGAGGGTCGATGGCAGGTTTCGCGGCGACTACCACCAGAAGGAACATGCCCTTGCCGCTGCGGCCTTGCACAAGTTGTCGCCCGATGACCGGTAGCACTCATCCGACAGTTCCGCAGGACTTCTCGATCCAGGTGGCCGAGAACGAAGGCATGCCGTCGAAACCGAATTTCACGGCCCCCTCACCACCGTCCGCGCGCACCCGACGTTTGTCCGGAACGCTCACGCTTGGGCTATCGAAGACAAGCGGGGCAACCGACGGACTCTGGTCCGCTAAGGAGGGAGCGCCGATCGGACACCACAAGGAACCAACGAGACATCCCTTGGCGAGGCTGATCGCGAGGACGGCAGTCATGGCCGCTGTGATCGCATCCTTCGCTTTCCCCGTCCTTGCGCAGGATGGCATCGGCCCGATGCCCGAGAACGCCCAGCCGCGCAGCTATGGTGGCGGTTGGGTCTGCGATTTAGGTTACCGGGTGGACGGCGCCGAATGCTTGGCGCTCGATATCCCCGAGCATGCCAATCCAACCGGGCGCTCCTCCGGGACGGGGTGGGAGTGCGGCCGCGGGTATCAGGAAGTGAGCGGGACGTCCTGCAATCTCATACCGGTGCCCGCCAACGCCTTCCTCCGGTCTTACGGCGACAAGTGGCAATGCGAACGCGGTTACCGGCAAGAGCGCGACGCATGTGTGCCAATCGTCCTGCCCGAGCACGCCTATCTGACAGAAGACAGCTCGGGGACGGGATGGACCTGCGATCGTGGCTATGAGG
This sequence comes from Rhodosalinus sp. 5P4, assembly GCF_041365695.1. NCBI lineage: Bacteria > Pseudomonadati > Pseudomonadota > Alphaproteobacteria > Rhodobacterales > Paracoccaceae > Rhodosalinus > Rhodosalinus sp. 5P4. The sequence goes on from NZ_JBGFSJ010000009.1 coordinate 24,808, forward strand.
CCCTTGAAGGGACATGCATGCCGATTGCCGTGCCAGAGGACGCATATCTGACCAACGCAGACTACGGAGCCGCCTGGGCTTGCGAGAGAGGGTTCGTCAAGATCGATGACGGATGCGACGTCATTGTCTTGCCTGAAAACGCGTTTCTCGACCAAGCGCCCTATGGACCAGGCTGGAGCTGTGAGCGTGGGTACGAGCCGCTGAGCGGCGCCTGCGTCGCTATCGATCTGCCGGAGAACGCCTTTCTCGACCGTTCCGGCAACCGATGGAGATGCAATCGAGGCTTCCAGCTTTCCGACGGGGTGTGCATTCTTGGACGGTGATCTTGACATGACAAGGCGCGGCATTGTGTCCGGCATGCGCGTCAGCATAGGGTGTCGTCTGCGATACAGCTTCCCCCATCCGACGCCGCTGATCGCGCTGCTGAACGTCCACTACTCGCGCTTTGGCGATCTGGAGCGCGCCGATTACCTCGTCACGTCGCCGAGCGTGCCGCTCGAAAGCTATCGGGGCGGCTTCGGCAACTGGTGTACGCGCCTCGTGGCTCCGGCCGGCGACTTCTGCCTGTCGACGGATGGCATCTTCCGCGACACGGGCCGGCCCGATCCCGTCTTTCCCGACGCGCAACAGCATGCGGTTCAGGATCTGCCATCCGATACGCTCGTGTTCCTACAGGGGAGCCGGTATTGCGAAACCGATCTTCTTTCGGAGGAAGCCTGGCGGCTTTTCGAGACCACGCAACCCGGTTGGTCCCGCGTCCAGGCGATCTGCGATTTCGTGCACGGACATGTCCGCTTCGACTACATGCAGGCGAAGGCGACGCGCACCGCGTCGCAGACAATGACCGAGCGGCAGGGTGTCTGCCGCGACTTCGCCCATCTCGCCATCGCCTTGTGTCGCTGCATGAATATTCCGGCACGCTACTGTACCGGATATCTGAGCGACATCGGTGAACCTCTCCCTCATCCTCCGGGGGACTTCGCCGCGTGGATGGAGGTGTTCCTTTCTGGTGAATGGCACATTTTCGACCCGCGCAACAACAAGCCGAGGTTTGCGAGAATTCTGATCGCGCGCGGCCGCGATGCCGCCGATGTCCCTTTGACCCAGACATTCGGTCAGAACACATTGACGGAATTCAAGGTGTGGACGGATGAATTGGCCTGACTCGCCTCGGCCTCCTTGTCGATGCGCCATCGTAAATCGGGTCTTCGATCCCCATATAGGTAGTACCGATGCCAAGCATCCCGGTCCGTCATGGACGAGGAGATGGCGTCGGCCAATCAAGGGATCGATGACATGTCCTTCAAGGACCTGACCGCCAGGGCTGCGGCCGCAATGAGGCCGACGCCTGCAAAGACCGCCAAGGCTTCTGCCAAGGAGAACGAGTCCAAGGCCGCCGACGACGGAGCGCCAGCGAAATCAAAGACATCTTGAGACCCACACCGGCTGCGCGCCCCCTTTTCAAGGGGCGCGGGCCACCCGAAACAATGAGTGAGAGGATCACGCCAATGGAAGATCTGACGAGCAAGACCGTTGCGGTTTTCTCTCGACCGTTCACCGTTCCGGGTTTTGCCGAGACGCTCCCGGCGGGAGAGTACGAGATCGAGACGGAGTTGGTTTCACCCCCGGATCAAGCGGACCCCGAGGCGTGGAAGGCCTCCGTCCTTGTAAAGCTTCACCCCCGAACATCGCATCCTGGACTTGCGCGGACACTGACCGTTTCCCTTGCCGACCTGGACCATGCACGTGCGAGGGCCAAGCTGACGGGTAAGGCGTTGTCCGATTTCTTCCTCGAGGAAATGTTGGCGGATCCGATGGTGCGCCTCGTGATGGAGGCCGATGGCGTCTCCGAAGCACATCTGCGGCATCTCTATTCAGGCCGCGGGACGCCTGATCCCGATCTGAATATGCCGGCGTCGATGACGACCACCCAAAGGACGCGGTACGATGCGTCAATCCGGGCCGCCGAAAACGAAGGCATGCCTTCAAGGCCGGAAATACCGTCGCGATCGCGCAGCCGCCACTTAGCGGGACAGATTTGATGTCTGGCAAGGCCATGGCGGAAGGCGCAACGCCGTGCATTACGACCGTTCGGGCCCGGCGCGACGTTCCGCAGGAACGCCAATGCCTGCGGTGCGAAACCCATTTCTGGAGCGAAGGGTTCGGAGAGCGGATCTGTCGGCGCTGCAAGGGATTGAACGCCTGGCGAAACGCCGTGCCCGATAGCTCCGGGTCATCGCGCCGCCGCTGAACCATCCTGACTCTACCGGCATTGCGCAGTGGAATTAGCCGCGGCGGAGACGATATTACGGTTTGGCGGCGTGAGGTGGTCCGGGCAGCCGGGCTGCTAGGCTCAGGACCCATTGATTTCAGTCGAAGGGCATGATTCACCGCGCGAAAACCGGGCGGTGAACATGTCTGATCTCTTCTGGCTGAGCGACGCGCAGATGGCACGTCTGGAGCCCTGTTTTCCGAAGTCCCACGGCAAGCCGCGCGTCGATGACCGGCGCGTCCTCAGTGGGATTATATTCATCAAACGCAATAGGTTGCGATGGCGAGATGCGCCGAAGGAATATGGGCCCCACAAGACGCTCTACAACCGTTGGAAACGTTGGAGCGATAAAGGCATCTTCGCGAAGATGATGGCTGGACTGGCTGCCGGGCACGGCGAGAAGAAGACCGTGATGATCGACGCCACCTACCTGAAAGCCCACCGCACCGCGTCCAGTCTGGGCGTCAAAAAGGGGGGCGCGGCCGCCTGATCGGACGCACCAAGGGCGGCATGAACACCAAGCTGCACGCCATTTGCGACAGCCAGGGACGCCCGCTGAACCTGTTCGTGACGGCGGGACAGGTCAGCGACTACATCGGTGCGCGGGCGCTTTGCGACAGTCTGCCGGATGTCGACTGGCTGCTCGGGGACCGCGGCTATGACGCTGACTGGTTCCGGGAAGCGCTGAAAGACAAGGGGGTACGCGCCTGCATCCCTGGTCGGAAACAGCGCAACAAGCCGGTCAAATATGACAAGCGCCGCTACAAACGCCGAAACTGGATCGAGATCATGTTCGGCAGGCTCAAGGACTGGCGGCGGGTGGCCACGCGCTATGACCGGTGCTCGAAGGTCTTCCTCTCGGCCATCGCTCTCGCCGCTATGGTCATCTACTGGCTATGAGTCCTGAGCCTAGTCACCCGGAACCATAGTTCGTATCATTGTCTGACATATATGAGGAGCCGATGCGATGGTGGGGCGTGTGGCGGACGAGGTGGTTCTGAGCGACGAGGAGCGAACCTTTCTGGAGGCACAGGTTCGGCGACACAAGGCGGCGCGATCGCTTTCGGACCGATGCCGTATGATCCTACTTTGTGCGGACGGGCTGCAAAGCAAAGAAGTCGGTGCTCGGCTCGGAGTCCATGAACACACTGTCGGAAAATGGCGCCGGCGTTTCGTGAAGGATCGGATCGAAGGTCTCACCGATGAATACCGCCCCGGTCGGCCGCGCACTGTGTCTGACGCGCAGGTGGCTGAGGTGATCGAGCGCACGCTGAACACGACGCCCAAGGACGCCACCCATTGGTCGATCCGGACCATGGCCGCCGAGACGAGCCTGTCGCACACCACGATCCGCAGGATCTGGACCGCCTTCGGGCTGCAACCCCACCGGAGCGAGACGTTCAAGCTGTCCACTGATCCGCTGTTTGTCGATAAGGTGCAGGACATCGTCGGTCTCTACATGTCGCCGCCGAACCGAGCCATCGTGTTGTGCGTGGACGAGAAATCCCAGATCCAGGCATTGGACCGCGAGCAGCCGGTGCTGCCGATGGCGCCCGGTGTCGCCGAGCGGAGAACCCATACCTATGTCCGTCACGGAACAACCTCGCTGTTCGCTGCGCTCGACATCGCAACAGGCGCGGTGATTGGGAAATGCTACAAGCGCCACCGGGCAACTGAGGTCCTCGATTTTCTGAAAAAGATCGACGCCGCGGTGCCGGAAGGGCCGGACGTGCATCTGGTGATGGACAACTACGCCACGCACAAGACGCCGAAAATCAAGGCCTGGCTGGCCCGCCGCCCGCACTGGCACATCCACTTCACCCCGACATCAGCCAGCTGGATCAACCAAGTGGAACGTTGGTTCGCGGAACTGACCCGGAAGCAGTTGCAACGCGGTGTGCATCGCTCCACCGCCGAACTGGAGGCCGACATCGTCGCCTTTATCGAGGCCCATAATGAAAATCCCAAGCCCTACAGATGGGTCAAGTCCGCCGATGAAATCCTCGCATCCGTCAAACGGCTCTGCCAGCGAACGCAGCAGACCCTATGCGCCGAACTTTAGATTCGGGTGACTAGGCTCAGGATGCGGGGCGGATGCGTGCTGATGGCAGGGGACAGCAGCCGGTCGTGGTCGATTGCGGCGAAACTCGTCTCGTCGAGCTGCGGTGTGGTCAGATCGGTCAGGGTGTCAGGCAATCCGGTTTCAGCCAGTTCCTTCGAACTGGAGGAAATGGCGAGTTTGTTCTGTCGCGTACGGCACATGGCTGGGTCGGACGTCGCGTCGGCCTTGTCGAGGCCAACGCCGCGGCTACCCCCGCTCGGGCTTCATGCACATCGACCTCGGCCCGGCGCGTCAGTGGGGCGAGCGCTTGCCCGCGCGAACCGTACCCTTCGCCGCCGAGACCCTGCCGGCGCGCGAGGTCCTGGCGCAGAGCCGGACCATGAAGGGCGGTGGAGCGGCAGGCGTCGCGACGCTCGGAGCGGCCGAAGTCGAGGTTGCCCAGCAGGTGTTGGCGGAGACCTAGGCCGCGATCCTGCCGCTCGTCCCGTATCTCGATACCCTGCGCTGGGTATTCATCGCCGTCGCCCTCGGGGGCATCGCAGTCACGATCTACGCTCGGCTCGACTACTGGAAGCGGGGCGGCGATGATCGGCGGGCTCCTCGCCACGCTCGCCGGATCGGCATGGTTGCGCACGGTTCTCCGCCACAGCGTCACCGCCCTTTCGATCCTTCTGTTCCTGCTGATCCTGCGCCGCTCTGGCAAGCGCGCCGGCCGGCTGGCCAAGCGGCTCGAGACCATGAAGAAAGCCCATGACGCACAGAGACGGATGCTGTAGGCGGCGGCGCGTCGCACTCGTTCTCGCGACGATCTGGTTGAGCGGCTGCGCTACGTGCGCTTCTGACTTCGGCTGGGCCGGGGCGTGCCCGCCGGTCGTCGCGTACAGCCGGGAGTTCCAGGCGCAAGCAGCCGATGAACTGTTCATGCTGCCTGAAGGCTCAGCGATCGCGCATATGCTGAGCGACTACGCGGTGATGCGGGGACAGGCGCGCATATGTGCGGGCGACGGTTGAACTCGTCGGCGTCGGGAAGCGCGCGCCTGCGATGGTTACGCAGGCGCGGAAGTTTCACTCGCTCCGAACGATTTCGCCGTAGGCACCGCGCAGTTGCAGCGTGACGGTCACGTCGGCGTCGTCGCGGTTGCGCCAGAACCAGCCGTGTTCGCCGGGGAACGGCGCCTCGATGCTGCCTGCGCCGTCGGTCGCGCCACGGCCCCGGTCGTAATCGACGGACTGACCGTCGCCATGGGCGTGCAGGTCGAAGTTAATCCGGCCGCCCTCCGCGACCCACGAATACTCGGCGACGTCGCCTTCGGCCATGACGAGCTTGATCTCGGTCGCCGCATCGGGCTCGAGCGTGAAGGTCACCGTGTCGGTCCAGGCTTCCTGCGCATGGGCCGCGCCGACAAAGAGGCCGAAGATGTCGTCCATGACGCTCGAGGACTGGTCGCCGCCACCGTGGATCAGCTCGTCCTCTGCTGCCTCAAGGGCGAGCTGCTGCTTGATCTCGCCCATTTCGGTGAGGCCAAGCACATTCCCCAAGCCGGTCGGGTCGATCCCGTATTCCGCCGGCAGGTAGACGCCGACCCCGATGACGGCCGCGCCGATCACGGCGGCCATGGTCGAGCGCCGCAGTTGTTTCGGCGTCGGCAGGAGGGCCGGATCGGGCTTCTCCGCGTTCAGCTGCATGGTGTCGCGCATTTTCTCGATGCGTTGCATATCGATTTCTCCTTAAGCGGCCGCAAGAAAGCCGTTGATCTGGTAGACGGTGAGCCAGAGGCCGAGGCCCACCATGATGACGTTCGCGACCACGGCCTGGCTCATGAACCGCTCGGACCGGCGCCAGTAGCCCATCACGATCAGGATCACGAAGAGGGCGAGGATCTGGCCGACCTCGACGCCGACGTTGAACGCCAGAAGGTTCCACAACAGGCCGTCGTCCGAGATGTCGTATTCGATGATCTTCGACGCGAGGCCGGTGCCGTGGAAGAGCCCGAAGATCAGCGTCGCGGCCTTGGTGTTCGGCTGGACGCCGAACCACGCGCGGTAGGCGCCGAGGTTGTCGAGCGCCTTGTAGACGACCGACAGGCCGATGATCGCATCGATGATGTAGGCGTTGATGCCCCATCCCCACCAGACGCCGGCGAGCATCGTCACCGAGTGTCCGACCGCGAAGATGCTGACGTAGATGGCGACGTCCTTCATCCGGTAGAGGAAGAACACGACCCCCAGAAGGAAAAGGATGTGGTCATGGCCCGTCACCATGTGCTTGGCGCCGAGGTAGATGAAGGAGATGACGTGCACCCCCCAGATTTCCTGGATGTAGCCCGCGTCACCGGGGGTGACGTCATGGGCCAGCACCTGCGCCACGCTGGAGGCGTAGAGTGCAAGGGCTGTCAGAAGGATGGCCGTGACGCGTCGCGACGCGAGTGCGTGCAGGCCCGTCGAGTTGGAACTCATGGAAGTCTCCTTTCGTGCGATTGATGATCGGTGAAGCCGCGCGCGGGCGCGGCACCAATCAGGCACGCGGAGGTCGTTCGATCCTGAAGCTGTGGTGCCCGCCACCTGGAGAGGCCTTCAGTCGCCATGCGTCGCGGTAGGCAGAGGTCGGATTGCTTCGGTCGCCGAGCGCCAGCAGCGCCTGGCTGTGATCGTGGTCGGCCGCGTCGTGGCTGTGGCCGTGCATCGCCCAATAGAGGTCTTCCTCGAACTCGTGGGAATGCCCGTGATCCGCGATCATCTCCAGATGATCCTCAATCGTCCCGAAGACGGTCGGCGCATGGGTCGCTGCGGGCATGACGGACCAGACGACCAGCGACAGGCAGAGAACCGCCGCGAACGCCTGTCGTCCGAGTGTCGCCAAAAATCTCATCGGTCCTTGCCTGCTTCGCCCGTGACTGCCCGCAGCCCGGTGGCGGGCCATCTTGTTCTATCCCCCCGGGGAGGATAGCGTCGTTCTATGACGAAGCCCCATATCCACGCAACCCATCCCGCCCTGATCGCCCGGCTGAAACGCGCCGACGGTCATTTGCGCGCGGTGATCGGCATGATCGAGGAGGGCAAGCCCTGCCTCGAGATCGCGCAGCAGCTTCAGGCAGTCGAGAAGGCCGTGGTGAACGCCAAGCGGGCGCTGATCCACGATCACATGGACCATTGCCTCGATGCAGACCATTCACCCGCGGACCGCGACGAGCTCAAGGCCATCGCCCGCTACCTTTGAGACCGCCCATGCTGGAGATCCTCACTGAGCGCACCTACCGCCACCTGTTCCTCGCGCAGGTCGTGGCGCTGCTCGGCACGGGGCTGGCCACGGTGGCACTTGGTCTGCTCGCCTACGATCTCGCCGGGGAAGGGGCCGCGATGGTTCTGGGCACGGTCTTCACGATCAAGATGGTGGCCTATGTGGGCATCGCGCCCATCGCCGGGGCCTTTGCCGACAAGGTAAACCGCCGCGCACTTCTGGTGGGGCTCGATCTGTTGCGAGCGGGCGCGGCGCTCTGCCTGCCTTTCGCCACCGAGGTCTGGCAGGTCTACGTGCTGATCTTCCTGCTGCAATCGGCTTCCGCCGCCTTTACGCCGACCTTCCAGGCGACGATCCCCGACGTTCTGCCGGAGGAGGCGCGCTATACCCGCGCGCTGTCGCTGTCGCGGTTGGCCTATGACCTCGAGAACATCGTCAGCCCGATGCTGGCCGGGCTCCTGCTGGCGGTGGTGAGCTACAATTCCCTCTTCCTTGGAACGGTGGTGGGGTTTGCGGCTTCTGCGGTGCTGGTCGTCTCGGTCCTGCTGCCTTCGCCGAAACCGTCCGAGCCGCGCGGCGTCTACGACCGCACGACGCGCGGCATCCGCATCTACCTCGCCACGCCGCGCCTGCGGGGGCTTCTGGCGCTGAACCTCGCCGCCGCCGCGGCGGGCGCCATGGTGCTGGTCAACTCGGTTGTGCTGGTGCGGGGCACGCTGGGTCTGTCGGAAAGCGCGCTGGCCTGGACGATGTTCGCCTTCGGCGCGGGCTCGATGCTGGCGGCGCTGGCCTTGCCGCGCCTGCTGGATCGCGTGCCCGACCGCCCCGTGATGGTCGGCGGCGCCGCGCTCATGGTGCTGACGCTGCTGGCGCTGGCCGGTGAGGTCGCAACCCTCGGTCTCGACTGGCCGTTCCTCCTCGGCGCGTGGCTGCTGATCGGCCTCGGCTACTCGGCGGTGCTCACGCCCTCCGGCCGGCTCCTGCGCCGCTCGGCCCATGCCGAGGATCGCCCCGCGCTCTTCGCGGCGCAGTTCGCGCTGAGCCACGCCTGCTGGCTCGTCACCTATCCGCTGTCGGGCTGGTTGATGGCGCAGTTCGGACCGGTCACCGCGTTGGGGCTGCTCGCGGCGCTGGCAGGCGCCGGCGCGCTCGTCGCGCTGCGCCTCTGGCCGTCAGACGATCCCGATATCCTCGAGCACACACACGCCAACCTGCCGCTCGACCATCCCCACCTCAAGGGCGAGCGCCACCACGCGCATCCCTTCGTCGTCGATGACCAGCATCCTCGCTGGGGCTCACAACTCTGAGGGATGGACCTGCACCAGCGGCAGGTGAGCCGTTGCCCGCAATCCGCCCTCTGCGCGATTCGACAGGACCACGTCCCCGCCATGGGCGCGCAGGATGGCCCGCGCGATCGGCAGGCCGAGGCCGATCCCGCCGGTCTCACGCGAGCGCGACGTCTCGAGCCGGGTGAAGGGGTCAAAGACCTTTTCCAGATCCTGCTCCGGGATGCCGGGACCGTCATCCTCGATCAGCATCTCCGCGCGACCGCCAAGCTGCGTGACCGACACCCGCGCCCCGCTCCCGTAGCGCTGCGCGTTCTCCATCAGGTTGCGCAGGGCGCGCCGGATCGCCATGCGGCGGACCTCGGCCCGGACCGGTTCCGATGACATCACCGCGATCTGCGGACCCGTCTCGGACAGCTCGTCCGCGAGCTCGCCCACGAGCAGGGCAAGATCGCACGCCTCCATCGGCTGATCGGTTGAAACACCCCGCGCGTAGGCCAGCGTCGAGTCCACCATATCCTGCATCTCGTCGAGCGTGGCGGCCATCCGTTCGCGCGTCTCGTCGTCATCGACCATCTCCGCACGGACCCGCAGCGCCGTGATGGGAGAACGCAGGTCGTGGCCGAGCGCGGCGAGCATGCCCGTGCGATCTGCGATCATGGACGTAAGGCGCGCATGCATGCGCCCGAGTGCGTCCGACAGGGCGCGCACCTCGCGCGGACCGTGCCTCGGCATCTCCGGCGCGGGCGCATCGAGGCCGAACCCGTCCGCGGCGTCGGCAAGCTGCCGGAGCGGCCGGGTGATCCGCCCGAGCCCGACCCAGAGCGCCGCCATTAGGAGCGCCAGCGACAGAAGCGTGGCGCCCATGAGCGCGGGCGGCGCCTGGATGTCCGGCCTCTGGAACCGCGCTTGGACGTTGAGCCAGTCTCCTCCTGCAAGCAAGATCGAAATCCGGAACTCCACCGGCGCGACGCCCGCCGCGCGCATCCGCTCGTGTAGCCAGGCGAAGGCGGCGGGCGGCTCTGCGGGCTGTCCATCATGCGGCGACACGGTGATTTCCGTCGCGCGGATGTCGCCGCCTTCGAGCGCCGGCAACTCCATGCGCCCTGTCTCGACCAGGGGCGCATCGCCCACCCCGAACCGGACGAGGCGGGAGTTCACCGCCGCGAGGATGCTCTCCCGGCTCTCGGTTGGCGCCGCATCGAGCGCGCGGGCCACCGCTTCAGCACGTTCGACCGTCTCGAATCGTTGCGCCGCGCGGATCGCCGCGCCGCGTTCGTCGGCGAAGAGCCAGATGCTGATCGCCTGCGCAGCGAGGAAGGCCCCGAGGATCAGCAGCGCCAATTGGCCGAGCAGGCTGCGGGGGACGAGACGCATCACGTCACCTCGCGGACGTCGGCGGCAAGGCTGTAGCCGCCCGACCGGATCGTCGCGATGATCTGCGGGTGCGCCGGGTCGTCCTCGATCTTGCGGCGCAGGCGGCTCACCTGGTTGTCGATGGTCCGATCGAACACGTCTGCCGTGCGGCCGCTGGTGATGTCGAGGAGCTGGTCGCGCGACAGCACGAAGCGCGGCCGCTCAATGAAGGCCGTCAGCAGCTTGAACTCCGCCGTGGTGAGCGAGACCGCACGCCCGTCCTCGTGCGTCAGCGCGCGCGTGTCGGTGTCCAGAACCCATCCCGCGAAGGCCAGCTTGCGCCCGCCAAGCGCGCCCGCCAGCGGCTCGGGCCGGTCGGAGCGGCGCAGGATCGCCTTCACCCGCGCCAGCAGCTCGCGCGGGTTGAAGGGCTTCACCAGGTAGTCGTCGGCGCCGACCTCGAGCCCGACGATCCGGTCGGTATCCTCGCCAAGCGCGCTGAGCATCAGCACCGGCGGGCCGCCTGCCGCAGCCAGCCGACGCGCCGCCGACAGCCCGTCTTCCCCCGGCATCATCACGTCGAGCACGACGAGATCGAAGCGGCCCGCGCGAAGCGCCGCGTCCATTTCGGGCACGTCCTTGGCGGCGCTTGCGCGCAGGCCGCTTTTTTCGAGGTAGCGCGTCACCGCATCGCGGATTTCGCGATGATCGTCGACGACAAGAATATGCGGTGCGCGGGCGGGATCGGTCATAAGTCCTTGATAGCGCGGGGTGGCCCTGTTCGGGAGAGTATTCTGTCGGGATCCGTCGCAACCGGCCGGATTTGCGACAGAGCGATACAATTCGGGGGGCGGACCGGCACGCTTCTGCGACAAGGGGCCGCCATCTTCGCCTCATCGAAACGAGAAACCCGAAGAGGTGACCCATGAAACGCAAGACCATTCTGACCCTCGGCGCGGCCGCCACCGCCGCCGTGATCGGCGCCATCCCCATCCCCGCCATCGCCGGTGGCTGGGGTCCGCATGACGGTTGGGGACCGCGACAGATGATGCAGATGATGCATGGCGACCAGGCCGGCGTCATGCAGGACGGCCGCGGTTCCGGCGTGATGATGCAGCGCGGAGGCCATGGACCGATGGGCATGACCGGCATGGCAGACAACCCGGTCTACCAGTCCTTCGACTCCGACGAGGACGGCACGGTGACGGCGGCCGAACTCGAGGCAGGCATCGCCGCGCTGCACACCGAGCACGATGCTGACGGGAATGGCGCGCTGTCCTCGGACGAGTTCGCGGCCCTCTTCGCCGAGGTCACCCGGGGCATGGCCGAGCGGCCCTTCACCATGCTCGATGCCGACGATGACGGCGAGATCAGCGCCGAGGAGATGGCGTTCCCGGCGCAGATGATGGCCCGCATGCAGCGCATGCACGGCGCCGATAAAGACCGGCAATGACACAAGCGTGCGGTCGGCGTCGCAACGGCGCCGGCTGCCGCGCACGACGAGGGACCTGAGCCATGACCGCCACGACAACCGCTCCACAAGGATATTCCGCCACCCAGATCGCCCTGCATTGGGCCGTCGCCGTGCTCGTCGCCGGGCAGTACATCTTCAAGGACGCCATCTCGGGCGCCTGGGATGCGATCCGCGCGGGCGAGACCTATGCCTTCGATCCGCTGATCCTCGCCCATGTGGCGGGCGGCGCATTGATCCTCGCCTTCGTCGTCTGGCGTCTTGTCCTGCAGTTGCGCCGCGGCGTGCCTGCGGCCCCCGAGAACGAGCCCGCGCCGCTCAAGACCCTGAGCCACATCGCGCATTGGGCTTTCTACGCGGTGCTCGCGGCGATGGCCGTGACCGGCTCGCTGGCCTGGTTCGGTGACTTGACACCCGCCGCACAGGCCCACAACGTCCTCAAGGTCGTGCTGCTAACCTTCATCGCGCTGCACGTGCTCGCGGTGCCGTTCCACCGCCTCGTTCTCAAGAACAACATGATGCGGCGGATGATCCGCCCGTCTGCCTGAATTGAGCGCCCAATGCGGACAGCCGGATCGGTCAACTCCACGCCCGAAAAATCAAGGAATACAGCCATGAAACGCCACCTCATCCCCGCCGTCCTTGCCCTCACCGCCACCGCTGCGCTGGCCCAGACCACGCCCGGAGACCAGTTCATGCAAAGCTGGGACCTTGATGGAAACGGCGAGGCAACACTGGAAGAATTGCGCGAAATGCGCGGCAACGTGTTCATGGCCTTCGATGCCGATCAGAATGACATCCTCGACGCCGAGGAATACGTCCTGTTCGACGAGGCGCGCGCCAATGACGTGGCCAACTACGAAGCCGAACAGCGCGACCAGATGCAGGCCGTCGCCGATGGCATGAGCCTGACCGCCAGCGATACGGACGGTGACGGTGTCGTCGGACGCGAAGAATTCCTCGCCGGCACGGACGCCTGGTTCGCCGAACTCGACAACGATGGCGATGGTATCATCACGCTCGACGATTTCGCCATGTAAACGCTTGGGGGCGCGGCTGCGCCCCCCGTGTCACACCCGACAGGATCAGACAGATGACCGCCCCCGACACCCCCGACCTGCCGCTCGACCTGGGCAGGGACACAGGCGACGCCGCCGCCCCGGCGCCGCGCCGGCGCTGGTTCCGCAAGCGGTATCTGTTGGTCCTGCTGATCCCGGTCTTCATGTTTTCCGGGGCGGTGATCGGGCTCTATTACCAGCCCCCCGGCCTGCAAACTTTCTACGCCATGACGGGCCTGCAACCGGGCGGCGGAGCCGACAACCCCATCGCGCTGCCCCCGGAGATCGAACTGCCAGAGGAGATGGCGGAGACCCTGTTGCCTTCGGACGTGGTGGGCCTGGCGCGCCTCATGCCCCGTGGAGACGTCGCCATCGTCGCGGCCCCTTACGGCGCGGGCGATGCGAGGGTTGCCGAGATCCTCGTCTCGGTCGGCGACCGCGTGTCGCGTGGCGATACGCTGGCCCGGCTCGACAACATGCAGGCCCTGGAAAGCGCCGTCCTGACGGCAGAGGCGACGCTCGCCATCCGGCAGGCGACCCTCACGCAGACGCGCAGCGCCGTCGCCGCGAGCCGGGCCGAGGCGCAGGCCACGCTGGATCAGGCAAGGGCGGCATCGCGAGAGGCGCAAGCCAACCTCGCGCGGACCGAGGGGCTGGCCGAACGCGGTGTCGCCACCGATGCCACGCTCGATGCGGCCCGCACCGCGGCCGAGGAGGCCAGGCTGGCCGTCGCAAGGGCCGAGGCGACGCTGGCGCGCTTTACCGGCACGGCGCTGGACGACCAGCCCGATGTCGTCGTGGCCGCACGCAACGTGGACGCAGCACGGGCCGAGCTTGCGCGCGCCCGCGCCGACTTGGCCCGGGCCGAGGTGCGCGCGCCCATCGACGGCACGATCCTCGAGGTCAACGCGACGCCCGGCCAGCGCCCGCCCGCCGAAGGCATCATGGAGATGGGCGACACAAGCGCCATGATGGCCGAGGTCGAGGTCTGGCAGGATCGCGTTGCCGCCGTCGCGGCGGGCCAACCGGTCGAACTGGCCGCCCCCGCACTGGGGCAAGGCGTGCGCGGCACGGTCGAAAGCATCGGCCTGACCGTCGGGCGGCAGGGGCTGATCTCGGACGACGCGGCGGCAAATTCCGACGCGCGCGTGGTCCGGGTGCTCGTGACGCTAGACCCCGCGTCCTCGCGCCTTGCCGCGCGCTATGTCGGTCTGGAGGCGGTGGCTCGGATCGACACGGGCGCGCCTGGGCGGGTCGGTCAATGAGCCGTCTGCTGCAATGGATCTTCGGGCGGCTGCCGATCGGCTGGCTGCAACTGACCCACAAGCGGGGTCGGTTCGTGGCGGCCCTGTCGGGTGTCGCCTTCGCCAATGTGCTGGTTTTCGTGCAGCTCGGCATCATGAACTCGATGGCCGCAGCGACGCTGAAACCTTACGAGCTGTTCCAGGCCGACATCATGATCTCGGCCGCGGACGCCAACGCGCTGGCCGAAGGCAGCAACGTGGCGCGGCAATGGATGCTGCAGGCCTTCGCGGACCCGGACGTGGTCGCCGGCATGGGGCTGTTCGTGGGCAGCGCGCCCTGGGATCGCGGCGACACCGACATCACCTTCACCACCTTCGGGATCGACCCCGGCCAGCCGGGGTTCGTCGCGCCCGCGATCGCCGGCGATCTTGCGTTGTTGCAGGTGCAGGACGTCGCGATCCTCGACCGGCTGGCGCGCGGCCTGCCGCGCGACGAGGCCGCCGCGATCCGCCCGCAGACGCCCCTGTCGTTCGAGACGCAGGGCCGCACGCTCACCGCGCTCGACACCTTCGCGGGCGGCGGCGGCTTCGGGGGCGACGGCTACATGTTCGTGTCGGACCAGACCTTCCTTTCGCTCTTTCCGGCGCGCAGCTCGGCCGCGCCCGATCATATCCTGCTGCGCCTGCGCCCCGGTGCGGACGCGGACGCCACCATCGCGCGGCTTGGCGCGCTGATTTCCGCCGACGATCTGCGCATCCGCAGCTACGACGCGGCCGCGCAGGAGGATCTGCGCTACCAGCAGACGCAGCGGCCCACGGGCGTGATCTTCGGCTTCGGCGTGCTGATCGGCGTTCTGGTCGGGCTGGTGATCGTCTATCAGGTCCTGTCGGCGGACGTGGCCGACCACCTGCGCGAATACGCGACCTTCAAGGCCATGGGCTACGGGCCGCGCTTCTTCCTTGGCATCGTCGTCGAAGAGGCGCTGGTGCTCGGCCTCCTGGGCTTCGTGCCGGGGCTGGCGGTGGGCACTGCGATCCTGATGCTCATGGGCGCGATCACGACCCTGCCATTGTCGATGACGCCGGCCATGGCGCTCATGGTCTTCTCGGGCACCGTCGTCTTCTCGGTGCTCTCGGGCGTCATCGCAACGCGCAGGCTGTCCGCCGCCGACCCGGCCGACCTGTTCTGAAAGGCCCTGTCATGAGCAACGAGACCGTCCTCGACATACGCGGCCTGAACCATTGGTTCGGCAGCGGCGACGCCCGCAAACAGGCTTTGTTCGACATAAACATGACGCTGGAGCGCGGCAGTTTCACCGTGCTGATGGGACCGTCAGGATCGGGCAAGACCACGCTGCTGACACTGGCCGGATGTCTGCGCGGCGTGGAAGACGGGTCTGTGCGGCTCTTGGGGCACGAGTTGCGCGATGCGCCCGAGGCAGAGCTGACCCTGCTGCGCCAGCGGCTGGGGTTCATCTTCCAGGCACACAATCTGCATGAAAGCCTGACGGCGCTGCAGAACGTCATCATGGGGGTACAGGTCCGCCCTGGCCTGCCGGACGGCCTTGCCCGGCAGGCGGCGGCCCGTGCTCTCGACCTGGTGGGGCTGTCCGACCGAATAGATTACCTGCCCGCGAACCTGTCGGGCGGGCAGAAACAGCGCGTCGCGGTGGCCCGTGCGCTGGTCGGCAACCCGGCGATGGTGCAGGCGGACGAGCCGACGGCCGCGCTGGACAAGGACAGCGCGGCCGACGTGATCGATCTTCTCAAGCGCCTCGGCGCGGCGCGCGGCACGACGACCCTTCTGGTCACGCACGACAATCGCATCCTCGACCGTGCCGACCGCATCCTCACGCTGGAGGATGGCCGTATCGTCTCCAGCGACATTGGACCGGCCGCAACACTCGCTGACCGCAACGCATATTCGGATTCAGGGTCATCCAGTCCGCAGGGATGATCAAGATGGCCACGGAATTCTGTTCATGTGCCGCGACATCTTCCGGTCTGGGACGCGCTCGCGGAGGATCAACCGTCTTATAATTATTTTCTAATTTAAAACAGAGACTTGAACGGCGGAGAACGTCCGGCCCCGGTCCCATTCCCTCCGGGTGATTTCGCCGCGCTCCATCCGCTTCCGCCACGCCCATGCCCGGCCGATGGCACGCAGCACGCGGGGATCCTGTCCTGGCGGCGGTTCCGAGGTCTCGATATCCCGCGGCGGCAGGATGCGCGGGCGACCGCCGCGCTTGCGGATCGTGAGCTGGATGTGGACGCGGATCGTCTCGTTCGAGGGCATCAGGCAGCGTCCTCCCGCGAGGGCGCTATCAGACTTGCAAGCGCGCCGAGGCCGTCATGGCGCAGGTCGATGTCGATCCCGCCCTCGCCCACAGTCACGCGCGCCACGAGCAGCTGAACGACGCGGGCCTGCTCGGCCGGAATCAGCGCCTTCCAGAGATCATCGAACTGCGTGAGCGCCGCGGTCACGGTGCCCTCGTCGAGGTCGGGCCGCTCCTTCTTGAGCGTGCGGGCGGTGCGCGCGATGATCTCTGGCGTGCGCAGCAGCCGCCGGATTTCGCCGATGACCGCTTCCTCCACCATGGCCGCGGGGAGCCGCTGGGGCCCGCGCAGCTCGGCCGTGGGCCGCTTCTGGATCACGTCCATCGAGACGTAATAGCAGTAGCGCCGGTTGCCCTTCTTCGTGTGGTGCGGGGTCATCGCGGCGCCGGACTGGGTGAAGATCAGCCCGCGCAGCAGCGCCGGCTCGGTGCTCCGGGTGCGTCCGGCGCGCTGGTTCCGGTTGCCGGCCAGCACGGCATGCGCCGCGTCCCACAGCTCCGCATCGACGATGGGCTCGTGCACGCCGGGATAGGTCTCGCCCTTGTGGGTGATCTCGCCGCGGTAGATGCGGTTGTGCAGCAGCTTGTAGAGCGCCCCGCGGTCGATGGGCCGGCCGCGCTTGGAGCGGATGCCGCGGGCGTTCAGTTCCCGGATCACGGCGGTGGTTGAGTCGGAGGGCGCGAAAAGCTCGAACATGCTCCGGACCTGCGCGGCCTCGGCCGCGTTCACGATAAGCTTGCGGTCGACCACGTCGTAGCCGAGCGGCACGTAGCCGCCCTATGTGCCGGATCGCATCGGCGAGGTCGCGCGCCCGGTCGAGGCTGACTTTCAGCCCTCTGTCTCTCCGCCGGAGTTCGTCGTCGGATCCGGGGCAGAACACGCGCCAGCCTTCGCGCGGATGCGCAACGCGAGCGCATGGCGCGTCGAGCCCGGTCTTCTCGGCGATGCCACGACAAAAGGTGGCGCCGCGCACCCGGCCGCGCCCGATTGAGCGGGGATCGCCCCTGGTGGGCACGCGGCCGACCATCGGACACCACGCCGCGGACGTGCCCCATGAAAACGCCGCGGTCACGGGTCACTGTTCCGTCATGAAACTGCAACCCCCCTGTTGAGAAAGCGTGGCAAGGGGTACGACGCAGAATGCACCGCAGCGGACATGTCCCGATGCTCGGTCCCGTTTTCCGGCGCTGTGCCGCCATTTTCGTTCTCGCCGGCCTTGCCGGCGGCCGCGCCCCGGCGGATCCCCAGTCGTTCACGGCCACGCTCAGGGCACATGCGGTCCTGCCCGCGCAGTCCTTCGTGCCCGCGCCACCGGACGCGCCGGCCCTCTTCGCGATGTCCGGCCGCTTCACCGTCGGCGCGCGGACGGAGTCGCTCTACGCGATTCGAAACCCGGCGACCGGCCTCGCCCGCCCCTTCCCCGAAATGGCGCTCCAGGGCTTCTCCGGCATACGGAGCCTCGGCGACGACCGTTTCCTGATGCTCACCGACAACGGCTTCGGCTCCAAGGCGAACTCGGCCGACGCGCTGCTGATGTTCAGCGTGCTCCGGGCGGACTGGGAGGCGGGGCGGCTCGTGCCCGAGCGCACGGTCTTCCTGTCCGACCCGGACCGCGTCGTGCCCTTCCCGATCGCCACGGAGGCCACGCAGACGCGCTATCTCACGGGCGCGGACTTCGACCCCGAATCCATCCAGCCCGTGGGCGACGGCTACTGGATCGGCGACGAGTTCGGGCCCTGGCTGCTGGAGGTGGACGGCGCGGGCGCGGTCCGGCAGGTGATCGCCACCGCGCCCGGCGGCGATCTCATCCGCTCGCCCGACAATGCCTTCGTCGCCGCGCCCGACCCGGGCGCCGACCTGCCCGCGGACGTCGTGGCCCCGCGCTCGGGCGGTTTCGAGGGAATGGCGCTCTCCGAGGACGGCCGGACGCTCCATCCCCTGCTCGAGAAGCCGCTTTTCGATCCGGCCACGGGCGGGCCCGAGACGATCGACGGACGGCCCGTCCTGCGCATGTTCGAGTTCGACGCCCTGACCGGCGAATGGGGGGACGCAGTGCGCTACTACCCGCTCGAAGACGCCGGCCACGCCATCGGCGACTTCAACATCGTCGAGGGCACGCGCGCGCTCGTCATCGAGCGCGACGGCGGCCAGGGCGACCCGCGCGAGGGCTGGCCCGCGCGCCCGGCCGGGTTCAAGCGGATCTATCTCGTCGATCTCGCGCGGACCGATCCGTCGGGGGTGCTCGAGAAGATCGCCTACATCGATCTCATGGCGATCGCGGATCCGGCAGGCGTCGCGCCCCGCGGCACGATCGACGGCGTGTTCGCGTTCCCCTTCGTCACGATCGAGAACGTGGACCGGGTGGGGCCGGCCCGGATCGTCGTGGCCAACGACAACAACTACCCCTTCTCGGTGGGCCGACAGCAGGGCCGGGCCGACGACACCGAGATGATCCTGCTCGAGGTCGGCGACTTCCTCGCCGCGGAATGAGGCGGGGGGGCCTGCGCGACGGGGGCGGGCCCGGCCCGTCCCCCTCTCAGGTGTTGAAGAGGAAGTGCAGCACGTCGCCTTCCTTGACGACGTAGGCCTTGCCCTCGGCGCGCATCCTCCCCGCCTCCTTGGCGGCCTGCTCGCCGCCAAGCTCCACGAAATCGTCATAGGCTATGGTCTCGGCGCGGATGAAGCCCCTCTCGAAATCCCCGTGGATGACGCCCGCCGCCTGGGGCGCGCGGGTGCCTTCGCGGATCGTCCAGGCGCGGGCCTCCTTCGGGCCCACGGTAAAGAAGGTCTGAAGGTGCAGCAGCTCGTAGCCCGCGCGGATCAGCCGGTCGAGACCCGGCTCCTCGAGCCCCATCTCGTCGAGGAACATCTCGGCCTCCTCGGCGTCGAGCTGGGCGAGCTCCTCCTCGATGCGGGCCGAGATCACCACCGTGCCGGCGCCCTGCCCCGCCGCCATCTCGGCCACGCGGGCGGACTGCGCGTTGCCGTGTCCGGCCGAGCTTTCCTCGACGTTGCAGACGTAGAGCACGGGCTTCGCGGTCAGAAGCTGGAGCGCCTTCCACGCCTTCGCGTCCTCCTCGTCCACCTCGACGAGGCGCGCGGGCTTGCCCTCCGACAGCATGGCGAGGGCGGCGTTGAGCAGCCGTTCCTGCTGCACCGCCTCCTTGTCGCCGCCGCGAACCTTCCGCGACAGGCCCTGAAGGCGTTTCTCTATGCTTTCCATGTCGGCGAGCATGAGCTCGGTCTCGATGGTCTCGGCGTCGGCGACGGGATCGACGCGGCCCTCGACATGGGTCACGTCGTCGTCCTCGAAGCAGCGCAGCACATGGGCGATGGCGTCCACCTCGCGGATGTTGGCGAGGAACTGGTTGCCGAGCCCCTCACCCCTCGAGGCGCCCTTCACGAGGCCCGCGATGTCCACGAAGGTCATCCGGGTCGGCACGATCTGCCGCGAGCCCGCGATGGCGGCCAGCCGATCGAGCCGCGCGTCGGGCACGGCGACCTCGCCCACATTGGGCTCGATCGTGCAGAAGGGGAAATTGGCCGCCTGCGCCGCGGCGGTGCGGGTCAGCGCGTTGAAGAGCGTGGACTTGCCCACGTTCGGCAGCCCCACGATTCCGACCTTGAAGCCCATGCGCGTCCCTTCCCTGGCGTGACGGCGCGTGTCTAGGCAGGAAGGCTGGGCGGCGCAAGCCGCGCAGGGCGACGGCGGGAAAAACCGCGCGGGCCGGACGGGCGCAGCCATTGATTTCGCCGCGCCCGTGAGGCAATGGAGCGCGGACCACCAGCGCCCGGAGGAGCCCATGACCCGCATCGCCGCCCGTTTCGCGAGGCTGAAGGCCGAGGGGCGCAAGGCGTTCGTCGCCTACATCATGGCCGGCGACCCCGATTACGAGACCTCGCTGGACGTGCTCATGGGCCTGCCCGGCGCGGGCGTCGACATCGTGGAACTGGGCGTGCCCTTCACCGACCCGATGGCCGACGGCCCCACCATCCAGCGTGCCGGCCAGCGCGCGCTGGAGGGCGGCCAGACGCTGGAGAAGACGCTCGCCATGGCGCGCGCCTTCCGCGAGCGCGACGACGAGACCCCGATCGTGCTCATGGGATACTACAACCCGATCTACAATCGCGGCGTCGCGCGCTTTCTCGAGGATGCGCGCGCGGCGGGCATCGACGGCCTGATCGTGGTGGACCTTCCGCCCGAGGAGGATGACGAGCTCTGCCTGCCGGCGAAGGCCGCAGGGCTCGATTTCATCCGCCTGGCCACGCCGACCACGGACGACAGGCGCCTGCCCAAGGTGCTCGAGAACACCTCCGGCTTCGTCTACTACGTCTCGATCACCGGGATCACCGGCGCGGCGGAGGCGCAGGCGGCCGACGTGGGCCCCGATGTCGCGCGCATCAAGTCGCAGACCGACCTGCCCGTCGTGGTGGGCTTCGGCATCAGGTCGCCCGCGACCGCCGAGGCCATCGCCGGGGTGGCCGACGGCGCCGTCGTGGGCAGCGCGATCGTGGGCGAAATCGCCGCAGGCAAGCCCGTGCCGGACATTCTCTCCTTCGTGAGAAGCCTCGCGGACGGCGCGCACCGGGGCTGAGCGCGGCGTCCTGGCAATTGCCACGCCGCGCGCACGTTGCTACGCCTTTTCGGGATTTGCGCGAGGAGGCGGCGACCATGCCCGTGATCACGAACATCGACGACCTGAAGCGGATCTACGCCCGTCGGGTCCCGCGCATGTTCCATGATTACTGCGAGTCGGGCAGCTGGACCGAACAGACCTTCCGCGAGAACGTCTCGGACTTCGACCTGATCCGCCTGCGCCAGCGCGTCGCCGTGGACATGGCGGACCGGTCGACCGCCTCGAGCATGGTGGGCGAGGACGTGGCGATGCCGGTGGCGCTCGCGCCCGTGGGCATGACCGGGATGCAGGCCGCCGACGGCGAGATCAAGGCCGCGCGGGCGGCCGAGCGCTTCGGCGTGCCGTTCACCCTGTCGACCATGTCGATCTGCTCGATCGAGGACGTGGCGGCGCACACCTCGAAACCCTTCTGGTTCCAGCTCTACGTCATGCAGGACGAGGACTACGTGGACCGGCTGATCGCCCGCGCGAAAGAGGCGAAGTGCTCCGCGCTCGTCATCACGCTCGATCTGCAGATCCTCGGCCAGCGGCACAAGGACCTGAAGAACGGCCTCTCCGCCCCGCCGAAGCTGACGCTCTCGACCATGGCGGACCTCGCCACGAAATGGAGCTGGGGGCTGGAGATGCTCGGCACGAAGCGGCGGCAGTTCGGCAACATCGTGGGCCACGTCAAGGGCGTCTCGGACCCGGCCTCGCTGATGTCCTGGATCAACGAGCAGTTCGACCTCACGCTCGACTGGGACAAGGTGAAGAAGCTCCGCGACAAGTGGGACGGGCCGGTGATCCTCAAGGGCATCCTCGACGCCGAGGATGCGAAGGCCGCGCTCGCCGTGGGGGCCGACGCGATCGTGGTTTCGAACCATGGCGGGCGGCAACTCGACGGGGCGCTCTCGTCGATCCGGGCCCTGCCCTCGATCCTCGACGCGGTGGGCGACCGGATCGAGGTGCATCTCGATGGCGGCATCCGCTCGGGCCAGGACGTGCTGAAGGCGGTCGCGCTCGGCGCGAAGGGCACCTATATCGGCCGCGCCTTCGTCTACGGGCTGGGCGCCATGGGCCAGAAGGGCGTGAGCACGGCGCTCGACGTGATCCGCAAGGAGCTCGACACGACCATGGCGCTTTGCGGGCGGCGGCGCGTCGACGAGCTCGACCGCGACATCCTGCTGGTGCCGCGCGATTTCGAGGGCACCTGGCAGACCGGCTGACCGGCCCCGTGCTGATCTTCTCGCGCCAGAACCTCGCCCTGCTGGCGGTGCCCAAGACCGGCTCCACCGCGCTGGAGACGGCGCTGCGGGGGCGCGCGGACATCGTCTTTCGCGGCCGGTTCCGCCACATGACCGCGCGGCGCTTCGCGCGCCGGGTGGCGCCCCTGCTCGAAGACGGCTACCGCCTCGCGCCGGAGGTGGTCGCGGTGATGCGCGAGCCCACGGACCGGCTCGCAAGCTGGTGGCGCTACCGCAGCCGCCCCGGCGCGACCCACGGCGTCGGCGACGCGGATTTCCCGGCCTTCGTGCAGGCGGTGCTGTCCCCCTCCCCGCCCGCCTGGGCCGGCGTGGGCGACCAGCACGCTTTCCTGACGGACGGGGGACGGCTGGCGGTGGACCATCTCTTCGCCTACGAGGCGATGCCGCGCCTGCTGGCCTTCCTGTCCGAACGCTTCGAGACGGAGATCTCGCTGCCGCGCAAGAACGTCTCGGCACCGCGCGACGCCGCGCTGCCCGGGGCGCTGCACGATCGCCTGCGCGCGGCGCGGGCGCAGGAATACGCGCTTCACGCGCGCCTCATGGCGGCGGGCGGTTACCTCGGACCCGGCTCAGCCGCTCCGGCGCGTTGACGCGGCAAGCCAGGGCCCGAGGGCCAGAGGGATGAGCGCGAGCGCCCCCGCCACGGCGAGGAAGGACAGCCACAGGCCCTGCCATTCCGACAGGAAGCCCATGGCGGGCGGGCCCAGGAAGAAGCCCGTGTAGCCGATCGCCGAGGCGAGCGAGATCGCCCGCATCCGGCGCTCGCCTGCGCCGCGTCCGACGAGCGCGAGCGCGAGCGGCACGATGACCGACACGCCGAGCCCCATCGCCGCGAAGCCGAGATAGGCCCAGCCCAGCCCCGGCGCCCAGGCGGCCAGCCCCGCGCCCGCCGCCGCGAACCCGGCCGCCCAGCGCAGAAGCGCGGCCTCGCCCACGCGGCCGAGGACGGCCTGCGCGGACAGGCGGCCCACCCCGGTGGCGAGGCTCAGGATCACCGGCCCCAGCGCCGCGGCCGCCGGGCCCGCACCCGCGCTGCGTTCGAGGTGAAGCGCGGACCAGCCGTCGCTCGCCTGCTCCGCGATGAAGCCCACGAGGATCACCGCGCCCCCGGCGGCGACCAGCGCGCCCGCGCCGGCGGGCGGCCGCCCCACGGCGGCAGGCTCGGGCCGCGCATCGGGATCCGCCCCGGCGCAGGCAAGCGCAAGGGGCAGCACGAGCAGGGCCGCCACCCACAGGATGACCGGCAGGGGCACGCCGCCCTCACGTGCGAGGCCGGCCGAGAAGGCGGCGAGCGCGAGCGCGACGGCGTAGATGCCGTGGACGAGGTTCATCAGCCCGCGCCCGGTGCCCGCCTCCGTCCGGGCGATGCGGACGTTCACCGTCACGTCCATCAGCCCCGAGGCCGTGCCACCCACGAAAAGCGCCACGCCGAACAGAAGGCGCGTGTCCGCCGCGCCCAGCAGCGCGAGCGCCACCGCCATGGCCAGCGCCGAAAGCGCCGCAGCCCGGCCCGCGAGCGCCCGCTCCAGCGGCCCCGCCAGCAGGACGGCGACCCCCGCGCCGCAGGTCGCCAGCAGCAGCAGAAGGCCGAGCTCCGCATCGCTCGCCCCCGCGCGCGTCTTGATCTGCGGCATCAGCGCGGCGAGCATGCCCCAGAAGAGCGCCATCGCCGCGAAGGCGGCAGAGGGCGCGCGTGTCAGGGCAAGGTCTCGCAAGGCCGGCATGGAAAGGCTCTGTCACGGCGCCCGCGCCCGGGCAAGCCGCGTCTCTGCCGAACCGCTCTTGCCAACCGGGCCGATCCGGTTTATTCGCGCGCCTTCACGCGGGCATACACCCTTGGAGGATGCCTGCCTCAATCAAGGAGACACCGACATGGCTGGAGAGATTCCGGATCTTCACGCCCAGGTTCGGACGGGGACAGGCAAGGGGGCCGCCCGTCAGGCACGCCGAGAGAACCTGGTGCCGGGGATCGTTTACGGGGGCGGCGTCGATCCGCTGCCGATCAACATCCCCTTCAACGCGCTGATCAAGCGGCTGCGGGCGGGGCGCTTCCTCGCCACGCTGTTCAACCTGAAGGTGGACGGGCACGACGACGTGCGCGTGATCTGCCGCAGCGTGCAGCGCGACGTGGTCAAGGACCTGCCCACCCATGTGGACCTGATGCGCCTGCGCCGCACGACCAAGATCAACCTCTACATTCCGGTCGTGTTCGAGAACGAGGAGGCCGCGCCCGGCCTGAAGCGGGGCGGTGTGCTCACCACGGTGCGCCCGGAGGTGGAACTCGTCGTGACCGCCGGCGACATCCCCGAGCAGATCACCGTGGACCTGACGGGCCTCGACATCGGCGACACCGTGACGATCTCGATGGTGAGCCTGCCCGCCGGCGCGAAACCGACGATCGACCGCGACTTCGTCATCGCGAACATCTCGGCGCCGTCGGGCCTCAAGGCCGACGAAGCCGAAGCGGGCGCAGAGGGCGAAGACGCCGAAGCCGAGGTGGAAGAGACCGAAGCCGAGGATTGAACCCTCCGCGCTTCACGAAAGACGGCGACGGGGCCCCGCGGGGCCCCGTTATCGTTTCAGCCGGTCTTTCTGGATCGGGGGCGAATGGCCGGGGCGGCGGCGATGGCCGCCCCGCGCGACCCGGAAACGGCGAAGCCCGCACGCGGCGCTTCTTCAGAGCCCCAGCGTGGCGTTCAACTCCGCCAGAGCCGCATCCGAAAGCGTGCGCCCGCCACTTGCGTCGAGCAGCGCGGCATCGGCGTCCTCCTGCGCGGTCTCGGCCGCAGCTTCCGCAGTCTCGGCCGTCGTCTTTGCCGTTGCGTAGGTTGTTGCGCTGTCGAAGAGAGCGTCGAGGGTTCCAGCGGTCTCGGTGCCCTCGAGCGCGGCCGCCACGTCGTTCAACGCCTCTGTCCCGATTACCCCGTCCTCGAGGTCCGCGATCGCCTGATCGATCGTCTCCTGCGAGAGGGTGTCGGTCGGCTCGACGTCCCCGAGGGCGCTGACCGCATCGTTTCGGGCGCCACTCAAGGACGCGCGGGCCTCCTCGAGGTCATTGGCGGCGTCCGTCGCCGCCTGATCGAGTTCCTTCGAGGCAATCACGGCATCGCGGTATTCCCGGATCCGGCCCACCTGGCTTTCGGGCGCGGCGTTCGCGAAGGCCTGCGGGCTCGCGTTCATGGCGTTGAGGCCCTTGAGCTCGCTCGCGATCGCGCCGCGGGATCCCGCCCGGGCCGATCGCTCCGCGCCGTTGCCGCCCTTGGCGCCCGATGCGCCGGCGCCGCGATCGCCACCCTTGCCGTTGCCGCTGCGCTCGCCACCGCGGTCGCCGCCCTTGCCGTTGCCGCCGCCATTTCCGTTGCCGCCGCCGCGATCACCGCCATTTCCGTTGCCGTTACCGCCATTGCCCTGGCCTTGCGCCTCGACCTGCGTGGTGGAGATTGCAGTCGCGCCGACGGCAAGAGTGCCCAGCGCAAGCGCGGATATCGCCGCGGCGCCCATCGTTCGAATGAAAGACTGTCCCATGTTCAACTCCTTCTGCTGATCGCCACCCGGTGGACACGATCGGTCCGACCGGCCCCGACCGTTTCACGGGTCGAACACAAATCTGGCGGAAATCGGGCGCGGCGCCGACCAAAACATGCCGATGCGCCGGGCCCCGGCGGAGATCAGCCGATCGCCTGCACGGTCTCGAAAGCCTCCAGCTCGGGCGTTTCGAGATAGAGATGCTTGTTGTCGCCCGCGCCCTTGTGCGCCTCCCGGAACGCCTCCGACCGTGTCCAGTCGAGGAAGTGCCCCTCGCTTTCCCAGGCAGTGTGAGAGGCGTAAAGGCGGTACCCGTCCTTTTCCGGCCCCTTCAGAAGGTGAAAGGCGAGAAACCCCGGCACCGATTTCAGATGGCTGTCGCGCCGGGTCCAAACCTCCTCGAAGGCCGCTTCCTCCCCGGGCTTCACCTTGAAACGGTTCATCGTCAGATACATCGCGGTCTCCTTCCCAGCTCTGGCCTTCCGGGCCGTTTCGGGCGATGTAGAGTCCGCGACCGCCGCCAGCAAGGAGAGACCCCATGCAACTCTTCGTGGGCCTCGGGAACCCCGGCGCGAAATACGCGCGGAACCGGCACAACATCGGCTTCATGGCGGTGGACCGCATCGCCGAAGATCACGGCTTCGCCCCGTGGCGGGCGAAGTTCCAGGGCCAGCTTTGCGAGGGCAGGCTCGGCGCCGAGAAGGTGCTGCTTCTGAAGCCCGAAACCTTCATGAACCTTTCCGGCCAGTCGGTGGGCGAGGCGATGCGCTTCTACAAGCTCACGCCCGCGGACATCACCGTTTTCCACGACGAACTCGACCTCGCGCCGGGCAAGTGCCGCGTCAAGCAGGGCGGCGGGCATGCCGGCCATAACGGGCTGCGCTCGCTCCACGCCCATATCGGGCCGGACTACGCCCGCGTGCGCCTCGGCATCGGCCATCCGGGCCGCAAGGAGCTGGTGGCGCAATACGTCCTGCACGACTTCGCCAAGGCCGACGAGGACTGGCTCGACGATCTTCTTCGCGGCATCGCCGACGGCGCGCCCGCCCTCGCCCGCGGCGACACCGGGCGCTTCCTGAACGCGGTGGCGCAGCGCGTCGCCCCGCCGCGCTCTTCGGGGGGCGCGAAGGGCAAGGAAAAGGAGGAAGGGGCGAAGCAGTCGGCGCCGGCAGACCCCGAGCCCGAGGCAGACACGGCGGACCCGCTCGACCGCCGCTCCCCCCTGCAAAAGCTTGCCGACCGCTTCCGGTGAGCGTGCCGGGCGCCTTCCGGTCGCAGGGGCGGGCCTGCGACCGGCTCGGCTCTCCGTTCATGGCGCGGCTGCTCGACACGCTGGCGGAAGGCTGGGACGAAACCAGCGCCCTCGGGCGGCGCTTCGCGGCATGGGAGGGCGATATCGGCCCGGCGGGCGCCTCGCTGCCGCTGCGCCTTGCGGGCGGGCTGCACGCGCTTTGCCTCTCCGCCCGCGCGCCGTCGCTTGCCGCCGTCTATCCTCCGGCACAGGCGGGCGAGGCCGCGCTGGCGCGCGCCCTGGCGGAGACGCTCGCCACGCACGAGCCATTTCTCCTCGACTGGATCGACCGCGCGCCCCAGACGAACGAGATCCGCCGCAGCGCGGTGCTGATCGCGGCGGCGCATTGGCTAGCCGAGCGCCACCCGCTGCCCCTCGTCCTGTCCGAACTCGGCGCGAGCGGCGGACTCAATCTCAACTTCGACCGCTTCGCGCTCGATCTCGGGACGCGGCGGTACGAGCCGGCGGGGCCGGTGCTCACCCTCGCGCCCGACTGGGACGGTCCGCCGCCACCCGACGCGCCGATACGCGTGTCAGAGCGCCGCGGCGTGGACGTGGCACCCCTCGATCCCGGCCGCGCCGGCGATGCGCTTCGGCTTCTCGCCTATCTCTGGCCGGACCAGCCAGAGCGCCTCGCGCGCACCCGCGCGGCCATCGCCGCCCATGACGCGACCGTGGATGCGGCCGACGCGGCCGACTGGCTGGAGGCGCGGCTCGCACGGGCGCGGCCCGGACGGCTTCACCTCGTTTACCACACCATCGCCTGGCAGTATTTTCCCCGCGCCACGCAGGCGCGGGCCACAGCGGTGCTGGAGGCCGCGGGCGCACGGGCCGGCGAGGACGCGCCCCTCGCATGGCTCTCGATGGAGACCGATGGCCGGCCCGACGGCGCCGCGCTCGCGCTCCGCCTCTGGCCCGGAGATCGCCGCCAGGCGCTCGGCCGGGCGGATTTCCACGGCCGATGGGTGCGCTGGGACGGGCCTGCCCGGCTTGCCTGAGGATCGCGTTTGCCAAAGGCTGCGCCGCGTGCTTCCTTTCGCGCGAAACGGGGAAGGTGGATGCGCAGAATCCTGATCTGGGGCGGACGGATCGTCGCGGGGCTCGCCCTCGCCGCGCTTCTGGTCGGTCTCTGGAAACGCGAGGCGATCGCGCGGCTCTGGGCCGTGAACACGCTTTTCGACGAGTCCCGGATCGTGGGGAATTTCAGCGCGATGGACCGGGCCTTCCTGTCGGTGCCGGTGCCGCGCGGCGACGGCCCGGTGACCCCCCTGCCCCCGGGCCGGCCGGCCGACATGCCGGACGGGTTCGACGCCTGGCTCGACGCGCGGAACGTGACCGGCATCGTCGTTCTGAAGGACGGCACGGTCGTCCATGAGGACTATCGCCTCGGCACCCGGGCCGAGGATCGCCGCATTTCCTGGTCGATCGCCAAGAGCTTCCTCTCGGCGCTTCTCGGCGTGCTGCTCGAAGAGGGCGCGATCGCCTCGCTCGACGCCCCGGTGACCGACTACGCGCCCGGGCTCGCGGGCACGGCCTATGACGGCGCGCGCCTCCGCGACGTGCTCCAGATGGCGTCGGGCGTGGTCTTCGACGAGGATTACCTAGACCCCGACTCCGACATCAACCGCATGGGGCGCGTGCTCGCGCTCGGCGGTTCGATGGACGGGTTCGCCGCGGCGCTGCGGGACAGCTTCGCGGCCCCCGGTACGGAGTGGCGCTACGTCTCCATCGACACCCATGTGATCGGAATGGTGATTAGGGGGGCGACGGGCCGCTCGATCCCCGAGCTTTTGTCCGAAAAGATCGTGGCGCCGATGGGTCTCGACTCCGAACCCTATTACCTGACCGACGGCGAGGGCACGGCCTTCGTGCTGGGCGGGCTCAACATGACGACGCGCGACTATGCCCGCCTCGGGCTGCTTTACGCGCGGGACGGCCGGCTCGGCGGGCGGCAGATCGTGCCTGAGGGCTGGGTCCGCGCTTCCACCGCGGCCTCCGCCCCGACCGATCCGGGTGAGATCGGCTACGGGTTCCACTGGTGGGTGCCCGTGGGCGCGGCCGAGGGCGAGTTCATGGCCCGCGGCATCTACGGCCAGTATGTCTGGGTCGACCGGACGCGCGGCGTCGTCGTCGCGGTGAACGCCGCCGACCGGCACTTCCGCGATCCCGGCGTGCACGAAAGCAATGTCGCCATGTTCCGCGCCATCGCCGCGGCCCTGTGACGCCGGGCCGGCTGGACGTGGCGCGCGCGGCCGCTAGACTGGCCCCAAAGCAAGGAATGGAGGCGCATGATGGAAATGGACCCGTCCGAGAACGTGCTGGGAGAGGCGCTCGCGCCCTGCTCCCGTGATCCGCTGACGGGATTTTTCCGGGACGGCCACTGCAACACCTGCGCGTCGGATCACGGCAGCCACACGGTCTGTGCCGTGATGACCGCCGAGTTCCTCGCCTACTCGAAATATGTCGGCAACGACCTGTCGAGCCCGCGCCCCGAGTTCGGTTTTCCCGGCCTGAATCCCGGCGACCAGTGGTGCGTCTGCGCGGGCCGTTTCCTGCAGGCCCACGACGAGGGCTGCGCCCCGCGGGTCAATCTTGCGGCGACCCACGCCCGCGCCCTCGAGATCGTGCCCCTCGACGTGCTGCGCCGGCACGCGCTGGAGGCGGGCTGAAACCGGGCGGGGGCCCGCGCCCCCGCCGCGTCAGTCGTCCATATCGAAACCGAGCGCCCGGGCGACGGTGAAGATATCCTTGTCGCCCCGGCCGCACATGTTCATGCAGATCAGGTGATCCTGCGGCAGCTCCGGCGCGATCTGCATGACATGGGCCAGCGCGTGCGACGGCTCCAGCGCGGGGATGATGCCCTCCGTCTCGCAGCAGAACTGGAACGCCTCGAGCGCCTCCTTGTCGGTGATGGAGACATAGGTGGCGCGGCCGACGTCATGCAGCCAGGCATGCTCGGGCCCGATGCCGGGATAGTCGAGCCCGGCCGAGATCGAGTGGCCCTCGAGGATCTGGCCGTCCTCGTCCTGCAGCAGGTAGGTGCGGTTGCCGTGCAGGACGCCCGGACGCCCGCCGGTCAGCGAGGCGCAATGCTCCATCTTGTCATCCACGCCCTTGCCGCCGGCCTCGACCCCGATGATCGCGACCTCCTTCTCGTCGAGGAACGGATGGAAGAGCCCCATGGCGTTCGAGCCGCCCCCGATCGCCGCCACCAGGGTGTCGGGCAGACGCCCTTCGGCGGCCATCATCTGCTCGCGCGCCTCGCGCCCGATGATCGACTGGAAGTCGCGCACCATCGCCGGGTAGGGGTGCGGCCCCGCGACCGTCCCGATGCAGTAGAACGTGTCGTGCACATTGGTGACCCAGTCGCGCAGCGCGTCGTTCATCGCGTCCTTCAGCGTGCCGCGCCCGGACGTCACCGGCACGACCTTCGCGCCGAGGAGTTTCATCCGGAAGACGTTGGGCGCCTGCCGCTCCACGTCATGCGCGCCCATGTAGACGATGCAGTCGAGCCCGAACTTGGCGCAGACGGTCGCTGTGGCGACGCCGTGCTGGCCGGCACCGGTCTCGGCGATGATGCGCGTCTTGCCCATGCGCCGGGCGAGCAGGATCTGGCCCAGCACGTTGTTGATCTTGTGCGCGCCGGTATGGTTGAGCTCGTCGCGCTTGAGGTAGATCTTCGCGCCGCCCAGCCGCTCGGTCATCCGCTCGGCGAAGTAGAGCGGCGAGGGCCGACCGACATAATGCGTCCAGAGATGCTCCATCTCCGCCCAGAAATCGTCGTCGGCCTTGGCGCGTTCGTATTCCGCCTCGAGCTCGAGGATCAGGGGCATCAGCGTTTCCGAAACGAAGCGGCCGCCATAGTCCCCGAAGCGGCCCTTTTCGTTGGGGCCGGTCATGAAGCTGTTGATCAGATCCTCGGGCATCGCGATCCCTCCTGCGCTCGTGCTCTGGACTGAGTAAGCCCGCACCGCGCCCGGGGCAAGGGCAAGGCCTTTCGAAAGGCCTTGCCCACGCGGTTTCGAAACCGCGTGGAAGCCGCTTTCAAGCGGCTTCCGCGAAGGGCCTTCGAAGGCCCTTCAGCGGAGCGGGCGAACCGGCGCGTCGTTGCAGAAGACGACGAAGTGGCGTCCGTTCTCCACCGCCTGGAACCCGCGGCGCGCCACTTCCCTCGCGAAGGCGCGGCGCCCCACGAGGCGTTCCACGTCGCGCACCTGCCGTTTCACCACGCCACCCGTCCGCGCCTCGCGCGACGCGAAGATCTGGGAGAGCCAGAGGTCGGGCGTGAGGTGGGGTGGCAAGGTGGACATGCCGCGAGCCTCGCGCAGGAAGGTTAAGAGGACGTGACTATGAGGCTTTCTCCGCGCGCCTTGCCGTGGCACGCAGAAACGCCGCGATGCGAGCGGGGTCTTTCTCTCCCGGCGCACGCTCCACGCCCGACGATACGTCCACCTGCCGCGCGCCGGTGCGCGAAATCGCCTCGCCCACGTTCTCGGGGGTCAGCCCGCCCGCGAGCATCCACGGACGCGTCCAGCGCCGCCCGGAAAGAAGGCGCCAGTCGAAGGCGAGCCCGTTGCCGCCGGGCAGCGTGGCGCCCGCGGGCGGCTTCGCGTCCACGAGAATCTGGTCGGCCACCTCGGCGTAGCGGTCGAGCGCGGCGAGGTCCGCGGCCTGCGCGACCCCCACCGCCTTCATCACCGGCAGGCCGTAGCGCGCCCGCAGCGCCGCCACGCGCTCGGGGCTTTCGGCACCGTGCAGCTGGAGCATGTCCACCGGAACCTCGTCGAGGATCGCGTCGAGCGCCGCATCCTCCGCGTTCACAGTGAGGGCGACCTTCACGATGCCGGGCGGCACCTCGAGCGCCAGCGCGCGCGCCGCCGCGGGGTCGAGGTTGCGCGGGCTCCGGGCGAAGAACACGAAGCCCACATAGGCCGCGCCCGCCCCCGCGGCCGCCGCGACATCGGCCGCCCGGGTCAGCCCGCAGACCTTGACCCTGACACGCTCTTCCATCGGGCCGCTCAACTCGCCTCGTCAAGCAGTGCCAGCACGTCGTCCTTGCCCTCGTCGCGCTGGCCCTTCACCCGGCGCAGTTCCCGGTTGAGGCGCCTGACCTCGGTGGCGCGGCGGGCGGCCTCGGCCCGGTACTTGCCCTCGCGCATCCATTCCCAGACGAAGCCGATGAGCAGACCGGCCGCGATGCCGCCGAAGATCACGGCGTAAAGCGGAAGCTCGATCGTGCGGTTCAACCCGGCAAGACGCGACAGGGCCTCGGGCAGAAGCTGAAGCGTCACGCTGTCACGGTTCGCCACCGCCACGGAAACGAGCGCCACCGCGAGCACCGCGAAGAAGAGATAACGGATGTAGCGCATGGTCAGTCCTGATGTTGGTTAAGACGCTCGCGCAGGAGCTTGCCGGTCTTGAAGAAGGGCACGCACTTCTCGTCCACCTGCACGGCCTCACCCGTGCGCGGGTTGCGACCGACCCGGGCGTCGCGTTTCTTGACGGTGAACGCGCCGAACCCGCGCAGTTCCACCCTGTCGCCGCGCGCCATCGCGTTGGTGATCTCTTCGAAGATCGTGTTCACGATCCGCTCCACGTCGCGCTGGTAGAGATGCGGGTTCTCGTCCGCGATCTTCTGAATCAGTTCCGATCGGATCATGCCGGAAGCCCCCCGCCGGATTTGGACCGGCCTGTTCGTTCAGAGGCAACTATAGGCCGAAAAGGCCGCGGACGGAAACCTCGCAACACCGCGACGAGGCCATTTTTCCATCCATGACAGCGGCTTCGGCCGTCAGCGGGGGGCGTGATGCCGGTCGCGGGCGCGTCCATGCGGCCATGGCCGCGCGCGGGATGCGCCGATTCGCACATGAAAACCCCCGCGGCCTGCCGGCCGCGGGGGTCATTTTCGCCGTAAAGCGGTCAGGCCCGAGGGGCGCCGCGCTTACTTTTCGTCGCCCTTGAGGGCGGCGCCAAGGATGTCGCCGAGCGACGCGCCGGAGTCGGAGCTGCCATACTGCTGCACGGCTTCCTTCTCTTCCGCGATCTCGCGGGCCTTGATCGACAGGCCGAGGCGGCGGGTCTTCGGGTCCACGTTGGTCACGCGCACATCGACCTTGTCGCCCACGCTGAAACGCTCGGGGCGCTGTTCGGACCGCTCGCGGCTGAGGTCGGAGCGACGGATGAACGATTTCAGGCCGTCATACTCGACCTCGATCCCGCCATCCTCGATGGCCGAAACGGTCACCGTGATGATGGAGCCGCGCTTCACGCCGCCCATCGCCTCGGCGAACTTGTCACCGCCCAGCGCCTTGATCGAGAGGGAGATCCGCTCCTTGTCGGTGTCGACCTCCTGCACGACCGCCTGGACGACGTCGCCCTTGCGGTACTCCTGGATCGCCTCCTCGCCACGCTGGTCCCAGCTGAGATCGGAGAGGTGCACCATCCCGTCGATGTCGCCCGGCAGGCCGACGAAGAGGCCGAACTCGGTGATGTTCTTGACCTCGCCCTCGACCTCGGTGCCCGGCGGGTGCGTCTCGGCGAAGACTTCCCACGGGTTGCGCTGGGTCTGCTTGAGCCCGAGCGAGACGCGGCGCTTGGCCTGGTCGATCTCGAGCACCATCACCTCGACCTCCTGGGAGGTGGAGACGATCTTGCCGGGGTGGATGTTCTTCTTCGTCCAGCTCATCTCGGAGACGTGGACAAGCCCCTCGACCCCCGGCTCCAGCTCCACGAAGGCGCCGTAATCGGTGATGTTGGTGACGCGGCCGGCATGCACCGAGCCCAGCGGGTATTTCGCGGCCACGAGGTCCCACGGATCCTCCTGCAGCTGCTTCATGCCGAGGCTGATGCGGTGGGTCTCCTTATTGATCTTGATGACCTGCACCTTCACCGTCTCGCCGATCGAGAGGATCTCGGAGGGGTGGTTCACCCGGCGCCATGCCATGTCGGTGACGTGCAGCAGGCCGTCGACGCCGCCCAGGTCCACGAAGGCGCCGTATTCGGTGATGTTCTTCACCACGCCGTCGACGACGTCGCCTTCCTTGAGCTTGGCGATCACCTCGGCGCGCTGTTCGGCGCGGCTCTCCTCGAGGATGGCCCGGCGCGACACCACGATGTTGCCGCGGCGGCGATCCATCTTGAGGATCTGGAAGGGCTGCTTCAGGCCCATGAGGGGACCCGCGTCGCGCACCGGGCGCACGTCGACCTGGCTGCCCGGCAGGAACGCGACCGCCCCGCCGAGATCCACGGTGAACCCGCCCTTCACGCGGCCGAAGATCGCGCCCTCGACGCGCTGGTCGTCGGCATAGGCCTTCTCGAGGCGATCCCAGGCGGCTTCGCGCCGCGCCATCTCGCGCGAGATCACGGCCTCGCCGCGCGCGTTCTCGGCCGCGCGCAGGTAGACCTCCACCTCGTCGCCGACGCTGATCTCCGGCGTCTCGCCGGGCATCGCGAATTCCTTGAGGTCGACGCGGCCTTCCATCTTGTAGCCGACATCGATGATGGCCTGCCCGGCCTCGATGGCGAGGACCCGGCCCTTGACGACAGTGCCCTCGTCGGGCGTGTCCATTTCGAGGCTTTCGTTCAGGAGGGCCTCGAATTCCTCCATGGATGCGTTCTGAGCCATGTGGCTTTTGGTTTCCTTCGGTTTAATTTGACTGGCCGCGCGGTTGTCTCCGCCGGTCTTGACATTGGTCCTGGCAGCACGGGCCAAAAAACGAAATAGGGCCGGATGGACCCGACCCTGCCCGTTTCCCCTGCGTTGTCATCGGCGCCCCGACCAGGTGACGGGCCGCTCATAGCGGCATCGCGGCGGGGAATCAAGCCTGCAGGGCCGCCCCGCCACGATACCGGCCGCCCGTCACTCGACGGGCTGGGCCATGTCCTCGATCCGCGCCATGATCCGCGCGTTCAGGTCCTGATCCTCGGCGGCCGCCTGCGCGATCGACTCGTAATCGTCGAGCGTCATGCCATCGGTGCTTTCGATGGCCTCGACCATCTCGGCGTTCGCCTCCTCGATGATCGCCTGCTGCTGGTCCTGGCTCTCCGCCGCCTGAAGGACCGGGACGTATTTCTCGCGCAGGTCGATCACCTGCAGATACGCGACGGTGAAGGCGTCGAGCTGCTCGCCGCTGTAATCTGCCGCCTCCTGGGCCGCCGCGCTCTGGGCGGTCAGGGCCGTCACCGATGCGCCTGTCATCGCAAGGCCGAGGGCCATGGTTGTCGCTGTCAGGGTCTTTCCGAAGGGCATGTGATCTCCGTTGAACGTGAATTCGGTGCAGTCGATTGCTGCCACTTACAGCTAATGGACATGGCAGCCCTCGCAACCCTGTGCGCGGGAATCCGCTGGCAGTGCGGGCACAGGGAGGGATCGCGCCGGCAGCGGCGGGGCGAGGGCCCCGGCGCGGCCGCAAAAGCGCGGGTCAGGCGGCGTGCCCGGACCCTGTCACGCGTCGTCCGGTTCGGGGCGCCGCGCCTCCACCTCGGAGATCGCGCGCGCCACGGCCTCGTCGATGCCCAGCCCGCTGGTGTCGATGAGCACCGCATCCGCCGCCGCCCGCATCGGCGCGTCGGCGCGGCCCGCGTCGCGGGCGTCGCGGGCGCGGATGTCGGCCAGCACCTCCTCGAGGCGCGTGTCGTGGCCGCGCGCCAGAAGTTCCTTGTGCCGCCGCTCCGCCCGCACCTCGGCGGAGGCGGTCACGAAGAGCTTTACCGGCGCGTCCGGGCAGATCACCGTGCCGATGTCGCGCCCGTCCAGCACCGCGCCCCCGGCCCGCGCGGCGAAGGCGCGCTGGAAATCCACGAGCGCGGCGCGCACCTCGCCCAGCGCCGCCACCTTGCTTGCCGCCTCGGCCACGTCGGGGCCGCGCAGATCCTCGGCGTCGAGATCCTCCGCCCTGAGCGCCCGCGCGGCGACCAGCGGCTCCTCGCCGTCGAGCATGCGCCGCCCCACCGCGCGGTAAAGCAGCCCGGTGTCGAGATGGGCAAGGCCGAAACGCGCGGCGATCGCGCGGCTGATCGTGCCCTTGCCGCTGGCCGCAGGCCCGTCGACGGCGATGGTCAGCCCCATGGCGTCACTCCTCCTCCCGCCTGATATCCGCGCCGAGCGCGGCCATCAGCGGCTCGAAGACCGGAAAGGAGGTGGCGATGGGACCGCCGTCGTCGACGGTCACGGGCGCCTGCGACGCCAGCCCGAGAACGAGGAACGACATGGCGATGCGATGGTCGAGACGGCTTTCCACCGTCGCGCCGCCCGGCACGCCACCCGGCCCCCGGCCGTGGACGATCCACCAGTCCTCGCCCTCCTCGACCTCGACGCCCGCGGCGCGCAGCCCCGCCGCCATCGCGTCGATCCGGTCGCTTTCCTTCACGCGCAGCTCGCGCACCCCGCGCATCACGGTCGGTCCCTCGGCAAAGGCCGCCACCACCGACAGGATCGGGTATTCGTCGATCATGGAGGCCGCGCGCTCGGGCGGCACCTCTATTCCCGTCATGCCGCCCGAGAACCGCGCGCGAAGGTCCGCCACCGGCTCGCCGCCCTCGTCGCGCGGGGCTTCGAAGGCCAGCTCCGCGCCCATCTCGCGCAGCGTCTCGAAGAGACCCGCGCGCGTGGGGTTGAGGCCGATCCCCGGCACGCGCACGTCCGAGCCCTCGACGATCAGCGCCGCCGCGACCGGAAAGGCGGCGGAGGACGGATCGCGCGGCACGGCGATCGCCTGCGGGCGCAGCTCGGGCTGGCCGGCGAGCGTGATGACACGGCCCTCGCCGGTCTGCTTGGTGGCGATGCGCGCGCCGAAGCCCGCGAGCATCCGCTCCGTATGATCGCGGGTCGCCTCGCGCTCGATCACCACCGTCTCGCCCGGCGCGTTCAGCCCGGCAAGAAGCACCGCCGACTTCACCTGCGCCGAGGGAACGGGCACCTCGTAGCGCACCGGCAACGGGTCGTCGGCCCCCACGAGCGTCATCGGCAGCCGTCCGCCCGAGCGGCCCACGG
This sequence comes from Rhodosalinus sp. 5P4, assembly GCF_041365695.1. Taxonomy (NCBI): domain Bacteria; kingdom Pseudomonadati; phylum Pseudomonadota; class Alphaproteobacteria; order Rhodobacterales; family Paracoccaceae; genus Rhodosalinus; species Rhodosalinus sp. 5P4. The sequence goes on from NZ_JBGFSJ010000009.1 coordinate 61,820, forward strand.
CGCGCGCGCCGAAAAGCGCCAGCGGATCGGTCACGCGTGCCATCGGGCGCCGGTTCAGGCTCGCATCGCCGGTGAAGGTGGCGGTGATCGGCGTCGTGGCCATGGCGCCCATGACAAGGCGCACGCCCGTCCCCGAATTCCCGCAATCGATCACCTGCCCGGGCTCGGCGAAGCCGCCGGTGCCGACGCCGTGAACGCTCCAGGCGCCCTCGCCCTGCCGCGTCACCTCGGCGCCGAAGGCGGCCATCGCCTTGGCGGTGTCGAGCACGTCCTGGCCTTCCAGAAGCCCGGTGATCCGCGTCTCGCCCACGGCGAGCGCGCCCAGGATCAGCGCGCGGTGGCTGACCGACTTGTCGCCGGGCACGACCGCCTCTCCGGCGAGCGGCCCCGCGCGGCGCGCGGTCATCGGAACGGGGGTGCCGTGGGCGGACATGGGCCTCTCGTGTGCTGCACCCGGGCGGAGTAGCGCAGCCCGTCCGGGCCGTCCAGCCTGTGCAGGCGGCGCGTCAGCGGCGGCGGAAGGTCAGGTAGTGCGGCACCCGGCCCTCGCGCAGTGCCTTCTGCTCGTAGCGGGTGGACATCCAGTCGGCCCACGGCCTGCGCCAGTCGTCCGGACGCTCGGCCAGCCACGCGAAGCCGTGGCGGGGCACCTCCTGGAGTGCCTGGCGCACGTAGTCGGGAATGTCCGTCGCGATACGGAGTTCCGCGCCCGGCCGCATCGCGCGGGCGAGCGGGGCCAGGTATTCCGGGGTCACGAAGCGGCGGCGGTGATGCTTCTTCTTGGGCCAGGGATCGGGGTAGAGCACGAACACGCGGTCGAGCGTGGCATCGGGCAGCACGTCGAAGAGGTCGCGCACGTCGCCGGGATGGACCCTCAGGTTGGACACGCCCGCCTCGCGGATCTTGCCGAGCAGCATGGCGACGCCGTTGACGTAAGGCTCGCAGCCAAGGATCCCGATCCCGGGGTGGGCGCGCGCCTGATGGATCATGTGCTCGCCGCCGCCGAACCCCACCTCGAGCCAGACCGGCGCGCCGCCGAACAGCGCATCGAGGTCGAGAGGCCTGCGTCCGGGGTTCTCGTGCCAGCCCACCGGGCCGGGCGAGAGCTTGTCCAGATCCTCTTCGAGATAGGCTCGCTGGCTCTCGCGCAGACCCTTGCCGCGGATCCGGCCGTAGAAATTCCGCCAGGGCGCGCCGGAAGAATGCGTTGTCGTGCGTCGGTCGCTCATGGGGCGGGGACATAGCGCAGGCCGCAGCGGGGGCGCAATCACCGGGCGCGCGGCGCCGCGACAGGGCGGGCGGCCCCACCGGTTCGTGGGTGGCGGGGCGCTTGCGGGCAATGCGTAATGTCAGAGCGCGCCCACGCTGTCCTGAGCCTGGCCGCCGTTACCTTGCCCACCGGGCAAGTCATCGACCGGCGCGTTGCCAACCGGCATATCGTTACCGGGGTTCTGGCCGTCTTGGTCGCCGTTGCCGGGGGTCTGGCCGTTCTCACCTCCCGCGTCACCACCGTTCCCCGGGGAGAGGACGCTTTCAAGGCCGCGGCCCTCGCGGCTGCGGGCGATTTCGACGGAGGCCTCGGCATCGAGTTCCTCCAGCGCGATCAGCAACTCCGCGAAAGGCGGGTTCTCGTCCTCGATGCTCTCTTGCAACCGCCGCATCACCTGGCGCTGGCGCGGCGGTGGCAGCGTCTGCACCCCGCCGCGCGGCTCGCCCCATCGCGGTCCGGCCAGATAGACAGCGGCGAACATGACCTTCGCCCGGATTTCGTCCGTCCCGCTGGCGCGCAGCGCGTCGTAGAACATCCTGTGGACGCTTCGCCACTCATCCTTGCGCCATTGCGGAAGGTTCTCGTTACCGATGCCGCAATACGCGTCGTGGATGGCCGCCGCGTTGACGAATTCCGGGCTTCTCGGTTGACCCACGATCGGCACGAAGACACGCGGAATCGACGCACCGTCGGTCAGGGTGCCCCGCGGCGCGACCCAGCGTTTGCCGCCTGAATCGACGAAAGTGAGGGCCTCCGCCATGGGAAAGAAGCGGCCGAACCGGAACGGCACCGGGACCTCGCGCGGTTCCAGGCGGACGGGGGAATTGAAGAACAGGCAGGTTTCGGGGGCGTCGGCCGGGCACACCCGCGTCGACAGCACGCCATCCGCCCTGGAGGGTTGCAGAACGTCCGGGCTGCAGCCTGCCAGGATGAGGCACGCGCCGACGACGACGATTTTTCGGACACCCATGGTTGCGCTCCCGGGGCGCAAGATCGACCCGGGGACGAGTGTTTCAAAAACAGCGGATTTTTACAAGATTTCTTGCGCGATGGCGAAGGCGGGTCACACCATCTTCTTCAGCGCGTCCACGAGATCCGTGCGCTCCCACGAAAACCCGCCGTCCGCATCGGGCTCGCGCCCGAAATGGCCGTAGGCGGCCGTGCGCGCGTAGATCGGGCGGTTGAGCATCAGATGCTCGCGAATGCCGCGCGGCGTGAGGTCCATCACCTTCGGGATGACCGCCTCGATCGCCTCGTCGTCCACCTGCCCCGTGCCATGGGTGTCCACGTAGATCGAAAGCGGTTTCGCCACGCCGATCGCGTAGGACAGCTGAAGCGTGCAGCGCCGCGCCAGCCCCGACGCCACGATGTTCTTGGCCACGTAGCGCGCGGCGTAGGCAGCCGAGCGGTCGACCTTGGTCGGATCCTTGCCCGAGAAGGCGCCGCCGCCATGGGGCGCCGCCCCGCCATAGGTGTCCACGATGATCTTCCGGCCGGTCAGCCCGGCATCGCCGTCCGGGCCGCCGATCACGAAGGTGCCGGTCGGGTTGACCCACCATTCGGTGGCGTCGGTGATCCAGTCGGACGGCAGCACCTCGCGGATGTAGGGCTCCACGATGTCGCGGATGTCCCGCGAGCTCTGGCCGTCATGGGCGTGCTGGGTCGAGAGCACGATCTGCGTGACCTCCACCGGCTTTCCACCCTCGTAGCGCACCGTGAGCTGGCTCTTGGCGTCGGGGCGCAGCTCCGGCTCCTGCCCCGATTTCCGCGCCTCGGCAAGACGGCGCAGGATCTTGTGGGCATACTGGATCGGCGCGGGCATGAGCTCCGGCGTCTCGTCGACCGCGTAGCCGAACATGATGCCCTGATCGCCGGCCCCGTCCCGGTCGACGCCCTGCGCGATGTGCGCGGACTGTTCGTGCAGGAAGTTGAGGACATGGCAGGTGTTCCAGTGGAACTGCTCCTGCTCGTAGCCGATATCCTTGATGCAGTCGCGCGCGATCTGCCCGAACCGGCCCATGTAGTTCTTAAGAAGCTCCGGGTCCGACAGGCCCACCTCGCCGCCGATGACGACGAGCCCGGTGGTCGCGAAGGTTTCGCAGGCCACGCGGGCGTTCTGCTCCTCGGCCAACAGCGTGTCGAGAATGGCGTCCGAAATCCGGTCGCAGACCTTGTCGGGGTGGCCCTCGGAAACGGACTCCGAGGTGAAGATGTAGTTGTCGCGCGCCATCGGGGGATGCTCCATTGGGGTTGTCCCGCCACGCCAGGAAGCCGTTGTGACGGTCGTTTCGCTATATCCGGATCGGGGTATGCAGCCGCCCGCCAAAGGTCAATCGGTTTTTCCGCGCGCGCGCCGGGCCGCGATGGCGAAAAGGGCGAAAAGCGCGGGCGCCGCCGGCCAGTCCCCGAGGCGCGCGTAAGGCGTTGGCGGCAGGGCCTCGGGCAGCGCGACATCGATGTAGCCCGCCTGCCCGAGCGCGATCTCGGACAGCACGGCGCCGCGCGCGTCGATCGCGGCCGAGACGCCGGTATTGGCCGCACGCATCAGCGGCAGCCCCTGCTCGACCGCGCGCAGCCGCGCCTGCGCCAGGTGCTGATAGGGTCCCGAGAAGGTGCCGAACCACGCATCGTTGGTCAGGTGCAGCAGGTAGTCGGGCCGTTCCGGCGCGCCCCCGACGTCCTGCGGAAAGACGGCCTCGTAGCAGATGAGCGGCAGCGCGGAGCCGAGCGGGCCGGTGTCGAGAAGCCGCGGCCCGGGCCCCGGCGTGTAGCCGCCGTCGGCGCGCGCGGCGAGGCCGTGGATGCCGAGACGCCGCCAGAAGGCCGGCCAGGGCATGTATTCGCCGAAGGGCACGAGATGGTGCTTGTCGTAGACATCGGCCGTCCGGCCCCCGGCATCGAGGAAGACGGCGGAGTTGTAGTAGCGGCCCGCCTCGCTCCGCTGGATGCCCAGAACGACGCCGGCGCCGCCCGCGGCCTCGGCGATATGGGCAAGCGGCGCCTCTGCGCGCTCGAGCAGGTCCGGCAGCGCGGTCTCGGGCCACACCACGAGGTCGGGACGCGGCGCGGCCATGGTGAAGCTCACCTGCCGCGCGTAGAAGACGGGAATATGCTCGGGGTCCCATTTCTGGCGCTGGGGCGCATTGGGCTGGATCAGCCGGACGGTGTGGGGCGTTGGCTCCGGCAGGGGCTGGGACAGCCGGGCCAGCCCGCCCCCCCACAGGACCGCGAGCGCGCCCGCCGCCACCACAAGGGCGGACGCCCGGCGCCCCGCGCCGAAAAGCGCCGCTGGCAGCATGGCCAGCGCGAGCGTGGCGAGGGTCAGCCCGTGCGGTCCGATCCACGCCGCCCATTGCATCACGGGCGTGCCGATGAAGGCATGGCCCGGCATGGCCCACGGGAACCCGGTCAGAAGATAGGCGCGGGCAAGCTCCGAAAGGCAGAGCGCGGCGACAAGCCCGACCGCCCCCGCCCGGAGGCGCGCCGCGATCCACCCCGCCGCGCCCCAGAAAAGCGCGAGCCCGCCTGCGAGAAATGCCAGCGCGAAAGGCGCCATCCAGCCGTCCCGCGCCGCGTCCACGAAGAAGGGCTCCACGATCCAGTGCAGCGCGAGCGCGAAATGCCCAAGCCCGAAGACCCACGCCACGAGGGCCGCGCGCCGCGGCGCGCCCGCGCGCGACCACAAGAGGGCAAGTGCCGCGAAGCCCAGTAGCGTGAGGGGCCAGAGCCCGAAGGGCGCCTGCCCGAGCGCCGCGCCCGCGCCCGCGACCAGCCCGAGCCCCAGCCGCGGCCGGAAGGAGAGCGCCGCGGCCCCGGGCCGCGGGCGCGCGCCTTCAGCCATCGCGCGCCTCGCGCAGGCGCACGCGCAACCGCTTGATCCGGCGCGGGTCGGCGTCCACCACCTCGAATTCGGGCCCGGCCGGGTGCGGGATCACCTCGCCTCGGGCGGGCACCCTGCCGGCCAGCATGAAGACGAGCCCGCCCAGCGTGTCGATCTCTTCGGGGTCCACCTCGGCCACGTCGGACAGGGAGCGCCCGATCTCCGCCTCGAAATCCTCGAGCGGTGTCTTGGCCTGCACCGAATAGCAGCCGGGCTGCTCCTCGTGCCACCAGCTGTCCTCGTCGACGTCGTGCTCGTCCTCGATCTCGCCGATGACCTGTTCGATCAGGTCCTCGATCGTGACCAGCCCGTCCACCCCGCCATACTCGTCGATCACGAGCGCCATGTGGCGCCGCTCCGTCTGCATCTTGGTCAGGAGCACGCCGATGGGCATCGAGGGCGGCACGAAGAGCAGCGGCCGGAGCAGCGCCTCGAGATCGAACGTCTCCTGCCCGCCGTTGAAGCCGTGGCTGAGCGCGAAGTCCTTCAGGTGCGCCATGCCGACGGGGTTGTCGAGCGTGCCGGAGTAGACCGGAAGGCGCGACATGCCCGTCTCGCGAAAGACGTCCACGAGTTCCTCGCGCGAGATCGTGTCCGGCACGGCGATGATTTCGGCCTTGGGGATCGCGACGTCCTCTACCCGCAGGCGGCGCAGGTTCACCATCCCGTGCGTTTGCGGCTTCGCGCTGGCCATCTCCTCGGTTCCGGCCTCCGTCTCTTCCTCGTCCGAAGGGGAGAATATCCCCAGAACGCGGCGGATCAGGCCGCCCCCCGAGTCGTCGTCTGTCTGGGTCTGCGCGCTCTGCGCTGCGCTAGAGGACCCGTCGGTATCGTCCATCATCTTTCATCCAGAGCGCGGCAGGTCGGGCCGCAATGCGGTATATGGGTCAGGAAGGCCCAGATTGCCAAGGATTTCGGCCTCCTCGCTCTCCATGAGTGTCGCATCCGCATCGGTTTCGTGGTCGTAGCCCAGGCAGTGCAGCAGTCCGTGCACCACCAGATGGGCGACGTGACGCTCGAACGGGATGGCGGACGCCTGCGCCTCGCGGGCGCAGGTCTCGAAGGCCAGCGCGATATCGCCGATCTCGGGGTCGGCGGGATCGGGCGGCGAGGGGCGCTCTCCGGCCCGCGCCGCGCCGCGCTCGGCCGCGGGCCAGCTCAGCACGTTGGTGGGCACCGCCTTGCCGCGGAACTGGGCGTTGAGCGCCGCGATGCGCGCGTCGTCGCATCCCAGCACGACCACCTCCCACGTCTCGGCGCCGAGACCGAGATGCGCGAGCGCGGCGCCGACCGCGCGTTCGGCGATGGCGGCAAGCCCCGCCTCTGCCCATCGCGGATCCTCGATGACGGTTTCCGTGACCACGGCCTCGATACCAGGGGGGCGGCCCCGCTCCCTTGCGATTTTTCCCGGCCGGCCGGTCAGGCCGGCGCGTCGGCGTCGTAAGCCTCGATGATCGCGGCCACGAGCGGGTGGCGCACCACGTCGCGCGCCGTGAAGTAGCTGAAGGAGATCCCCGTCACCGGCGAGAGCAGCCGCTCCGCGTCCGCGAGCCCGGAGGTGACGCCGCGCGGCAGGTCCACCTGGCTGCGGTCGCCGGTGACGACCATGCGCGAGCCTTCCCCGAGACGGGTGAGGAACATCTTCATCTGCATCGAGGTCGCGTTCTGCGCCTCGTCGAGCACGACGAAGGCGTTCGACAGCGTGCGCCCGCGCATGAAGGCCAGCGGCGCGATCTCGATCGTCTTCTCCTCCATCAGGCGCGCCAGCTGCTTGGCGGGCAGGAAATCGTTCAGCGCATCGTAGAGCGGCTGCATGTAGGGATCGACCTTCTCCTTCATGTCGCCCGGCAGAAAGCCCAGCCGCTCGCCCGCCTCCACCGCCGGACGCGACAGGATGATGCGGTCGACGTGGCCGGCCAGATACATCGAGACGCCCACCGCCACGGCGAGATAGGTCTTGCCGGTGCCGGCCGGGCCGATGCCGAAGCAGAGTTCGTGCCCGAAAAGCGCCCGGACATAGGTGCGCTGCGCGTCGGTGCGCGGCTCGACGAGCTTCTTCCGCGTCTTGATCTCCACCGGGCCTGAGCCGAACATCTCGAGCTGGTCGCCCGGCGCCGCGCCCATGCGCAGTTCCCGGTCCACATCGTCCGCGCTGACCGGCCTGCCCTGCTCGAGACGCTGGTAGAGCGATTCGAGAACCTCGACCGCCTCCTGCCGCGGCGCCTCCTCGCCGATCACGGCAAGCTGGTTGCCCCGGCGCAGGATCTGAACGTGAAGCTTGTGCTCTATGTCCGCGAGATGGCGATCATGTTCGCCGCAAAGGTCGATCAGGAGCCGGTTGTCGGGGAACTCGATAAGCGCCTCGGTCAAAGTGCCTGTGCTCACGCATGTCTCCTGCCGCGGATGGACACCATAAGGGTGCCCCGTCCGGCGCGCCATTGCAACCGCGCGGGCGCGCGCGCCGGCGGGAGCGCCGGGTCGGAACGGGACGACGCAGGACGCCGCGAGGCGGAACAGACCCGCGGCGCCCGGAACCAGCAAGACACATGAACAATTTTTTCGCCGGCGACTCCAGGACGTCCCTGAAACCCGCCGGAAAAACTGGACAAACCCGGGATTTCCACGCGTTTGTCCACACCCCCGACCAGAACGCGACAGCGCCCCGGCCAACTCGTCACCCCCCGAAGATACAACGGCTTACGCTGGGGAAGCGAGTCCGATCCGATGGTCAATCGGTTTCGGTAACGCGAACGATCCGCCGCCCTTGTGGGAAAGCGGATTTCAAACTTCTTTCAATCACATGCAGCCTGTCGCGGATAAAGGCGGCCGTCAGGCCAACCGTCCGGACAAGGAGTTCGGCCCGCTTTCGACGACACGCACCGTCGCGATCCGTCCGGCCCGGGCCGCGGGATCGGCGACATGGACGGCGTGCAGATACTCCGACTTGCCGACCATCTGACCCTCGAGCCGGCCGGGTTTTTCGAACAGCACGCTGATATCGCGCCCGACCATCGCGTCCTGCGCGGCCCGCTGCTGGCGCGTGAGAAGCGCCTGAAGCCGCTGCAGACGGTCCGACGCCACATCGGCATCGACCTGCGGGCGCTCGGCGGCGGGTGTGCCCGGCCGCGGCGAATACTTGAACGAGAAGGCGGAACCATAGCCGACCGCCTCGACCAGATCGAGGGTCGCCTGGAAATCCGCCTCGGTCTCCTCGGGAAAGCCCACGATGAAATCGCCCGAGAGCAGGATGTCGGGACGCGCGGCGCGGATGCGCTCGATCAGCCGGATGTAGCCTTCGGCGGTGTGCCTGCGGTTCATCCGCTTCAGGATGCGGTCGCTGCCCGACTGCACGGGCAGATGCAGGTAGGGCATCAGCTTTTCGCAGGTGCCGTGCGCCGCGATTAGGTCCTCGCCCATGTCGTTGGGGTGTGACGTGGTGAAGCGGATCCGCGCGAGCCCGTCGATCTCTGCCAGTTCGTGGATCAGCCGTGCGAGCGACCAGTCCGCGCCGTCCGGCCCGGCGCCGTGATAGGCATTCACGTTCTGGCCGAGAAGCGTGATCTCGCGCACGCCCCGCTCCACGAGGTCGCGCGCCTCCGCCATCACCCGCTCCACCGGGCGCGAGACTTCGGCGCCGCGCGTGTAGGGCACGACGCAGAAGGCGCAGAACTTGTCGCAGCCTTCCTGCACGGTCAGGAAGGCCGTCGGCCCGCGCGCGGCCTTGGGCCGCGACTTCAGATGCGCGAACTTGTCCTCCTCGGGGAAGTCGGTATCGAGCGCCTTCTCGCCGGCGCGGGCGCGCGCCTCGAGGTCGGGAAGGCGGTGATAGCTCTGGGGACCGACCACGAGATCCACCATGGGCTGGCGGCGCATGATCTCCTCGCCCTCGGCCTGCGCCACGCAGCCTGCCACGCCGATCTTCAGATCCGGTTTCGCGGCTTTCAGGCCCTTGAAGCGCCCGAGCTCGGAATAGACCTTCTCGGCGGCCTTCTCCCGGATATGGCAGGTGTTCAACAGGATCATGTCCGCGTCGTCCGGGCTGTCGGTCTCGACGTAGCCCTGCCCGCCCAGCGCCTCGGCCATCCGCTCGCTGTCATAGACGTTCATCTGACAGCCGTAGGTCCTGATATAGAGCTTCCGGGGCTGGGTCATGATCGTGCCTCGCGCGTTCCAGCCCGCTGCCTACACCGGATCGGGCCCGCCTTGCAATGCGGCGCCATTTGCCGGAGTTTCACGCCGGGAGGCCAGTGAGGCGCGATGTATTACCGGGGCCTGGACGACTTTCTGACGCGCGGGCGCGCGGCACTGGCCGAGGGGCCCGTCGCGATCGTTATGGTCGAGGACGACGCCGAGGTGGACACCACGCTGCGCCACCACATGCAGTCGGGCTTCCGCGCCGTTCTGGCGCTGATGCCCGATGTCGTCCCCCTCGCCCCCGACCTTGTGGACACGGTGCATCGCATCGCCTGCGATCCCTATGCGGAAGGCGCGCTGCAGGCGGCCGTCAACCGCATCGCCGCCGCCGCGCCGGGTACGTGGTTCTTCTACTGCTACAATGCCGAGTTCCTGTTCTACCCGTTCTGCGAGACGCGCACGGTGGGCGAGATGCTCGCCTTTCATGCCGAAGAGCGGCGCTCGGCGATGCTGACCTACGTCATCGACCTTTACGCCGCCGATCTGGACACCGCGCCGAACGCGGTCTGCCTTGACACGGCGCAGATCGACAGGACGGGCTACTACGCGCTCGCCCGGAAGGATCCGGCGCATCACGACCACCCCAGGGAACGCCAGCTCGATTTCCATGGCGGGTTGCGCTGGCGCTTCGAGGAGCACGTGCCGCCCGCGCGGCGCAAGATCGATCGCATCTCGCTTTTCCGGGCCAGGCCCGGGCTCGCACTGCGCGGCGATCACACTTTCAACGACGAGGAATACAACACCTATGCCTGCCCGTGGCACCACAACCTGACGGCGGCGGTGGTCTCGTTCCGCACGGCGAAGGCGCTGCGCACCAACCCGGGCTCGCGCGACGGGATAGACACGTTCCGCTGGCACAATTCCGTGCCGTTCGAGTGGCACTCCCGCCAGCTGCTGGACCTCGGCCTGATGGAGCCGGGCCAGTGGTTCTGAGCCGCCGGACGCCCGCGGGACATGGCGACCCCACCGCCCGGCGCGCGGTTCAGAGGTTCTCGATCTGCGGCATTCCGACGATGTGATAGCCGCCGTCCACATGCACGACCTCGCCGGTCGTGAAGGCGCCGGCGTCGGAGGCGAGCCAGACCGCCGTGCCGCCCACCGCCTCCAGCGTGGCGTTGGCGCGCAGCGGCGCGTTCGCCTCGGAATGCTTGTAGGTGCGCCGCGCGCCGCCGATGGCCGCGCCCGCGAGCGTCTTCATCGGGCCCGGAGAGATCGCGTTCACGCGGATGCGCTCGGGCCCCAGATCGTTCGCGAGGTAGCGCGTCGCGGCCTCGAGCGCGGCCTTCGCCACGCCCATGACGTTGTAGTTCGGCACCACGCGCATGGAGCCCTGGTAGGTCAGCGTCATCAGCGCGCCGCCATTCTCCCGCATCAGCGGCTGCGCCCGCCGGGCCACGTCGATGAAGGAGTAGGCCGAGATGTCGAGCGAGTGCTTGAAGTTCTTCCGGGTGGTGTTGATGAAGCGCCCCGTCAGCTCCGACTTGTCGGAATAGGCGATGGCGTGCACCACGAAGTCGATGGCGGGCCAGCGCGCGCCCAGGGCCTCGAACGCGGCGTCCATCGCGGCGTCGTCGGTGACGTCGGCGTCGACGAGGATGTCGGATCCGAGCGAGGCCGCCAGCGGCTCGACCCGCCTGCCGAAGGCCTCCCCCTGGTAGGTGAAGGCAAGCTCGGCGCCCGCGCCATGCATGGCCTTCGCGATGCCCCACGCGATGGAGCGCTCGTTGGCCACGCCCATGATGAGGCCGCGCTTGCCCTTCAGAAGATCCGACATCGGTGCTGTCACCCGTGATATCTGCTCAGAAGCATTGACCCGTTGGTGCCGCCGAAGCCGAAGCTGTTGGTCATCACCGTGTCGAGGCCGGCGCCGTCCACCCGCGTCAAGGCGATCTCGGCCGGATCGATCGCGGGGTCCAGCGTCTCGACGTTGATCGAGGGCGCGATGAAATCGTGCTGCAGCATCAGCAGGCAGTAGATCGCCTCCTGCGCGCCGGTCGCCCCCTGGCTGTGGCCGGTCATGGATTTCGTGGAACTGATGGGCGGCGTCGCGCCCCTGCCCCAGACGCGGCGCACCGCCTCCACCTCGCCCACATCGCCGACGGGCGTGGAGGTGCCGTGCGCGTTGATGTAGCCCACCTTGCGGTCCGCCGGCAGCGTCGCGAGCGCAAGACGCATCGCCCGCTCGCCGCCCTCTCCGGACGGTGCGACCATGTCGTGCCCGTCCGAGGTGGCGCCGTAGCCGGTGACCTCCGCGTAGATGCGGGCCCCGCGGGCCTTCGCGTGCTCGAGCTCTTCCAGCACCACGATGCCGCCGCCGCCCGAGATCACGAACCCGTCGCGGCCGGCATCGAAGGCGCGGGACGCCTTTTCCGGCGCGTCGTTGTATTTCGCGCTCATCGCGCCCATCGCGTCGAAGAGACACGACAGCGTCCAGTCGAGCTCTTCGCCGCCGCCGGCGAACATCACGTCCTGTTTGCCCATCATGATCTGCTCCGCCGCGTTGCCGATGCAGTGCAGCGAGGTCGAACAGGCGGAGGTGATCGAGTAGTTGATCCCCTTGATATGGAACGCCGTGGCGAGGTTCGCGCTCACCGTGGACGACATGCATTTGGGCACGGCGAAGGGGCCGATCCGCTTCGGGCTGCCCTTTTCCAGCACGGTCTGGTGCGCGGCGAGCATGGCCGAGGTGGACGGCCCGCCAGACCCGGCGACGAGCCCCGTCCGCTCGTTCACCACGTCGCTGTCCTCGAGCCCCGCGTCGGCGATGGCCTGGCTCATCGCGATATGGGCGTAGGCGGCGCCGGGCCCCATGAACCGCAGCGTGCGCTTGTCCACGTGCTCGGACACGTCGATGTCGACGGCGCCCGCGATCTGGCTGCGGAACCCGTGCTCCTTCATGTCCTCGTTCGCGGTGATCCCCGAGCGGCCGGCCCGGAGCGATGCAAGAACCTCCTCGGCATCGGTCCCGATGGACGAGACGATGCCGAGTCCGGTGACGACGACGCGGCGCATCGGCGCTTCCTCCCTAGTCGGTGAACAGCCCGACCTTCATGTCCGTTGCGGTGTAGATGTCCTTCCCGTCCGCCAGCATGCGCCCGTCGGCGAGGCCCAGCTTCAGCTTGCGGTCGATCACCCGCGTGAAGTCGACGATATAGGTCACCAGCTTTGTCGCGGGCGTCACCATATCGGTGAATTTCACCTCGCCGACGCCCAGCGCGCGGCCCCGGCCCGGCATGCCCCGCCAGCCGAGGTTGAAGCCCGTGAGCTGCCAGAGCGCATCGAGGCCGAGGCAGCCCGGCATCACCGGGTCGCCCGGGAAATGGCACTTGAAAAACCACAGGTCGGGCGTGATGTCGAGTTCGGCCACCACATGCCCCTTGCCATGCGCGCCCCCGTCCGAGGAGATCTCCGTGACCCGGTCCATCATCAGCATCGGCGGCTCGGGAAGCTGGGCGTTGCCCGGTCCGAAGAGCTCGCCGCGCGCGCAGCGCAGGAGATCGTCCTTGTCGAAGCTGGTGGGATGATCGGCCATTCAGGGCGCGCTCCTCGGGACACTGCGGTTTACCGCGCTCCCTCTAGCACCCCGCGAAAGGCGCTTGCAAGACTGCGCGCGGCCGGCGACACAGAGCCTTGCGCCGGCGAAAATTCCCCGATTTGCATTGAAACATCGCCGCTTGAAGCTCTATATTCCCGCTGGAACGTAAGGAAGATGACCGTCATGGATCAACAGGCTCTCGATCGCGGATCCGAATGGCTGTCCGAGGCCGGGCTCCGGCCGACGCGGCAGCGGTTGACGCTGGCCGCGCTTCTCGTCGGCGACGGCCACAACCGTCACGTGACGGCCGAAAGCCTGTTCGCCGCGGTGCGGGAGCGCGGCGAAAGCGTGTCGCTCGCCACCGTCTACAACACGCTCAAGGCGTTCTGTGACGCGGGGCTGATGCAGGAGATCACGGTGGACGGGTCGAAAAGCTATTTCGACACCAACATCCACGATCATCCGCATTTCTTCTGGGAAGACGAGGGGCGTCTCTCCGACGCGCCATCGGAGGAACTCGAGATCACCCGGCTGCCCACCGCCCCCGAGGGCGCGGAAATCGCCAAGATCGACGTGGTGATCCGGCTCCGTCGCGGCTGACCCGGCGCGCTCGACGCGCCGTTCTCTTCGCTGATATCGCTGGCCACGATCGCCGCGGGTCCGGACGCACCGGCCGCCGGGCTGCACGTCACGCCGATGCGCTGCATGAAAACCCGAAGTGCCGATTGAAGACTTGTCGCGCGAGTGCGAATGGCGCAGCGGCCTCGCAGTGGCTGACGCCCCGCACGCGGGCGGACCGTCGTTCATCCGCATGTGGACCAGGTGAAGACCGAAGGAGGCGGCCCTCACCGAGCAAGCGCTGTCGCCGCGGCGGGCCGGAACGGCGCTCAGGCGGGGACGTCAAGGGCGCGCCGGGGGACCGGCGCGCCGCCGTTTTCAGGCCGCCTGCGGGCGGCGCGGACGCCGCCGCTTCGCCGGTTTCGGCGCGCCACCGGCACCGCCGGCCGGCTTGCCGCGATGGCGCCGCGCGCCGTTCCGGCGGCCGCCGGCAGCATCGTCGCCTTCCGCAAGCGGGCTGTTGCCCCGGGCCACGGGCACCTCGATCTTCATCAGCTTCTGGATCTGGCGCAGCAGATCGGCCTCGTCGGGCGCGCAGAACGCGATCGCCTCACCCTCGCGCCCGGCGCGCGCGGTGCGCCCGATCCGGTGCACGTAATTGTCCGGAACATCGGGCAGGTCGTAGTTGATGACATAGGTCACGCCGGGAATGTCGATACCGCGCGCGGCCACGTCGGTCGCCACGAGCGTGTTGATCGCGCCCGAGCGGAACGCCTTGATCGCGCGGTCGCGCTGGCCCTGGCTCTTGTTGCCGTGGATCGAGGCGGCGTTGAAGCCGTCCGCCACCAGCCCCTTCATGAGCTTTTCCGCCCCGTGCTTGGTGCGGGCGAAGACCAGCGTCAGCGCCGCCTCGTCCCGCAAGAGGATCTCTCGCAGGCGGCCCGGCTTCTCGGCCTTGTCGAGGAAATGCACCGATTGCGTGACCTTGTCGGCGGCCTTGCCCGGCGGCGAGACCTGAACGCGGCGGGGAGTCGTGAGGTAGGCGCGCGACAGTTCTTCCATCTGCTTCGACATGGTCGCCGAAAAGAGCATGGTCTGGCGCGGCGTGCCAAGCCGCGGCGCGATCTTGCGCAGGGCGTGGATGAAGCCGAGGTCGAGCATCTGGTCGGCCTCGTCGAGCACGAGATGGCGCACCTGGCCGAGATCGACGGCGCCCCGCTCCATCAGGTCGATAAGCCGCCCCGGCGTGGCGACGAGGATATCCGTGCCGCGCGACAGAAGCGAGATCTGCCGGCCCAGCGACTGCCCGCCGACGACCGTCGCCACGCGCAGTCTGGTTCCGTCGGTCAGCGTGCGCAGGCTTTCCGCGATCTGGTTCGCCAGCTCACGCGTCGGCGCGAGGATGAGCGCCTTCGCGGTTTTCGGCGCGGGCTTGCCCGGCTCCGCGAGAAGATGATCGACAAGCGGCAGGCCGAAGGCCAGCGTCTTGCCGGTGCCGGTCTGGGCGAGGCCCATGATGTCGTGCCCCTCCATCGCGAGCGGGATCGCCTGCGCCTGGATCGGGGTCGGTTGCGAGAATCCCGCGCGGCTCAGCGCGGTGTTGAGGGTCGGCGCGAGGCCGAGCATGTCGAAATCGAACAAATCGTATCCTTCTTGGGCCGCGCACGGACCTTGAGCCGGCACAACCGTGCTGAATGGCCGCCGAAAGGCAGCCGATGAGGGTTCGCGGGCCAGTCGACGAAGGGGAGAGTCCCCATCCGTCCGGTCGTCGCGTCAGGAACCCTGCGTGATGGGGAACTGAATTCGGTGCGCCGTTGGCCTCTTGGGCGGCCAGATCTGCTCACGCGGCAGCGCGGCGCTGGGGATCAAGTGGGGCATCCGCGCTGCGCTGTCAAGCGTTTCCGGTCCCATGCACGGCGTGGACGCCGCTTCGGCCCTGCTCTGAGGGCGGCATTTCTCGCGCGCGCCGGAGGCGGGCGCCGACAGACCGCGGCGAAGTTCACTGCGCCCTCATTCCCATTCCATCTGCTGGAATGCCATCTGCGCGTTGCGGCCGGCGAGCGCCTCGAACTGCTCGAGATAGGCGAAGTCCGACTGGTCCACCTGCGGCGCCTCCATGATGTCCCCGCCCTCGTCGATCAGCGCGCCGATCTCGGCGCGAAGGTGCATCAGATAGTCGTAGGTGTCGGCGCGCGCCTTCTCCATCGTGGTCGCGGGGCCGTGGCCCGGCACGACATGCGCCGCGCCCGTCGCCTCCACCGCCTCGAACGCGGACGGCCATCCGCTGATGGAGCTCTGCGCACCCACGCCGAGCAGACGCGCGACATAGACGATGTCGCCGGTGAAGACCGTGTCGCGCGCCGGCACCAGGACGAAGCTGTCGCCCGGCGTGTGCGCCGGTCCGGGATGGACGATCTCGAAGCGCAGCCCGCCGAGCTCGAGCGTGTAGGCATCCGTGAAGGTCACGTCCGCGAAGCTCGGCTCCGTCCCCTCCAGCGCGTCGCCGATGAGCTGCGCCAGCGCCGTCATCTGCATCGAGGCGCGGGCCCGCTGGTCCGCCACCGCCGCCTCGGACGCGATCACTGTTGCCCCCTGCGCCTGCCAGTAGCCGTTGCCGAGCCAGCGGTGGTCCTGCCCGCCGGTGTTGATGACATGGACAACCGGCTGATCGGTGAGGCCGCGGATGACCGCGTGCAGCATCTCCGCGCCTTTCCAGGAGCCGCCCGGATCCATCAGCACCGCGCCCGCCCCCGTCTCGATCAGGCCGAAGGTCGCGTTGTTGCCCAGATTCTCCGGGCTGCGTTGCTCGGTGGGGCCGACGATGGCCCAGACATCGTCCGTGACGGGCTGCACCTCCAGGATGTCGGCATGGGCGAGGGCGGGCGCGGCAACCATGGCGGCGGTGGCGAGCCTGAGGATCATGCGTGCGGCCCGGGTTCGGGCTTCGCCAGGTCGGGGACGCCGCCCGCATGGATGATCCTGCGGTCCGCCGCGATCCGCGCGCCTGGGCATGATGCCCTCCATGGCGATGAGTTTCTGCCTTGCCATTTTCCAGTCCTCCACCTCGGCGCAGGGTTTCCGGGCCGCTTCCCTGACCGTCGTCTCGCCCGTATCGAGACGCTTGCCGGCGAAACCGTAGACCTTGGCCTTTTTCATGCCAATCGCCTTTCCTGGTATCGTCTGCGACTGGCGGGGCGCTCACGGCGGAAAGGTGGAAAGCACACCGAGCGGCGGCAGCACCTCGGGCGTCCCCGTCGAACCGCACCGCGAAAGCACCGACGCGCCCCGGATCCGGAGCGTGCCGAACCTGCCCCACTGCCGTGAAAGGTGGCGCGTTGTGCAAGACAACCGGCCTCGTCTCCGGGATTCTCGCATGCGGCCCCGCGCCCCGACATCGGGGCGTTTCGCAGGACCGGTCCGGTCAGCCGCGCAGTCGTATCAGGCGATCCAGCTCCAGGAAGGCCGACTTCGCATCGCCGAAGACAATATCGATATCGAGGAGTTCGTGAAGCCGTTCCGCGTCGACACTCCACGCCGGCGCAACGCCGATGATCGCATGCGGCTTGACGATCCGCATCGCCACGACCAGGCGCACCAGCGCGTCGAGCCTGTGCTCGGTGCTGAGCGACAGTCCGATTATGTGCGGCTGGGTTCGCTCGACATGGACAACGAGTTCGTCGTGATCGGCGCCGATCTGAAGATCGATCTCCCAGCCCGCCTCCCGGAAGAGGTCGGCCGCGACGGTTATGCCGATGCCGTGATCCTCGCCCGGCACCGTGGCGAAGAGCGCGCAGCGATCACCGTCGAATGTCGGCCGTGCGGCGGCGCTCTCGGCCCTCAGGGCCCGCATCAGGGCGTAGAGATGCCCGGTGCCGTAGGTGACCTGAAGAAAGGACAGCCGATCCTCGTCCCAGCCTTCGCCAAGACAGCGCGCCGCGGCGGTGATGTATCCCAGGTAGACACCCTGGCGCGTCACACCTTCGGCACGACGCTCCTCTATGAAACGCAAGGCCGCGTCGGGATCAGGCTGGACCAGCGCGTCGCAGAACGCGGCGATGCTGTCGTCGCTGATGTCCGGGGCGTCGAAGGCGGGGCCCGTGCCGGCGGAGCGTGCAAGGCGTCGCACGATGTCGCCTGCCAGCGCCTCGACCGCATCCGGGGCGAAGGTATCGCGTTTCGTCGCGAAGAGAGATGCCGTGCGCGAGAAGATTTCCTCGTCGAAAGTGACCTCGGGCTTTCCCATCGGCAACGCCTCCCATGCGGAAAGGATACCTCGGCATACCGATGGATCAAGTGGGTTAAGATGACTCGGGGATGATTTTTTCGGGGTCCGGTCCCGGGCGGACGAGGCCCGTCGACGAGGTCGCCGCATGGCTGCCCGCGCCCGGCGTCGTTGTAACGGACGAGTTGCGCGGCCCGCGCGATCCCGGTGCCGCAGTGCGTCGGGCTGCGGCGGAGGCCGCGAACATGTCCCGCCCCTCGGGAAGGATCGGGACGCCGGGCCGGCGCGCTGGTGGGTGATGAGAGACTCGAACTCCCGACATCCTCGGTGTAAACGAGGCGCTCTACCAGCTGAGCTAATCACCCACGCCGCGCGCTCTTACCGCGCGTCCGATCGCCATGGCAAGACTCGCCGCGCCGGGCCGTGCCGAGACGGCGGGGACCACGCCGCGCGCACGGACCGCGAGGGCCCGAAGCGGCAGGCGCCGCCGGCTCTGCCTCAGGCGGCGCTCATTCCGCCGCGTGGGCGTGGCGCAGCATGTCCCACATGCGATGCGGGGTGAAGGGCATGTCGGCCTGGCGCACACCGGCCTCCCACACCGCGTCCTGAACGGCGTTGGCCACGGCGGCGAGCGCGCCCACCGTGCCCGCCTCGCCGCATCCCTTCATGCCGAGCACGTTGTTCACCGAAGGCACCGGCTCGGAGGTGAAATCATACATGGGCAGATCGTCCGCGCGCGGCATCGCGTAGTCCATGAAGGTTGCCGTGAGAAGCTGGCCGTCCTCGTCGAAGACCGTCCGCTCGCAGAGGGCCTGCCCGATGCCCTGCGCCACGCCGCCATGGACCTGTCCCTCGGCCAGAAGCGGGTTGATGAGGTTGCCGAAATCGTCGACCACCGTGTAGCGCAGCACGCGGACGCGGCCGGTGTCGGGGTCGATTTCCACCTCCGCAGCATGGGCGCCGTTAGGGAAGGAGCGGCCGGGCAGTTTGGTGCGCGCCTCGTGCGTCAAGAGGTCGGAGCGCCCGTCGGCGCGCGCCATTTCCGCCGCCTCCAGAAGGCTCGGCGTCCGGTTGGAGCCGGGCGCGCGGAACGTGTCGTCATCGAAGCGGATTTCCGCTTCCGGCACGTCCATCTTCCCGGCGAGGTAGGGCGTGAAGGCGGCGACCATCTTCTCGACAGCGCCCAGCGTCGCGGTGTTCTGCACGGTGACGGAGCGCGAGCCGCCCGTGCCGCCACCCTGCGCGATGAGGTCGGAATCCCCCTGCACGACGCGGATGCGCTCTACCGGGATGCCGGTCTGGTCCGACAGGAATTGCGCGTAGACCGTCTCGTGCCCCTGCCCGTTCGACTGGGTGCCCACGAAGAGGCTGACGGTCCCGTCCTCCTCGAACGTCACCTTCGCGCCTTCCGAGGGATCGCCGAGGATGCTCTCGATGTAGTAGCAGAGCCCGAGGCCGCGGAGCCTGCCGCGCGCCGCGCTCTCCTCGCGCCGTGCGGGGAACCCGGCCCGGTCGCACTCCCGTTCCACCCGGTCGAGCAGGCGGTGGAAATCGCCCACGTCGTAGGTCTCGCCCGAGGGCGTGGTGTAGGGGAATTTCTCCTTCGGGATGAAGTTGCGCCGGCGCAGTTCCCACGGGTCCACGCCCAGTTCGCGCGCGGCGCGATCCATCGCGCGTTCCAGCACATAGATCGCTTCGGGCCGGCCGGCGCCGCGATAGGCGTCCACCTGCGTGGTGTTGGTATAGATGCCTTCGACGTGCAGCCACGCCGCGGGAATGTCGTAGACGCCCGTCAGAACCTTGGAGAAGAGCGTGCTCTGGATGATCTGGCCGAAATTGGAGTTGTAGGCGCCGAGATTGCTCAGCGTGTGGACGCGGTAGGCGGTGATCCGCAGATCCGCGTCGAAGGCGAGCTCGGCGGTGGTGACGAGGTCGCGCCCGGCATGGTCGGACAGCATCGATTCCGTGCGCTCGGCCATCCAGTGCACGGGGCGTCCCGTCACCCGCGCGGCATGGGCCAGAACGGGATATTCCGGGTAGGGCGCCCCCTTCATGCCGAAGCCGCCGCCCACGTCGGGGTTGGTCACACGCACGGCGTCCTCGGGCAGGCGGAGCGCCTGGACGAGCGCCGCCTTCTGGCTCCAGACCCCCTGCCCGTTGATGGCGACGTGCACGCGCCCGTCCACCCATTCGGCATAGGCGCCGCGCGGCTCGAGGGAGTTCACGATGACGCGGTTGTCGCCGACCTCGAGGCGCACGACATGGGCCGCCGTCTCGAAGGCCGCCTCGGTGGCCGCCGCGTCGCCCAGCACCCAGTCGAAGGCGCGGTTGTCCGGCGCGTTTTCGTGAAGCGGCTCGCCCCCCGGCGCGAGATCGAGCTTGGCGGGCAGCTCCTCGATCTCCAGCTCGACGAGCTCCGCCGCGTCGCGCGCCTGCTGGCGCGTCTCGGCCACGATCATCGCCACGGGCTCGCCCACGAATCGCACGCGGTCGCGGGCGAGCAGAAGCCGCTCGGTGGCCGCGCCCTTCGTGCCGTCGCGGTTCGGCACGCGCACGGCCTGCATCCGCAGGTCGAGACCGGCCGCCTCGAGGTCGGCGGCCGTGAGTACGGCATGCACGCCCTCCGCTTCGCGCGCCGCGCTCACGTCGAGCGTTTCGATCCAGCCATGCGCCATGGGCGCGCGCAGGACATGGGCCACGAGCGCGCCCTCGGGCACGATGTCGTCGACATACCGGCCCTCGCCGGTGAGAAAGCGCTGATCCTCGATCCGCGTGACCGGCTGGCTCCGCCCGAACTTTTCCATGCTCATCCCTTGTCCGCCGCTGCGTCTCCCGCGGAACCTACGCCGCGGCGTGGCGGTGTCTACCCCTGGCGGGCGGGTGCGGCCACGGTGACCCGGTCGAGCGCGCCATAGCCGTTGAACCGCGTCGAAAGCGCCGCGGAATAGGCGCCCATGGCCGGCAGCACCAGCCAGTCGCCCTCGGCCACGTCGCCCGGCAGCGGCAGCGGCTCGGGCAGCCGGTCGAGGCTGTCGCAGGTGGGGCCGAACACCACGCGCGGCACCGGCGCGCCGGTGCGCGGCCGCGCGGCGGCGTCGAGGAGCCGGAAGCGCCCCGGCGCGGCGATGTCGCGCAGCTCGGCGAGCGCACCGTAGATCCCGTCGCCGAGAAACAGCGCCCCGTCCGGCCGGACCGCCTTCACTGGCAGCGCGAGGGTGAACGCCTCGGCGGCCACGGCGCGACCCGGCTCGCAGACGAGCGCCGGGACATCCGCGCCGAAGGCCGCGCGGGCCGCGGCGCCGATCCGGGCGAAGATCGCCTCCAGGTCGGGCGCCGCGGCGTCCCTGTGCGCGGCGAATCCCCCGCCGACGTTCAGACGATGCAGCGTGACGCCGGCGCGGCGCGCCACCTCCGCCGCGGAGAAGATATAGGCCGCCCAGGCCTCGGGATCGGCGCATTGCGTGCCCGGATGGAAGGTGAGCGACGGCGTGAGCCCGCGCCGCGCCACCTCGGCCAGAAGCGCGGCCGCCACCTCCGGATCGGCGCCGAACTTCGCGCCGAAATCATAGGCCGCCCCGGCGACCGGCAGGCGAAGCCGCACCGCGACCTCCGCACCGTCCGGCAGCGGCATGAGCTTGTCGAGTTCCGCGGCGCAGTCCACAGACCAGGAGACGACGCCATGCGTCTTGCCCGCCGCCACCTCCTCGGGGGCGCGCACGGGGTTGTGGTAGTGTAGCACCGCGCCCGGAAAGGCCGCGCGCACCTGCGCCATCTCGGCGGGCGAGGCCACGTCGAACGCCGCGATCCCGGCAGCCACGAGGTTTTCCAGCACCTCCGGGCCATCGTTCGCCTTCACCGCGTAGGTGACGAGCCCCGGAAAGCCGTCGAGGAAACGCCGGGCCGTCCGCTGCAACGTGTCGGGGCAGAAATAGAGCACCGGACCCCGCGGATGCGCCCGCGACAGGTGCGTTTCGGGGGAAGGCCAGAGCGTCGCGCCGGATTGCATGGGAACCTCACTGCTCGCGTTTTACGGAATCTTCGGGCGACGCGCCGTCGGTTTGGAGTGTCTTTTTCGCCGAATCCGTTCATTATGACGTCGAAACGACGAAATTTGCCGACAGATGGACGAAACTGACCGCGCCCTCCTTTCGCTTCTGGCCGAGAACGCCCGCCTGCCCACGGCGACGCTCGCCCGCAGGCTCGGCCTCGCCCGGACCACGGTGCAGGCGCGGCTGGAGCGGCTGGAGCGCAGCGGCGCCATCGCGGGCTACACGCTGCGCGCGGGCCCCGCGCTTCGGCCGCCGCTGCGCGCCACGGTGCTCGTGTCGATCGAACCGCGCTCGGGGCCCGCCGTTCTCGCCCGGCTCAAGTCGCTGCCGGGGGTGGAGGCGGTGCACACCACCTCGGGGCGGGTGGATCTCATCGTGCAGCTTTCGGCCGACAGCACCGAGGCGCTCGACGACACGCTCGACCGGATCGGCGAGACCCGCGGCGTGAAGGGTTCGGAAAGCCTGATCCACCTCGCCACGAAGCTCGACCGGACGCGCTGAGAGGCGCCGGCCCGCGGCGGGCGCCGGGCGGCTTTTCCTCGGCCCGGCGCTCGGGTAAGGAGCGGGCCGACGCCGCTCAAGACGGGATGCACGCGATGCCGCTTTCGAAGACCTTCGACGCCCAAGAGGCCGAGCGCCGGATCTACGCCGCTTGGGAAGAGGCCGGCGCCTTCGCCGCCGGCGCCAACGCCTCGCGCGAGGAAAGCTTCTGCATCATGATCCCGCCGCCCAACGTGACGGGCTCGCTGCACATGGGCCACGCCTTCAACAACACGCTGCAGGACGTGCTGGTGCGCTGGCACCGGATGCGCGGTTTCGACACGCTCTGGCAGCCCGGCCAGGACCATGCCGGGATCGCGACCCAGATGGTGGTGGAGCGCGAACTCGCCCGGGACGGCAAGCGCCGCACCGATTTCAGCCGCGAGGATTTCATCGATCTCGTCTGGAAGCAGAAGGAACGCTCCGGCGGTACGATCATCGGCCAGCTCAAGCGCCTCGGCGCCTCCTGCGATTGGTCACGCAACGCCTTCACCATGGCCGGCGCGCCCGGCGACACGCGGGTGGGCCACGAGAACAGCCCCGACTTCCACAACGCGGTGATGCGCGTCTTCGTGGACATGTACCGCAAGGGCTTCATCTACCGCGGCAAGCGGCTGGTGAACTGGGATCCGCATTTCGAAACCGCGATCTCGGATCTGGAGGTCGAGCAGGTCGAGACCGACGGCCACATGTGGCGCCTGCGCTATCCGCTAGCCGACGGCGAGACCTACGAGCACCCGGTCGAGTTCGACGAGGACGGCAACGTCACCGCCACCGAGACGCGGGACTACCTGACCGTCGCCACCACGCGCCCCGAAACGATGCTGGGCGACACCGGCATCGCCGTCCATCCCGACGACCGGCGCTACGCCCATCTCGTGGGCAAGGAGGCGATCCTGCCGCTGGTGGGCCGGCGGCTGCGGATCGTCGCGGACGACTACGCCGATCCCGAGAAGGGCACCGGCGCGGTGAAGATGACGCCCGCGCATGATTTCAACGACTGGGCGGTGGGCCAGCGGACCGGCCTTCGGGCGATCAACGTGATGACGCCGCGCGCGGGCATGTGGCTGCGCGACAACCCGGACTTCGCCGAGGGCTGCGACGCGGACGGGCTCGCGCGCGTGATCGAGGCGCTCGACGGGCTCGACCGCTACGAGGCGCGCGACTGGATCGTGCGCACCGCCGAGGAGGAGGGCTGGCTCGACGGCATCGACGCCGACCGGCACATGGTGCCCCACGGCGACCGCTCCAAGGTGGCGATCGAGCCCTACCTCACCGACCAGTGGTTCGTGGACGCCGAAAAGATCGTGGGCCCCGCGATCGACGCGGTGCGCGACGGGCGCACCACGATCCTGCCCGAGGCCGACCGCAAGGTCTATTTCCACTGGTTGGAGAACATCGAGCCCTGGTGCATCTCGCGCCAGCTCTGGTGGGGCCACCAGATCCCGGTCTGGTACGGGCCGGACCGCGACGACCCGGCCGGCGGCCCGCGCGAATTCTGCGCCGCCACCGAGGCCGAGGCGTTCGACCTCGCGCGGGAATATTACGGGCCCGGGCCCGAGATCCGCTTCGGCGGCCAGGGCGCGGAATGGGGCGGCCTGCGCGAGGCCGCGGGCGACGGCGTGGCGCGCTTCGCCGAGGTCACGCTGGCGCGCGAGACCGACGTGCTCGACACCTGGTTCTCCTCGGGGCTCTGGCCCATCGGCACGCTGGGCTGGCCCGAGGACACGCCGGAGCTTCGCCGCTATTTCCCGACAGACGTGCTCATCACTGGCTTCGACATCATCTTCTTCTGGGTCGCCCGGATGATGATGATGCAATACGCCGTGGTGGGGGAACGCCCCTTCGACACCGTCTACGTCCACGCCCTCGTCCGTGACGAGAAGGGCAAGAAGATGTCGAAGTCGCTCGGCAACGTGCTCGACCCGCTGGAGCTCATCGAGGAGTACGGCGCCGACGCGGTGCGCTTCACGCTCACCGCCATGGCGGCGATGGGCCGGGACCTGCGCCTCTCGAAGGAGCGGATCGCGGGCTACCGGAACTTCGGCACCAAGCTCTGGAACGCCGCGCGCTTCGCCGAGATGAACGGCGCGGTGGGCGGCGGCGCCGACGTCCCCGCGGCCACCGCCGCCGTCAACCGCTGGATCCTCGGAGAGACCGGCCGCGTGCGCGAGAAGGTGGACGCCGCGCTCGACGCCTTCCGCTTCAACGAGGCGGCGGACGCGCTCTACGGCTTCGTCTGGGGCAAGGTCTGCGACTGGTACGTGGAATTCTCCAAGCCGCTCCTGCAGGGCGAGGACGAGGAGCTTCGGGCCGAGACGCAGGCGGTGATGGCCTGGGTGATCGACCAGTGCCTCATCCTTCTGCATCCGATCATGCCCTTCCTCACCGAGGAGCTCTGGGGCACGCTGGCCGAGCGGTCGAAGATGCTCGTTCACGCCGACTGGCCCGGCTACACCGCCGCGGAGCTTGCGGACGAGGCCGCCGACCGGGAGATGGGCTGGGTCGTCTCCGTCATCGAGGAGGTGCGCAGCGCGCGGGCGCAGATGCACGTCCCCGCGGGGCTCTACGTGCCGATGCTCGCCACCGAGATCGGCGAGACCGGCCGCGCCGCCTGGGGCCGGAACGAGGCGCTGATCAAGCGGCTCGCCCGGATCGAGAGCCTCGAGGAGGTCGACGGCTTCCCGAAGGGCACGGTCACCGTGGCCGTGGAGGGCGCGAGCCTCGGCCTGCCGCTCGCCGGCGTCATCGACGTCGCCGAGGAGAAGGCGCGGCTCGAGAAGACGCTCGGCAAGCTCGAGAAGGAGATGGGCGGGCTTTCGGGGCGGCTTTCCAACCCGAAATTCGTCGAAAGCGCCCCCGAGGAGGTGGTGGACGAAACCCGCGCGACCCTCGCCCTGAAAGAGGACGAGGCGCAGCGCCTGCGCGCGGCGCTCGAACGTCTGGCCGAGATCGGCTGACGGATCAGGCCGCGCCCGGAAGATCCGGGGCGTAGCCCAGGGCATCGAAATCCGCCGCAAAGAGCCGCGCCACGATCCGGCGCGTCTCGTCGTCGTAGTGGCGGGCGATGAGCTTCGACGCCCCGGTCGGGCGCGGCCCCACCCGCGCCGGGAACTCCGGCGCCACGCCGAAGATCCGCCCCATGATTTCCTCGGCGGCCTCGCCCAGCCTTTCCTGCCGGTAGATCCGGTCGAACCAGCCCGGCACCTCGCAAAGCAGCTCCGTCTGCGGCACCCAGTGCACGTCGTCCCGCAGCCCGACCGCGTCCAGATAGCGACAGAACTCGCCGAAGCTCGGTTCTTCCCGCTGAACCGGGGCGCCGCGCCATTTCTCGAAGGTGCGCGCCTGCTGTTTTCCCGCGGCGATCTTGTCCAGATACGCCGAAAGCGTGCGCGAATAGGGGTTCCGCACGATCGCGAACTTGAAGATCTCGTGCTCGACACGGGCGGCCTCGCCCGATGACAGTCGCCGCGGCGTCGGGAAATAGCTCTTCGGCCGTTCGGGCGCAGGCTCGCCCGCGGCGTCTGCCGAGGCCCTGGCGAGCATCCAGGTCATGAGCGAGTTCGCGGTCTTGGGGATCCGGTTGTAAAGAAACCCGTCCCGCAGCGAAACGGCGACCCGACTCTCGACCTCCGAAGGCAGAAGCGGTCCGCGATAGGTGTGCTGCCGGAAGAACGGGTAGAGACGCTGCGCTTGTCCCTGGAACGCCCTCGTCAGACGTATCTTCGCGCTCCGGCGCTCCAGCATAGGCGGATCTTCCCCACTCCCGGCACGGGTACAGCCCCGCAGGGCGGCGTGCAACTGCGTGGCACGCACGAGGTTCTGCTTTTCCGAAAGCGCGATTCGGCGTAAGGGTCGGGGTGCTCCGGTCCGGGCGTTCGCGCGCCCGGTGAAAATGGGAACGCGGTGCGGCCTGAGGGCCAAACCCGCGACTGCCCCCGCAACTGTAAGCGGCGAGCGGAGCCGGAAGATGCCACTGCGGGCGCGGCCCGCGGGAAGGCCCGGCCGAGCAGCGACCCGCGAGTCAGGAGACCTGCCGGAGCGATCACCCTGTCCGGGCGCGGGGCGCGCCGGGGCGACGGAGCCTTCCGGCGTGGTGAACCCGATCACCGGTCCGGGCAGGCCGCCCCTTCCCGGACAAGACACGAAGCGCAGACCGGGCCCGGCCCGGCGGCGGGAGGAGAGGCGCATGGCGGGCAACGCGGCGTTCGGCGGGATCGGCGAGTTCCTCGCCCGTGGCGGCCCGGCGCTCTGGGTCATCGCGGCGCTTTCGGTCCTCACCCTGGCGCTCATTCTCTGGAAACTCTGGCGGCTGGCCCGGCTCGGCGCCTGGGGCGGGGCGCGGGCGCGCGCCGCCGTGGCGCTCTGGACCGAAGGCCGCGCGGCGCAGGCCCGCGCCGAGGCCGCGCGCGGCAGCGGCGTGCGCGCCCGGCTCGCGGCCGCCGCCATGGGCGCGGCGGAGGATCCGGCCATGGCCGAGCCCGCCGCCCGCGAAGAGACGACGCGCATCGCGCGGGCCGAACTCGCCCGGCTCCGGGAAGGGCTGCGCGCGCTCGAACTCATCGCCACCATCGCACCGCTGATCGGGCTTCTGGGCACCGTCCTCGGCATGATCGACGCCTTCCAGGCGCTTCAGGCCAGCGGCGCGCGGGCCGACCCCTCGGTCCTCGCGGGCGGGATCTGGGAGGCGCTCCTGACGACCGCCGCCGGCATGGCGGTGGCGATCCCCGCCGCCGCCGCGCTCACCTGGTTCGAGAGCGTGGCCGAGGCGGTCCAGGGCGAGATGGAAGATCTGGCCACCCGCGTCTTCACGCACCTGCCCCCCCGCGCGGCGGAGGCGGCCTGATGTTCGATTTCGCCGCCGCCCGTCCGCGCCGCCGCCCGAGCCTGACGCCGATGATCGACGTGGTGTTCCTGCTTCTGGTCTTCTTCATGCTGGTGGCGCAGTTCGGGCGCGACGCCGCGCTGCCCCTCGCCACGGCAGGCGGGGGCGCGGGCTGGAGCGGCCCGCCCCGGCTGGTGGAGATCTTCCCCGACCGCGTCACGCTCAACGGCCGCGCCGTGGACGAGACCGGCCTTGCCGCCGCCCTCGCCCCGCTGACCGAGACGCCGGCCGACCCGCTGGTCCTGCGCCCGGTCGCGGGCGCGGACCTGCAGCGCCTCGCCGACGTGGCCGAGACGCTCCGCGCCGCGGGACACAGCCAACTCCTGCTGGTGGAGTAGACGCGATGGAGTTTCCCCGCCCCCCTGCGCGCACCCGTCCCGAGGCCATCGTGCCGATGATCAACGTCGTCTTCCTGCTGCTCATCTTCTTCCTGATGACGGCCGAGATCGCCCCGCCCGCCCCCTTCGACGTGACCCCGCCCCAGGCGGGCGCGGAGACGGGCGCCGAGGCCGGCGCGGTCCTGCACGTCTCGGCGGCCGGGCGGGTGGCCTTCGGCGGCGCGGACGGCGTGGCGGCGTGGGAGGCGCTCGCCGCGCGCGACGCCGGGGCCGGCCCGCTCACCGTTCGTGCGGACGCGACGCTCCCGGCGGCGGAGTTCGCCGCGCTGCTGCGGCGTCTCGCAGAGACGGGCGCGGCAGAGATCGAACTGGCGGTACGGCCGCGATGAAGGGAGGGCTCGAATTCGCCGCCTTCACGGGCGTGGCGCTGGCGCTGCACGTGGGCGCCTTCGCGCAATGGTCGGGCGGCGCGGCGCCCGCCGCCGGCGCGGGCGGTGCGGCCACGGTCTCGCTCGAGGCGGGAGGCGCGGGTCTAACGGCCCTCGTCACGGCCTGGCGCGCCCCGCCCGCCGCCCAGACCGAGGCGGCGATGCCATCCCCGCCCGACCGTCCGGCGCCGCTTTCCGCCGCCCTGCCCCGGCCCGACACCGCGTCCGGGCCGGCGGCGGAGACGCTGCCCCGGACCGCCCCGCAGGCGGCCGCGCCGCCCGCGCCGGACGGCCCCGCGCCGAAGCGGCCCGCCGCGGTCGCCCACCTCCCCGCGCCGCCGCTTGCCGAAGCCCCGGCCCTGCCCCGGCCCGCGCCCGACACCGGCCATGGCGCCGCGCTGCCGAGACGCGAGGCCCCCGAGGCGCCGCGCGCGGCCGCCGCGGCGCCCGCAAGGCCCGCGGCCGAGGCCGCACCCCGCCCGGACACCCGCGCGGCGATCCCGTCCTCGCCACATGCGCCCGGGCTGTCCCGCCGCCCGGCACCGAGACCCGAAACGCTGGAGACCGCACCCGCACGCAGCGCCGCGCGGCCGTCACCCGCACCTGCCGCGCGGCCCGCACCGCCCGAAGCGCCGACCGGTGGCCGCGGCGCCGCGCCCCAGTCCCAGCAGGCCGAAGGCGCGGGCGGCGGCGCAAGCGCGGGCCGGACACGCGCGACGGAACAGGTCGCCCAGGGCGCGTCGGGGCAGAAGCTCGTGGCGCGCTGGGGCGGGCAGATCGTCGCCGCGATCGAACGCCAGAAACGCTACCCATCGGGCACGCGCGCCGCGGGGCGCGTGCGCCTCGCCATCCTGGTGGCCCCCGCCGGCCGCCTCGCCGGGGTTTCGGTTCGGGGCTCCTCGGGCAACGCGCAACTCGACCGGGCCGCGGTGGCCGCGGTCCAGCGCGCGCGCCTGCCCCGCGCCCCGAACGGGCTCTCCTCCGAAAGCTACCCCTTCACCGTGACGCTGCGCTTCGCGCCCTGAGCCGTCGGCGCGACCGGGCCGGGCGTCAGCCATGGGCGGTGTCGTGCTGATCCAGGATCCACCAGCGGACGGCGCGTGCCCGACTTCTCGGCACAGAGCGCACTCGTGATCGCCCGGCACGGCGCGGACATCGAGGCCGCGGAGTTCAGCCATCCCGTCACGGAACGCTCGGGCAAGCGCGTCACCTCGCGCCTGGCGACTTGCAAGGCGTCGAGCCACGCGTGCCGGGCCGGCGAAAGTTCCAACGGTCTAGCAGGTCGCTGAAATAGTTCTCGAACCGGAACGCTGTCCCGTCATCATGGCCGGTTCGACTGACGGTCATGCCTGTTGGCGCGTCCGTGGCTCGCACCTTGGTCCGTCTTTCCCGTCATGCCCCCAGCAACCGCGGTAGCCGGGCAAGGTTGTTGGCGGCCATGGTCAGGATGAAGCGGGATCGGACGCGTTCAGTGCCCCGATACACGGTCTGTGCCATGCCGCCGACTTTCTTGGCTCAGCCGAACGGCTCTTCGATCTTCTTTCGGTGCTTCTGGGACAGCGCATATCCCTCGTGCCGGGTCGTGCGCCGGTCGATCGCTGAATATCTCGATTTCTGGGCGACATGGGGCGTGACGCAGGCTTGGCGCATGTCGGAGACGAACCCAGCCGCGTCATACCCCTTGTCGGCACCCAGCGTCAGTCGCCGGGTCGATCCGGGGGAATGGCGATGGACCATGTCCAGCGCCGCGCGCCGCTCGGCATGACCGTCGGCCTGGGTCAAATCACCCTGCACGACAAACCCGTGCCTGTTCTCCATCAACGCATGGCCCATTAAGCAAAGCACCGCACCCGTGTCGGGGGATTTCTTGTAAAGGCGCGCATCCGGATCGGTGGTCGAGGCATGGGTGGCATTGGAACGCTTCTCGCCCCTGAAGTCGACCTCGGCATTGCGGTAGCGGCTGTTGCGGGGCATCGGGTCGGTCTCGGCTGGGGTCTCGGAATGCGCGGGCTCAAGGGTGGTATCCGGGGCGGGCGGATCGCCCGGCCCCTCATCGTCAGGCGGGGTGGCCTCGGCCTTCGGCTGGAAACTCTTCATCGATGCCCAAGCTTTGATGAGCGTCCCATCGACGGAGAAATGCTCGTCCAACAGAAGCGGCACGAGCTCGCGATGCGCCAGGATCGCTGCCATCACCTTTCGCGACATGTCCGTCGTCAGCAGCCGGTCGCGGTTCTTCGTGAAGACCGTCGGGACCCAGACCGGATCGTCGATCCCGAGGCCGACAAACCAGCGGAACATCAGGTTGTAATCCATTTGCTCCATCAACTGCCGCTCGGAGCGAATCGAGAACAGGATCTGCAGAATACCCGCCCGGATCAGCCGCTCCGGCGGGATCGAGGGGCGGCCAAAAACAATGTAGAGCGCCTCGAAATCGGCATCGAGACTGGCGAGTGCGTCGTTGACTACCTGCCTGATCTTGCGCAGCGGGTGTCGAGGCGGGATGCGCTCTTCCAGATCGACATAGCTGAACAGCGACCCGCTCGTCTCGTCCACACCCCGCATGATCGCCCCGCCGTTTCCGTGCCGTGGGTGAATCATGTTCTCAAACCGCTGTCGAGGCAGGGTTTTTCAGCAGCCTGCTATGGCGCCCTCTGCGTGCACGTGGACCGTGTGGCGATGCGGCTCATCCAGGCAAGCACGTTCGAAGCCCCTTTCCTCGCATCGAGCTCCATGAGGCTCGGATGATATGCTCACCCAAAGCCGGTCTGCTTTGACCTGCCACGGGATTTTTCCTCCACCGCTGATTGGAGTCCGGCCCAACCTGAGGACGGACAAGAAGCGAACGAGATTCACGGAGGAGCAGATCATCGGCATCCTTGCCGAGCACGAGGTAGGGGCGAAGTGCGCTGACCTGTGCCGCAAGCACGGCATGTCGTAAGGCATCTTCTACAACTGGAAGGCCAAGTTCGGCGGCATGACGGTGTCGGAGGCCAAGCGGCTGAAGGCGCTGGAGGATGAGAACGCCAAGCTGAAGAAGCTTCTGGCCGAGCAAATGCTGGATCTGGCAGCAATGAAGGATCTGGTTTCAAAAAAAGTGGTAGGGTGAGCCATTGATGCGGCATTGGTTCAAGCACAATGGCGAACCCGATCTGCCGGGTTCTGGAGATCGCACCATCGACGTATTATGCCTTCAAGGCTGTGGAGCGCGATCCGGACCCGGCATCGGACCGGGCCAGGCAGGATCGGCGGGACATGGCAGCGATCAAGCAGGTCTTCGATGGCAGCCGGGGACGATATGGCGCGCGCAAGGTCTGGCATCAGTTGCGCCGCGAAGGGCGCGACATCGCTCGCTGCACGGTCGAGAGGCTGATGAAGGTGATGGGATTACAAGGCGTCGTGCGGGGCAAGAAGGTCATCACGACCAACCCCGATGCGGCCCAGCCTTGCCCGGACGACAAGGTGAACCGCTCCTTCGTGGCAGACATGCCCAACCAGCTCTGGGTCAGCGATTTCACCTATGTCTCAAGCTGGCAGGGCATGGTCTACGTGGCCTTCATCATCGACGTCTTCGCCCGCAAGATCGTCGGCTGGCCCGTCTCGACCTCGATGACGACCGGTTTCCGTCCTCGAGGCCCTGAACCAGGCCATCTGCCAGCGGGCGCCGTCCGAGGCTGACAAGCTGATCCACCACAGCGACCGCGGCAGCCAATACCTGTCGATCCGATACACCGAGCGGCTCGCCGAGGCCCGCATCGACACCTCGGTCGGGAGCGTCGGGGATTCCTATGACAACGCCCTCGCCGAAAGCATCATCGGCCTGTTCAAGACCGAGTTCATCAAGCCCCTCGGACCCTGGAAGTCCGTTGGTCAGGTCGAATGGGAAACCCTGAAATGGGTCGACTGGTACAACAACACCCGCCTGCATAGCGCCATCGGCTACATCACGCCGCACGAAGCAGAGGAGGCATTCTACGCAAACTTGAACGCTGCTGAAAATACAGCCTAATCGTTGAACCAGAAACTCTCCCGTAAACCCGGGGCGGTTCACTTCTTCAAGGACGCGTCGACCCGGTTTCATCCCGCGCTTGCCCAATGGCGACGCCTGACTGTGCGGCCACCACATCACCTTGGATTGCTCCGAAACCTTTAGGACACGTACCTCAGTCGGCATCGTGTCTCGCGCGGCAGCTTCGCGGGAATGCCAGCCACGCGCCCTATCGCGCAGGAGAAGGTCAGATTGCAGCTTGCTCTCTTGAGCTCCCTCTTGCCTGGATCGCTCTTCGGCTTCACCGAGCGCTTCATGGATTTCTTGAACACTCTGTACCGGAACGGCATCATGCGAACTCTAGGCACCCTCCGAGCCAACCTCTCCACGAATGGGCAGTCGACGGAAAGGGCGCCTGTCGACCTGTCGGCAGAACGATGTACTCTGCAGGAGTTGTCCATCGCTTGGGAGACGGCCTTCACCAAGTTCTCCGAGGCTTTTCAGTACCGCCCGAGGAAGGAAGGGCAAACCCACCCATGATCACTCCCATCCTCCTCTGCGGCGGGTCCGGGACGCGGCTCTGGCCGCTCTCGCGCAAGAGCTATCCCAAGCAGTTCGCCGACATCCTGGGCGAGGAAAGCCTCTTCCAGGCCTCCGCCCGGCGCTTCACCGGCGAGGGGTTCGGCAATCCTGTGGTGATCACCGGCGAGCCCTTCCGCTTCATCGTGGGCGAGCAGCTCGCCGAGGTGGGCGTCTCGCCGGCCGCCGTCGTGATCGAGCCCGAGGGGCGCAACACCGCCCCCGCCGCCGCCGCCGCCGCGCTCATCGCCCATCGCGCCGATCCGGAGGCCGTGATCCTGCTCGTCCCCTCCGACCACGCCGTGGCCGATCCGGAGGCGTTCCGCGCCGCGGTGGCGCGTGGCCTGCCCGCCGCCGAGGCCGGGCGGATCGTCACCTTCGGCATCGCCCCCACCCGGCCCGAGACGGGCTATGGCTGGCTGGAGGTGGGCGCCGAGGAGACCCATCCGGGCGTCGCCGCCCTCGCCCGCTTCGTGGAAAAGCCCGACGCCGCCACCGCCGAGGGTCTCTTGGCGGACGGGCGGCATCTCTGGAACGCCGGTGTCTTCCTCGCCCGCGCCGACGCCCTCCTCGAGGGGTTCCGCGCCCATGCCCCCGAGATCCTCGCCGCCGTGGAGCCCGCCCTCGACGCGGCCGAGCGCGACCTCGGCTTCACCCGCATCGACGCCGCGCTCTGGGCCGGCGTGCCCGAGCAGTCCATCGACTACGCGGTGATGGAGAAGGCCGCGAACATGAGCGTCGTGCGCTTCGACGGGCACTGGAGCGATCTGGGAAGCTGGGAGTCGGTCTGGCAGGAAAGCGGGCGGGACGGGTCCGGCAACGCGCTCTCCGGCCCCGCCACCGCGCTCGACTGCGAGAACACGCTCCTGCGCTCCGAGAGCGCCGACATCGAGGTGGTGGGCATCGGCCTGCGCGACGTGGTGGCCGTGGCCATGCGCGACGCGGTGATGGTGGCCGACATGTCCCGCGTGCAGGACGTGAAGGAGGCCGTCGGCCGGCTCAAGGCGCGCGGCGCGGCGCAGGCCGTGCAGCTGCCCGTGGACTACCGCCCCTGGGGCTGGTTCGAGACGCTGGTGCGCGGCGACCGCTTCCAGGTGAAGCGCATTCACGTGAACCCCGGCGCAACGCTATCGCTGCAGAGCCACGTGCACCGCTCCGAACACTGGATCGTGGTGCAGGGCACCGCCAGGGTCACCGTGAACGGCGAGGAGCGGCTGCTTGGCGAGAACCAGTCCGTCTATGTGCCGCTCGGGGCCGTGCACAGGATGGAAAATCCCGGCAAGATGCCGATGGTGCTCATCGAGGTGCAGACCGGAAGCTATCTCGGCGAGGACGATATCGTCCGCTACGAGGACGCCTACGCGCGAAAGTAGAGAGTCGGCCGCGGGCCGGCGTTGGCGTGTCGGCGCGCAGACCCGAGCCACGCCCTCGGGCGCGGGACGGTCTTCGCATGAAGCGGGCGGTGTCGTCATCTCCGGTCCGGGAACACGGAATTGCGGCAGGCGGCGCCCGCGAAAAGGCCGAAAGGGTTCGGGCGCCGGAAGCGCGGGCTGGCCTCAGCGGTTCCTGAGCGCGATCCCCGCGCCCGCCTGCACCGGCCTTTCGAGCCCGGCGTGGGCGGCCGAGACGGCGCCGAGCCTGCGGGCGACAACGGGCCGCCAGCTTCCGGCCCGTCGCGCGTCGAGGTCGAAGGCCAGGCATTTCACCTCGTTCGTCGCGGCGAGCGTCCCGCTCGTGCTCTTCCATACCTCGTGGAAAAGCAGGAAACGCCGCGCATCGTGCGCGAGAAGCCGCGTGGTGACATGGATCGGCGTGTCCAGCGCAAGCTCGTCGAGGTAATGCACATGGGTCTCTACGATCACGTATTCCTGGCCGCCGCGCGCCTCGATCGTG
Organism: Rhodosalinus sp. 5P4; assembly: GCF_041365695.1. Lineage (NCBI taxonomy): Bacteria > Pseudomonadati > Pseudomonadota > Alphaproteobacteria > Rhodobacterales > Paracoccaceae > Rhodosalinus > Rhodosalinus sp. 5P4. Next base: position 96,176 of record NZ_JBGFSJ010000009.1, read on the forward strand.
GCCTCGGGGGCATTGATCCAGTTCCAGAAGGCCCAGTTCGCATGGTCGCAGATCGTGACGTAATGGGCGGTGTTGACGTGGTCGTACTCGTCCAGCCACTCGGGCCGGACGCGCGTCCGGAACAAAGTGAGCGGCGCGGCGATCTCGCCCGTCCAGGGCAGCGGCGGGTCGTAGGTCTCGGCCACTGTCAGCGTCCCTTCCAGACGGGCGCGCGCTTCTCGGCGAAGGCGGCCATGCCTTCGGCGGCGTCCTCGCTCGCGTAGAGGCCGCGATAGGCCGGCAGATCCGCGTCGCGCATGATCCCGAACGCCGCGCGTTCGGTGGCGCCTTCGGTGGCGCGCACGATCTGCTTGATCGCCCGAAGCGAAAGCGGTGCGGCCGCGGCCACCCGGTCCGCCAACGCGTGCGCGGCCGCCATGAGATCCGCGCCGGGAACGACCTCGTTGACGAGGCCCCATCGCGCGAGTTCCGGTGCGCCGACGCGCCGGCCGGTCATCATCATCTCCATGGCCACGGCGCGGGGAAGGCGCCGGGGCAGCCGGATCGCGCCGCCGGAGTCCGCCACGATCCCCAGCGCGGCTTCCGTCAGCGCGACCTCCGCGTGCTCCGCCGCCACGATCATGTCGGCCGCGAGCGCTAGTTCGAAACCGCCTCCCAGCGCGAGCCCGTTCAGCGCCGCGATGACCGGCTTGTCGAGATCCCAGTACTCGGTCAGCCCCGCGAAGCCGCCCACGCCCTGATCGGCGTCGGCCGCCTCCCCCGCCGCCGCGGCCTTGAGGTCCCACCCGGCCGAAAAGAACCGCTCTCCCGCGCCGGTCACGATTCCAACCGACAATGCATCATCCTCGGCCAGCTCGCGGAACGCCTCGCCCAGGGCGCGGCTCGTGGCGGCATCTATGGCGTTGGCCTTCGGCCGGTCCAGCGTGACCTCCAGCACCCGGCCCCGCCGTTCGGTCCTGACCCCTGTCATCCTCGATCTCCCTCCCGTCGGATCGTCATGGCCGGGATGATAAGGCGGGGAGCACCGGTTTTCCCAGCCCCGGGCGATGCTTGTCCTCGCGAGGAGGAGCGCGCAAGCCGGGGGCCGCGCGCCTCGTCCAAAGAGGGGGAGGGTCATCCGCAAGTCTTGAAACGCTCGCCTCGGCGCCAAGGGCCATGCGGCAACGGGCAAAGGCGCGGAAAGTCCGCCTTTGCGCGGATTACTCCACGGTGATGGTGATCGGCTCGGACATGACCGGCGGGTCATGGGGCATGTGGAACGCATCGCCCAGAAGGATCCAGACCTCGTGCGTGCCGGCGGGCAGGTCCTTGGTCACCTCCGTCTGGCCGCCGCCGAAATGGACGTGCCGGTCATCGGCCGGAACGGGCTGGCTGAAGTCGTAACTCGCCGGATCGACGTTGATGAGAAGATGGTGATGCCCGGCTCCCTCCACCTCGGTTCCGGCCGGCGCGACGCCCATCCCATCGAGGCCGAACCGGATCGTGACCGGGTTTGACACCGTCGCGCCGTCGCCGGGCGAGATGATGTAGGCGCGCGCGTCCTCCGGCGCGGGCGTGCGGTCCTGCGCGAGCGCCGGGACCGCCAGAATGAACACCGCCGCGAGGCCGCGGCCGACAGATGCAAGAAACATGGTCTCCTCCCTGTTCTAGCTTACGTTGGGGAAGGTAGCATGCGGAACCGTGCGTTCAACGTGCCCGGAAGACTTAGTCCCCTGCGGCCGTTCCGCCCCGCAGGCGCGCGACGCACGCCGCGATCTCGGGTGCGATGGCAAGCACCTCGAGGCCGGCCGTTTTGCACAGCCCGTCATCCAGCGGCGCCGCGGTATCGGTCACCACCACCTCCCGCGCGCCTTCCGCGATCAGCCCGTCCAGCGTTTCGGCATCGAAAAGCGCATGCGTCGCGGCGAGGCGCACCTCGGACGCGCCGGCCTCGAGGCTCGCGCGGATCGCCCGGCGCATCGTGCCCCCGCCCACGATCATGTCGTCGAGAATCCAGACCGGGCGATCCCTGACGTCGCCCGCGAAGAACCCGCCCGACACCACGCCCCCGGACCGGCGTTTCTCGCAAAGCCCCAGCGACAGGCGCGCGCGCTCCGCCTCGTCGAAGCTCTCGGCCAGAAGCTGCACGCGCTTGAACCCGCCGATGTCGGGAGAGACGAGCGCGAAGGGCGCATCGCCCGCGCGGGCCCGGACATGGCGCATGAAAAGCCGCCGCGCGTCGAGGTGCAGGGCGGGGATACGGAACGCGTTGTCGAACGCCGCGGGGTTGTGGGCCTCCACGGTGACGACGGCGCTCGTGCCCACCGCTTCCAGCAGCTGGGCGACGTAGCGCGCGCCGAGCGGATCGTGGGGCTTGGTCCGCCGGTCCTTCCGCGCGTAAGGCAGAAGCGGGCAGATCGCCGTCACCGAAGCGGCGCCGTGATCGCGGCACGCGCCGATGAAGAAGAGCGTCCGGATCAGCCGGTCGTTGGTCGATAACGCTCCGCTCCCGCGCAGCCCGGCCAGCACGAACACGTCCTCGCCCTGCACGTCGACCAGCGGGCGGCCCTTGTGCTCGCCCTCCTCGAAATCGCGGATTTCATGGGGATCGATGGCAAAGCCGCCCGCATCCGCCACGGCCTGTGCAAGGCTGTCTTCCGTGTCGAGGGCGAAGAATCGCATGGCGAGAGCCAACCGCGCCCGTGGAGGGCACGCATTGACCCCGGTCAATGTCCGTGCCACCGCCGCCCCGCAAGGTCCCGCGCGAACGGAGGCAGGCGCGATGAGGCGAACCGGAGACCCGACCCCTTGCGCGCACGTCGCGGCGCGCAGACGGGCGCGAGCGCGCGCGCGCTGATGCCAGATCAGGCCCGGGCGCTCCACGACCTGACGCGGGCCGCGCTGGAGCGCGAGCTGGCCCCGGAACGGGTGGTCGAGACCCATGCCGCCCTCGTGTTCCTGACCGCCGACCGCGCGTTCAAGCTTAAAAAGCCGGTCACCCGCAGCCACCTCGACTTCTCGACCGCGCCGCGGCGGCTCATGGCCTGCCTGTCGGAACTGCGGCTCAACCGCCCCCTCGCGGCAGAGACCTATCTGGGGGTCGCGCCGGTGCGCCGGGCGCCGTCCGGTCGGATTGGGCTCGACACCCCCGGAGAGGTGATCGACAGGGTGGTCGTCATGCGCCGCCTGCCCGAGGCGCGAAATCTCGAGACCATCCTGAAATCCGGGCGCCCCTGCCCGCCCCTGTGGCGCGATGCGCTGGGCGAGCGCATGGCGCAATTCCTTCGCGCGGCGCCGCCCCTTCCGCCGGAACGGGCCGCGCGGCACTGGTCCTTCATGTTCGCCGAGGCGCGGCGCAGCCGCGACGCGCTCGCCCAATGGGACGCCGATCTCGGCCCCGAGGCGGCGGAGGTGGGCCGCGGCGCCGTCGCCGCGCTTGCCTATCGCCGGCGCGAGGTGATGGGGCGCGTCGCCGATCGCCTCGTCGTGGAGGGTCACGGCGATCTCAGGCCAGAGCATGTGTGCTTCACCGATCCGGTCACCGTTTTCGACCGCGTGGAATTCTGCATCGACCTGCGCATCGTCGATCCCTTCGACGAGGCCGCCTATCTCGGCCTCGAAAGCGAGATCCTCGGCGACGCGGATCTCGGACCGGCGCTGACCGCGCGTCTCGAGAAGGAGGGCATCGCCCCGCCATCGCCGGGCCTGGCCGCGCTTTACCGCGTGCTGCGCTGCCTGACGCGGGCGCGGCTTTCGATGGACCATCTGCTCGACCCGGACCCGCGCACGCCCGGAAAATGGGCGCCGGCGGCGCGCCGGTACCTCGCCCTGGCCCGGCAGGCGCTGCGCGCAGCCGAGGATTGACGGGCGTCATTGCGGCCCCGGCGCGGGACGCCACAGTGGCGGCATGACCGGCCCTCGCGATATCGAACTGGACATCCCCGTCTCGTCCGGCCGCGGCCGCCTGGAGGGCGACCTCGCCCTGCCCGATGCGCCGCGCGGGCTTGTCGTCTTCGCCCATGGCAGCGGCAGCAGCCGCTTCAGCCCACGCAACCTTGCGGTGGCGGAGTGGCTCGGAGGGCGGGACTACGCCACGCTCCTCTTCGACCTTCTGACCCCCGGCGAGGCGCGGGATCGCTCCCACGTCTTCGACATTCCCCTGCTCGCGGGCCGGGTGGGCGACGCGCTTTCCTGCCTCGGCCAGGAACCTGCCGTGCGCGGGTTGAGGATCGGTCTCTTCGGCGCGAGCACCGGGGCCGCCGCGGCGCTGGCGGCGGCGGCGGAGCGGCCGGAGGCCGTATCGGCCGTGGTCTCGCGCGGGGGGCGGCCCGACCTGGCCGGGGCGTCGCTTCAGCGCGTGCATGCGCCCACTCTGCTGGTCGTCGGCGGGCGCGACACGGATGTCATCGCGTTGAACGAGGAGGCGCTGACCGAACTGCCCTGCGAAAAGCGGCTCGCGATCGTGCCGGGCGCCACGCATCTCTTCGAGGAGCCGGGCACGCTTCGGACCGTGATGGAAAAGACCGCGTCGTGGTTCGACCGTCACCTCGCCGGGTCGCCCGCCTCGCCGCATGGGTGAGCCCGAAACGGCCGCTGCATCGACACGCGCGCCCCCGCCGGCAAAGTTGACGCAGGTTATTGCCCATGCGGCACCGCCGCGCGAGACTTCCCGCCAGCAAAATCTTTCCCGTAAGAAAGGAGCCCGACCGATGACGCCGGCCGACCGCGAAACGCCCCCGCCGCAGAGCCCGGGAGAGGACATCGAGATTTCGGTCCCGCTCGATACCGTCTGTTTCATCGTGGCGAAACTGCACGAGCGGCAGGCGAAGCAGGGATCGACCGACCCGTCCGCCTCACGGCTCGACGACGACGATATCGAATCCGCGGTGCTCGAGGACCGGCCTTCCGATCCGGTGGAGCAGGAGCTTACATCGATCCTGTCCGATCTTCCGTTCGAACAGCAGATCGACCTTGTGACGCTGATGTGGTTCGGCCGCGACGGCGGCGACTGGGCGGACTTGCGCCGCACGGCCGTCACGGAGCACACGGACGAGACGCCGGGCTACATCTGTGGCACGCCGCTCGCCGCGGATTATCTCATGGCGGGGCTGGACGCGCTCGGACTCGATTGCAAGGAGTTCCTGCGCGGGCACGGCTGACGCAGCGCACGTGCCCGCCCCCGGGTACGGCACGCCATATGTTGACGGACCCGCCCGACAGGCGGGCCCGCCCGGTCGCCGAGGACGGGCGTTCAGGGCGCACAAGTTCTTGCGTCGCGCACGACGTCCCCACCGCGCGGATGCGGGGTGCCGTGGGCGCGCGGTGAGTGTATCCGTACTCCCCCGCGGCTGTCCGGCTCAGAAGTCGAACAGCTCTTCCAGGAAGCCGCCGCGCCGTTTCTTGCGGCCTTTCGCCCGGTCGTAATCGTCTTCGTCGAAACCGCGGTCCCGGTCACCGGCGCCCATCGGCGCGGCGGCGGGCGCGCTGCGCTCGACGATCTTGTCGAGTTCGCCACGGTCCAGCCAGACGCCGCGGCATTGCGGGCAGTAGTCTATCTCGACGCCGGCGCGTTCGGTCATCACGAGCTGGGTTCCATCGATCGGGCATTGCATGGTCGGGCACCTCCTGTTGCTTCCGGCAGGAATTGGGGCGCCGCAGGATGCGGCGCAAGCCCGATCCCGGCGCCTCAGCTCTCGCCGCCTGCGACCGTCAGTCCCAGCAGACGCCATGTCTGCATCCCGCCGCGGTAGTAGTGGATCCGCTCGGCCGGGAAGCCCGCCTCGATCATTCGCCGGATCGCCGCGGGCGACTGTCCGCACCACAGCCCGTTGCAGAAGAGCGCCACGGGCTGCGCCTCTTCGCAGTTCCAGCCATCGAAATCGATCTCGCAGCCCAGTTCGCCCAGCCGATCGACGGCCTCGGTGTAGGGGATGTTCACCGCGCCCGGGATCGTGCCGCCGGCATACCAGTCGGGCGTCCGGCTATCGACGACGATGACCTCGGGATCCTGCAGCAGATCCAGAAGCTCAAGCTCGCCGATGGTGGTCACGCCGGGGGCGGGCTGGTTCGGCTGGATGCAGAATTCCGGGCAGGGCCGCGAGGTGCGCGCCCAGTCGCCCTCGAGCTTGTTCTGCGGATCCTGGGCGCGCCGGATCTCTACCGGGCCCGAACGCGTCTCAACCGTCACGGACCCCATCTCCGGCGTGATGTTCACCGGGGCCTCCTCGCCAAGGGCCGTGGTCGCGGCCAGCGCCGCAGCAAGTGCGAATGCGTATCTCATGTCGTTTCCTCCCTATATGGCCCGGTTCATCGTATCACGTGAACCGAGCATTTCGCATGGCGCACCACCTGCGTGGCGGTGCTTCCGAGAAGCATGTCCTGCATCCCCGGCCGGTGCGATGCGATGACGATGCAATCGACATCGTTCTCCTCCGCCCAGTCGAGGATCGTCCGCCCGGCATGACCCTCCACGACCATGGCCCCGGCGCCGGGCAGGTCTTCGGCCAGGTTCGACAGTTCCTCCTCGATCGCGGCGCGCGCCGAGGCGACGTAATCCTGCGGCAGGTAATTGATGGCATAGGATGGCACGCGCTCCATCACGTGGAAGAGCGTGACCTTGCTTTCCGCGCCCGCGAGCACGCGGGCGACGTGCACCGCCCCCGCGGCATCGCGGTCTTCGTCGAAGGAGATGGGCACGAGGATATGGGAATACATGTCTGGCAGTTCCTGTCCGTTTTTCGTGTTTCGCTCGGGCACTTTCCGACATCCTGCGCCGGCCGTCATTGACCGGCGTCAGTCGAAGGTCGCCGCCACCTCGTACATCACCGGCTCGAAGCTGCGGCAGAGATCGTTGATCTTGCGGTTGCGCGCGCGCATCTCGTCCGAGCGGAGCATGGCGAGGAAATCCTCGCGCCGCTCCCATTGCGAGTAGTTGGCGATCCGTGTCTGCGCGTCATTGACGTGAAGGCCGGCCGCGATGAAGCCCGGCTGCTTCGAAATGAAGCTGCGGTAGGCGTCGGTCAGCGCGTCCAGCACGTCCTGGCAGGTTCCGGGCGTCGTTTCGAACGTGGTGATGACCGTCTGCCCGGGCGCATCGCTCGCGATGGTGAGCATAAGCTCTCCCTCCCTTGTGTCCGCGGGACTATCGCACGAACCCGGCACCGGACCCAAGCCCCGTCGCTCAGACGTTCGGTTCACCCTCCAGCCCGAGGAGGCGGCGCACGGCCGTCCACTCGCCCGGGAGGCGAGGCGGCCGCGCGAGGCCTTCGGCGATCTCGTCGGCCCAGCGCGGCATGGCGCGCGGCGCGAAGCGCCGGCCCCAGTCCAGGATGGCCTCCGCATCCGTGGGGCGCAGCCGGCAGGCCGAGCCCACGAGCCCGACCAGCGTCTCGGCGGGCGAATACCACTCGTCCTGGATCGCCGTGATGCGGCGCTGCACGAGTGGCCCGGCCCAGCGCATCAGGCGGCTTTCCGAGAACTGGAGAAGCAGCCTGCCCATCTCCTCGCGCGAGTAGTGGATGAGCGGGGGAAAGGTGTCGAAGAACACGGCCTCGCCGTCGCGCACCGCGAAATTGCGGATCGACGGGTGAAAGCCGATGCGCGTGTCGAACCGGTCCGCCGCGTTCCAGAACCGCGCGATCACCGTGCCGGCCGCCTCCAGCAGCGCGAGCGCCTCCTCGCGCGGGACGTCCCGGAGCTTCGGGCGCATCATGGTTTCGGCCGGCAGCGCCTCCTGCACGATGACGGGCCGAAGCGCCGCGCCCGTCCGCACGAGGCGGAACTCCGTCTCCGGCAGCGGCACGCCGGTTGCCGTCAGCGCCGCAACGTAGGCGTCATGCGCCGCCGCCAGCCGGTCGAGCGCGGCGTTATCGGAGAGCGCGCGGTAGACCTTGATGACGCGATCGGCGTAGGGGCCGCTTTCGGGACGGAAGGGTGCGCAGAAATAGCCGAGCCGCGAGACGGTCTGCCCGCGGCGCGCGCCGTCGGCGCGCAGGAGGGCGGCAAGCGGGTCGGCAGTGGTCATCGCGGGATCCTCATCCATCGTCACCGCGTCTACCGCGCTTGTCCGCTCCGCGCCACCGCCATGCGACGGATCAGAGCAGGCGATCCACCTCTGCGGCGAGGCGCTCCAGCTCGTCGCGGGCGGGCGAGCGCCCGGCCTCCGCCGCGCCGAGGCCCTGGCCCAGGGTCTGCGCGTAAACGACCCGGTTCGCGATCGGCGTTTCGGCCAGCGTCGCCTCGAGCGCCGCCGCGGCCTCGGCGACCTCGGCGCCGAGGCGCGTGTTGGCCCGGGCCCGCGTCATCACCACGAGCGCCGGGCGATCCTCGCGCCGGGCCAGATCGAGGACACCCTCGGTCGCCCAGAGATCGACATGGCTCGATGCGACCGGCACCAGCACGAGGTCTGCCGCGCGCAGGCTGGGGCGCAGGTCGCTGTCGGCCTTGGGCGGCGTGTCGACGATGACGATGTCATGGCTGTCGGCGTATTTCCGGCACTCGTAGCCCACGCCCCAGGCCGAGGCGGTGGCGAATTCCAGCCCCGGAGGATCCAACCATTCCAGCCGCGTGATGAACCAGCGCCCGAGGCTGCCTTGCGGATCGGTGTCGATCAGCGCCACGCGCCGCCCGGCGCGCGCCCAGGTCACGGCGAGATTGGCCGCAAGCGTGGTCTTGCCCGCGCCGCCTTTCTGCTGCGCGACGGTGATGATGCGGCCCCTTGCCATGCGTCCCCCTTGCCCTTCGATCATGCTGCACTGCAGCATACCACGTCCCGGCCACGGGATACCATGCCCTTGCGGCAAGCCGGGGCTGCTGCGTCACGTAATTGATACATGCTCGACGCGCGGATCCCTCGAAAATCGTTCGGCAGGGCGGATCTTCCGGCGCGTTTCGCTACCCCGGGCGCGGCGTCGAAGCTATACCGGGGCCATGACCGATCCGTTCCGCCCCGCCGACGACGAGGCCCGCGCGCTCGCGCGGCACCTTGTCGATACTGCGCAACACGGTGCGCTCGGCGTCGTCGATCCCGAAACCGGCGCGCCGATGGTCAGCCGCGTGGCGGTCGCCACCGACGCGAGCGGCCGTCCGGTAAGCCTCGTCTCCGACCTCGCGCACCACACGCGCGCCCTTGCCGCGAACCCGGCCTGTTCGCTGCTTCTGGGCGAACCCGGGCCGAAGGGGGACCCGCTCACGCATCCGCGGGTCACCCTGATCGCGCAGGCGCGGTTCCTGTGCCACGGCGAAGACGGGCACCCGGAGATGGCCCGGCGATATCTGGAGTTGCGCCCGAAGGCGCAACTCTACATCGGCTTCGCCGACTTCTCGTTCCTTCTTTACGAGATCACCGCCGCGCATCTGAACGGCGGCTTCGGAAAAGCCTTCCTGCTCCGCCCAGAAGACCTGGCCCGGGGCTGAAACCGCTCAGGTCTCGTTGTCCATCCGCATCAGGAGCGTGACCGCCCCCTGCACCGGCTCCGGCCAGCCAAGGCGAACCTGATCGCGACTCGGCCCCTCCTCCACCTCGACATGCGGCAGGGCGAAGACCTCGCTGCCCGATGCGTTCGTGATGGAACCGCGCGGGATCACGGACTCCACGGCACGCGCCCAGCCGCCGAAGGGCAGGCGCGGCGCGCCGTCGATCGTCCAGGTGTCCGAGGCGCTGTTCTCCGCATGGGTAAGGCGCAGCGGATTCTCGATCGCCACGTCCACGTTGTTGAAGGCATTGGCGGCCACGGTGACGTTACGCATCCGCCCCATGTCCATCTCCGCGAAACTCGTGTCGATCCGGTCCACCCGATCGATCCGCCCGTTGAGCGAGCGGAAGAGGTTGCCGGTGACGTTGAGACCATGGACGAAGTGCCCCGGCCCGTGCGGCCGGAGCACCAGGTAGGAAAACCAGGGCGCCACGTCGCCCGACAGGAAGATGTTGTTGGTGATGCTGAGCGCGGAGAAGCCGAAACCCCCGGTGAAGGCGGGCTCCGGGTCGCGCTCGTTGGTCCACTCGATGAAGCAGTTGTCCACGTAGTTGCCCACGATCGTCGTGGTGACGTTCGGCCGCAACAGAGCGAGCCCCGCCATCCGCAGCCCGCCCGAGACCGAATCGCCCTGGAAGAAATGGTTGCCGGAGATGACGTTGTTGGCCCCGGCGAGCACCGCGAAATGGCGAAACTGCGTCGAGCGGTTGTTGCGAAGCTTCACGTCGTTGGCGTTGGCGTTGAGCGCGATCGACACGCGGTCCTGCGCGGGCCTGTCGTTCTCGTCCGTCAGGAACTGGCAGCGATCCACCAGCATCCCCTGGCAGCCCTGCCCGGCAGAGGTGATGCCGCGGTGCTTCGGGCGCGTGAAGAAGCAGTTCTCGAGCCGGAACCCCACCCCCGTCGGCGCCAGCAGGATCCCGCTCGCCACGCCGTTGCACTGGAATTCGATGTCGGTCATCCCGAACTTGTCGAGCCGGCCGAACCCGCTGAAATCGAGCAGGTAGCGGAAGCGGCGGAAGGTGTAGGTCTGCGTTCCGGCCGCGCCCCAGAGCGGATCGGTGATCGTGAGTTCCTGCGCCGCCACGTTCTTCGAGACCACGTAGATCTCGCGCCCCACGCCCGCGCCCTCCACCAGCGCGCCCACGGGCACGTTGGCGGCGTTCGTCACGCCGGTAAGCCGCCGCGGGTCGGCGGGATCGTAGCTCGCCTGCGCGGTGACCGCCTCGGTCTCCCAGGCCGCCTCGCCCTCGGCGTAGAACTGCCCGTTCCGGATCTCGCGGCGCTGGGCGTAGCTTTCCCGATTGGGCACCGCGGCGGCGAGGTCGATCGGCCCCGTCACCGAAACGCGCCGCCCGCCCATGTCGAGCGATTCGTGGTCGGCGTTGTTCAGAAGCGCCTGGAACGCCTTGCGGAAGCCGCGTTCCTCGTCGCCGAAGGCGTCGATATAGAGCGGCAGGTCGAACCGCGCAGTGAGCGACAGGATCGCATCGTCGGGCATCGACAGCGTGCCCTCGAAATCCACGCGCGAGGCCAGGGTCAGCGACCGAGCCAGCCGATAGGTCCCGGCGGGCACGAGCAGCCGCCGCCCCGCCGCCGCGGCGTCGGCCGCCTCGAACGCGTCGGTGTCGTCTGTCGCGCCGTCGCCCCGTGCGCCATAATCGCGCACGTCCACCACGCTCAGCATGTCCCGCAGGAAGACGGAGGTGACGTCCTCGATCTCTATGTCGTCGATGCGCACAACCCCGCCCGTGGGCCCCGTGAGGTCGAGCCCGAAATGGCCGTAGGCGGGCGCGCGTCCCCAGACCATGTCCACGCCGCCCCGCGCGCCGGGGCCCACGATCGCCGAGACCGTGACCACCTTGCCGTAGCTTTCGAGCGCCACCTCCGGCCCCGTCACGACCAGCCCCGGCACCGGCGCGCCGAAGGCGTCGCCTGGCCAGCCCGCGATGCGCACCGAGGGAAGCGGGCCCGAAACCGCCTTCACCCGCGCCCGCACGCGGAGGTAAGTGCCATCGAGCAGCGGCGTCTGCCCCATGTAGCGCAGCTTCTGCGTGGCCGTTGCCTTTACCAGTTCGAGGCAGCCCGCGAAATCCTGGTCGGCGGCAACGAACGCCGCGCCCGGATCGTTCGCGTAGCTGTCGGACCCCGGTGTCCCGTCTCCGGACGACCAGCTTTCCAGCCCGGCCTCGAAAGATGGCGGCATCAGAGCCGCGCCTTCGGTAATCGCCTTGTTCATGATCTGCCCCGTCTCGCATCCGCCGGTCCGCTCCGGCGCGCGGGGTGGTAGCGGGGCAGGCTTAACGCCGGGCGAGACCAGCGTTACGGTGGTGACCGAGGCAGGCAACGGAGAGACGGGCAGAATGGCGTTCCGGTTCAAACCCAGCGCGCGCGATCTCGGCGCGGAATTGAGAAGGGTGGCCGCGGATCAGGTGCGCCGCGCACGGCGCGCGGCGTCCGATGACGCATCCGATCCGCACGAGGCGGTCCACGATCTGCGCAAGCGGTGCAAGAAACTGCGCGGCCTGATCCGCCTCGTCCGGCCCGGATTCGTGGATTACGGGCAAGAGAACGCCGCGATCCGGGATTTCGCGCGATCGCTGTCGGGCCTGCGCGACCTGGAGGCGCTGGTAGAGACGCATGATGCGCTGATGCGCGACGTGGGCGACGAGAAGCACCGCTTCGCCCCGGTCCGCGCGCAGCTCACCCGTGCCAGGTCGGCCGTGGATGTGCGGATCGGCGACACCCAACGCGCCGGGCTAGAGGCGCTCGCGACGCGGATCGCCGGCTGGCGCGTCGAGGGCGACCCGGCGAAGGTCCTGGAAAAGGGCCTTGCCCTGACCTGGAAGCGGGCGGCACGCGCCCACGAAAAGGCCCGTGCGGCGCCGACGGTCGCCATGATGCACGAATGGCGCAAGCGCACGAAGTATCACTGGCATCATTGCTGCCTGCTCGAACGGGGCTGGCCCGCGCAGATGGCGCCCAGGGCGGCGGAGGCGAAGCGCCTGTCCGACCTCCTGGGCGATCACCACGATCTCGCCCTCTACATGGAGTATCTGGGCTCCGGGAATGCACCGCGCCTCGACCCCGAGGCATCGCGCGCCCTGTCCGCTCACGTCGACCGGCGGATCGGCATGCTGGAGCGCGAGGCCTTCTCGCTCGGCGCGCGGTTCTTCGCGGAGAAGCCCGCAGCGGCGGCGAAACGGATCGTGGCGTGGTGGGAGATCGCCCGCCGCGAAGGGTGAAGGCTCAGACCGACAGGTCGGGCGCGCCCAGGATCCGCACGCCGTCGATGCGCCAGTTGCCCGCCTCGTCGGGCTCCATCCGGTAGTCGAGCAGATGCGTCGCGCCCTCGGCGTCCTCGATCAGCACTTTCTGCCACAGCGCGCCCGAAATCTCGCGCAGGTCCAGAAAGCGCACGCTCTCGGGCCGCCAGACCATCGGGTAGCCGTCGCGAACCATGCGCCCGAAGTTCTCCGGCGTCCGGAAGATCCCCTGGATGCCGGGACTCGCGAAGGTGAAGGCGCGTTCGAAATCATCCGCGAGGAAGGCGTCGATCTGGCTCTGGATGGTGCCCTGCACCGCCGGCGCCGCGCTTTCGTCGGCGGGGGCAGCGGTGGCGAGGCAGAGCGTGGTCGCGAGAGCGGCGAGAAGCTGGCGCATCGGATCCTCCTTCTTTACCCAAAGGTAAACCGGAGCGTGCGCCGATCAACGCGGCGGGCGCGCTCAGACGCCTTGCGCGAGATCGCCCGCGAGCGCCCTGTCGATCAGCGCCGCCGTCTCGTCCACGCCGTAGAGCGCGATGAACCCCCCGAACCGCGGACCCTGGCTTGCCCCGAGAAGCACCTCGTAGAGCGCCTTGAACCAGCCGCGCAGCGGATCGAACCGGTCCCGCCCCACCGCGAAGACCAAGCTCTGCAGCTCCTCCGGGTCGGCCCCGCCCTGCCAGGCCTTCAGGCCGTCGCGCAACTCTTCCAGCGCCTCGCGCTCGAGCTCCGTGGGCAGGCGGTAGACCTTCGAGGGCTTCACGAAATCGTTGTAGTAGCGCACGGCGTAGCCCGCGGCTGCGTCGAGGTCCGGGTGGCTCTCGGGACTGGCCCCGGGGGCGTAGCGGCGGATGAAACCCCAGAGCGTCTCCTTGTCCTCCGCGGCCGACACCGAGGCGAGGTTGAGAAGCATCGAGAAGGGCACCACCATCCCGCTTTCGGGCACCTGGCCGCCATGGATGTGGAAGACGGGGTTGGCGAGCCGCTGCTCGGCCGCCTGGTCCGGGTAGGCGCGGAGCTGCTGGTGATACTCGTCCACCGCGCGCGGGATCACGTCGAAGAAGAGCCGCTTCGCCGTCTTCGGCTTCTGGTACATGAAGTAGCTGAGCGACTCCGTGGAGGCGTAGGTCAGCCACTCGTCGATCGTGAGCCCGTTGCCCTTCGACTTCGAGATCTTCTCGCCGTTCTCGTCAAGGAAGAGTTCGTAGGTGAAATGCTCGGGCTTCCGGCCGCCGAGGATCTCGCAGATGCGATCGTAGACCGGCGTGTTGGTCGAATGATCCTTGCCGTACATCTCGAAATCGACGTCGAGCGCGGCCCAGCGCGCGCCGAAATCGGGCTTCCATTGCAGCTTCACGTTCCCGCCGGTCACCGGCACGGTCCACTCGCGGCCCGACTCGTCGTCGAAGGTGACGGTGCCGTTCTTCGCATCCACATGGCGGATCGGCACGTAAAGCACGCGCCCCGTCTCGGGGTGGAGCGGCAGGAAGATCGAGTAGGTCTGACGGCGCTCGTCCCGGAGCGTCTTGAGCATCACCGCCATCAGGTCGTCGTAACGCTCCGCGGCGCGCAGCAGGATGTCGTCGAACTGGCCCGACCGGTAGAACTCGGTCGCGGAGTAGAACTCGTACTCGAAGCCGAAGGCGTCGAGAAAGCGGCGCAGCATCGCGTTGTTGTGGTGCCCGAAGCTCTCATGCGTGCCGAAAGGGTCCGGCACGTCGGTGAGCGGCTTTTGCAGATGCTCCCGCAGCTGGTCCGGATCGGGCACGTTGTCCGGCACCTTCCGCATCCCGTCCATATCGTCCGAGAAACAGATGAGCCGCGTGGGAATGTCCGAGATCACCTCGAAGGCGCGGCGGATCATCGTCGTGCGCGCGACCTCGCCGAAGGTGCCGATATGCGGCAGGCCCGAGGGGCCGTATCCCGTCTCGAACAGGACATGGCCCTTTTCCGGCGGCGCGTCGCCATATCGCTGAAGCAGCCGGCGCGCCTCCTCGAACGGCCAGGCCTTCGCTTTCATCGCGGCGTCGCGCATCTCGTCCATGGGGGATCTCCGGCTGGGGGCCGCGCAACGGCACGGACGGCCGGTTCCTATTGCCGCCCCGCGGAGAGGTCAATAATCTCGCCACGACGCAGCCTCGAAGGACAAGAGATGACCAACGCCGCGCCCCACCCCATCAGCCCGCAGGACTGCCTCGTGGCGCTCATGATCGCGGTCTCGGCCAGCGACGAGGACATCCGCACCGCGGAACTCGTGAAGATCCAGACCGCCGTCAACAACCTGCCCGTCTTCGCGGCCTACGACATCGACCGCATGAACGCGGTCGCCCAGCTCGTCTTCGACCTGTTCGAACAGGAGGACGGGCTCGACGCGCTCTTCGGGCTTGTGCGCGAGAACCTGCCGGAGCGCCTCTTCGAAACCGCCTACGCGCTCGCCTGCGACGTGGGCGCGGCGGACGGGCTGCTGCACGAGCCCGAGTTGCGCCTTCTCGAGGAGATCCGTTACGAGCTCGACATCGACCGACTGCACGCGGCCGCGATCGAACGGGGGGCGCGGGCCCGGCACATGCCGGCATGAGCGCCGGCCGCCACGCGCGACGCGTCGCGGCGGCGCTTGCGCTGCTGGCCGCGCCCGGCTGGCTTGCCGCTGCCGAGCTTTCCGTCCTGATCGACCTCTCCGACCAGCGGATGGAGGTACGGCGCGCGGGTGTCGGCATCGCCGACTGGCCCGTGTCCACGGCGCGCAGCGGCAAGGTCACGCCCACGGGGCTGTTCGTGCCGCAGACGCTCGTCAGGGATCACCGGTCCACCCTTTACGACGGGGCGCCGATGCCCTGGTCGATCTTCTTCAGTGGCAATTACGCGATACACGGAACGACGCAGGTCGGTGCGCTGGGCGCGCCCGCGTCGGCCGGGTGCGTCCGGCTGCACCCCGACAACGCGCGCCAGCTTTTCGAGCTGGTGAAGGAGGTCGGCAAGAGCGAAACGCTGATCGAGATCCGGCCCTAGCGCTCCCTATGAGGCTCAGGCCGCGTAAACCGTGCCCCAGCGCTCGATCAGCGCCTGTTGCAAGCGCCGGGAGCGCCCGTTCCACCCCCGCGCCCCCTCTGGCCGCTCGAGCTGCGCACGCGTCAGCCCCGCGCGCCGCTCGGTGTCGGCGGTGAAGATCGCGAAGGCAAGCTCTCGTCCCCCGGGCGCGCTGACATACCCCGCAAGCGCGCTGACGAAATGAAGCGTGCCGGTCTTCGCCCGCACGGTGAGCGCCGCGCTCCGCACCGGCCGGCCCTGCGCGTCGCGCAGCGTGACCTCCTTCAGGATCGGCTTCAGCGTCTCGGCCCGGCCCGCCGCCGCCAGCGCGGCCACCATCTCGGCCGCGCTCACGCGGGAGGCATCGCCAAGCCCCGAATGGTCCACGAAGCGCGCGCGCGGCATGCCGAGGCGCTGGCCGGCCCAGCGGCTCATCTCGCGGGCGGACACCGCGAGCGACGGGACAGATCCGCCGCGCGCCGCCGTGGCCGCCATGCCCACCACCTCCGCGGTGAGATTGGTGGAGTAGCGCAGCATGTCGGCCACGATCTCGCCGAGCGGCGCGCTCTCCCAGGCCGCGAGCTCGGCGGCGTCCGGCGGCACCGCGCGAACGGGTTCGGGCGCGCCGAGGCGGATGCCGTGGGCGCCCGCGAAGGTCTGGAACACCTCGCCCGCGTAGAGCTCGGGCTTTCGGACCGGCAACCAGCGCGCGCCGCCATTGCCCAAAGCGCCGCGCGCCACGGTCCAGTTGTCGCGCCCGTCGCTGTCCTCGTACGTGTAGACGGGCCCGTCGCGCACCGTCACGGCCATGCGCGCCACCTGCACCTCGGGGCGATAGAGCGCCGATCGCGCATCCATCGTCACCCGGTAGCTGCCCCCCGACGGGCGCCACTCGAAATGGACCCGGTTGAAATTGAGGTTGAGCCCGGAAACGGCCGGGTTGTAGCCGACATGATCCGGCTGGCCGGGATCGATCGCCCGCTCGAAGGGCAGCGCGCCACCCCAGACGCGGAAGCCTCCGCGCACCTCGCGCACCCCGGCGGATTTCAGCCGCTTTGCAAGCTCGGCCAGGGCATCCGTGTCGAGCGTCGGGTCGCCGCCACCGGCAAGCACAAGGTCGCCGTCGATCACGCCGTCGCGCAGTTCGCCCGTGGCAAGCAGGCGCGTGGTGAACCGGTGCGCGGCACCGAGCGCGTCGAGGACGTAAAGCGCCGTCACGGCCTTGGCGACGCTCGCGGGCGGAAGGGCCGTCTCCTCCCCCCGCGCTTCCAGAAGCTCGCCGCTCGCAAGGTCCGCCACGGCGAACGCGACGCGCCCGCCCAGTTTCGCATCGCCGACGAGGGTCTCCGCCTCGGGGACCGCGAGCGCCCGAAGGTTCGTGCCGCGCGCGACGGGGCGCAGTGATGCCGCGGGGGGCGACGCCAGCGCCGCCCCTGCCGTTCCGGAGAGCAACCCGCCGAGAAAGATCCGTCGTGAAACCCGCGCCGACATCGTCCTGCGCTTCAATGACACCTGATGTCCCATGGTTATCCCCTCTGTTCCCCGCCGGGCAAGCCTCGTGACGACACCGTCACGGCCGCGCGTTCCAGCCGCCCCCGGCACGGATCGCGCTCGAACTCACATCGAGCATCGGGACGTTGATGAAACACCAGGCCGGGGCCTGCGCGGAGGCGAGGCGCCGGCTTTCCGATGCCGGGATCCGCGCCTGCCGGTAGACCCGCGCGGCCACCGACGTCCGGGCCGGGATCCGGAGCCCCGGTCGCGCCAGCACCCCCACGGGCACGGTGTCCATGATCCGGCGCCAGCGTTCCCAGCGGTGGAACTGAACGAGGTTGTCCGCGCCCATCAGCCAGACGAAACGCACGCCCGGGCAGGCATTTTGCAGCTTCATCAGCGTCTCGGCGGTGTAGCGCGTGCCGACCCGCGCCTCGAAATCGCTCACCGCGATCCGCGGATCGTCCAGAAGCGCCCGCGCCGCGGCCATGCGCGCGCCGAGCGGCGAGGGCCCGTGCGCCTTGAGCGGGTTGCCGGGGCTCACGAGCCACCACACCCGATCGAGCGCGAAACGCTTGAGCGCCTCCCGCGAGATGTGCCTGTGGCCCGCGTGCGGCGGGTCGAAGGAGCCGCCCAGAAGGCCCACCCGTTGCCCGGCCGCCGCGGATGGCAGCCCCAGCTCGGCCCGCATCATCGCCCTTTCCCCCCGTGGTCCGCGGCAGCGAAGACGAGTGTCCCGCCCTTGTCAACGGCCGCACATCGCATTGCCCCGCCGCCCGCGCTTGGCTATCAAGGCGGGAACATCCCTGATTTCGCGAAGGAAAGGCAGCCGATGGCCAGCTACCAGTACGTCTACCACATGGACGGCGTCTCCAAGACCTATCCGGGCGGCAAGAAGACCTTCGAGAACATCCGCCTGAACTTCCTGCCCGGCGTGAAGATCGGCGTGGTGGGCGTGAACGGCGCGGGCAAGTCGACGCTCCTGCGCATCATGGCGGGCATCGACACGGACTTCACCGGCGAGGCCTGGGCGGCCGAGGGCGCGCGGGTGGGCTACCTGCCCCAGGAACCCGACCTCGATCCGGATCTCAACGTGCGCGGCAACGTCATGGAGGGGGTGAAGGCCAAGCAGGCCAAGCTCGAGCGCTTCAACGAGCTCGCCATGAACTACTCCGACGAGACCGCAGACGAGATGGCGCAACTGCAGGACGAGATCGACAGCGAGAACCTCTGGGATCTCGACAGCCAGGTGGACGTGGCTATGGAGGCGCTGCGCTGCCCGCCCGACGACGCCATGCCCGACACGCTCTCGGGCGGCGAGAAGCGCCGCGTCGCACTCTGCCGGCTGCTGCTGGAGCAGCCCGACATGCTGCTTCTCGACGAGCCCACGAACCACCTCGACGCCGAGACGATCGCCTGGCTGCAAAGCCATCTCATCGCCTACAAGGGCACGATCCTGATCGTCACCCACGACCGTTACTTCCTCGACGACATCACCGGCTGGATCCTCGAGCTCGACCGCGGCCGCGGCATCCCCTACGAGGGCAACTATTCCAGCTGGCTGGAGCAGAAGGCCAAGCGGCTGGAGCAGGAGGCGCGCGAGGACAAGGCAAAGCAGAAGACGCTCGCCCGGGAACTCGAATGGATCCGGCAGGGCGCGAAGGCGCGTCAGGCCAAGTCGAAGGCCCGCATCCAGGCCTATGAGCAGCTCGCCGGCCAGTCCGAGCGCGAGCGAGTGGGCCGCGCGCAGATCGTCATCCCGAACGGGCCGCGCCTCGGCGGAAAGGTCATCGAGGTCGAGCAGCTGCGCAAGGCGCATGGCGACAAGCTGCTGATCGAGGATCTGTCCTTCTCGCTCCCGCCGGGCGGCATCGTGGGCGTCATCGGTCCGAACGGCGCGGGCAAGACCACGCTGTTCCGCATGCTCACCGGGCAGGAACAGCCCGACGCGGGGCTGATCGACTACGGCGACACGGTGAAGCTCGCCTATGTCGACCAGAGCCGCGACGCGCTCGATCCCGACCACACCGTGTGGGAGGCGATCAGCGGCGGGGCCGAGGTCATCCACCTGGGCGACGCCGAGATCAACTCCCGCGCCTATTGCGGGGCCTTCAACTTCAAGGGCGGCGACCAGCAGAAGAAGGTGGGGCTCCTCTCCGGGGGTGAGCGCAACCGCGTGCACATGGCGAAGCTCCTGAAGGAGGGGGGCAACGTGCTCCTGCTCGACGAGCCCACCAACGACCTCGACGTGGAGACGCTCCGCGCCCTCGAGGACGCCATCGCCGATTTCGCCGGCTGCGCCGTGGTGATCTCCCACGACCGCTTCTTCCTCGACCGCATCTGCACCCATATCCTGGCCTTCGAGGGCGAGGCGCATGTCGAATGGTTCGAGGGCAACTTCGAGGCCTACGAGGAGGACAAGAAGCGCAGGCTGGGTCCGGACGCGGTGGAGCCGAAGCGGATCAAGTACAAGAAGTTTGCGAGGTGAAACTTGACACAATTCAACCCGGCACCGTCCAAGTCGAGGCCGACCAGCCGCAGCAGGCTCTCGACGAACCCTGTCGTCTGCCGCAGGGCCATGCCGAAGAGGACCTTCATCGTCAGGCATGTCTGGATCGCGGCATCGCTATACTGCGGCTGCCGACCTCGCTTGCCGGTGGGCGGCGGCACCCACGCCATATCTGGGTCGAACCAGATGGTCAGGGAGCCACGTTGCTTCAGCGCTTCGTTGTAGGCCGGCCAGTTCTTGGTCTTGTAGCTCGGCGGGATGGGTCTGCTCATGTACGCCAGCTACCACGCTGGATTCAGGAGATGAATCCCCCTTCGGTATTTGCGCAACAAAGCCTCAGGCAGCAAGTATACTAAGCGAAAAACGTCTGATGACGGCAGGCAGCCCGAAGCGGACGCATAGCCCTTGGTGTGAAACTACGACAGCTGACCTTCGCGCTTGGTAGGTCAAGTGACCGAAGTGCGGGTCGAAGCCGACATCGAAAACTCGTGTTACCGGGCGCTAAAATGGGAGATGGCGAGCGGCGGGCAAACGAACATTAAATGTCCATATAGTAACTCGATCGTCAGATATGCCCCCAGTTATGTTCCGGGTCTGGTTCCATGAAGCTGTGACCGCCCAAAAGAGAAAAGGTCGCATGATCGCGGCCGACACACCGTGCCTACCCTTCAGATGGCCTAAACGGATTGTTTGCGCCTTTGGAAGACCAAGGTAAGAAAACCCAACCCGCTAATCAAAAGTGGCAGGCTTGCTGGAACTGGAACAACGGTCGTATCGCCCTGCTTTACTTCGAAAGATATCGCTGCATTAAAAAAACCGCCTAATTCGGTATCTTCGTTCGCGACAAGCGTCACCCCCAGAAAGTCAACGTCGGAGGCAATAAGATTGTTGATGTAGCCGATATCTAAGTTCATCGAGCCGTTTCCAACCGTAAATGCACTCGTCCCAAGAAGTTCGCTTGATGGGCGCGCATCCGAAACCTCAGCAGTCCCGTTGCCTATATATCCAAAAGCGGACACGCTAGCAGTAGTAGGAAAACGCGTGTAGGAGAGGGTTGCTGTACTTAGCAAATCGCCAGATGTGAAGCGGCTGAGGCTCACTTCGAGGAATGTAGATGTTATAAAACTTCCTTCCTTGTAAACCTCGAGGCGTTCAGTATCAAGTAGGGGGCCAAGACTCACACCATCAATATCACGAACACGCCCTGAAGTTTCTAGGTCAGGCGTAATTGACGCTGCATGAACTTCCCCGGAAATCAAAATCCCCACAACAACTGCCGCGCCTACTTTCAAAAAATAATTCATTACTTTAACTCCAGCTTAGATGATGTGATGATGTGATGATGTGATGATGTTAATGTTGCCAAAGTCAGCGAGTCAATAGCTGCGCGAATAAGCCGCGCGCTACTCGACCACCTCGCGTGGCGTCCGAGAAACCTACAGCATAGCTGACCTCCAGACTGGCAACACTGATACTACAGTCGCGAAGTTGGGATACCGGTGGAAGTGTTAAGGACCGACATTCCCCAAGTGGCATGCCGTCTGACGTGAAGGTCGCCTGAATCCGACCGCTGGACAAGCATATTCCGTCC
>NZ_JBGFSJ010000010.1:0-51114 GCF_041365695.1 Rhodosalinus sp. 5P4
CTTCTGGGGCATTCCTTCGTCCTCCATCTGGCTCGAAAGCCTACTTCAGGGAGGACCACTTTTCAGGGGGCAGGCCAATAGGCCAGCAGTACGATCTCGTTGGCGTGGATTTCCTCGCGATATTTGCGCGCCAGCTCGTCAGGCGCAATCAGGCCGCTTTGCAGAAGGCGCGTGATGAAGGTGCCGGTGCCGGTGAAGGGGTCGAGGATGTGCACGCCCTCCGACCCGAGGGTCTGGCCGAACTGCGCCTTCAGCACGTCATTCACCGAGTGGATGATGAAATCCACCACCTCGACCGGCGTGTAGACGATGCCGAGGCGCTGGGTCAGGACCGGGAAGGCGCCTTTGAAAAAGCTGTCGTAGAGCTTGTAGATCAGTTCCTGCCGTCCGTTGGCGGTGACCACGTCGGCCGCGCGCCGCTCCACGCTGGCGTAGAACTTTGACAGGCTCTCGGATTCCTTGGCGAGGTTGTGCTCGTGGAGCTGCCCGAGCACCGTCTCCATCGCGCGGGAGACGGGGTTGGCGTTGGTGAACTGGCTACCCTTGAACAGCGCGTCGAAGACGGGGCGCGTGATGAGGTGCTGGGCCAGCATCTCGATCGCCTCTGCCTCGGTGATCTCGGGGTTGAGGTCATCCTGCAGCTCGTCGAGGAAGGCGAGGAAGGTGGTGCGCTCCGGCCCCTCCTGGCCCACGATGGTGGTGATGCGGGTGATGTGGGCCTGCGCGATCTTGGCGATGTCCTTGGCCCAGGTATCCCAGTACTCGCGCGTCCCGCACTTCTGGACGATCTTGGCGATGATGGCGCGGGTGAACTCGTCGAGAGCGAGCTCGCCCTGGGTTTCCGCGTCGCCGGTGTCGCGGCCCTCGGGGCCATCCTGGCCAATGCCGGCGCCGGCCTTCTCCGCCTTGGTCTTCGTGGTGGCGAAGTCGTCCACCACGGCGGTCAGCTCCTTCAGCTCCGTTTCGGAGGAGATGCGGACGAAATCCACCTTGTCGCTGATATCCTCGCCCAGCTCGGCCTGGTTAATGCGTGCGTCGAGGCGCTCGTCATGCGCGCGCAGGGCGTTCAGGATCTGCCAGACGACCTGATAGCGTTCGTTGTCGTTGAGCGCGTCCTCCGGCTGGGTGTCGGGCGGGATGGCGACCGGCAGGATCACGTAGCCCAGCTTCTTGACGCCGCTCGGGTCCCGCCGCATCACGCGCCCCACCGACTGAACCACGTCGATCTGGCTCTTGCGCGGATGCATGAACATGATGGCGTCGAGGGCCGGCACGTCGACGCCCTCGGACAGGACCTTCGCATTGGTGAGGATGCGGCAGGTGTCGTCCCCCGCGTCGCCCTTGAGCCAGTTCAGCATCTCTTCCCGGGCGCTCGCATTGTAGCTGCCGTCGATATGCCGAACCTCGGCGTTGAGATGCGGGGTGTCTTCGATGAGATCGCTGCCGGTGTATTCCTGCACGACCTTGGCGAACTCATCCTCGATGATCCGCGACTTGGCGATGCTCTGGCAGAAGGCCAGCGCACGTTTCATCGGATTCGGATCGGCTTCGAGATCGGCCTTGATATCGCTCTTGGTCAGGGCCTTGTAGCAGCCGACGATCTTGGTCGCGTCATCCAGGGTCAGTTCCGCACCCTGCTTGAGACGGCTCTGGATGGTCTTCGAGATCAGTCCCTCGTCCACGGCCAGCACGACGACCTTGTAATCAGTCAGAAGTCCCCGCTCCACCGCCCAGCCGAACCCACGGTGGAACAGGTCCTTGCCGAATTTCGCCTCATCATCCATCGAGGCCAGCTCGGCGTCATGGTCATCTGCCTTCCGCCGTGCGGCGTCTCCGAAGATCCGCGGGGTCGCGGTCATGTAGAGCCGCTTCTTGGCTGCCAGATATTCGTCACTGTGGACGCGGACGAAATTGCTATCGTCCTCGTCCTTCAGAGTGACGCCAGTGGTGCGGTGTGCCTCGTCGCAGATCACCAGATCGAACTCCGGCAGGCCGTGATCGCGCTGCGCCCGCGTCAGTACGTCGATCGAATGATAGGTCGAGAATACGACCGTCATCCGCTCCACGCTGGCATTCGCCACCTGATGGGCGAGCTTCGAAGCATCGGTGGTTGCCGGAAATGCGAGGTCATGGACGTTCAGATCAAGACTGTCTGCATTGTCTTTGCGTCCAACCCGCTTGTCCGAGCAGGCAGCAAACCCCGTGAAGTCGGTCTGGCTATCTGCCTTCCATTCGCGCACCGTCTGAGACATGAGCGCAAGCGAGGGCACCATGAACAGGACGCGCTTTCCAGGGCCACCCATGGTCTCGGCGATCCGAAGCGCGGTGAAGGTCTTTCCAGTGCCGCAAGCCATGATCAGCTTGCCCCGGTCGTCCTTCTCGAGCCCCTCCAGAACGGCGGCTACGGCCTGCCGCTGATCGTCACGCAGTTCCTTTTTCGGAGCAAGGACCACTTCGCCGGTGTTCAGGAACCGAGACCAATCGATACGACTGGCCTCAAGTTCGTTGATTCCGATCCGGTTCCAGTCTTTGGAGAGCTTGTCGAGTGTCTCCTTAGTGTTTCGACCAAAGTCTTTCTGGGTCGTGTCTGCGATGATGAGGCGTGTGAAAAGCTCGTTGGATGCCGCGGAAATGAAGCTATCAATATCCGGCTTTTGGATCACATGCTCCGGTGCATAGAATTTGCACTGAATAGCCGCGTATCCGCCGCCATCTGTAAGTTCAGCTACGAGATCAATGCCGGTGTCGGCGCCGCTCCAACCTTGCTCGGCGGCCCAATCCACATACCGCATAACCTTGGAATAAAACTGACGCTGTGTATCATCGCGCTCAAGGAACACCCTGACAAGCTTCTCAAAGTAGTCGCCCTTTTCGCGCTCATTGTTGGCGGCGGATCGGTACGATTCTAAAAGATCGAGCAATTTCATAATCAAATACTCTCATTCCGCATCGCTTCGCAGTTTAATAGTACGATCTGCTGGTCCTGCGGCTTCCGCGCCGCCGGATCTGTGTCAAGCCCAAGCCGCCTGAGCGCGTAGTAGAGGAGCGCGCGCCTCACCTTGATCTTCGCCTTGCCGCCCCGCATGCCGTAGTCGAGTGCAATAACCTTCGCCTGCGTCTCCGAGAGTTCTGGATGGGGTCCGACCTCCAGGGTGACCTCGGAATGCCAGTCGCGATCTTCGTCGGCTGACGTTTCGCTCTCCCGCGATCCGCGGATGTCGAGGATCCGTGAGAGCAGGAAGTCCTTGAAGCAGTCATCGGTCAGGCAGAGCGCCCGGGTGTGCCAGCGGAACCCGTCGAACGCGATGGCGTGAGGCGCGATCCAGCGCCAGCGCGGCTCGGGGCTAGACAGGGACTGGTACTTCACCTCGATCGCCTCGGACCGGCGGATGGCGCCGACGACCGAGCGAAGTGTCACCGGCTCAACGCCGCGAACCGGCGTCGGGGCGGATGCGTAGGGTGGCAGGTCAGGGATCCAGCAATCCTCGCGCTCCAGCACGTCGTCGGCAACCAGGCGGAGCTGCGAGAGATAGTGCGCGGCGTCTGGCGGGCGGAATTTGCAGTCGAAGCCCGGGCCACGGACATAGGTGCGCGCGCTCTTGTCGTAGACCATGTTGTCCGGTGCCAGCGCGATGTAGCGGTTCAGGTCCGAGGATGCCTGGTTCACGGAGACGCCGAACTGCTGCATCACATCGATGCGATTGACGTGCCCCTCCCAGAACAGGCGGAACTCGATGAACTCGAGGCGCTGCTCGACCCCCCAGCGTAGTCCGCCCTTGTCCCTGTCCACGTTGCGCTCCCGCCCGGCCCTGCGCGCACGCGAATTGTGCGCGTCCAATTTCTGGGCTTTCTCGAAAGGTAGCCGCGGGGAGCCGCGTAATCAATCGAAAATGGGCGCACTGGCGCGCGATTATCCCAAGGAGTGCCGCAGGTTCTGCGCCACCGCATCTGCTGCGGTCCTCACCGGCTCGGCGGCGAGGTGGGCGTAGCGCGCCGTGGTCTGGACCTGCGTGTGGCCGAGGAGCTTGCCAATCATCGGCAGTCCCTGACCCGAGGCGACGGCGGTCGACGCGAAGGTGTGGCGCAGGTCGTGTATGCGGACGTCCTTCACCCCGGCGCGGGCGCGAACGCGCTGCCAGAAGGGCTGGAGATCGCTCAGGCGCTTGCCCGGCAGGGTGCCGGTGATGACCCACTGGTTCTCGTCGATGCGCTGAGCGTCGCGGAGCAGATCGACGACGGGCTGTCCGAGATGGACGACCTTGGCGCCGGACTTGGAATCCGGCAGGCGCAGGACGCGCTCGGCCAGATCGACATATTCCCATTTCAGCGTCATGATCTCGTTCAGCCGACAGCCAGTCAGGATCAGCAGGCGGGCGGCGAGGATGGCCGACGGCAGTTCGATCCCCTCCGCCTCCATCTCGCGCAGCACCTCGCCGATCCGGCGCAGTTCCGCTGCGCTGAGGAAACGCTCGCGCTTCTCCTCGGGATACTTCCGGATGTGCTTTCGGGGATTGGTGCCGTCCGGACGCAGGCCCCACATCTCGGCGAGGCTGAACATCTTCGAGACCACTTCGAGGCAGCGGTTCGCCTGATAGGGGATGTGGCGGAGGTCGTGATGGAACTTCGCCACGTCCGCCCGCGTGATGCCCGTGACCGTGAGCTGCCCGAGCGCGGGCAGGATGAAGCGCCTCAAGTTCCGGCGATACTCCTTGGCCGTGCTCGCCTTGACGCGGATCGCGATGTGTTCCCTGTCGAAACGCTCCGCCAGTTCCTTCACCGTGATCGCCCTGCGCCCCGCGTCCCGCTCGGCGGCGGGGTCCGCACCATTGCGCGCGGCGGCGACGATGGCGATGGCGCGGTTGCGCGCCTGCTCGCAGGTCAGGACCGTGCTGGGACCGAGGCTGATCCGCCGCGACCGGCGTCCGGCGCGATACTGGACCACGTAGCCCTTGCGCCCGCTCGGTAGAACGCGCAGCCCAAAGCCGGGGATCTCGCTGTCCCAGACGAAGTATTCGGCGGGGCGGGCTTCCGCGGCGTCGACGAGGCGTTTGGTGATCTTGGGCATGGCGGCCTTCGGTGGTTCTTTCGCCGTTTCACAGTGCTGAAGCGCGGGCGACAGTCAACGAACACGTTGAAATCGCGAAGAAAAAGGAAATGCCTCGCGTTTCCGCGCAAGGCGTTTCGGCGCGCTGATGCGGGAAATCGACGAGCTAAGCGAATCAGAACGCAGGTTCCGGCGCCCGCGGACCGCTGATAGGGTCGGGGAAAAGAACTGGCGATCCAATGGCTTCCAAGACCACCCTCAATGCGAAGAACCTCGAAGCGCTGGGCGCCGAGCGCCTGGCGCGATTGCTAATCGAGGTCAGCACCGGCAACGCAGCGGCCAAGCGCAAGCTCCGGCTTGCGCTGGCGGGCGCCCAGAGCCCGAGGGAGGCCGCGCGGGAGATCACCAAACGGCTGACAAGCATCGCCCGCGCCCGCAGCTTCATCACCTGGAAGAACCGCAAGGCGCTGGTCACGGATCTCGAAACCCAGCGGCGCGCCATCGTCGAGCAGATCGCGCCCGCCGATCCGGACGAGGCGCTGGCGCTCATGTGGCGGTTCATGGCGCTCGCCTCGCCGGTGTTCGAGCGCTGCGACGACTCCAGCGGGACCGTCATCGGCATCTTCCACCAGGCCTGTGCCGATCTGGGGCAGCTCGCCGCGAAGGTCCGGCCGGACCCGCAGGCGCTCGCCAGCACTGTTCTCGATGCGCTGCAGGACAACGGCTATGGCCAGTACGACGGCCTGATCGGCATAATCGCGCCGGCGCTCGGCGAAGAGGGGCTAGCGGCCCTGAAATCGATGGCCGAGGACCTCGGTCGCTCGCCAGTGTCGGTGCCGCCGAAAGACCAATGGACGGCGGTGGGCTGGGGCCCGGGTGGCACCACCTACGAGCACGAGATGCGGGCGCGTGAGCGCACGAGCACGGTCGCCATGGCTCTCAAGGACATCGCGGACGCGCAGGGCGACGTCGACGGCTTCATAAGCCAGTACGATCCCAAGACCCGCAAGGTGCCGCAGATCGCGGCGGAGATCGCGCAGCGTCTGCTCGCGGCTGACAGGGCAGGCGAGGCGCTGGGGTTCCT
Organism: Rhodosalinus sp. 5P4; assembly: GCF_041365695.1. Lineage (NCBI taxonomy): Bacteria > Pseudomonadati > Pseudomonadota > Alphaproteobacteria > Rhodobacterales > Paracoccaceae > Rhodosalinus > Rhodosalinus sp. 5P4. The sequence continues at coordinate 6,129 of NZ_JBGFSJ010000010.1, forward strand.
CGAGCGCGCGGAGCTCGGCGACGGGTTGCGGGTTCCGCTGGCGTGGCAGGACATTCGCCTGCAGACGCTGGAGGCGCTGGGTCGCGGCGAGGAGGCGCAGACGTTCCGGTGGGACTGCTTCGAGCGCACGCTCTCCGACGGCTACCTCCGGGCCTATCTCAAGCGGCTTCCCGATTTCGACGATATCGAGGCCGAAGAGCGGGCGATGGCGCACGCCCTAGCTTATCCAAGCCTTCTCCATGCCCTGCAGTTTTTCCTTGACTGGCCGGCGCTGGATCGCGCCGCAGACCTCCTCGTGGCCCGGCATGACGAGATCGACGGGGATCACTACGAGTATCTCGCCCCCGCGGCGGAGGCCCTGTCAGCGCGTCATCCGCTGGCCGCGACGCTGGTGCTCCGCGCGATGATCGACTTCACGCTCATCAGATCCCGGGCGAAGCGGTATCGCTATGCCGCCGAGCACCTGGTCTCCTGCGCCCGGCTCGCGCGGGACATCCCGGACTTCGGTGCGTTCGAGACGCATGACGTTTATTCGGCGCGACTGAAGGAGCAGCACGGGCGGAAATATGGTTTCTGGTCGAGCGTTGATGAAAGGTGACTTTAATTGCCTGCCGGAATTGGGGTGCCGTGCGTGGCAGCCGCTGCGTCGGCATAGGGCGGTGGGCGTAACGGGTGCGGAAAGCAGCCGGACGGAGCCTGCGGCACCCGAGGTCACAACGTCAATCTGGGCACCTTTGAGGTGCCGCGCGAGGCCGGCTATCTGCTGCGAGCCGAGATTTCACCGTCCAGCCGGGTCGATGTCGAGGCCGCAGGCGTCACGCCGAGAGCCAACAGCGCCGAATGGGACTTTCGTATGATTGGCGGGCTGATCGCCGCATAGGTGCTCGGCTTCGGCCTGGGGGTTGTTGGGCGGAAGCGGAACCGGCAGGCTGGCTAGGGCATGGGCTGCGCGGATGACAACATTATGCCGGCCAGGAACGACAGCGCCTGCTGCACCAAGCGGACCACATATGGGGAGATTGACACCATGAAACAGATCGCAAGCAGGCTTTGCTGGATGGCACTCGCGGGCGGGTTGGTTGGTGCGCCCGCGATCGCCGCGGCGCAGGAAAATGGCGCGACGATGATGGTTCTCGACGGGTCGGGCAGCATGTGGGGCCAGATCGACGGCACCGCCAAGATCGAGATCGCGCGCGGCGCGATCGGGCGGATGCTGGCGGACTGGCCCGAGGATCGGGCGCTCGGCCTGATGGCATACGGGCATCGGCGCGAGGGAGATTGTGACGACATCGAGACGATTCTGAGCCCGGGTCCACTTGATCGCACCGCGGTCGAGACCGCGCTCGAAGACGTCACGCCGCGTGGCAAGACGCCGGTGGGCGCATCGGTCCGCGCTGCCGCCGGTTTGGTCGGGCAGAACGGGTCCGTCGTTGTCGTGACCGACGGACTGGAGAATTGCGGCGCCGATCTTTGTGCGCTGGGTGAGGAACTGGCGGAAGCCGGCGCAGGCTTTACCGCGCATGTCATCGGCTTCGACGTCGACGACGCGGGCGGACAGTTGGCCTGCCTCGCCGAGGCGACGGGCGGGCGCTACATCCCCGCCTCCGATGCTGCGTCCCTGACCGGCGCGCTTCAGCAGGTCAGCGCGCCCGAACCCGCGCCGACGGGGCCGCTTCACGTCGACGAGTTCGACCGCGCCGAACTTGGCCCCGACTGGACGGTCGACAACCCTGATCCTTCCGGCTTCATTGTCGACAAAGGCGCGCTGGTGACGATGACCGTCGAACCCGGCTACATGGGCGATGCCGCGGACCAGCCGAATGTGTTCCGCTGGACGGGCGCCGGTTTTCCCGACGGTGATTGGGACCTGAGCGCCGATTTTACCGCCCGAATGGGCCAGGTCCAGTCGCTGGGCGGCCGGCGCGCCATCGTCCAGGTCGGACGCCATGCTGATGTCGACAACACAATCTCGGTTTATGTATACCGGCAGGGCAATTCCAACGACGACTTGTGGCTGCGGCTGCGGGCCATGTCCGGCGGCACTGAAAGCCGCGCTGAGGTCGAGATCGCCGGAGATGTGCGCGGCTACGACCTGGCGCAGATCCTGCGTGATTTCGAGGACAAGGGCGCCCGTCTGACCATCTCGAAGCGCGGGCGCGACTACGTCGGCCGGCTGACGATGAACGGCTGGACCATGCAGGAGGGTGGCCCCGAGGTGATCGAGACCGATCCGATCCAGGTCCTGCGCACGACCGGTGATCCGGCGCTTTTCGCCGGAACGCTGGGGTCGGAACAGACCGTCGCCGAATTCGACCGGATCGAGATCTTGGAGGTGCAATGATGCCCCGTCTACGACCATGGCTCTCTCACTCGTCCTTGGCGGGCGTGCTTCTCGCGGCTGCTCCGGCCGCCTCGATGGCCCAGGTGCTGACAATGGAGGCCGTCTCCACCGAGGCCGGCGAAGGACAGCGCATCGAGCTTCGGCTGATACTCGACCAACCGGCAGAGTTCCCGTTCATGGCCCAGATCCAGCTGACCGGCGTGGACGCCACCGGTGGCGTGGACTTCGCGCCGCCCGTGATCCCGGTCACGTTTCTCGAAAACGAGGTGCGAAAGCGCGCGGTCGTCAATATCATCGACGATCCCGTCGACGAGCCATACCGCGAAACCTTCATCGCCTCGGTGGACAGCGTGATGCCGCTCGAGCCCGGAACCGTGCTGAGCGTCATCAACGGCGCGGCCGCGATCCCGCTCACAGTGATCGACGACGACAACGAGTTCTCGGTATCTGCCCAGCCGGGACCCGAGGGGGGCGCGGCGATTCTGACGATCAGGCAAGAGTACGACAGCGAAACCGACGAGGTGGTTATCGTCAGCCCCGGCGCCGGCAGCGCCACACCCGGCCTCGATTTCGAGCCATGGCACAAGGTCGCCCGCTTCCCGCCGGGAACGACCGAGGCGTCGCTGGCCATCGGCCTGATGGCCGACGACGTGCCCGAGCAAACCGAGACCTTTCCGATTGAGCTAATGCATATGGGCTCCGGCACGGCGACGTTCGAGCCTTCGCAGGTCACCGGCACGATCATCGACGAGACGGAGCGCGCGATTCCTGTCCGTATCGAGTACACGGAAGGGACTGTGCAGATGACGTATTCGGGGCAGGCGTTCACACAGCCCTTCCAGCATCCTGCCATGCAGGGCACGCTGACCCGCCATCTGGGCGGCACGCGCATGACATTGAGCCAGGCCAGCGGCACGGATCTGGAACTTCGCCGTTACTGCGCGGAAGATACCGATTTCACCGGCATCGCCGAAGGTATACCGGGTCTTTCAGCCGGGGATATCGGCGCTGGCAACCGCACCGGGTGGCGCGGCGAGTTCGTCGTCGACGGGATCGAATTCGACTACGCAATGTTCGAACGGTCCGATGGCAGCTATTCCGGCTACGGCCGGCAGCGCGGCGATGTCGACGGCGCAAGCATTCTGACCCGGCATGGCTACCGCGTGATCCCGCTGGTCGAGGAAGAGCCCGAGGTCCCGCGCCTGCCGACTGAATCGCCCGAAGCGCAATTGCCGCCAGAGGCGGTCACCGACGCCGTTGCGCGGCAGGTCGCCGCCGATCTGGGCATGAGCGCCGAAGCTGTCCGTCCCTACCTGTCAACCAGCCTCGGCCCCGACATGACCAGCGGCGACGGCGACAGCGCCCGCACCGTCGAGGTAGAGATCTGGCTTGACGCCGACGGTCGTCCCCTCCCTGCAGACCGGGCGGCGCCCGGCCCGTGCGATCCGGGCTATGGTGAGGCGCGCGCGGCCACTACCCGCCTGCGCTACCGCATCGGCACCGCCGGCGAGGCGATCATAGGCCAGGCCGTCACGCAGGACACCTCGACCGGTCGGCTCGAAGAGGCTTACATGGAGGACTTCGGAAACGCGTCGAACAATCTCGATACGGCGGTCGAGCGCGCGCATGGCGGTCTTTCGCCTGCTCTGAGAGCGCCGAAATGACGGTCTGGTTTCCGGAGAAAGGGAAGCCGCCCGTCCTTGACCCGAGCGCCGACTTACAAGGAGAGCTTTTCAACACAATCCACCATGCTTCTCGGACATTCGTCCAGACTGCAGCGGACGACCGATTCCGCCCCGTTTGACGATGGCGCAAAGAGGATAAGGCTTCATCACAACCGGCATCAAGGGGCTGGCCTCGGTCCCTGGTTGCGCCGGGCCCGAGCTACCGCTTTAGGGGAAGCCTTGCCTAGTACTGATCGGCTTGAAGGACCGGGCGTGAGCAAAGGCGGTGATGATTTCATGCTACCGGAACATCCACATTTGCCCTGTGGAAGCACAGTGGAAGCAAGAGGGAGAGGTTGATGGCGGTTTCTTGCGAAATCTGGCGTAGGGACGATGCGTGGCATGGGGCTGCAAGCGACGGGAAACACGAAGTATAGCGCGGTTCCGAGTGATTGTTCATGGTTCGTTCGAAACGACTCATAACCTGAAGGTCGTAGGTTCAAATCCTACCCCCGCAACCAGCTTCATTTGCATGAGGTCGTCCGGCGAAAGCCCGGCGGCCTTTTTGCTTGTCTGGCAGAGGCTTAGAATGCCGGCAAGATCACCCTCGATATCCATGACGAAGCCGCTGGCCTCCTCGGAAGAGGGGTGTAGTACGATCCGGTCGATCAGGCCGCGCAGAATCTCCACCGCTTCATGCTGCGCGTTTTGATCGGCGAGTGACTCACGCAGTCGCATCACGCCCTGGCGGTAGCGCTCCCCCATCGAAGGATGCAGCAACGGCTTTTCCTCCTTGGGCTCGGCCTCCAACCGCTTCTCGATCTCGGCGCGTTCGGCTTCCAGCGCGATCATGCGATCCTTCACGCGCTCGGCAGGCACGCCGTCGCAGATGGCATCGATCATCCGGTCAAGCTCCCGGATGACCTTCTGGAGCCGCGCCTCATCCTTCGCGCGGTTGCCACTCTCGGCCGTGCGCAGTGCATTCATGTGCCGGGTGTATTCTTCGCAGAACACCGCCAGAAGCTTGTCATCCATTAGCCGATGCTGAAGGCCGTTGAGCACCGAACCTTCGAGGACATCGCGGCGGATCGTGCGCTTGTTCTCGCAGGTGCCTTTGTTGCGCGCGCTGGCGCAGCCGAAATGTTGCTGACTGATCTTTACGAACGTGCTGCCGCAGCACCCGCATTTGATCAGGCCGGAAAGCAGGAAGCGCGGGCGGCGCCGATCCCAGAACCCTTCAGCTTTGGATTTGTCATGCTTGCCGAGCGCCGTGGCGTCCTGCCGCGCTTTTACCCTCTGCCATAGATCATCATCGATGATCCGCAGATGCGGCACGTCCTGCACGATCCACTGATCGGCCGGATTGAGACGCGACAGACGCTTGCCGGTCTCGGGGTCCTTGACGTAGCGCAGGCGGTTCCAGACCAGCCGCCCAATATAGAGCTCATTGTTCAGGATGCCGGTGCCGCGATCCTTGTTGCCGTGGATCGTGGACGGCCCCCAAGTCTTGCCGGTCGGCCCTGGCACATGCTCGCCATTCAGCGTCTTCGCGATCACACGCGGGGACGTGCCCGCAGCATACTCGTTGAAGATGCGGCGCACGATATCGGCCTGATCTTCGTTGATCTTGCGATCCCCGCGTTCAGGCTCGCCCGCCGCGTTGACCTTGCGGACAACATCATATCCGTAGGAATTGCCGCCGCCGGACTTGCCTGCCTCGACACGACCGCGCAGACCGCGCCGTGTCTTATCCGACAGGTCCTTGAGAAAGAGCGCGTTCATTGTGCCCTTCAGGCCGATATGCAGCTCGCTGATTGCGCCTTCGCTAAGTGTGATGATCTGGACGCCTGCAAAGCTCAGCCGCTTGTAGACACCGGCGATATCTTCCTGATCGCGGGAAATTCGGTCCAGCGCCTCGGCGATCACCACCTGAAACTTGCCCGCCATGGCATCCTGCAAGAGCTGCTGGATGCCGGGACGCATCAGGCTCGCGCCGGATATGCCGTGATCGGCATAGTGCTGCGTCACCGCCATGCCCTCGCGGGCCGCGCGCTCGGCGCACAGCCTGATCTGATCCTCGACCGAAGAGGCTGATTGCATGTCGGTCGAATAGCGGGCGTATATGACGGCTGGAATCATGGCGGCGCTCATGAGGATGAGCCCTTCGGTCGCGAAGAGGTTTGGGTTTTGCTTGCCTCATAATCCTCGGCGGCCGCCATTTTGGCAATAGCCCTGACGAGCGCACATAGCGCCTCGTCAACCGCCACCGGCTCTACGGGTTGCGCTATCTTCGTGCTTTTCTCCCGCTTTAGGGCCATGGCCGTTAATGTCCCGCGCGTAGCTTGCGATCCGTCTCACGCTATTAGTTAGGTTCATGGCCGTCATTTTTCGTGGACACGGATTGGACACCGCAACGGAACACACGTGCCGACCGGCCTGTGCGGCCGGCCGGTGACCGCGCTAGGGGCGCGGTGTAGGAATTGTGCGGATCGCGATCTCGCGTCTGACATTTTGCAGGTTTGCGGCATGCGCGAAGTGCTCGTGAGAGCCTAGCTCGCAACTTGCCAGCTGCGCTTGTGCCTGGCGGAACAGGACATGAAGTTCCGCGAGGGTTTGCTGCGCCAGTGCGGCGCGGGTGAATATCTCAGTCATAACGGCGACTCCTTCTCTGTTCGAGAGCCCCGACCATCGAGGCCTTTCGCCGTCCCCCGTCATCATCATCGGCCACAGAAGGCCCTCATGGACGGGTGGAGAACAGAGAATGGAAAAGGTGCCGGAGGGATATTCACTCGCCGAAATGGCAGGTTCAGTAAACCCGAACTGCGTGCAATGTTCAGATCAAGCGCTCGCTCTTATCTGCCGCCCACAGCGCGTTTCGCGGGCGCAGCAAAGATAAAATGCCCGAAAAAATTAACAGAACGTTAAAGGCCATAACGGTAAAATAGGAATAACAAAATAACGGAACCGCCATGAGCAGAAAGAAGAACAACAGCAATGAAAAACCCGGCCTGACGATCGATTACTCCAAGATAGGTGTCATGACCATTGAGGAGTTCAAGCAGGCCCTCTGGACTGACATCCAGATTCTCAAGGACGAACACAACGTGAAATACATCACCAAGCCAAAGCTAAAGCTTGGTTTGACTGATGCGTTTGGAGAATACACCCCACTACGGGGGCGGTATGACGGCAAGCCAATTTATCGGCTTCATACGCAATACAACCGGCCGGCGTGCTGGGATTATGATTTGAGTTGAAGCTACAGGAAAGAATAGATGAAGCTCCCTAGCTATATTGGAATGGATGAAGCCCGATCGTTGCTCGCGGAGATGGGGGTCGAACTCAGTGACAGGCAGATAAAGCGCGCCGCCGAAACCGATGTATATGGCCGCCGCAAGCTGCCATTCTTTGTTGATCCGATTGATGGAAGGCTCAAGATTGAAAAGGGCACGCTTGTGAACATCTATCGCGAAGCGCAAATAGATGCTGAAAATAATCTTAGAGAGTGATACATTCAGGAGTTTTTCGATAATTTATTGAGCAGTAATGAGTGATATTAGAAAAAGGACTGGAAAAAGGGGCGTTACCTATCAGGTCAGATACGCAAGCAGAGCAGCAAAGACCGGATACGCATACAAAACGTTCGACACGCTGAAGGAAGCCCGTGCGTTCCTTGAAAGCGGCGACGCCTTCAAGGCGGGCGCAACCCCAAACCGGCACCTCAGTGTCGAGGAGGGTGTGCGAACATGGCTTGATGTTTGTGAAAAGGAGGGGCGGGGTGGCCGCGATCCCGTAACGCCATATACGCTGAAGACGTACCGCTACCGCGCCGGCATCATCAACGACTATGAGTGGCCCAAACCACTGAGCGAGCTCAGCGCGCCCGATGTAGTCGAGTTTCGTTCCTGGCTGCTGCGGAACCATAGCCGAGATCAGGCGCGCAAGGTCCTTTCCTACTTTCATTCCATGGTGCTCGAACTTGTCAACCGCGGTTTCCTGCAACATGATTTTGCTGCCGGTGTACGGGTTGCAGCCACGTCACGTTATGATGAGCCGGTGACGATCCCGTCAGAGAGCGACATCCATGCCTTGCTGCGGGCGGCGGACCGCCTTGCCAACTCGAAAAATCTTCAGATCGCCAGAACGTGGGAACGTTACCGTCCGATGCTCTATCTTGCGGTCGATAGCGGTATGCGGCCGCAGGAATATCTCGTCATTGCCAGGTCCAGTTTCAATGAACGTGGTGTCATGGTCGAGCGGGCGCTTGATGCCGGTGGCCAGAAGATTTCTACGACCAAAACGGCATCCGGGCGCCGGTTCGTCGATCTCAGCCCGGAAACGCTCGACATGGTCAGGCATTACGCGCAAAACGACGCCGCGCCGAACGATTTCGATCTCGCCTTTCCGACCTCAAATGGACGCTGGCTGAGCAGCAATAATTGGCGCCGCAGAGGATTTCAGGCGGCCTGCATCGAAGCAGGTCTCGTCACTATCGATCACAGCGAAGGCGACTCCGTCGAAGTGCCGAAATATAAGCCATACGACTTGAGACATTTCTATGCATCCATGCTTATCGAAAACCGCGTCAATCTGAAGCGCATTCAAAAACTGATGGGACACTCCGACATCCAAACGACCCTGAACATCTACGGGCACGTTGTTGAGCGTGTCGAATGGGAGCAAGACGAGCAAACCCGTCTTATATCCTCGATAACGAGCAAGAAGACTTGTGGCGAATTTGTGGCGAGTGACCTCTAAGCCTCGGCACGGCTGCATTTTTAAAGGCATCATAATCCTTGTGTCGGGGGTTCAAGTCCCTCCTCCGCTACCATAATTAAATCAATGACTTAGCGGCGTATTCTGTAAAGAAACCACTAGATTTCCTCAATTTTTGCCACAAATAGCGCCCCGCCGTAACCCGCATGAATCCGCCATTCTCTTTTTCGGTCTCTTTCGGCTTGTGGCAAGTTTGTGGCAAATTCTGAAGCGCTCGTGATCCGTTTTCGGCGGTCAGCGCACGACGTTCACGCGGACAGCTATGGTCATCATCTGGGCCCCTGCCGGTTCCATTCTGGTTATTTGCCACAACGCGCCACAATTTCGCGCGCGGTCTATCCTGTTTCCAGCGGGCTTAGGATGCGCGGGGCGGGGGTGCACTTGATCGCGGTGTGCCATCGGGAGAATTGTCCTGCCGGACGGTGATCCCGTTCGGTGAACAATGCCTGGTTGCCGATGCTCGGTAACGTTCCGGCACGGTCATGTCGCCTTCCGTAAAGGCGTTCCTCAAGTTTCAGACGCATCATTGGCCGAGCGCGCCGTCCGGTCAACGACCTGCCCGCACCATCCGTATCCGCCTTCGGCTCCACCGGACCGTGTTGGCCGTACACGCGCCTGAAGGCGCGATGACCAGCCGTCTTATGCGCCCGTCCTTCCGTGACGCGTCTTGAGGAAACGCCAAACGGAAGGAGAAAGACATGACCAGCAAGACCGAAACGAACCGCGCAGACATCTACACCCGCATCACCAACCAGATCGTCACCGCCCTGGAGCAGGGCATCAAACCCTGGACACAGCCCTGGAACGCCGCGCATGCCGCCGGGCCCGTCTCCCGCCCGCTGCGCCACAACGGACAGCCCTATAGCGGCATCAATATCCTGACGCTCTGGGCTTCATCAGTGGAACGGCACTTCGGCGCCCCGATCTGGATGACCTTCAAGCAGGCCCGCGAACTCGGCGGCCATGTCCGGAAAGGTGAAAAGGGCTCGCCCGTCGTCTATGCCAACACGCTCACGCGCACCGAAACCGATGAAAAGACCGGCGAGGAGATCGATCAGATGATCCCCTTCATGAAGGGCTACACGGTCTTCAATATCGAGCAAATCGAGGGGCTTCCGGCGCATTACTACGCGCCCGCCAAGTCACAGCTAAATCCCGATCAGCGGATCGAGGCCGCGGATGCGTTTTTCGCCGATACCGGCGCCGATATCCGCCACGGCGGCAGCAGTGCCTACTACTGCCCGCCTGAGGACTACGTCCAGATGCCCGTCTTTGAAAGCTTCCGCGACGCCGAAAGCTACTACGCCACGCTCGCACATGAATGCACTCACTGGACGCGGCACAAGAGCCGCCTCGATCGTGACTTCGGGCGCAAGCGTTTCGGTGACGAAGGCTACGCCCGCGAAGAGCTCGTGGCCGAGCTTGGGGCTGCGTTCCTCTGCGCCGATCTCGGGCTCACCCTCGAAGATCGCGAAGACCACGCCGCCTATATCGGCAGCTGGCTCAAAGTCCTGAAGGACGACAAGCGCGCCATATTCACAGCCGCCGCATACGCGCAGCGCGCCACCGATTTCCTCCACGGCTTGCAGCCTGTGGTCGAAGACGTCGACGAGGCCGCCGCATAGGCGGCCTCTCTTCCATCAACCGAACCGATACAATGAAAGGATCGAACCATGACCAAATTCATCATCTCACGCGGCGAATACATCGTGCACAACATTATCATCGAGGCCGACGACGAGAATGCCGCCGAAGAGGCTGCGAAAAGCATTCCGCTCAATGATGAACGCTGGCGTGACTGCGGCCCGGCCGGCGACGATGTCTTTTACCAGTGCGAACGCGAGCATTGTCGCCAAGACTGAAAGGTCGGGGTCGCCCTTGGAGGCGACCCCGATACACTAGAGAAAAACCGCGCACAGGCCTCGCAAAATACGAGCCCAAAAACCGCGGCCTTTTGCGCAAGATCCCGACTGCCGTTTTACTCTCCGGCGCGTCTGGGGAGCCTTTGGTTGAGATTGGCCGTTTGATTTCCGCGCCCACGCCGGGTCGAAAAACTGCCGATTCCCGCTCCGTGCCGGGATCGCGCTTGATGGCACTACACACACCGGCTTTGGCGCAGGTTGCGGCGGCGTCACAGGCGCTTGGCCTGCCTGTCTCAGGGAATTCCCCAGAGCACCATACACGCCGGAAGCGTAGCCGTGATTTAGCCCGTCGTAAAAGTCCCTTAGTTTGTCGTCATATGCCATTCTTGGCCTCCTTTTCCGGTAGGTATCCCTCGTCATTCACTCGTCCGAAAAGACCACGCTCGCGTGAACGTTGAAGTCGTGTTTCGCGTAGATCGCGTAAGCTTGGCGTCGCGAAATCCCGAAGAATTCCCGTGCAAACCAGGCGAAGAATCGTTCATCCATCATCCCGGTCGCAAAGGGGATGTTCCGCCCGAAGCTCTTCAGCGGCGGGACCAGGTCGCGGGCCTTTTCGATGAGTTCGGTCGTGCGATCGTCAAACAGCGAGGGCACGATAAGGTCTTCAAGAACGAGGTAGCCCGCATATGCCGTCTGAAGCGATGCGACCTGTTCCGGCGCGATGTCGAAGACCAGCATTTCCGCCTCGCTGGTCAGAGCGAGGGCATTGGTTTCGCCGATCTTCACCCATGCACCGGTGATGTAGTCGTCACGTTCGGCATATCGCTCGACTTCCCGTGCCAATCTCAGGCGCAACTCTTTGATTTCTTGCTCCGTCATGATCCGGACCCTCCCGAGAGCATCATTTCCAGCTTTGCCTTGAGAAGCAGGGCGCGGCGTTCCTCGCCCTTGACCACAGCCAGCCGGGTCAGGTCGCCGCTGTGCTGGAGCAGCACCTCGTGCGCTCCTGATACGCGGCGTCCAACGAGCACGGCGTCGATCCCGGAAACATCGATTTGCTTAGGCGTCCCGAGGCGACCGCGCTGGACGGCCATGGTGTTGCCGTCGCAGGTCACGAGCAGGAACGGCCGGTCGAAAGCGAAGCGCCAGATATGCCAGGCGAAACCGGTGACCAATATCATGGCGGGAAGGACGGCGAGGCCGTTTGCCCAGCCCCGCAGGTCTGGCAGGGGCATCCCCGGTCGCCAGTCCTTCACGAGATCGAGCAGTGGCGCAACGGCAGCCGGAAGACCCCGAATGATCGCCGCCATAAGGTCTCCGATATCCTTGATTTCTGGCTCTCGCGGGCCGTAATAGAAAGCGGGTGCGGCAATGATCACTACAAGCATGACGAAAAGCGCACTATAGCCGATCCAGCGTCCGGACTCGGGGTTAGGGTAGTCGCCCCGCAGACGGACGATGTCGCCCTCACGGTGGATTCGCGGATGCCCAAGTATTGCGGCACCAAAGTTCTTAAGGAATGTCATCTTCTTACTCCTTCTTGGCGGGCCGGCCGCGTTTACGCGGCGGGCGATCGATGGCCACGTTGAGACCGTGCTCTTTGGCCAGCATCCTGATCTTCGCCATCGCCTCGCGTTTGCGCTCGGCATCACGCAGCGTCAGTTGATTGCTCGCGACCTTGATCACGAGCCGCAGCTCCTCGTCGCTGGCCTGGGTGAGATCGCGCTCGATATCATCCGGCGTCCTGCGCGGGGCGCGCTGCCCGGTTATTGTTTCGTCATGTTCCATCATGGTCTTTCCGTTCAGGGTTTGGGTTTCAGGAGGCGCAGCGGCGCATTGTCCAGCGTGATCTGCAGCGCGCGCGGTGGCGCTGTCATTTCGATGGTCTCAAGCGTGCCGATCGTCCCTTCGTTGCCGCAGGAGGGCGCGCAGCGAAAATAGAAGCCGCTGCGCCGCCGTTTGGAGCGCCCATCACAGACGAAGGCGCCGCAGCGGCCGCATTTGGTGAACTGGAGCTCTCCGCAATGCGGGCAGACCACTGCGTCCAGCGCGAAATGCCGGATGTCGTACTGCGTCGTCGGAGCAGAACTGGCGGCACCTTGGTTGATCTGCGGCTCCGGCTTGCGCACAGATTCCAACGCGTAGCACGGCTTGCCGCGCTGGCGGATAAATACCGCCTCGAACGGCGTGTCTGTCCTGGCGCAGCGGCAGGCAAGATATTGGCGGTCCGCACGCGCGTCGTCGAAGGCGCGCAGCCGCGATTTTGCGCGCCGGATCGCGCCGCCTGTTGCCGTCAAGTCTGGCAGTCTGAACTTCATTATCGTTCTCCTAGCTCCATCCAAAATGTTCACTGATGCGGTCACGGGCGCTCAGGATCGCCATGGTGTCCGCCGCAGTGCCGCCCTGGTCGGGATGCGCGCGCTTGATGGCGCGGTGATAGGCGCGCTTGAGATCATCTGGCGTGAACCCGTTCTCGGGCAGGCCGAGCAGGGCACAGGCTTCGGCGATTCCGGATGATCCCGCCGCTGTGTCCGGTCCGGCTCGATTATCACCATCGCCGTCGCCGTGCGCGTCGCTGCTGCGGGCTTCGAGCGCGATGAACCAGATGAGCAGCGCGAGCCGCCCGGCGCCCGTCAATGCGAACGCGAAGACGCTTCCGAGCCCGATCGCCGCCGCTGGCAGGATTGCTAGAAAGGCGGCAAAGAACAGCTTCGCGAAAACGCCGAGCAGCTGGCACAGCCCGGCGATCATGATCGGTAGCAGCCGCAGCCCGATCAGAAAGGCAAACAGCGCCAGATGCGGCAGCCAACCCTCGTCAATCACCCAGGGTGGCAGAAGGTCGATGATCCAGCGTTCAAAGGACATGACTGGCAAACTCCCAAAGACGGAACAGGCCATAGCCAAGGCCGGCCAGGTAGATCAGGGCTGCAGCCGGATGCGGCGCGAGCAAAAAGGCCGCGCTATAGAGCGCCTTTCCCCAGAGCCGCCTTGCCAGCGCCCCAAAGGCAGGCGGCCTGCGGCCCGATTGATACGGGTTGCGGTTGAACCGCCCTCGTAGCGACGCGCGCTCCCAGTAGCGCGTCTTACGCAGGATCGCCGGCTTGAGATTGCGGATGAAGGCGATCTGCTTGTCACCGTCGAAGTGCAGGATTTCATCGACGGTCAGAAGCGGGCGCCGTGTCTCCGACGTCGAAGCCTTACCTTCGGCATTGACCGACCGGCTTTCCGCAGTGCGTTCGCCGACGAGCCGGTGGATATACTCCGCCGTCTCCAGATCGGCGGCGCCGAGAAACTGCCGCAGACCGCAATTTGCAATGAATCCCTGCCATTCCTGACCGTAGAGCGCCTTGACCTGCCCGATATTCTGAAAGATGGGCCAGAGCACGACGCGGTATTTGCGCAGCGTCGCGAGCCAGTTCGGAAACCGTGATATCTTCCGCAGCGCTGCCGCTTCGTCGATGACGAATAGCACCTTCTCGCGGGCGAGCGGGGCGCGCTGCATAGTCCAGATCGCGCAGCCCATAGCCAGGCGCGGAATGGCGGCATGGGTTTCGCTGTATTCCAGAGGCAGAACAACGACGATGATACAGCCCTTCACGGGCCGGCCGTTTCGGTCCGTTCCCTTGAGGGCCGTGAAATCTACATCGCTGCGCTTCAGGTTCTGCCGTACGATCGGGTCGGCGAGCCAACGCAAATCCTGCTGGATCGTGGACATGATGGCCGAGAACTCTTCGGGCGCTTGTTCTTCGCGACGCTCCATGGCGTTGGCCTCGGCCGCCACGAGTCCGTCGGCGGCCGGGTTGGCCTGCATCTCTTTGAGCAGCTTGCCCCAGCCCTCAGCTGATAGATTCACCATCTCATAGAGCGTTCCGAGATGGTGCTGATCCTTCGGCCGTGCCGTACGGGTATGAATGTTCAGCGCTTGCTTGAAGGTCTGGCCGCTATCCTTGAAGAACTGCGAGGAGCCTGCTTCACGGCCGCTACGCGGCGTGAGCATCTCCGCCAGGAGCTCGGCATGCGCGGGAAATTGCGGGTCCTTGGGATCGAGAATATCCATCGGGTTGAAGCCGTGCCGCGGCAGCGCCCACGGCTTTTCCGGATGCATCCCGAACGGATTGATAACGGTGACCTTGTAGCCTTTGGCACGCCATTCCCTGATCGCGATCGCCGCGTTCTCGCCGCCCGGGTCGTTGATGAATACAAAGCGGGCATCCAGAATGGCCGGCAGAATTGCCGCCGTTCCCTTGCCGCTGCCGGACGGGCCGAAGGTGATCGCGTGCGTGTCCTCGTAATAGACCGGTAGATCGGCGAACGACCAATCGCCGACGATCATGCCTTTCCGGCGGAACAAGCCATGTTGGAGGGCGCTCCACAGGGATAAACGGGACGCGGACCCGTAGGTTGTCGCATCCTGTTTGAAACGACAGCGCAAGGCGACATATCCCGTCGCACCCACCGCCGCTGATCCCAAAACAATCCCGAGCATCCCGGTTTCTCATCCTTTCTCTCAAGGATGAATTTGGGGACCGGCCAGTCTGAAGACGACGACACGGGTTGGACACGGTGGTTGTGGAAGGGCGCGCCCGGCATGAGCCGGACCGGGCTCTAGGCGCTTACGCGCTGCAAGCCTGTTGTCTTGGCCTGAAGGTAACGATCCCTCGCGCGGGGATTAGCCACTGTTACGTTCAAGCAATTTCTTGCAGAATAACATTTATTTATGTCATAAAGGCTGACTTATTTTAACGGTCTGGAGACATTGATGGCAAAGATATTTGACGACATAAAGCGACTAGAAGAGATGCAAGAAAGACTGGATCGGCATTTTAACAAATCCGCACAATATTCTGGTGATAAAGCCGCCAAAATTGCAGCTGGGTATGCCGCTGTTACCGAGAGCATTCACGCGCTAAAAGAAAGTGATGCATTTTTCAACGAAACAATTCGCCAACTTGAAAAGACAGGAACAGAAGAATCCCGCCTGGAGGCTATTCGTATGCGCAGAGAACGTCGCGCGATGAGACCAAAATGCGATCTCGGCGGTGGGCGCGAGCGGACATTCGAGTAGCTCGTCCAGGAAACTTCATAAACCCAATCAGCCTCGTATCCATGCGCCTTTGCCGTCTTGCATCTAAGGACGGCTGCCGTTTAGCGCCAAAAGCCGCGTGCCGACCTTTTCCCTCTGTAATGCCACAAGCGCGGGATCGCCGCGCTCGTACTCATCCGGGATATGCAGCGTGACGATCCGGTTGTCCGGCGGGCGTTGCTTGAACTTCTTGCGGATACGTTCACGGTGGTGGGCTTCCATCGCGAAGATCATGTCGGCCGAGGCCACCAACTCCTTCGACAATGGGCGCGGCGCTTCTGAATCTGTCCCTGCCGAGATGACTTCAATTCCGGGCGTGTCGCGGAAGACATCTTCTGCGGTCGGACTCCTCAACTTGTTGGCGGTGCAGACGAACAGGATGCGCATGGCGGCATATTAGCAGAGCATCGGCGTTTGTGCAGGTTTCGCGTGCCGCAGGCGACCTGTCGGCGGCGGTCACGTTCACAGGCGCAAATCCGCACCGGCAGATTGTCCTTCCGAAATTTCGGAAAAACAGGCGCATGGCGTTTTGATCCGCGATCGGATGGCGTTCCAACATCTTCGTCTCCCGCCTTTCTGCAAGGGCAACCCGCATTGCCAGACCGTGCGCGAAGCTAGCGCAAGACGCGGGGCTCAGCGCTGCAACTTGCTTTGTCGGCTCCCCCATCCGCCTTCGCCAAGGCTTCGGCGCGACGGTCCCCCAACAATGCGTTGCAGCCGCCCCGGCGCATGCGCCGGACGCGTCGGCATCGGTTGGCATGGGGCCAGCCCGCAACGAAAAGGAGACTGAAAATGACTGACGCAACGCAAACCCAACCGCAGGACAAGCCGTCCGGCACTCGCCCGAAATTCCGGGCCTGGCTGGTACAGGACACGCCGGAAGGCGAGCCCCACTGGACCGAACTGTCGGGCCTCTGGCCGACAAAATCCGGCAAGGGCTTCAAAGGCAACCTGCGCACACCGATCGCCGCGACCGAGGGCCGTCTGGTGATCCTGCCGGCTACGTTTAACCCGCACAGCGAGGAGAAGTCCGATGAAACTGATCCCCGCTAACGAATACCGGAAACTCATCGAGCAAGGCCGCGCGACTGCCGCGGCCTTCGCCGAAGGGCAGGAGCCGCCCGATCACAAACCTGTCGTGAAGCTGTTCACGCCCGATGCGAACTGCACCTGGCTGATCGCCGAACTCGATCCGGACGAACCGGACATCGCCTTCGGGCTATGTGATCTCGGACTCGGTTGCGCCGAACTCGGCAGCGTGCGGATTTCCGAAATCGAGAGCGTCCGCGGCGCCTTCGGGCTTCCGGCAGAACGCGACAGGTCCTTCAGGGCCGACCGAAGCCTTGGCGCCTATGCCGCCGTCGCCCGTGAGAACGGGAGGATCGTCACATGAGCACGCATATCACAAGCGATCACGTCAGCGCCTTCGAGGCGCTGACATCCGGCGAATACAGCAATTTCGCGCTGCTGTCCTGCCATGTGAACGGCGCGCCCGCCGCGGCCATCGTGGCCGTGACCGAAGACGCCGGCGAATACCGGATCACGCCGCTATTCGTGAGCGTCACGCCCGATATGGCGCTGACCGACCATGACGGCGTCCCGGCGGAAGGTGCATCATGACGCGCGTCACCGAAACCTACCGTATCGACTGGGAGGGCATCGCCCTCTCGGTCCGTTGGACGCCGCAATGGCTCGGTATCGATCTCGACGGTCATCAGGTCGCGCATCTCGAACTCGTCAGCGACGAGCGCGTGCCGTTGCCGATGACCGAGACCGGCTATCGCTCGCACTTCACGAGCCGCGAAGCCGTCGAGACCGAAGGCGGCCCCGTCGCCTACGCCCGCAAGTGGCTGGACGTGGAGTCTCTGTCAGACGCGTGGAAAGCCCGCGAGGCCGCGGCCCGGCAATTGAACCTGTTCTAATTGTTCGCCGCAGATGACCGCCGCCGACGAGTTGCCGGCCTTGGCGGCGGAGTGGCGGTTTGTTACCGTTCGCTAAAGCAAGCGTCCGGAGCTGCTGCAACATTGGATACCGAGACCGACATCAAGCGGGACTTTACGATCGCCGAACGCGCGGACGTCCGCGATGCCTTGCTGCGCTATATGTCGGAACGCGGAATCGGTGCGCCCACCTTGTATGACGAGATTTGCCGGCATGATCCGCTCCGGCGGGAAATGTCGATGCGCACCTTGCAGCGCTTCCTCGCGCACGCGCACCAGACGCAAGACCTCAATGTGTCTATGTGCTACGAATTTGCGAGGGCGCTGCCGTATTTTTCCGCCGAGCAGCACGTGTCCAGTCTGGGCGCTGCGCTCGGGAATTTCACCGCCACGCCGCATGTAGACTCCGACTGGCTTCGCAGGGACCGGATCGCACTCGATGTCCGCTACTCGTCGGCCATGCATACGGGGGAAGGTTTGTCGATGGTCAGGAAGGGAGCAAGTTTTTCCGACCTGATGCCATACTCGACGCTCGTTCTGGAGCGCCGGCAGGACGGACCTTTTTTCCGCACGAGCGAAACCATCCATAATCCATTCCCCGATCAGAAGACGGCTGCGGCGGTGCGTCTGGCGACCGAGGGTATCGCTGTCCCTGTGGAGGACCGCTATCTGCTCTGGATCGGGCGGGACAGCCTAACGCGCCGCCCACGCTCGACCATCTGGACGCTTGAGAAAAATGACAACTATTCCGGAGCGTATCTTCTTGTGATTGCGCCCCAGAACCCGGACGGTGAAGAGGACAGGTACGTGTCGCCCATACGGCTCTTTGCCCGGGTCGAGCGCGATGCGGAAAAAGGGTAAGCGCCATGGCCAGACCACCGCGGGAACGCATTCCAAAGGGCCAGACGGAAGACGGTGCAGCGGAGCAGGCACAAAGCCTGATCCGTGCCGCGTTCCAAGGCCGCAATGACGACGCCCTGGCCGTCCTGAGAGCCGGTGCGCAGGTCGATGCCCGCCATGAAAAGACGGGTCTGACGCCGCTGCATATCGCGGTAGGATCGAACAACCTGGAACTCGCGAGACTCCTTGTCGAGGAATTTTCTGCGCCTTTCGGACCGGATGCGTTCGGACGATGGCCGACGACGGTCGCCGCAGAGTGCAGGACAGATGTTGCGCTTCTGGACTATATCGTTGAGGCCGAAGCAGTGTTCCTCGAACGCGAGACGCCATAGTCTCCTCGACAACCCGTTCGAGTCCGCAGCGCCCTCTTTCAGTCCGCTTGAGTCATCGGTCTCTCGGCAGCCATACGCCGTGTCCAATCCTTGTCGCGTCAGAAAATTCGGCGTAAAAGTGAAAGTAAATCAACAGGATCGCAGGCTCTACGCGGGATAGGGAGCAGGCGTTAAGATTTTGCTAAACTTGTAGCCGTATCCTGAACTCATAGGTCGTTAGCACGGAGTACAAGATGTGCGCGGGGTCCCCGCGCCATCTTGGGAAGGGGGCTCAATTGCCGCCCCCGTTCCATCCCCGGCTTGTGCGGAAAGCACCATAGAGACCGATTCCGGCCCCGGTGTTTCCGCAGTCAGCGTTTCGGCGCTGCACCACGACCAAAGAGCCTTCGTGCCCTTTGGAAACCAGACGAGGGGCTTCCGCGCCCCTTCGATCCCACGGCCAGGGTTTTCGCACCCTGGACCACGACCGGTGTTTCGGCACCGGCGTCGACCATAGGGAGACTTCGGCTCTCCCTTTGGAAACCCATCGACCAAGGCGTTCGCGCCCTGGACGGCGACCAGCGAATTCGGCGCTGGACCATGAGCACGGGGCGGCCGTGCAGCCGGTGTGAGGAGGGTGGAAAGGATCGAACCATGGCTGGCAGCGGAAGCGAAACCAGACAGCGCCAGATCACACTCAAGGCGCGCTTTAACGAGCAGGAAGCCGCGCTCGTGAAATCGCAGGCGGATGCCGCCGGTGTGCCTGTTGCAGGTCTCATTCGCTACGCCGTTCTCGGTCAGACACCGCTCCGTTCGACCCGCACGCCGCCGATGGATCGGGAACTGGCCGCACGCATGATCGCCGCCCTTGGTCCCATCGCTTGTGCGCTGCGGCAAGCGCATGCATCTGGCGATCTTGAGCTTCTGTCCGAGACGATCATCGCCGCGCAGCGCGACCTGTCTGAGATGCGCACGGTGCTGTTTTCGTCGCTCGGCCGGGAACCGTGAGGGGGCTGTCATGATCCTCAAAGGCAGCGCCCGGTCCGGCGGTTCCGATCTCGCCACCCATCTCCTCAACGCTTACGATAACGAGCGCGTCGAGCTTGCCGATATTCGCGGCACGATCGCCGATGATTTGCACGGCGCCTTCGCTGAATTCGAGGCGGTGGCCAGCGGCACGAAGGCGCAAAAGCCGCTCTACAGCCTGTCCGTCAATCCCTCCGAGCCACTCACGCGGGAGCAGTACATCGAGGCCGTAGAGGCCATCGAGTCCAGGCTGGGATTGACCGGTCAGCCACGTGCCATGGTCTTTCACATCAAGGACGGCCGTGAACATTGCCACGTCGTCTGGTCGCGCATTGACGGAGCCGAGATGAAGGCGATCCACATGGCACATGATCGCCGCAAGCTCTGCGACATGGCCGTTCATCTTGCCGAGCAATATGGACACGAGTTGCCGGAAGGGCTGAAGGCGTGGAAGCAGCGCGAGCAGTTCAAAAAGGACAAGCTCGAAGCCACGCTTGCCGAGAACGCCCAGCAGAAAAAATCCGGCATCACGCCCGAGCAGCGCCGCGAAGACATCACCGCCGCCTATTGCGAGGCGGACAGCGCCAGCGCGTTCCGTCATGCGCTGGAGGCGCGCGGCTATATCCTGGCACGTGGCGATCGCCGCGCCTTCGCCGTCGTGGACCGATTTGGTGACGTGCATTCCCTGTCCCGCTATCTCAAGGACGTTCCTCGCAAGGAGATGCGGGCTCGGATGAAATCCCTCGATCCGTCATCCTTGCCATCGGTCGAGCAGGCCAAGGAGCAGGTCAGTGCGCAGCAAAAAGCCAGCGCCGAACGCGCCCGTGAAGAGCGCGCCGCTCAGGAGGAGACTGTCAAACGCCGCTCCGCCGAAAAACGCGCCGCGATGGAGCGCGCCCGGGCCGCGCGTTGGCTGGCGCTAAGACAGATGGAACAGGCGCTGTTTTTGACGCAGCAACAAGAACGCATGGCGCTCCATGCTGCGCAGCAAACGGAAGCATCGGGTGTGGTGTTCCGCATGCGCGCGAAAGTGGCCGATCTTGTTGCCGGTACGCCGGCGCTGCAATCGGTCATCGGGCATATTGCGGGCCGGGCCGGCCTCGATCCGCGCGAGCGTCATAAGCTGGAAAACGAGGCGCTCGACCGGCGGCACGAGCGGGAGAAGATCGCGCTCGAAGGCCGGAAAAAGGCGCTCGACAAGATCGACCGGCGCGAACGCATGGCGCTCGAACGCGACCTCAAGCGCGAGGCTCTGGCGGCCCGCGCCGCACCGGTGCGGCGTGCAGCTGCAGCGCCGAAGCAGGACGAGAAGGTGGCGCGCACCGACCCGCGCCTGCTACAGGAAGACGGGCTGGGCGTAGCGTTCAATGACAAGGCGCAAGATGTCCGTGCGGCTCGTGGCGACGGTGAGACCGAAGGCGAAGACCGGCCGCTGCGCAAGAGTTGGGACAAGGCCCAGAAGCAGGATAAACGCCCGCATCGCACCGATCCGCAGCTGCTCGAAGATGACGCGCTGCGGGAGGAATTTGACGAAGCGGCGCAGGCCCGGCGTCATAACAGTACCGATGAAGGGGAGGGCGAAGACGGCCGCAGCCGGCGCAAAAGCTGGAAGCAGCGCGCGCAGGAAAAAGGCCACCGTCGCGGCCGTGGGCGCGGCTACGGTATGAAGCGCGGCGGGGATTGATTATTGCAACGCCAAGTTGGCAAAATTGTCGTGAGGCGAGGGCAGACGTATGAACCATAACGAAGATGCAGTGACCGTGACGATCACGTTGAGCCGGAAAGCCTATGAGAAGGCCGAAAGGCAGGCGAAGAACCCGCGTGGTCCGATGGGGGAGATGGCAGGCTTCGTGTCCGCCACGGAATATATCGAGCGCATGGTCGAGGTTGCGCTGGAGGATTTATAAGGGGAAAGCCTTCCCCTCGCTGCAACCCGCCTCTGGCGGCTTTCCACTACCCCTTCCAGCGGGGGCACCCCGCAACGCCCCGCTTTGGTTTTGCGTTGCAATGTGCAACGTCAGACAAACAACTTCTCAAGTTCGGCGCGCTGCGCCGCGTGTTTACCGGCGTTTTCAGCCATCAGCTTCTCGACGTTCATGAGCTTCCATCGCACGGCGGGTAGCTTGGTCGCCTGCGGGCGATCGATGGCCTCGAATTCTGGCACGCCATCGTGCAGGCTGAGCAGGAAGCGCTTTGTGTTCGCGTCGAAGCGGGACTGCACGTCGGCAATCAGTTGCTCTCGGGTTTTCAGGAGATCATCGAGCGCGATCGGCGTCTTGGTCATGCCCTCGAATTGTTGCGCATAGGGCTGGTTGAGATCGATCAGGTTCGGGTTGAGAAGCTCGTGCGTCGGGCGCGGCGAACTGGCGACATAGATCAGGAAGGTGCGGAACAGATCGTTTGTCAGCCCTTCGTTTTCATAGAGGAGTTTGACGTCGTACAGGTCGCGCGGGTGCTGGCGATCGAGGGCGGCATGGAGCTTTCCGCCGAATAGGTCTTCGAAGGCGACGATCTGCATCTCCGCGTACCCGAATTCCTCTTCGACGGCCTCCGTGACCGCGCGGGATTCCGGTTCGTGAACGGCGCCGCGTGTGACGGGGGAGGTCTCGATCTTGATCTCGGCGCCCTTCAGGCGGGCAAGCAGGCGGGTGGCGCCGCCGCCACCGCCTTTGATGCGTTGGGTCTTGGCGCCCGCGATGCCGCCTTCGATGGATGCTGCGATGCGATCCATCGCGTCGTTGATTTCAGCGAGGCTTTCATCGCGGTCTTTTATCGGCAGGTAGGTCAGGTCGATATCGACCGACAGGCGCGGCAGATCACGGTAGAACAGGTTGATTGCCGTGCCGCCCTTCAGTGCGAAGATAGTTTCGCTCGCGACATACGGGAGTATGCGGACGAGCAGCGCGACCTGGGCTTCATAGGATTCACGCGCCATCGCTCGCCTCCGCCTTCACGAATTCTTCCGGCACCACGATGCGGTAACGCGGATGTATCCGGCCGCCTTTGACGAGTGCGCGGTCGCCGCTGCCGAGGTTGAATTCCTCCGGATCGAGCCGCTTGCGCCAAGGGTGATCGTGGCGATCGGCGAAGACGAAGAACAGGCGTTTGACCTTGATCTTCTTGCAGCTGTGCAGCAGCGCCGAGAGCATGCGCGGGCGCAGCGTCGTCAGGCTTTCGAAGACCATGTCGAGGTTATGGAAGCTTTCATGGACCGGCAGTTCATCCATGGCTTCCATGACTGCCCGCTCGGGCGCTGACATCTTCAGTTGCCAGTCCCATGGCAGGGTATCTTTTGTGCCTGTGTCGTCTTTGGTGAGGCCGAGGGACGAATCCGCGAACAGTGAGGTTTTGCGGGTTTCTATCGGTGCGTTCAGCGGCAGTTTGGCCAGCCAGTTCGGTATGGCCTCGCCATAGACCCAGACAGGGGCGTTGCTGCCAAGGCGCAGATAGTGGTCATAGCCTTGCTGGCTGAGCGCGGTCGTGCCGCCCACATGGACGTCGTAGCCCATGATATGCTGCATCGAGAGCAGGCAGGTCTTCCAGTCGAGGGTGTTGGCCTTGCCGGCGTTGGGCGCGGGGCGGCGGAAGACGCCGCGATGGACGCGTTCCAGCCAGCCGCGCTTGACGTAGCCATAGGCGGAGCGGCGCCCTATACCATGGCGCTCCAGCCAGGCAGAGTCCACGAGGAAGCCTGCGGGAACAGACTCAAGCAGGCTCTTTATGTTGTCATGTTCTTGTCCACTCATGATGGACATATTATCATGTTTTCAAAGAGCATGTCACCTTCTTCTTTGAGAAAAGAGCTTTTGGTCCGTCCTGGATAGACAAAAGCGTCAAATGGTAAAGCGCTGCCGCCACAAGGCTCGGGAGCCCTCCAGCAAAGCAGGGCGGGTGCCGGTGCCCTGCATCGTCTGCGCCGCCGCACCCCCATCAGCAAGTGAGGGGTGACGGACGGCTCCGGCGAAGCAGGGCGATAGGCCTTGGTACAGGTGAAATGTCTCTATCTAGACGGACCAACAACCACTAGAGTGCGGCTATGAGCAGGATACTTGACTTGGCGACGAGTAGCCGGACTTGTCCGACGATGCATAGTGACAGGTTGCACCGTGGTTCGGTCTGTTGGTGCAGTTCCGGCGGCGGCCGGCCCGGAGCGCTCCTAAAAATGTCCCATTACGACCCTGTAAGTACGCCCGTGGCGCTATGCTGACAGGAATATGTTCTGGGAAAACAATGAAAATACTACACAAATGTGTATCCATTGGGTACACTTCTCTCCGATGAAAGATGCAGGGCTGCGCATCCGTGTCCAACGTGAGTTGAGACAAAGCTTCCAGGAAGCTTGTAAGGCGGAGGATAAGTCTGCAGCGCAGGTCCTTAGGGAGTTCATGCGGCAATACGTCCAGAATCACAATACTCTGAGCGAAGTGCGGCATAAAGAAAACACGAGCAGAGAAAAAAGAGAGCAATGAGAAAAGGGGCAAAGGGAAAAGAGCAAAAGCGTGGCTTTGGTATTTGTGGCGTCGATCTGTTTTGCGGCGCGGGTGGGCTTACTCGTGGATTGGAAAAAGCTGGTCTGGAGGTCAGGCTGGGCGTCGATCTCGATGCCGAGTGCAAGTTTCCTTACGAAGAAAACAACAGCGCCCGTTTTCTCGAGAAATCGGTATCCGACGTCAATGCAGCCGAACTGAACAAAGCTTTCGAAGGTGCGGAATATAAATTACTGGCCGGATGTGCTCCGTGTCAGCCGTTTTCCACATATCAGCAGGGTAAGATCGGGCCATCGGACGAGCGATGGAATCTTCTGATGGAATTCGGCCGCTTGGTCCGAGAGGTAAACCCCGATCTCGTGACGATGGAAAACGTACCTCGTCTCGCAGAGCAGGAAGTTTTTTCCGAGTTCGTTTGCCTTTTGGAGGACTCCGGGTTTCACGTATCACACGCCGTCGTCAATTGCGCAGACTATGGTGTCCCTCAGCAGCGTAATCGGCTTGTGTTGTTGGCGTCAAAGTTGGGGGAGCTGCGCTTGTGTCCACCGACTACTCCGGAAGGCAAAAGAAAGACGGTCCGCGACGCGATCGGAAAGCTTCCGCCCATAGAAGCGGGGCAGCGTCATGACAAAGACCCGTTGCACCATTCGTCGAGGCTTTCGGAATTGAATCTGTTGCGCATCCGCGCCTCGAAGCCCGGTGGCAGCTGGAGGGATTGGGACGAGGACCTGGTCGCTGCATGCCATCGCAAAGATACAGGCAAGACCTACGCAAGCGTGTACGGGCGCATGGTTTGGGATGCTCCCGCCCCGACGATGACCACACAGTATTTCGGGTTCGGAAACGGCCGGTTCGGTCATCCCGAGCAGGATCGTGCGATCTCGCTCAGGGAGGGGGCAGTGCTCCAAAGTTTTCCGAAAGGGTACAAGTTCGTACCTAAAGGAGCCCCGATTCACACGAAGCATATCGGTCGCCTGATCGGTAACGCCGTTCCCGTCAATCTCGGACGTGCCATCGGCAAGAGCATCATTCAGCACGTCGAGGCCATCAAGGCTGGCGAAGCGGAGGCTGCGTGAGTACCCAGACGTCGGCAGCAGCAGTTCCCGAAGATCATCCCGTTATTGCCGTTCCCGAACCTGGCCAGTTGGTCGAGGTTCGTCGGCGCCAATGGGTCGTCGCGGATGTTATCGGCTCGACCCTGACAGGCGGCGGGACAATACCACAGCATTTGCTGACTCTTTCCTCGATTGACGATGACAATCTCGGTGAAGAGATCGAAGTCGTGTGGGAGCTCGAACCCGGCGCGCACGTCATTGAAAAGGCAGGTCTGCCATCGATCACCGGGCAGGACGACACTGCCGAACTGGAAGCATTTCTGGATGCGGTGCGATGGGGCGCGGCCACTAATGCTGACCGTGGCTTCCTGCAGGCCCCATTCAGAAGCGGCGTGAGCATCGAAGATTTTCAGCTCGACCCGATGGTTCGTGCGATCGAAATGGCGAGGGCCAATCTTTTGATCGCGGACGATGTCGGTTTGGGCAAGACCATAGAGGCCGGGCTCGTCATACAAGAGCTGTTGCTGCGCCATCGTGCGCGGACGGCACTCGTCGTATGTCCTGCATCTCTTCAAGAGAAGTGGCGTGTCGAGATGCTGGAGAAATTCGGTCTCGAGTTCCGGATCGTCAATACCGACTACATCAAACAACTTCGGCGGGACCGGGGAATCCACGCGAACCCCTGGACATCCTATCCTCGCTTGATCACCTCGGTCGACTGGCTAAAGGCGGGTGATCCTCTACGAATGATGCGGGATGTCTTGCCAGTTCATCCGACATATCCGCGTAAATTCGATATTCTCGTTGTCGACGAAGCTCACAATGTCGCTCCTGCGGGTTCGGCAAACTACGTTGTCGAAAGCCAGAGAACGCGCTTGATCAGAAGGATCGCCCCTCATTTTCAGCATCGGCTTTTCCTGACAGCCACCCCCCACAACGGGTATACCGAGTCATTCACTTCATTGCTTGAGCTGCTCGATAACCAGCGCTTCTCTCGCAACATCATGCCCGACGGGAGGCAGCTTTCGCAGGTGATGATCAGACGGCTAAAAACCGATCTGATCGATAGCGACGGCAATCCTCTGTACCCTCGGAGGTGCCTCAAGGCGCTGTCGGTGCCGTTCACGGACGACGAGCGTTCGATACACGCGACGTTGGACCGATACTGCAAGAGTCGAGAGAGTTCGACTGACGAGAAAAGCCATACCGGCACCAAGTTCGTAAACACGTTGCTGAAGAAGAGATTGTTCTCTTCACCAGCGGCTTTTGCGTCGACCTTGGAGAAGCATATCCAAACGGTGACATCCGGTGCCCGCTCACGGGACGCCAATGTGCTCGGCGACCGCATTCTGCGAAGAGCGATCATGAAAGCCGAGGAGGATTATGCAGACGATCGGCAAGCAGAAGCAGCGCAAGATGAGGCCGTACAAGAGGCCAGCAAACGCAGTGCGCCGCTAACGGACGAACAGCACGCGCTGGTAGACAGGATGCGCGATTGGGCCCAGAGGGCCGCGAACAAGCCAGATTCGAAGTCCAAGGCAATTCTGTCGTGGATCGAAGAAAATCTTAGAGAAAACGGGGAGTGGAACGAGCGGCGCGTCATTCTCTTCACGGAGTACCGGTCAACACATCAATGGCTCCAGCGTATTCTGGCGTCGCATGACTTTGGAGGTGACCGTCTCGCGATAATACATGGCGGAATGGACCAGGAAGAGCGCGAGAAGGTCAAGGCCGCGTTCCAGACCAATCCCAAGGACTCGGACGTCCGCATCTTGCTGGCGACCGACGCCGCTGCAGAAGGAATCGACCTGCAGAATTACTGTAACTGCCTGATCCATGTAGAGATTCCCTACAACCCCAACGTCATGGAGCAGAGAAACGGCCGGATAGATCGGCACGGCCAGAAGTACGGGGAGGTACTGATTTGGCATCCCGTCGATGGCGGTGCAGCCGAAGGAGACACTCTTGGCGGTCACGAGCAAGACATCATTCGTGCACTGACCAAGCTGGAGTCGATGCGCGAAGACATGGGTAGCGTCAATCCGGTCATCGCGCCACAGATGGCGGGGCTGATCGAAGGGACGCGCAAGGAGCTTGATACCCGCGTCGCTGAGGCACGCGCGGCAAAAGCGAAAAAATTCGTGCGTGCCGAGCGTGAACTCAAAGACAGGATCGCGAAACTGCACGACCGCCTAATGGAAACCAGAAAGGACTTTCATCTCACGCCAGACAGGATTTGCGCGGCGGTGAAAACCGGTTTGGCCCTCGCGGAGAGGCCCGCTCTCGAACCAGTGCACCTAGACGGTGCGCCGGCCGGGACTGTCTTCAATATGCCGGCTTTGACGGGATCGTGGTCTCGATGCATGGAGGGGCTTCGCCACCCGCATACTGGAACGATAAGACCGATCACGTTCGATCATGAGGTGGCGAAGGGACGGGACGACGTCGTTCTCGTTCATCTCAACCATCGGCTCGTGCAGATGTGCTTGCGGCTGATGCGCGCCGAGATTTGGGCGCAAGACGACGTGAAGAGACTCCATCGCGTCGATGTCCGCGTGATCCCAGACGAATTGTTGGAAACCCCCGCTGCCGCTGTCGTCTCCCGGCTCGTCATTACGGGAGGTAATCATCACAGGCTTCATGAAGAACTCACTGTAGCGGGGGGCTATCTCCGCAAGGAAACGTTCGCGCGGGAGCAACGGGTCACACAGGTGAACGAGTGGCTGGAGAGAGCCTCGTCCGCGAAGCCACCAACCGATACCTTCGAGGCATTGGCCGAGCGCTTCACGAAGTTCAAGGAATCGATCATGCAGACTGTCGAGGCACGTTCACGTGATAGGCTGCGAAACCTGGAGAACACTCTTGGCACCCGTAAAGACCAGGAGATCAGAAACATAGGAGCGGTACTCGACGATCTGAGTTCAGCGATCGAGAACGAGATATCGAAAGATTCCCGCCCTGAACAGCTGGACTGGATCAGCCAGCTTCATGAAGACGAACGCACTCAAGTACGCCGCGACATCGATGCCCTAAAGGCCCGACTTGCGGGCATACCAGAAGAAAAAGAAAGAGAGATCGCTGCGATCGAAGCTCGTTATGACGGGTTCACCGCCCGGACATTTCCCGTTGCCGTTATATTGCTGATGCCTGAATCGATGGCTCATGGAGGCGCGCTATGACCGAAATGAGCATGCACGGAGAGTGGCTGGCACTTCTCGAAATATCCGGGCCTTTTCTGGCCGAACCGGTCCTGAAAGATGCGTTCCCCCAAGGTCTGGAAGACGTTGCGTCAGACAAACGAAGATTACTCCGACAAGCCTATGACGAATGGCGGGAAGCGAAAGAACTGGAAGACGCGGACCTTTCCGAGTTGCACCAAGCCTGGATCGACCTCGTATTACGCCAAGGCCTCGAACTCGACGAAGACGGTGCCGGAGATATCCTCAAATCCAGGGGTGAACTCGCTGATGGTCTGTGCCATCGCGTACCGGAGCATGATCTCACACTAGTGCCGGACTATGCGGTCGTCGATGACCGTGAGGCGAACGAGCCACTTATGCTTATCTCGGTTTGGGACCCCGATCGTCCTCTGGACGAACCCGTTCGGGGAGACGGGTGGGCGACCTCACCGGCCGAACGCATGGTAGAGTTATGCCGGGCGACGGGAACGCGGTTGGGTCTAGTCACGAACGGTGAGCGCTGGATGCTCGTTGACGCGCCGGTTGGAGCCGTGACGACATTCGCGAGCTGGTACGCTCGCCTCTGGAGCCAGGAACCGAAAACCCTCCAGGCTTTCGTCAATTTGCTCGGTGTTCGCCGGTTCTTTGTAGGGAAAGGCGACCAATTACCGGCGTTGCTGGACGCTTCTCTTAAGCTACAGGATGAGGTGACTGACGCGCTCGGCGAACAGGTCCGACGTGCCGTCGAAGTTTTGATACAGTCGCTGGATCGCGCCGACGTTGACAGAAATCGGGAGCTTTTGGCCGGCATCGAACCATCAGCTCTCTACGAAGCCGGCCTGACCGTGATGATGCGCATCGTGTTTCTTCTCTCAGCAGAAGAGCGTGGCCTATTGTTGCTCGGTGACGAGCGATACGAGGCCAATTATGCCGTTTCGACTCTTCGCCTGCAATTGCGCGCCGAATCCGAAGAGATATTGGAACGGCGGAACGACGCGTGGTCACGATTACTGGCGATCTTTCGTGCCGTTTATGGCGGCATAGAGCACGAAGCCCTGAGGATGCCTGCGCTTGGTGGCTCGCTTTTCGACCCCGACCGCTATCCATTCCTCGAAGGGCGTGCGCGCGGAACCGATTGGCGGAAGGATGCGGCGACCCCGCTACCGATCGACAATAGAACGGTCCTTCTGCTGCTCGACGCCGTACAACTTTTCCAAGGGCGCGCTCTGTCGTACCGCGCGCTGGATGTAGAGCAAATCGGGTATGTTTATGAGGGCTTGCTGGAACGCACCGTCGTGCGCGCGGACCACGTGACGCTCGATCTCGATGCGACGAAAAATGCCAAAAAGCCCTGGGTGACATTGGACGAAGTCGAGGAAGCCGCGGCCAAGGGTGACGATGCGGTTGCCGGCTTGCTCAAGGAGCGCACAGGAAGTTCGGCCAGTCGTGTCAAAAACGATCTCTCGAAAGCGGTGGATGCATCGGACGCGGACAAGTTGCTCACGGCCTGTCACGGAAGCACTGACCTAAGGGATAGGATCAAGCCTTATTTCCATTTCCTCCGTACTGACCGATGGGGATACCCACTAGCCTACCCGGTCGGGACTTTCATGGTAACGAGCGGCAGCGATAGACGGGAGACAGGCACGCACTACACCCCGAAGTCCTTGACCGAGGCGATCGTCAAGGAAACGCTCGAACCGATCGTTTATGTGGGGCCTTCGGAGGGAAAGTCGCGTGACGAGTGGCAACTGAAATCGCCTGCCGAGTTGCTCGATCTGAAGATTTGCGATCCGGCAATGGGTTCCGGTGCCTTCCTCGTGCAGGTTTGTCGTTGGCTCGCCGAACGGTTGGTCGAAGCGTGGGTGGACGCCGAAGGGGCGGGGCAGGCCGTTACGGCTGACGGGATCGTTGTCGAAAGACAAAACGGCTACGAACCGCTCCGGAACGATCCGGAAGAACGGCTACTGACTGCTCGTCGCCTCATTGCGGAACGCTGCCTGTATGGCGTGGACGTCAATCCGCTGGCGGTCGAATTGGCCAAGCTTTCGATTTGGCTGGTGACGCTGGCAAAGGGGAGGCCCTTCGGCTTCCTCGACCACAATCTTCGGGCGGGAGACAGTCTGCTCGGCATAAGACGGCTCGAACAGTTGCTCTGTCTGGAGATGGAGCCGTCAAAGAACAGCGCGCGCAAGCTGTTCGCGGCCGGCATCGACAAGGCGGTTTCTGAAGCCGTTGCGCTTCGAACCGAACTGCGCAGTCGGCCGATCCGTGACATTCGTGATGTCGAGGCGATGGCGGGCATCGACAAGTCGGCCCGGCGGAAGCTTCGGCTACCTGAACTCGTGGCGGACGGATTGGTTGCCGAAGCTCTAACTGCAGGAAAAAAGGCAGTCGACACGACCTCATTGTCGATCGAAGCGGGCAAAGCTCTTGGTGGAGACAGCGACGCCGAAGGTCTCCTGAGGCAGCGAGCTACCAATGGATTGAAAACGGACCTCGCCACCGGCAAACCTGCAAGAAGACCCTTTCATTGGCCCTTGGAATTCCCGGAAGTATTTGGGCGCGATAATGGTGGATTTGATGCCTTCGTAGGGAACCCACCGTTTCTTGGCGGTACGAGAATCTCTACGGCAATGGGTGCGGCTTTTCGTGAGTACCTTGTCAACAATGTGAGTCCCGGTGCAGAGGGTCGAACCGATCTTGTAGCACACTTCTTCAATTCAGCGCATATGCTTCTCCGCAAAGGTGGATGTTTTGGTCTACTCGCCACAAATTCAATCGCAGAAGGTGAAACACGGCAAGCGTCTCTGGAGAGGATAGCCGACGATACCGGAAGCTGCATTTACAAGGCGTTCCCCAACGAAGTTTGGCCCGGCAAGGCTGCTGTGATCACAACACGAATACATGTCAAGAAAGGCGACTGGCTCGCACAATGCCAGCTTTCGGGCAGGTCGGTGCCGAGCATATCATCATTCTTGTCGGATCAAATCGAATGGACGCCAAAGCGCCTAAAGGAAAATTCAGGCGGTGCGTTTATTGGGTCATACGTCCTCGGCATGGGCTTTGTTTTGTCGGAGGATGATGCGCTCTCTATGATCTCCAAAAGTAGTGCGAATGCTGACGTTGTCCTTCCTTATCTAAACGGCAAAGACTTAAACTCGCACCCAACGCAAAAAGCCAGTCGTTGGGTGATAAATTTTTGGAACTGGACAAAGGAGCGAGCAAGAAAATATCCCGAGCCATACCTCCATTTGAAAGAACATGTTTATGATGAGAGATTGGAAAAATCGAAGCAGAACTCCTATCGCAATATTATGAAGATGTGGTGGCTTCATTGGAACAATAGGCCCGGCCTTTACAAGGCCATTGGTAGGGGTAAGTGTTTCGGCGCTTCATCTTCGAATTCAACGGTCCCATTAAATAGGGTTCTTGTCTGCGCGAGAGTGAGCAAGACAGGAGCTTTCGCTTTCGTAGAGAACAACTCTGTGTTTTCAGATCAAGTGATTGTATTTCCAACTGATGAGGCTTCGGAATTTGTGGTTCTGCAATCCGCGATTCACAACGTCTACGCTTGGAAGCATTCATCTCAGCTTAAATCCGACATGAGATATACACCTACTGATGTATATGAGACTTTTCCGCTTCCAGATCGGGGGGAAATAACCACAGACGCGAAGAGACGGGGAGAAGATTTTCATGAGCGACGCTCACGCCTCATGAGAGATGAGGCGCTTGGGTTAACTAAGTTCTATGGCCGATTCCATAACAAGGCCAACGAAGAACCCGAGTACCTATCATTGCGCACTCTGCAGGCGACACTCGATAATGATGTCCTCGCGGCCTACGGATGGACCGATCTTGATCTTGGACATGGGTTTCACGCAGTTTCCTATCTCCCAGAGACTGACAACATCAGATTTACGATTTCAGAAGATGCAAGGATCGAAATTCTCAACCGCCTAGCGCAGCTGAACAAAGAGCGTCACGAGGCCGAGAAGAAACCGAAACCGGCAGCGAAGCGCGCATCTTCGGCCACATCCAATACGGGGCAGTCGGACGATCTGTTTTCGGCACAAGGAGGTGGACGATGACCGACTTGAATGAAAACCAGGTCGTGAGTGGCGACGGGCAGGCCGGTTACGACGACATCTACCGGATGACGGTCGATCTGAACGTCCTCGATCATCTCGGGATCAATCTCTACAGCAATATCGCTGCCGTGCTTACAGAGGCGGTGGCGAACGCCTGGGATGCAGACGCCGAGAACGTTGTGATTTCGATCGACCCGAACGGCGACTGGATCGAAATTATCGATGACGGCATCGGCATGAACGTTGCCGACATGAACGACAAGTATCTGCGTGTCGGCTATCGCAGGCGGGAAGAAGATGCCGCGCACGGCAGGACGACGGCCAAAGGGCGTCAGGTCATGGGCCGTAAAGGCCTCGGGAAGCTGTCGCTGTTCTCGATCGCGGACCGGATCGATGTACAATCCTCCAAGGATGGCGAGGCACACGGGCTCAGAATGAGTGTCGACGGCATCAAGGAGTCCGTGAACCGTAAAGAGCGCCACTACGCTCCAGATGCGCTTCCTGCCGAAGAGATCGATGTCACCAAAGGGACGAAGATCGTTTTACGCGATATCAAGCGGCAGCGGCTCGGTCGCGGTGCAGCGGCCCTTCGGAAACGGCTGGCCCGCCGCTTCTCGGTGATCGGCGAGCTGTATGACTTCAAAATCATGATCGACGGGCAGCCTGTCACGACGGAAGAGCGGGGCGATTTGCCGATCGTCCAGTTCCTATGGACCATGGGTGATTTCGAGCCCGAACCTGGATCGATCCCCCAGGTCAAGGAACATGAGAAGCTACCCAGTCGATTTGACGGTTGGGATGAGGACTGGAACGTCAAAGGGTGGATCGGGACGGCCCGCAAGCCGAAACAGCTCGACAGCGAGGATACGGGCAACTTAAACGGCATCGTTGTCTTCGCCCGCGGTCGCCTGTTTCACGAGAACATACTCGACAAAGTCAATGACGGCCGCCTCTACACCAAGTATCTCACCGGTCAGATCGAGGCGGATTTCCTTGATGACGACGACGAACCCGATATCGCGACCAGCGACCGCCAACGTGTGCAGGAGGACGATCCGCGGTACGCCCAGCTGATCGCGTTCCTGCGATCGCGCCTGAGTCAAGTCGAACGGCGCTGGACCGAATGGCGCCGCAAGCACGAAGTCCAGGATGCGCAAGAGACATCGCCCGCGCTCAAGGAGTGGTTCGATAGCCTGCCCGAGGGTTTCAGAAAAAGCGCGGAGACGCTGATCGCAAAGCTGAGTGCGCTGCCGGTCGATGAGGATGACGACCGTAAGCTATTGTACCGGCATGGAATCCTCGCATTCGAACGCATGAGAATCCGGGGATCGGCGGACGAGTTCGTCGAGAGTGTCCATGATGTAGACAAGCTTCTTTCGGTACTGGCCGACCGCGACGCACTCGAAGCTTCCCTCTACCGCGATATCGTCAAATCGCGTCTCGACGCGATCAAGGATTTTCAGGAGATCGTCGACGAAGACGCGAAGGAAAAAGTGCTTCAACAGTACTTGTTCGATCACCTGTGGCTTCTCGATCCTGCGTGGGAACGCGCCACCGATAGCCAGATCATGGAGTCGCGTCTCGCCACTGAAGGCGTGATCGTCGATGACCTGACAGAGAAGGAGAAACTCGGCCGTGTCGATATCGCCTACCGGACGAATGCCGGAAAGCACATCATCGTCGAACTCAAGAAAGCCGGGAGGAAAATGAAGCTTCTGGAGCTACAGGAGCAAGGGCAGACTTATGTCGACAAATTGCGAAAAATACTTGCCGCCCAAGGCGACGCTTCACCGAACATCGAAGTGATCTTCGTTGTCGGCAAACCCGTCGATGAGGAAACGAACAATCCAAACCGTGTGAAGTCCTCGATGGAGGCGATTTCGCCGGGGAGCCGGATCGTTCACTACGACTCTCTCATTGCCGGCGCACAAACGTCCTACGACGGCTATCTGAAAAAGAGCAAGGAACTCGACCGGCTCGAAAAAATTGTCGAGAGATTGTAGGGGCGGGCCATGACGAACACTTCGAATGCATGGTTGGTGATCGGGTCTGAAGCGAAGACCGGCGCGCACGCATACGACGAATATTCTGTAGCTTTGGCGCGGGTCGGTACGCTGAAGAAGGGTGTAGCCGAGAAAGACAGTATCTTAGTTGTCGACGATTCCGGCAAGCCATTGCGCATCGGTACGGTGTTGCGAATACGCGAAGGCGCCGATGCGACTACAGTGTTTTTCGATCGGCAGGCTGCTTGTGCTGATGGGGCGGACCTCGAAAAAGCCGGGCTTTCAATTCCGTCGAAGGGAGCGATCACACGCCTCCAATGGGACGACTTCGCGGCCGCAGTGCCCGTCCTCACCGGTTTGCCGTTTGAAGACCTGCCTCAAATCGAAGCACAAGAATACATTCGTGATCTCTTGCAACTCGCCGTCACCGACGACTTGCTAGGCCCCGCGAACGGACCTCACGAGCAGATCGTCGATATGGGTGTCCGGGACCGCTATCTGGTCGGCAAGCTCGCGCCGAGACAGCCCGGAAGTGCTGCGACTGGCGGGCTGGAAGGCCTCGAAGGCCCTCTTGATGTAGAGGGCGACGAAGAGGAGCCCGAGGACCTTCAGGTCCATACGGGGCGACACGAAACGGGCGCCGAGTTCGAAACCACGACAGGGCGTGTTGATGCCGAGGCAGAGGCTACGGAAGACATCGACGCCGCCAGCAACCAGTCCCTCGTACCGTCGAGTATCGGCTTCACGTTCTGTGTCGACGGCGATGTCGAGTCCATCGATGTCGAGGCCCGGTGGGGCAAGTATGTCCGGGTCCACGACCATGACCATACCAAATCCGTGAACCGGAAAATCCGTGACGGAGAGGGCAACGTCCTCGAAACGCGGCAGGAGGAGGTAAAGGCTCGGGTCTGGCAGCGTGTCCCATGCGGAGGCACTATCACCCTCCCGCTGACCGAAGGCCCGTTGAGTTCGCGCAAGCCCGACGACGAGAATCCCGATGTGCGCTTGCAGGGAACCGTCCGTGGCAAGAACGCCAACGGCGATCGTCTCGTGACGCTGTTTCTGGTCAACGGACAGGAGGAGCCCGAAGAAAACAGGGACAGCGCTTGGCTCTTCCAGCCCGAGGTGATCGCGACCGCACATGAGGCTGCGCAGGACAACGCGATATTCCGGCGCCGTTTGGCGGTGCCGACCGACGGCGACGATCCGGAACGTGACGCACTGGAGATGGTCTATCGGCGCCAGGTCGAGTTTGCCGTCGGGCACGGCGTTGCTGTTCATGCCGACACGCGCGCGGGCGATTCCGAACGGGCCACGCTCGTCCGCACCGAGGTCATGCCGCAATACGAAGTCCCTGTGACCGAAACGCCGGGCCTCAGGCCGGAAGACCGTTCCGCGATGCAGGAGATGATCGCCGACGGCCATCTCGACATGGAAGTCCTCGCGGACATGGAGCGCGTCGATCTGACGGCGGCACTACAGAAGCTCGCGGACGACTACGGGGCATGGATCGACGAACAGAATGCCCGCATCGGTGAAGAAATCACCGGTCACGACGCACAAGCCGTTCAGGCGCTCGACCGCTGTAAGGATATCAAGCAAAGGCTTGAGGAAGGAATCGCCGTACTGGCGGACACTGGTGACGACAGACCTTTGGAAGCTTTCCGGTTCGCCAACCGCGCTATGGCCCGGCAACGCATTCACAGCATGTTCGCGTTGTCGCGACGTCGCGGGGAGAACAAGCCGCTCTCGGAGTTCGAGATTCGGAAAAACCGTTCGTGGCGCCCCTTCCAACTCGCGTTCGTATTGCTATCGCTGCCGTCTCTTGCCGATCCACTACATCGTGACCGGACAGAGCCGCATCAAGCGCTTGCTGACTTGCTCTGGTTCCCGACCGGGGGCGGAAAGACCGAAGCCTATCTCGGGGTCGCCGCCTTCGCGATGGCGATCAGGCGCCTGCAAGGAAAAATCGATGGGTATGACGGCACGCGGGGGCTCGGAGTCATCATGCGCTACACTCTGCGCCTTCTGACCTTGCAGCAATTCCAGCGGGCATCGACTCTGATTTGCGCCATGGAAGTCATCCGGCGTGACGCACTCGCGAATGGCGATGCGCGTCTCGGACGTTCGCCCTTTACGATCGGTTTGTGGGTCGGAAACAAAGTGACGCCCGGTACGACCGAGGATAGCCACCGTGCCATTCAGGATATCCGCGATCCGGACAAGTACGATGAAGGCAATAGCTCTCCCGCACAGCTGACGAGCTGCCCTTGGTGCGGAACCGAAATCTTCGACAAGCGTGATATCGAGGTCGACAAAGCCCGCAAAAGGACAATCCTGTATTGCGGCGACAAGAAGGGCCGCTGCGCCTTTTCGAAAGGACAATCCAGTCAGGAAGTCCATCCCGGACTTCCGGTGGTGGTGGTCGACGAGGAAATCTATCACAGGCCGCCGTCGATGATGATCGCGACCGTCGACAAGTTCGCATTGATGGCTTGGCGTGGTGAGGCGCGGACCTTGTTCGGTCGGGCGACAACGGCCTGTCCCCGTCACGGGCTCCTTTGGCCTGAGGCGGATTGCACAGGAAACCACCGAGCTTACAAGGGACTTCCGAAGACAAGTGTTCAGACCATCTCACCGCTCCGGCCCCCCGATCTTATCATTCAGGACGAATTCCATCTCATCAGTGGTCCGCTCGGAACGATGGTCGGCCTCTATGAAACCGCCATAGACGAACTATCCGGCTGGAAATCGGGCGATCACGTCGTCCGGCCCAAGATCGTCGCTTCTACGGCAACCGTCCGGAAGGCACCGGAACAGGTCAACAACGTTTTCATGCGTAGGGTCGCGGTATTCCCGCCGCACGGTCTCGACATCAGCGACAATTTTTTCTCGATACAGAGACCGATCGACCAGATACCCGGCCGCCGCTATCTCGGAATTTGCTCCCCCGGAAGCTCGCGTCCAGCTATGCTGATCCGTGTCTACACGGCTTTCTTGACCGCTTCTCAGGCATTATTCGACCGCTTCGGGCAAGCCGCCGACCCGTACATGACAACTGTCGGATACTTCAATTCTTTAAGGGAACTCGGCGGCATGAAGCGTCTTGCCGAGGACGATGTGCAGACCCGATCTTACAGGGTCCAGATGAGCATGGTCGACCGGCCCGGGCTTGCGCAACGCAGTGTGAGCAACATCGGCGAACTCACTTCGAGGGTTTCCAGTCGTGACATCCCGAAGCGGCTCGACCAACTGGAAGTGAAGTTCAAAGCCCGTTTCGATCCGGCTGCCGGAAAATACGTTACCGAATGGGATGAAAACGACGACCGGTCTGTCGATGTCGTGCTCGCGACGAACATGTTGTCCGTCGGGGTCGATGTAAACCGTCTCGGGCTGATGGTGGTCAACGGTCAACCGAAGGGTACCGCCGAATATATCCAGGCCACGAGCCGCGTCGGACGTGCTTCACCCGGTCTCGTTTGTACGGTCCTGACATGGGCGCGCCCTCGCGATCTATCGCACTATGAAACCTTCGAGCACTATCACTCGACGTTCTACAAACATGTGGAAGCCCAGTCCGTAACGCCATTTTCGCCTCGGGCGATGGATCGTGGATTGACCGGCGCACTTATCAGTGTGGCCCGCCTCGCGAACGAAGAATTCAACCCGAATACGGGAGCCGGCGCGCTCGATCGGACCGACAATGACGCAATCGGTCATGCCGCAAGCGTTCTCGTAGAAAGGGCTTGGAACGTCACGCAGGAAAGCAAGATCAAGAGTCTCGCCAACACCGAGATCAAATCGCGGATCGACGAATGGTGCAGCGAAGCGAAAAAGGGCGGACGCACACTCGCATATGAAAAGAAAGGGTCCGGCAAGGATACCATGGTCGCGCTCCTGAAAACGCCCGGCATCAGAGCCTGGGACGATTTTACAGTTCCGATGTCCATGCGTGAGGTCGAGCCCGGCGTGCGGCTCGTGATGAGCAAGGTACGCGGCGGGGCCGGTCCCGAATGGGCGCCGCCGGCTGCCGGAAGCGACGATGACGGGGAGGAGGGCTCATGAGCGGTGATCGCACACCGGTCGGCCAGGTCCGGCCTTCACAGCTTTTGTGGACTTACGGCCCCGGAGCACTCGTCGATCTCCCAAACCTCTCGGTCGTGACGCTTGGGACGGATCGTTGGGAAAAGAGCCGTTGCCAACCGATCGACGAACAAAGACTGCTCGCGGCTGTCAAGCGCGTACTCGGTCCTCAAGTGGAGTCGCTTCGTGTGCCACCCTTCACACGGGAAGAGAATGTCGAACGATATTCGGCGGAATCGCTCATCGGCGTCCCTGTTCGCCCGTTTCCACGCTGGCTACGCTGCGTGAAATGCGGACTCCTGTCCGAGTACGATCTTGGACTTTTCGAATGCAAAGAGCATTTCAAACCCGAACGCACACGTTTTGTCCATAAGGACTGTACTGGCTCGAAGGGCGACCAGAAGGCCAAAGACGCCGATGCCGTTCCCGCCCGTTTCTTGCTGGCATGTCGCGACGGACATCTCGATGACTTTCCGTGGCACTACTTCGTGCATAGCGGACCGTCGGGCTGCAAAGGGACACTGCGCTTCTTCGAAAGCGGGGCTTCGCTACAGACCGAAAACCTCTGGGTAAAATGCGATACTTGCGGGGCATCTCGCAGCATGGCTCATGCGTTCGGCAAAGCCGGCAAAGACAATCTTCCGGCGTGTCGCGGTCGTCACCCCCATCTCGACGAATACGGCGAACGTTGCGAGGAGCAGGCGCGCGCCGTCCTGCTCGGGGCGACAAACAGCTGGTTTCCGATTACGCTCTCGGCGCTCGCCATTCCGGTCGCCGTCGGCTCGGCGCGTGACATTGTCGACGCGCTCTGGGACGACTTCGAAGACGTCGAGGACAAGGCGGAACTCAAGGGTATTCTCAAGGCCTTGAAAAAGAGGGAAGCGATACCCGGCCTCGACGACTTCACGCTCGACGAAATCTGGAGCGCTATCAAAGCGAAAAGGTCCGGCGAAGGTGAATCCGCTGTCGATGCCGCGGATATCAAGGGGCCGGAATGGAAGGTTCTGACAAATCCACATCCGCCGACCGATTGGCCACATTTCCTGAGTAAGCCCGTCGCGGCACCGAAGAGCTTCGAGAAGGGCATCTCGTCAGTGCTGCTTCTCGAACGCTTGCGTGAAGTGAACGCGCTTCTCGGCTTCACTCGTGTCGAAGCGCCGGAGGAAGGTGGGGCGCCGGAAGAAAGACCGGCGCGCGCCGCCTTGTGTAAAGGCGCGCCGGAATGGGTGCCGGCGTCGGAAGTGCATGGCGAAGGTATTTTCATCCGTTTCGACTTGGCGGCCATAGAAGACTGGGAGAAGCGTGACGCCGTGATCACTCGCGACCGTCACCTGACCGGCGGACATCGTGGATGGCGCGCCGCCCGACGGCTCGATCCGGAGGAGCACTATCCCGGAATCCGCTACGCTATGCTCCATACCGTCGCCCATCTGTTGATCCGAGAACTCGCCCTGGAATGCGGTTACAATGCCGCCAGCATCCGGGAACGCATCTACGCCGACACATCCGGCAAGGAAGACCAGGCCGGCATCCTGATCTACACGGCCGCCGCAGATTCCGACGGCACGCTCGGCGGACTGGTGGATCTCGGTCACCCTGAAAATCTGGGTCGCCTTCTAAGGCAGGCCCTCGCGCGGTCCCAGGTCTGTTCGTCCGATCCGCTCTGTGCGGAGCACAGGCCGGAGAAAGACAGGTCTCTGCACGCCGCCGCTTGCCATGCCTGCTCCTTTGTCGCCGAGACCTCTTGCGAGTTCGGCAACCGATATATCGACCGCGCTCTGGTCGTCCCGACCCTGGACGAGACCGGTGCCGCCTTCTTCGATTGAGGAGCGGCATGAACGAGCTTTTGAACGCCATCACCGATATCGTTTCCAATACGCCGCCCAAAAGGGTGACGCATCTTGCCGAATTGATCAAAAGCGAACCGAAGCCCCTAGATCGGCGCAAGCTCGATGCGTGGGCCGTAACACCTGCCGGCAAACGCCGTGCTGCCGCGCTGATCGATGCCTGGAACCGCACAGATATCCCGGCGCCAGAGCTGGCGGGGATGCTCGCCGGGGCGGCATACGCCTACGGCGAGGCGAAAGCCGAAGAGACCGTCGAACTCGTGTGGACCGGACCGTCAAGCGAAATGATCGCGACGCGGAAAACGGAGCAGGCGCTACTGGAAGTCATTCGTGCAGCCGAAACAAAGCTCTTCATGACGAGTTTCGTCGCGTACAAACTGAACTCGATCATAGAAGCTCTGGAAGCCGCCCTTGCGTGTGGTGTGGCCGTCTCCATTCTCCTCGAAGCCAGCGAAGATCACGGTGGGGGCGTTTCGATCGATGGAATCGCTGCGATGAAGAAGGCACTCCCCGAGGTACGTGTGTATTCATGGCGTGAGCGACCGGACGCTTTTGTGGGTGGAAAAGTCCACGCGAAGGTTGCGGTTGCGGACGAACGACGTTGCTTCATTTCCAGTGCCAACCTCACCGGCCATGCCATGGAAAAGAACATGGAGGCCGGAATTCTCGTTTCAGGAGGCACCGTTCCGCAAAATCTGCACCGCCACCTCGACGCACTAGCGGTAACCGGCGTTATCGAAAGGGTGTGACATGGATCGCGTCGGTTCCGAAACCCGTTCACGCATCATGGCCAGTGTTGGCCAGAAGAACACCGGCGCCGAACTGACCCTACGATGCGCTCTGCATCGGGCCGGAATTCGCTATCGCCTTCATGGAAGAGAGCTTCCGGGACGACCTGACCTCGTCCTTCCCAAATTCGGGGCGGTGATCTTTGTCCATGGATGCTATTGGCATAGCCACGGATGCTACCGCTCGACCGTTCCAAAAACGCGCGAGGACTTCTGGCGGGACAAATTCGCTGCCAATCGCGCACGTGATGCCCGCAACGAAGCGGAATTGAGAGAACGCCATTGGCGCGTTATGACCGTTTGGGAGTGCGCGCTCAAAGGTAAGACCGCATGGCCGCTCGAAGATGTCGTCGCGTCTGTCTTCCATTGGCTTCACTCCGAGAATGAAGTCGGAGTGATCGAAGGACATTTACCGGGTTCATTTCCGAAGAAAACGGGGAATTCATGACGATCGTCTGCCTCGGTTGGGGCTCATTGATCTGGGACCCGCGCGCATTGCCTGTTAGTTCGGAGTGGAGGACAGACGGGCCCTCGCTGCCGGTGGAATTCGCGCGGCAATCGAACGATGGCCGCATTACGCTCGTGCTCACGCAAGGCGCCACTCCGATCCAAGTGCGTTGGGCAAAACTCGACGTTTCGTCGGTCGAAGACGCCAAGGATCGGCTCGCCAAAAGGGAGGGTGTGCCGGACAAGTTCGCCCATCGCTCGATCGGTTTTTGGTCTCCGGACGCGGCGAGCGACCATCGTGACACGGATTTGATCGGCGAATGGGCAGACGGATACGGGCATCGCGGAGTCGTCTGGACGGCTTTGAAACCCAAGTTCGGGTCAGAATACATCGCGCCGACAGCCGCTCAGGTCATTGAGTATCTCGAAGGGTTGACGGGCGATCAAGAGAGACGCGCCAAAGAATATATTCGCAGGACGCCGATCCAGATCGCAACTGCCTATCGGCGTGAAATCGAGAGGGCATTGGGCTGGACGCCGCTTATCGATGAGTGAAGAGGCACTGTCGCTACTCGGGGAGAAAATCGAGGAACAAAGGCGCTATCTCGAACACTGGCGCCAGCCCGCCGAGCCGCTCCTCTTCCAAACGGTTCGCACGCTGGACAATCTGTTTTGTGAAGAATTGTTTTATGAAGAGGGGGCGCCGGAACGAACGCCCAAACCGCAATACACTCTGTCTACATGGGGAGTGAACATGGCCCTTTCCCTGATGGTTCCCGAAGCGCTGCCCGACGGGCCGTTCCGCCTTTTCGACGGGTCCGGACAACCGCAGGCTCAAGCCGATGAATTCCTGCTTCAAGCCGGTATCCTCCAGCGGGCCGAAACTCTTGAAGGATGGTTGCGCGAGGGGTTGCTTGGCGCTCGTATCGACCATCTTCGTGACGCGTTACCTTCAGGGACGGAAAAAATCCTCGTTCTGAAGTCCGAACACCCATCCATGTTTGGCGAGGTCGTTGCTCGGACGCACCGGAGCTGGATAAGCGATCTGACGGTAGAACATGACGGACCGTTAGAACGAGAACTTCAGCAACGCCATACAGCGTTGGAGAGCCAACTCGAACGTTCGGTCAGCTGTTTCGGTGGCTGGGGGATCGGCTACACGACGACCGACGAGATCGACAATCATTTTCTGGATATCGGTCGACTGTATCTCAGGCGCATGTGGAGCCAAGACCTCCTCGGGACCGACGACCAAATCGGCGGTGAACCGTTCGGCAACTATCTCGGTGTGCTCGCGGCAGTCGCGGGGCGCGCGCAGAAACACCTTTGCTATGCCTCAATCCTGAAAAGGCGACATCCGGACCTTAAGCTTCGGAATTTGCTGACGACATTTGCGCCGTGTACCGACCTTGTAGAAGGGCTTGCCGCACACCTGGACGCCGAAACCTCGCAGATCGAAAAATTGCTTCGTCCTCTCGTGCTCGGTCCCGACAATCGCGACGTTCACACAGTTTCGGGTGATATGACGTGGGCACCGATCATCCGTTCTTCTGACCGCCATTACATTCTTCCGCTGTACGGGCTTGAAATCAATCCTTTCCTGTTCTTGCTGAGGGACTTGCAGGCCCGCTTCCAAAAGGACTGGTTTCGGGCCGCGAACAACAGGGAGCAGCGATGGCTAACGGACCTGAATCATCTATTCGCGGGAAACAGATGGCAGATCAATGACCAGAACCTCAAACTCCGCGAGGGCGGGAAGACCGTTACCGACATCGACTATATCGCCTACGATAGGGAACACGACCAGCTCGCGATCTTTCAGCTCAAGTGGCAACATCCCGTCGGTATGGACAATCGCGCACGCCGTAGTGCGGGCAAGAACCTCGTTTCCCAGGGAAATGACTGGGTAGAGCGCGTGACAGGTTGGCTGGATCGCAACGGGTTGGCGGAATTCGGTCGAAGAGCAGGCCTCCCGATCGGTGCCGATACCAAAGCCGATCTATTCGTTGTGGCCCGCTACAATGCGTTCTTTAGCGGGTTCTCGTCTCGCGACGATCGCGCCGTGTGGGCCGACTGGAACCATCTGATGCGGGTACGCTACGAGAATCCGCGCGCCACGATTGCCGATATC
Source organism: Rhodosalinus sp. 5P4 (assembly GCF_041365695.1). Classification (NCBI taxonomy): domain Bacteria; kingdom Pseudomonadati; phylum Pseudomonadota; class Alphaproteobacteria; order Rhodobacterales; family Paracoccaceae; genus Rhodosalinus; species Rhodosalinus sp. 5P4. The sequence continues at coordinate 50,146 of NZ_JBGFSJ010000010.1, forward strand.
GCGTCGCTACTGAGAACTGAAGCCGAAGAAATTTCGCGGATATATCCAGGCGAGTCTTACGCCCTTCCCCTCGGCAACCTGGCAGTCATTCTCAATCCAGAAACCGAACCTTAGTTTCCCGCGGTCTTTACGCGGCGTTTGTTCTAAGGAAGGGCGCTGGCTATACAATCTGGAAGTCCGTTTACGCCGACGCAGAGCCTTGGGCGTGGCTATTCAGCCAGCGGCAGAGCCCGGCGGCTCGGTGAGGGTCGGGCTTAGAAAATAGGCTGCAAACGGCAAACAAAGTCCAAGGCGCCCTCCCGCAACCAGCTTCATTTGCCCGCCGGAGTCATCTTCGGCGGGCAAATCCTGTCCAGATCGAGCCCCCGCAACCAAATTCTGACTCAAGTCCAAAGACTTACGAAAAGGCCCCGCGCGCTTCGCCGGGGCCTTTTTGTTTGATTCAAGCATGACTCAAGATTCTGGCCGAGCCTCACTCGGCCGCCGCCTGGCGCCGCCGCCGCGGCCGCGCTGCCAGTGTGGCATCGAGCGGCGCAGCGTCCTTTTCGAAGATCTGGAACAGGTGCTCCACGCGTTCTCGCTCGAACCGGAAGCCGGATCGACGGTAGAGACGATCAACCGCGCGATCGAGGGCTTCGTGCGCCCGGCGCAGCAAAGGTGGCATCGAGTCGCGATCGTAAAGGTCCTCGAGCGTCAGGTTCGGGAAACCTGCTCGGGCATCGAGAACCGCCTGTGCCAGGCTCTCGATCTGCTGCACCTTCGCGGGCGTCATTTCCGGCCAAGGGAACGAGTTGTAGATCGATGGCGAGTAGCTGTAGTCGCTTTTCAGACGCCCGCCGACCGTTCGCATCCAGCCCATGTGCATCGCAGAGGTGAGGATCCCGAAGTACAGTGGCCTGCCCCCTGAAAAGTGGTCCTCCCTGAAGTAGGCTTTCGAGCCAGATGGAGGACGAAGGAATGCCCCAGAAG
>NZ_JBGFSJ010000011.1:0-17462 GCF_041365695.1 Rhodosalinus sp. 5P4
TTCTGGGGCATTCCTTCGTCCTCCATCTGGCTCGAAAGCCTACTTCAGGGAGGACCACTTTTCAGGGGGCAGGCCACGATCGAGCCGTCGGGCAGGGCGATCGCCGCGGTGGCGCCCGGAAAGCCGTAGCGCGCGTGGGCGTCGTCGAGCGCGGACGACAACCGCTCTTCCTGGGCCGTCAGGGGCGCCGTGAGGCAGGCAAGTGCCAGCGCGAAGACTGGAAAAGGAAGAGGGTTCCGGAACATCTCCCTATGTCACCGATCGGGACGCGGCACCCCGTGCGGCCGGGATGACCTCGGTCACGGCGCCGTCGCGGGTGAACATCGTGTCACGGTTCCACCAGACCACGACGGCGGCCACGGCCACCAGAAGCCAGGTATCCCAGGGCTGCGCGTCCGCCCAGAACGGGTTGATCAGTTGCCAATGGAACAGCATGGGCCAGAGCAGGCTGCCCCGCGTGTCGTTGAAGATCGGGGTCACCAGGACCGCGAGCGTTATGTTGCCGACGAAGAAGGGCAGGAAATTCCAGTCGGCGAAGACCACGCCGGCGAGAAAGAAGGCCGGCAGGTGCCAGACCCCCCAGGTCGCGCCGATGATGATGCCCGCCCAGATCGGCGCCACGTGGCGTTGCAGCAGCGGCTGCATGACGCCGCGCCAGCCGAACTCTTCCACGGGTCCGAGAAAGAGCATCATGACCATCACCGCCAGGACCGCCCCCGCGCCCTCGGGCGGCAGGGGGGCCAGCACCGGCCCGCCCTTGATCAGCGAGCCCGCGACGAAGACGAGCGGAATGAGAAGCAGGATGAATGCCGCCCAGCCCCATGACCCGCGCCACATGCGCAGCCGCGCGAGAAAGGCGGCGATGCCCGACAGCCCGCCATGAAGGTAGATCACGGCGAAGGCCGCGATGGCCGGCGACCAGGTGGCGAGGAAGAACAGGGGATGCGCGCCGCTGATCTCGCCGAACGTGCCGGCGGCCGTGTCCGGGGCGACGATATAGGTCCCGCTCACACCCCATGTGATCAGGAAGGTCACGGCGAGAAAAAGACCGAGAGCCGGGCTTGGGATCGTCTTCGCGGATGGGACGCTCGATCGGGCGGGCATGGTCAGGACCGTAAGGCATTTCTGACGTTTCGCGCAGTGTATCGAGCAATGCGCGGCGCTTCACGCTGATATGGATCAGGCCAGGACCACCGGATTGGCTGACGCCCCGCCTCCGGCCGGGCGCGCCACCAGAGACACATGAGCCGCAGGCCGGATGCGGGATCGACAGCGCTGCGGGTCGGAGACTGTTCGTCCCCTCCGCCGGATCGGGCAATCGTACGAGGTGTGCCCCCGACGTCGCGAACATGGCGTCGCGTCTGCCATCCTCCTCCAGGCAGCCGCCGCGACGTCGAGGCGTCGACAGGGCGCCTCGTGCGCCTTTCCCGGCGGCACACCCCCGACGCGGCTCGGAGGCGCCGGCCTGGTGACGAGCGCCCCCTCATGTCAAGGCATCGAGGCCGCAGCGGCGCTCAGTGCTGGGAGCGCTCGCCGCCATCCTCTTCGCTGTCCGCGATGAGCCGGCCGTCCTCGCGCATTTCCAGCCACATCGCGTTCAGCACGGCGAACATGGCGGCGAGAGGCAGGCCAAGAAGCCAGGCGAAATACCACATGTCGCGGTCTCCTTTCAGTAGCTGTGGCCCGGGCCGGTGACGTCTTCTTCGGTCACCTTGCCCCAGAGCACTTTGTAGACCCAGGCGGTGTAGGCGAGGATCAGCGGCATGAAGATCACCGTCATCACCAGCATCACGAAGAGCGTGAGATGCGAGGAGGAACTGTCCCATACCGTGAGCGAGCTCGACGGATCGACGGTGGAGGGCAGGATGAACGGGAACATCGTGAGGCCGACGGACGCGATGATCCCGGTGATCGCCATCTTCGACCAGAGAAGCGTCGAGACTTCGCGCCCGGCGCGCAGCCCGGTCACGGCGAAAAGGATGCCCAGAAAGCCCATCACGGGCGCGACGACGATCCAGGGCCGCTCGACATAGGCCGCAAGCCAGCTGCCTCCGCGCGCCACCTCGGAGTAAAGCGGGTTGGAGGGGCCGTCGCGAACGACCTCGCCCGTGATCTGGTAGCCGTCGAATCCGAAGGCGAGCCAGAGACCGGCGAGCGCGTAGCCGGCCGCCGCGACGATCCCGGCCACCGTCCCGAAGCGGCGGGCGCGTTCGACGACCACCCCCTCGGCCTTGAGCGAAAGCCAGGCCGCGCCGTGCATCAGCAGCATCGCCAGCGAGACCACGCCGGCAAGCAGGGCGAAGGGCCGGAGCAGGCCGAGGAACTTGCCGTAGAACGACCCGTCATAGACGGAGAAGAGATCCTCGGTCAGGTAGAACGGCACGCCGAGGAGCACGTTGCCCACGGCCACGCCGAAGAGAAGCGCGGGAACCGCGCCGCCCACGAAGAGCGCCCAGTCCCAGCCCGTGCGCCAGCGCGCGTCCTCGCGCTTGGAGCGGTACTTGAACGCGACGGGACGAAGGATGAGCGCGGCGAGTACGGCGAACATGGCGAGGTAAAAGCCCGAGAAGCTCACCGCGTAGAGCGGCGGCCAGGCGGCGAAGATCGCGCCGCCGCCCAGGATGAACCAGACCTGGTTGCCCTCCCAGACGGGACCCACGGTATTGATGACCACGCGCCGCTCCACGTCCGTCTTCGCCACGAAGGGCAGCAATCCGCCCACGCCCATGTCGAAGCCGTCGGTGAGTGCGAAGCCGATCAGCAGTACGCCGAGAAGCGCCCACCAGACCACGCGCAGGATTTCGAAATCGACGAGTTCATGCAGGATCATCTGTCTTACTCCGCAGGTGTTGCGGCGAAGGGGCCCTTGCCGTCATGCGTGCGCAGACGGTGCTGGTGCCGCTCCATCCATGTCTCGGTTTCCTCCACGTCCTCGACGGGCCCGCGCCGGATGTATTTCAGCATGAGCGCCATCTCGATCACGAAGAGCACCGAGTAGAAGGCCATGAAGCCCGCAAGGGTGATCAGAAGATCGGCCACGCTCAGGTGGCTGGCCGAGAGCGCGGTCGGCAGCACGCCGTCGACCGTCCAGGGCTGGCGGCCGAATTCCGCCACGAACCAGCCGAGCTCCGCCGCGATCCAGGGCGCCGGGATGATGAAGACGGCGAGCCAGAGCGCCGGCCGCGGGAACCGCATGCCCCTGAAGTTGGCCTGCACGAAGAAGTAGGCCATCACCGCGACGAAGGCGAAGCCGAGACCGACCATGATCCGGAACGCCCAGAAGAGGGGGGCGACGCCCGGGATCGTGTCCTCGGCCGCCATGGCGATCTGCGCGTCGGTGGCGTCGCGCGGATCCTCCACGTAGCGCTTGAGCAGGAAGGCGTAGCCGAGATCCCCGGAATGCGCCTCGAAGCGCGCGCGCATCTCGTCGGTGACCGCGCCGCGGTTCGCGCGGATGTCCATGAGCGCGTCGTAGGCGACGAGGCCGTTGCGGATGCGCTCGGCGGATTCGGCTTCGAGCTCGTTGATGCCGGGGATCTCTTCGGTGAGCGAGCGGGTGCCGATCAGCCCCATCGCCCAGGGGATCTCCACCTTGTAGTGGGTCTCGCGCGCCTCCTTGTCGGGCAGGCCCACGGCGGTGAAGGGCGCGGGCGCCTCGTGGGTCTCCCACATCGCCTCGATCGCGGCGAGCTTCATCTTCTGGGTGTGGGTGGCCGAGTAGCCCGACTCGTCGCCCAGCACCACGACCGAGAGCGCGGAGGCCAGGCCGAAGGAGGCTGCCACCGTGATCGAGCGACGGGCCATTTCGACGTGCCTGCCCTTGAGGAGATACCACGCCGAGACGCCGAGCACGAAGACGGCCGCGGTAACGTAGCCCGCGGAAACGGTATGGACGAACTTGGCCTGCGCCACCTCGTTGAAGACCACCTCGAAGAACGAGGTCATCTCCATGCGCATGGTGTCGGGGTTGAAGACGGCGCCCACCGGGTTCTGCATCCAGCCGTTCGCGATCAGGATCCAGAGCGCCGAGAAGTTGGAGCCGAGCGCGACGAGCCAGGCGACGACCATGTGCTGCACCTTCGTCAGCTTGTCCCAGCCGAAGAAGAAGAGGCCGACGAACGTCGCCTCGAGAAAGAAGGCCATCAGCCCCTCGATCGCGAGCGGCGCGCCGAAGATGTCGCCCACGTAGTGACTGTAGTAGCTCCAGTTCATCCCGAACTGGAACTCCATCGTGATGCCCGTGGCGACGCCCAGCACGAAGTTGATGCCGAACAGCGTTCCCCAGAACTTCGTCATCTGCCGCCAGACCGGGCGGTTGGTCATCACGTAGACCGTCTCCATGATCGCCACGAGGATGGACAGCCCCAGCGTGAGCGGCACGAAGAGGAAGTGATACATCGCCGTCATCGCGAACTGGAGGCGTGACAGCTCCACGACGTCGAGTTCCATTGGCAGGCTCCTTGTCGCGCGAGAAAACCAATCTCGCAGATGTGCATTTGATGCCGGCCTACATCCGGAGACCGGGTGGCGGTTTGATCTGCGTCAAACAGATATGAAATCGGGAATGTATTTCCGCAGATCGAGGGTGCGGTGCGCTGTCGCAAGCTCCTCGTCCCGGTGCGACGCGGTCAGGATCGCCGCGCGGGGCAGGGCGGCGCGCAGCCCCCGGAGCACCGCATGGGCGGTGTCCGCGTCGAGCCCCTCCGTGGGCTCATCCAGCAGCAGAACCTCGGGCCTGCGCAGGAGCGCGCGCGCGAGCACCAGCCGTCGCGACTCGCCGCCCGAGAGCCCGGCGCCGCCTTCGCCGAGCACCGCGTCCAATCCGCCCTTCGCGGTCACCGTGCGCCGCAGCGCGACGGCCTCCAGCGCGGTCCACATTTCGTCCTCGGTCGCGTCGTGGGCGGCCAGCGCGAGGTTGTCTCGGATCGTGCCCGACAGGAGCGCGGCGCGCTGAAGGACCAGCGTCACCCGTTGGCGAAGCGCGTCCTCGGGCCAAGTCCGGATCGCTGCGCCATCCAGCAGGACCTGCCCGCCAGCGGGCTCGTCGAGGCCGGCGGCGATGCCCAGCAAGGTGGATTTCCCGACGCCGGACGGACCGGCCAGCGCAACGGTTTCGCCGGGCGCGACGGCGAAGCTCACGCCGCAGAGCAGGGGCGCACCGCCACCGGGCCGAGCGACGCTCACGGCTTCGAAGCGAAGGCCGGACCGGGCGCGGGGCTCCGGCGCCCCGGCTGGCAGGGCGGGCGCGCCGGCCGGGGCGTCCATGACGCGGCGCGCGGCGTCGCGCATGCGGCCGAGTTCGCCGAGCCCCTTCCGAAGCGGCAGCACCGTCTCGGCGAGCGCCAGCGCGACGAAGAAGCCGATCGCCGCCGGCGCTGGATCGGCCCGACCCGACGCCACAAGCCAGCCGCCGATCACCAGCGCGGCGCCCGCGGTGCCCGCCACCACGCCTGCGAGGGCCAGCCCGGCGTTCCGGTCGATGCGGTTCAACCGGTCGCTCGAGGCGCGGGCATGGGCCTCCAGGGCGGCCAGCGCCTCGAGCCGCGCCGCCATGCGCCCGTGCACGAGAAGGTCGCGCTGGCCGCGAAAGGTGTCGATCACGTCCCGGCGCAGCGCCTGGGTCGCGGCTTCCGCCTCCGAGGAGGGACGAAGCGTCGCCCGGCCGACCTGCGCGAGGATCGCGGTCGCGCCTAGCAGATAGCCCGCAGCGATGCCCCAGGCCATCTCGGGCGCCACCAGCCACCACAGGGCCGCGAAGGCCGCCGCGTGCGTGAGAAGCCCCGCAAGAGCGGGCAGGGCGAGGCGCAGCACGACCCCGTCGAGCGCGTCGACATCCGCGGTGATCCGCATGAGCGGCAGGGCGCCCCGCAGCCTCTGGAGTTCGGCGAAGGGACGTGCGGCGAGGCGGTGCATCAGGTCCCGCCGGAGTGCGCTCAACGCGCGCAAGGTGGCGTCATGGGTCAGGAGCCGCTCGGCATAGCGTCCGGCCGCACGTCCGAGCGCGAGGAAGCGGATGCCCGCGGATGGCCGGAAAACGTCGAAGGCGATGCCGATGCCCGCCAGCCCGGCAAGCCCCGTGGCGGTTATGAACCAGCCCGAGAGGCCGAGAAGCGCCGCGCCCATGACGAGCACGGCGACCGAAAGCGCGGCGCCCCGCCACATCGCTCGTGGGGCCGCGCCCCAGGTCAGGCGGAAGACCTGCCATAACTGTCTCATGCGGCGCCCTCCGCCGCGGCAGGCATCGCGACGATGCGATCGACCGCCGCGATGAGCCGCGGGTCGTGGGTGGCCACGATCAGCGTCGCGCCGCGGGCGACCATGGCGCGCAGCCCGGCGATCACCCGCCGCGCGGTCTCGTCGTCGAGGTCCGCGGTCGGCTCGTCGGCCAGCACGACATCCGCGCCCGAGAGATGGGCGCGCGCCACGAGAAGCCGTCGGGCTTCTCCGCCCGAGACGCCTGCGCCGGTTTCACCGAGCCGTGCATCCAGCCCGTCTGGAAGCCGCGCGACGACCTCCTCGGCCCCGGCGGCGCGCAGCGCCGGCCCGGGATCGTCGCGGGCGCCCGCCGGATCGAGGAACGCGCGCAGCGCGACATCGGGCACATGCACCTCCTGGGGCACGAGCGCGAGCCGCGCGCGCCAGCCGTCGGCGGTCGCGTCGGACAGCGGCCGGCCGGCCACCTCGAGGCGCCCCGTCTCCAGTGGAAAAAGGCCGGCAAGGGCCATGAGCGCCGAGGACTTGCCCGACCCGGACGGCCCGACTAGCGCCACGGCCTCGCCCGGCGCGACGACCATGTCGGGCAAATCGACGAGACCTCCCTCACGGCGCAGCGACGCATGCTCGAGGCGCACGGTGGCCGCTCCCGGCAGGGGCGCGGCCCGGCCCCCCGTGCCGAGGATCGCCGGGCGGTCCTGCGTCTCCAACGCCGCGAGTTCTCCGGCGACGGCGCGCGCGGTGGCCCGGTCGTGCCAGACGGCCGCCATGTCACGCAGGGGCTGGAAGAATTCCGGCGCCAGCAACAGCACGAAAACGCCTTCGGCCACCGTCAACCCGCCCCAATGGCCGAAGCCGATTTCCCCCAGAAGCGTGAAGCCGACATAGACCGCCACCAATGCAACGCCGAGCGCGGAGAACAGCTCCAGAACCGTGGAGGACAGGAAGGCGACCTTGAGCACGGCCATCGTGCGCGCCCGGAGCGAGTCGGCGCGCGCGGCGAAATCCGCCTCGGCGCGGGCCGTCGCGTCCAGAAGGCGCATGTCCGGCAGGGCCGCGATCCGGTCGATCAGCAGCGCGTTCATGTCGCCGATCTCGGCCATCTGACGTTCGCTCGCTTCGCGCGCGGCCATTCCGACAAGCGCCATGAAGACCGGGATCAGCGGCCCCGCGATGAGCAACACGAGCGCCGCCGCCCAAGAGACCGCCAGGCTTGCCGCGAGGATCAGCGGCGGCACGAGCGCAACGCGCATAATGGCGGAGCGGTAGCGCGACAGGTAGGGCGAGACGAGTGCCAGTTTCTGGGCGACCAGCGCCGCGGTCTCGGCGGAGGAGGGGCCGCCCTCGATCCGATGCGCCGCGTGCGAGAGCAGCCGCCGGCGCTCTGCCGAGACCACGTCGTCCGCCGCGCGGTGGGCGAGGCCGCTGCCAACGTGGTCCAGCCCGGCCCGCAGCAGCCCCGCCGCCACGAACACGGCGACGAGCACCATCGCCTTCGCCGTGTCGCCGTGGATCCATCCGCTGATCGTCTGGGCGGCCGCAAATGCCTGGACGAGCCAGAACGCCCCCGAAGCGCCCACCAGCACGGAGCCCGCCCTGAGCCGCCACCCGGCGGCCTGCTCCATCTCTCGCAGCCTGTCATCGCCGGTCATCGGCACGGCCCTCCTCGACGCACGGCACTTAGCGCCGTGCGGTCGCGCACCGCAACGGGGTGCGAGCCGATCCCGCGGCGGCGTTTTGTCCCGAATGCGGGCGGCCGGAACGGACCGGTTTCGGGCAGCGAAACCGTCTGCGCGCCGCGCCCGTCCCGGGGAACGTCACGGGAGGCCAGCACGATCTCGCAAAATCGGGCCCCATCTTCATCAACGGCCGCCCGGCCGGAAGATGTCGGCAGCGGCGAGGCGGATGGCAGATGGCCAGGCGTCGCGGCAGCCGGCGTGAGCCGCCGGGCGATCCGGCGCCGGTCTTTCAGCCGGCCGGCGGTCATCGCCATGCGATCGCGCCGTTCGCCGCGTCGACCCTTGCAGGGAAGGTCGACGTTTCATTCCTTGGGGGGCGGCAGCGGTGGTCCGCCAGCCCTGTCGCTCGCCACCCCTGCGGGATCTCTCGGGGCGTCTTCTCGCCCGGACCGCTTGCCTCGGAAGACTGTCCCGCGGCCCTTGGGTCACCCCCGATCGTCGAAGGTTTCCCGGGCGGCGGGCTCAGTCGTTCGTGCAGCCCTGCTGGAAGCCGTTGTCGCAATGAGCCATGAGGCGTTCGGTATCCTCCCGCGTCCAGCCCGCTGGCGCCGTGACCTGCGCCCACGGCTCGATGTAGTCGTGGGCGTAGTAGGAGTGCCCGTAACCCGCCGGCGTCGTCGTCGAAAGCGCCATGTCCACCGCCAGCTGGAACTGCGTGACGATGGGCAGGAACCGCAGGTCGGGCGACACGCCGTGGCCGGGCGGCTCGGTCATCCAGACGGGCGGACGCCAGACGGAAAACGGATCGTAGAACGTGATCGGGTCGCTCGGGTATTGCAGGAACATCAGCCGCATGTCGCCCCACGGCGCGCCTTCGGAGCCGTCGGCCACGTGGGATGCGTAGCGGATCAGCGATCCGTCTCCCACTTCCGGAAGAACCCAGGATGTCCCCTCGTTCCGTGCGTTCTGCACGTAGTTCCAGAAGTTCGACGGGAATGGCGGACCCGCCCAGAACGCGCCGTCGATGCCGTCGTTGACAAGCCGGAAGAGGTTGGTGGCGTACATCGAGGACCAGGCGCCGAGGCTGAGCCCGTGGATGTAGAGCCGCGGACGGTCGTCCCGGGGCAGCGTCTTCCAGTAGTCGTGGATCGTCTCGATCGTCGCGGTCGCCTGCTCAAGCCCTGTCCGCGTCTCGAAGATCAGCGCGAGCGGGGACTGCATGTAGGAATACTGTACGGCCACCGTCGCGATGTCGCCGCCATGCATGTATTCGACCGGGTCATGCGAGCCGGGATCGAGCCAGCCGGTTCCGGTCGGGCTCGCCACGATGAGGACCTCGCGGTCGAAAGCGTCGAGGCGCAGGAGTTCATCGAGCGCGAGAAGGGCCCGCGCCTCGGGCGTGGGTGCGTTGGCCCGGCCCACGTAGACCCGGATCGGGTCGAGCGCATCCTCGCCCGAGAAGGCCGATATCGCCTCCGCGCCGGGGCCGCGCGTGACGAAGTCCCGGCCCGGCTGGCCCATGGCCTGCCAGTCCACGAGGGACGCCGGACTGCCCGGTGTCCTGGGCTCTGTCGGAGCCGGCGGCGCCTGGTCGAAGAGGTTCTGGGCCGTCTCGTAGCTTTCGTCGAGCACGTCGAAGACGGTCGGCACCAGCTGGTCGCGTGTCAGCAGGAAAAGGAGCATTGCGACGGCGACGAGGCCCAGCACGTTCGCGCGGCGCGGTGGCATCACCCGGTAGAGCGCGCCTCGCACGAGCCGGAAGAGCAGCGAGATCGCGACGCCGAGGGCATAGAGAAGCGCGAAAACGACGGCCACGATCGCGATGACCTGCACCCAGTGCGCTTCCTCGGCCGGGGCAAGATCCATGCGCATGCGCAGATCGTCCTGCCAGCGCACGCTCGCCCGTGTCGACAGAACCAGCGTGCCAAGAACCGGGATCGCGACCACGGCGGTGGCGATCGCCGCCGCGCGCCCCCGTAGCCGCGGCATGTCGGCGAGATCCCAGATCGTCTCGAGGATCCGGCCGCAAAGATAGCCCAGCGCCATCAGGAGCCCTCCGAGCGCCCCCTGGATCGCGGGGCCGCGCGGTATGAGCGACGGCGACAACGAGGCCGCGAGGAAGAAGATCCCCAGCAACAGCGCGGGTGTCGAGAAGTGCGTTACGAGGACCCGCAGAAACCGCATGGGAATTTTCCTTCGATCGACGCTCATGCCGCATGCATGTCACCCGACGGCCGGATGATCGCAGTGTTTCCGGTTTGCGGCCAGATTGCATCACCACCCCGCGTCTGAACAGCACCGCGGCGCCCGCTTCCTGCAGATGCGTGGAAAGGGTCACGGAACCGCGACACCCGCGGCGTGGATCATGCATTCGTGCGACAGCCATGTGACCGGCACCGGTGCGCGGCGTCGCGCGCGCCCCGATCCGCGAAAGACGAACCCGCGGCGGGACCCGAGCGCCCGCGCTCATTCCTGAACGGGACTCCCGCGCTGTTGCAGCCGCCACTTGTTGGTGCCCACCTGAAGCAGGCCGGACCGGTCCGCCGCACGCAGCCCGTCGTTGAGAAGCTGGCGCAGGTCGGCGCCCACCGCCGCGCTGTAGATGTGGTAGAGGTGACCGGTCGGGCTGCCAGCCGGGAGGTTGCCGAGATCGACGACCTCGACGCCGTCGAGGCTCGCGACATCGTTCCCCGTCTCGCCCAGTCGGGGATACCCATGCAGCTGGGCCGACAGCGCGAGGGGCCGGTCGTTCGCGGCAACGTAGATGGTGATCCCCTCCACGATCGGCAGGATCCGCGGCAGCATGCGACGAAAGATCTCGAAATCCATATCCGGGGCCAGCAGGACGATCTGGTCGAGCCGGATGTCCGGCATTCTGTTGGCCACCTCGTAAAGGGCGAGCACCACGCCGCGCGCGCCCAGGCTGTGGCCGACGACATCGACGTCGCCGCCGAAACGGCGTTCCGCCTCGATGATGGCGTCCGCGAGGTCGGGAACGCTCCAGTAGAGGTCGGCCTCGTCATGGGTGTAATAGGCGATCGATCCGTCCGAAGGCCAGCTGAACCACAGGAAACGCCCGGCGAGACCGGCGTTCTCCTGCAGCAGGATCGCGCGGCGACATCCTTTCTCGAAACTGATGTAGTAGCCGTGGACGTAGACCGCAGGCGCCGTGCCGCGCGTCGTGTCCTCCAGCGCGTCGAGGACCTCTGCGCTGTCTCCGCCCTTGATCCGGTCCACCCGCAGCAACTCCTCGCGTATGAAGGAGGGGGCCGCTTCCGCGAGCGGCGCAAGCCCGCCCAGGTCGACTTCCCTGACCCTGCACCATCCGGCCGTGAGGCCACTTCGCTCGTCGCCGTAGAATTGCCCGGGGTCGTCCTTGCCGGTCAGGTTTCTCAATGTCAGGAACGGCAGCTCCCGGTCGTCCAGGGCGGTTTGAGGAATCGCGGCCGTGGGGAACAGGGCAACCGTCACGCCGAGGACGAGGCTTGCGCCGAAAAGGCGCACGAGGTTTGAGAAAGTTGATCGCATGCCGTGCTCTGGGGAATTCCGTTGAATGAATGATGCGCAAGCGGCGCCTGCGGCACAAGGCGACATAGCCTGACGGTCGGAACCTCCAACAGCGGATATCGGCGATGCGTCGGTCGGGCGGGTGCCAGACCTTGATCGCGTCGCGCGCCGAGATCCGGAATGCGGACCCGTGGGTCGCTGACGATCCCGATCTCGTGTGACGCCGCGGTGATTGACCGTCGTCAATGAAGCCCGAATGGCCATGCCTAGTCTGCATGGAGTGATGAGTGTCTCGGGCGTGGGCGAAGACGTGAAGGGTGGGTGTGACCTCGCTGCGTGAAGCCGTGTGCGTGCGCGTCAGCCGGGCGGTGCATGATCAGGTTCGAGCCTGGGACCAATGTGCGGTCGCACGATCGGCTCGTTCTCGCAACCGCGCGCCGTGGCCGCGACGTCGAGGACGTTGGCGCAAGGCGCTTACAACGGGTCCTGCGTACGGTCCGGCGCCTGGGCCACATTAGAAGAAGGAGAAACACATTCAGATCAGGGCAGCGCTTTCGGCGGCGGTCATGACCGTGTCGCCGCTTGCGGTTCAAGCGGAGGGTTCGGCGATCGCTCTCGGCAGGTCGGCTTACGGGGCTCTTTGCGCCGTCTGTCACGGTGACGATGCCAAGGGCGGCGGCGAGGTGGCCGAGCTCTTCGAAGTCAAGCCGCCGGACCTCACCAAGCTCGCGGAGCGCGCGGGCGGAAGCTATCCGTTCTCGGAAGTCTACGAGGTCATCGTGCTCGGCATGGAAGCTCCGGGTCACGGCGCTTCGGAAATGCCGATCTGGGGCGACTACTTCGTCGCGGATGCGCTGGAAGATCGCGGTGTGAGCCGCTCCGATGCCGTGTCGATTGCGGCCGGCCGGGCGCTGTCGCTCACCTACTACCTGGAGACGCTTCAGGAATGATGTCGGCATAGGGCTGCCATCTGCAAAGGCACTGTCGCGACCGACGGGGAGCATCACGGCCAGCTCCGAGGCACAAGAGCGCACGGGCTTCGTGCGCGGTCCCGGCATTTCTGCACGCGTCCCGCTGCCGCCGTGGCAGAGGCCACTCGAAACCCTGCGGCTTGAACGTCCGATCGCACCAGTCGCGCAGCTCTCGACGCGGCCGACTTTGAATTTCATGCGCACAGTTCCGGGCCTCGCCATGCGCCCGGATCGACACCGCGCCAGGCGTTCTCGACCGCGGTCCCGACGACCCGCCCCCGCCCCCGCAAACTCATGCGCCCGAAAACCTCCCGGTCGGAATGAGAAAGGGCGGCCCGAAGGCCGCCCTTCCGCCGATCCTCCGAGCCGGATTATTCCGGCGTCACCGACCACAGCATCGTCTCGCCGGAATGGTCGTCGACGCCATCATTGTCGGTCGAGATCCACATCGTGCCATCCCCTGCGATCGCCAGACCTTCCACCTTGTCCAGCACGTAACCGCCGGTCGAGGCGAGGTCGGGCAGCAGGTCGACAACGAGCTCGGGCGCGAGAACGTTGGGCGTTTCGCCCGGGGCGACCATTTCCATCCCGCTCAGCGCCACCCGGGTGATCTGTTTGGTCACGGCCGAAGCGGCGTGCTGATTGTCACGCTCGATGAAATAAAGATGGCCGTCATGGGCGGCAACCTCCGAAAGGCCGACCCAGCCGGTCGCCGGCTCGGTCAGTGGGTAGTGGATCACGCCCCATTCTTCGGTCCCGATGTCGTAGGACAGCACCTTCGCGTGGTTCTGCGGGTCGTCGTCCCATTCGCGCTGCACGGCGACATAAAGCGTGTCGCCGACCCGGGCGACGCCCTCGAAGCCGTGGCGGCGCTGCACGTCGAGGATCGCCTGCGGCAGGGTCACATAGTCCTCGATCGCGCCATCGGCGCCGACACGGTAGAGCGCAGAGGGCACGAGACGGTCGGCGCGGCCTTCGCTGGCCACCCAGAACCCGCCCTCACCATCGAGCGCGATCCCCTCCATGTCCATGAGTTGCGCGGGCTGACCTTCGCGGGTCACGCGGATCGCATCCACGATGCGGGCCGGCGTCTCGCGCACGTCGATGTGGAAGATCGTCGGCTGCATTCCGTAGAAACTGTCGGACACGGCGAAGATCGTGCCGTCCTCGGCCATCACCTGGCCCGAGATCGCGCCCCATCCCACCGGTGCGCCGTCCTCGGTCAGACCGGCGGAGGTCAGATGCGGATAGACCGCCGGCGCCTCCTGGTATTCGTAGATCATCACATGCGCCGGCGCCGCGCCGTCCCCGCGCCCGTCGAACTCGTTGGCGGTGGCCAGCAGGTTGCGCTCCGGGATCGCGATGGCTCCTTCGGGCGAGATGCCCGAGGGCAGCAGCTGTGCCAGCACCGGCGCCGCGGGGTCTGTCATGTCGTAGACCCCCACGATGGAACCGCGCTCCGACAGCAGGAACATCATCGGCACGCCGCCGAAGGTCGCGACCTCCATGCCCTCCGGCTCCACGCCCTTGTTGCCGGAGCGTTCCTCGGGGTAGTGGCCGATCTCGACCAGCGCGTATTCGAAGGACAGGCCGCTGTCGAAAAGCTCGGTTCCGTCGCGGTGAAACACGGTGAAACCGCGGCTGCCACCGTCCATGTCGCCTTCGTTGGCGATGACGAAATGCTCGGTGTCGATCCACTGCACCGCGTCGGGTTCGCGCACCCGGCCCGGCTGGCTCTCGACAAAGCGCAGCGCGCCGTCCTCGGTCAGGTCCACGCCCGCCAGATCGACGGCGCCCGCGGAGAAATGGCTCAGCACCTCACCGGCGGCGGACACGACCACCATGTGGTTGTTTTCCTGCAGGGTCACGACGATGTCGCCGTTGGCGTTCACATCGACGAATTCCGGCTCGGGGTCTTCGGGCGCGACATCGGCCAGCCCGGTCAGATCGACCCGGATCTGCGCGGCGCAGTCCATGCTGCCGCCATTGCCCAGGGGCTGGATCACGAGATAGCCCGGGGGCATCTGCGGCACGCGGCCCTCGCCCAGATCCTCGTCGCGCTCGTTCTCGATCGCCACGGTGATGAAGCTGCCATCGGGCGCCACAGCGGTGCTGTCGGGCTGCCCGCCCAGGTCGCAAGAGCCGATCACCGCGCGACTGTCCGCGTCGAGGGCATGCAGCACGCCCGACGGCTCGGTGAAGCTCTCGGAGGTGTTCTCGGCCACGAAAACGGTGCGGTCCAGGACCGACACGGCCGTCGGCTCACCCGCCGGCAGGGCGAAGCTGCCTGCCGCGACCGGGTTGGCCGGGTCGGTGATATCGATGAAGCCGATCACGCCCGCAGGGCTGTCAGAATAGACCAGCGTCATGCCGTCGCCCGTCGCCGCGATGATCTCGGCGGAGGTTTCGATAGCCTCGGGCGTGTTCAACGCCACTGGGAAGGAGGCGATGCGATTGAAATTCATCTCTGCCATGGCGGGGGCGGCGAGCGCTCCCGTGGCAACAAGGGTCAGAAGGGACACGCGCATCAGAGAAGCCTCCATCAGTTGTTGATCGCCCCTCGGGTAGTGCCTGCCGGTTACAGCCATGTGACGCTGGATTGCCTCCACTGCACCTGTCCACTCAGCGGGGGCCGGTCACTCCGCACAGCCGCTGCCCTTCTCGAAGCGACGCGGTTCAAGACGCTTCGCGCCACGATGATCCTGCGGTCCTTTTCTCGGGAGCATCGCTGGTTCGAGGATTTCGCGATCTTCACCGGAGCTGCTTGGCTTCGAAGCCGACCGTGGAAAAACGCTGCGGCCCATCCCGCCCACCGACAAACCGCTCGACCTTGGCTGGGCGATAGGGTCGGTCGAGTTCCTCTAGGTTTCCGATCCTTCGATATCCGCGACTCCCCGGACGCCGCCGAGGGCACGAAATCCCACGCCGGAACGAGAACGCCTCACGGACAAAAGTCGAACTTGTGCCCGGGTGCGGCATAACCTGTTGTCTTTATTCTAATAAGTTACGAGGCGGTGGGACTTTCTTCTTTCACCATGTTTATTGGATTTTTTCGGATTCGTGTCCCACTTTTCCGAAGGGGATTAGGGCCGAAAATAACAGCTCGAGCCGGCGCCGGGACGCCCCAGCGCCTGGACATGCCAGCGGCGATCCCTACCAATGGTCTCAGTAGAAAAGATCAATCTGGACGAGTGTGACTGACCCACGCCTCACCTGCCCGATCTGCATGCACTGTGAGGCCGGATTGATCCCCGCCCCTCGGCATGTGCCCGCGTGGGATGACCTGACCGGCCCGGAACAGATGACAATGCTGGCCGAGGTCGGCGCCGCCATTGGTCGTGGGACGGCTGGTTTCGTTGCCGCATCCGATCACGGCCATTGCCACCTACGGGAAGCAAGTAGCGCGCGTCTGAGAACCGGCGGCCGCGATCCGCTCCTGCCATTGCTCGCCGAACGGCTGGACACCGCGCAATCGGTCGATGTTGCGATTGCCTTTGCCATGGACAGCGGTGTGGCCTTGCTTGAGCCCTGGTTCCGCGAGTTGCTGGCACGTGGCGGACGGCTCAGGATCGTGGCGGTCGATTATCTCGACACGACCGACCGCCTTGGCGCGCCTGCTAGACTTGAAAGGCGCCGAGATCTTTGTGTTCGAAACGGGAGGCCTCAGCTTTCATCCCAAGGCCTGGCTGTTCCGCGCCGCCGATGCACGTGGGGCGGCGATTGTCGGTAGCTCGAACCTGTCACAATTGGCCCTCACCGATGGCGTGGAATGGAACCTGCATTCCGAGGACGCCGCGGATAGCGTCGGAACGGCCTTTGAGGACCTGCTGGCACGCCCCGAGGTGAAGCCCCTGACGGCAGCGTGGATCGATGCCTATGCGAAACGCCGCAGGGCCAGGCCAATGCCCGAGTTCACCGCCCGCGTCGTCGCCGAGGAGGGCCCGCCGCCAGAGCCGCACACGATCCAGCAGGAGGCACTGGAAGCGCTCGCGCAGAGCCGATCGAACGGCCACCGCGCCGGACTTGTCGTGTTGGCCACCGGTCTGGGCAAGACCTGGCTGGCCGCCTTCGACACGATCCGTGCCAGGGCGGGCCGCATCCTCTTCGTTGCCCATCGCGACGAAATCCTGACCCAAGCGATGGCAGCCTTTCGCAAGGTCCGCCCAGAAGCGAAGCTGGGCCGCTACACGGGCACCGAGAAAGAGGCGGATGCGGAAATCCTCTTCTCCTCGGTCCAAACGCTCGGCCGCGTCGGTCACTTGCGCCAATTCGACCAGGATCATTTCGACTACATCGTGGTTGATGAATTCCACCACGCCGCCGCCCGCACCTATCAGAAGCTGATCGAGCATTTCACGCCTGGCTTCCTGTTGGGCCTCACCGCAACGCCAGACCGGACGGATGGCGCCGACTTGCTTGGCCTTTGCGGCGAAAACCTCGTCTACGAATGCGACCTGTTTCGCGGGATCGACGCTGGGCGGCTGTCACCCTTCCACTACTTCGGTGTGCCGGATGACGTGGATTATGCCCAGATCCCCTGGCGCTCCGGCCAGTTCGACCCCACCGCCCTGGACGCCGCGCTTGCCACCGAGGCCCGGGCACTGAACGCTTTGGATCAGTACCGCAAACGCGCAACCGGCCCCGCGATCGGCTTTTGCTGTTCCATGCGCCACGCCGACTACATGGCGGATTATTTCCGCGCCGCCGGGTTGAACGCAGTCGCAGTCCATTCAGGCCAAAGCTCCGCTCCGCGCGCGAGCTCCCTCGCAGCGCTCGGTCGCGGCGAGATCGATATTCTCTTCGCGGTCGACATGTTCAACGAAGGCGTGGACGTGCCCGAGATCGGCACCGTGCTAATGCTGCGTCCCACCGAAAGCGCGATTATCTGGCTGCAACAACTCGGCCGTGGCCTGCGCCGCGTCGAAGGCAACACTGCCTTTCAAGTCCGTCTAAACGGCGTGCCAGAATTACCGAAGAAGCAGCCATAGACGTGTTCTAGGCTCAGGACCCATTGTTTTCAGTCTAAGGGCATGATTCACCGCGCGAAAACCGGGCGGTGAACATGTCTGATCTCTTCTGGCTGAGCGACGCG
>NZ_JBGFSJ010000012.1:0-11051 GCF_041365695.1 Rhodosalinus sp. 5P4
TACTTGTTCGTAGTCTTGCTCATGATGCTCCATCCTACTCAAGAGTTGGAGCCTCCGGCAAACCCGGCGCGGTTCAGGATGCCCCAAGCGCTACGCCTACTATCGCTGTGAGACGCGAGGCTGCGAGGAAAAACGTAAGTGTATCCCGGGCGCGAGGGTCGAAGACGATTTCGATGCTATCCTTCAGCGCATGACACCTTCTTAGAAGCTTTTTGGGCTTGTGAAGGCAATGTTCACTGATGCCTGGGAGATGCGTGCCCAGAAAGCGCACGAAGCGCGTTATGAGTGGAAGCGCCAACTCAAGGAAACAGAGAAGCAAATTGATGAGCTTCTGGATCGACTTGTTGAAGCGTCGAACCGAACGGTTGTGCTGAAGCTGGAAGAGCGCATCGCGAAGCTTGAGCGACAGAAGCTTGTGTTGGCTGAAAGGGCAGCAAAAGACGTGCCGACCAGGGCAAGGCTGGAGGATTGTATGGAACCAACGCTTCGCTTCCTCTCAAGCCACTGGAATATCTATAAAAATGGTAATCATCCGGTTAAGCAGACACTGCTTTGGTTGGCGTTTGCAGAGCCTCCGAGGTACTGCCGGAATCAAGGGTATGGAACTATAAAAAGTGCCTTTCCCTTCAAGGTGTTAGGGGATTTGATGGGCCTAAATGGAGAAATGGTGCTGCCGGAGAGATTTGAACTCTCGACCTCTCCCTTACCAAGGGAGTGCTCTACCCCTGAGCTACGGCAGCCCGACGCGCGGGTCATTAGACGCTATCGCCCGGTCGCGCAAGCGCATTCTGGACGCTGCGCCCGGGCTCCTGTAGAGGTTTTTCATGACGAAAGGCGCGAAGCGGCAAGGGGCCTCCGGTCCGCCGAACGAAGGGCGGGAAGAGCGGCTGAAGGCCGCCCTCAAGGCGAATATCGCCCGGCGGAAGGCGCAGGCCCGCGCCCGCGATGACGCCGCGCGCGACGACGGCGACGATGCCGCGCGCAACGAGAACGACACCGCCGGAACGGGCGGGGGCACAGGCGGCGAGAGAGGGCAGTAGGCATGGATTCCATCATCGTCACGGGCAATGGCCCGCTTCACGGGCAGATCCCGATCGCGGGCGCGAAGAACGCCTGCCTCGCCCTGATGCCCGCGACACTGCTGAGCGAGGAGCCGCTCACGCTCACGAACGCGCCGCGGCTTTCCGACATCCGCACGATGACGACGCTGCTGCAGTCGCTGGGGGCGGAGGTGTCCGCGCTCCAGGACGGGCAGGTCCTGGCGCTGTCGAGCCACGCGCTCACGGGGCACCGGGCCGAGTACGACATCGTGCGCAAGATGCGCGCCTCGATCCTGGTGCTGGGGCCGCTGCTGGCGCGCGCGGGCCAGGCCGAGGTCTCGCTTCCGGGCGGCTGCGCGATCGGTGCGCGGCCCGTCGATCTGCACCTGCGCGCGCTCGAAGCGCTCGGCGCGGAGATGGATCTGCGTGACGGCTACGTGCACGCGAGGGCGCCGGCCGGCGGGCTGAGGGGCGGCCCGGTCGAGTTTCCCTTCGTCTCGGTCGGCGCGACGGAGAACGTGCTGATGGCCGCGACGCTCGCCCGCGGCACGACGGTGATCCGCAACGCCGCGCGCGAGCCCGAGATCGTGGACCTCGCGCGGTGCCTTCGGACGATGGGGGCGGCGATCGAGGGCGAAGGCACCGACGAGATCACGGTCGAGGGCTTGGACCGGCTCCACGGCGCGACGCACCGGGTGGTGACCGACCGCATCGAGCTGGGCACCTACATGCTCGCGCCCGCGATCTGCGGCGGCGAGGTGGAGTGCCTCGGCGGGCGGATCGACCTCGTCGGCGCCTTCTGCGAAAAGCTCGACGCCGCCGGGATCGACGTGACCGAGACCGCGAACGGTCTCAAGGTGTCGCGCCGGAGCGACCGGGTGAAGGCGGTGGACGTGACGACCGAGCCGTTTCCGGGCTTCCCGACCGACCTGCAGGCGCAGATGATGGCGCTTCTGTGCACGGCGGACGGTGCCTCCGTTCTCGAGGAGCGGATCTTCGAGAACCGCTTCATGCATGCGCCCGAACTGATGCGGATGGGCGCGCGGATCGACGTGCAGGGCGGGACCGCGCGCGTCACCGGCGTCGACAGGCTCAAGGGCGCGCCGGTGATGGCCACGGATCTGCGCGCCAGCGTGTCCCTGATCCTCGCGGGCCTGGCCGCGGAGGGCGATACGACCGTCAACCGCGTCTACCACCTCGATCGCGGATACGAGCGCGTGGAGGAAAAGCTCTCGGCTGTCGGTGCGAAGATCGAGAGGGTTCCGGCGCAATGACCCGCGACGCGCGCTTCGAGGAGGGACGGGAGACGCCGCTCAATCTGGGCGCGCTCGACGCCGAGGACGTTCCGGTGATCTCCGCACTGCTGCAGGACGCGGTGTTCCCGGCCACGGAAACACTGTGGGAGCCGCGGCGCCGGCGCTTCTCGCTTCTGGTGAACCGGTTCCGCTGGGAGGACCGCGCCGCGGCCGAGGCGCGCGGGCGGCCCTATGAGCGGACGCGATCGGTCCTTGCGGTCGAGAACGTGCTCGGGGTGGCGAGCCAGGGCATCGACCGGCGCGACGCGGACGTGGTGCTGTCGCTGCTCGCGCTCGAGTTCGAACCCGGGCCGGAAGGGGCCGGCGCGCTGACGCTCGTGCTTGCGGGCGACGGCGCCATCCGCCTCGAGGTCGAGGCGCTGGAACTCCGGCTTCGGGACGTGACGCGCCCCTACCGCGCGCCCTCGGGGAAGGCGCCGGAGCATGGCGACTGAGCCGCCCCGGCGCGGCCCGTCATTCCTGGATCGACTGGATGTACATCGCGAGCGAGAGGACCCGGCCGCGCACCTCGATCTCGGCGGCGTATTCGCCGGCCTCCATCGCCTCGGCCTTGTAGCGCGAGCCCCAGACCGGCATCGGATAGCCATGTCCGCGCACACCCGTGCGGCC
Organism: Rhodosalinus sp. 5P4; assembly: GCF_041365695.1. Classification (NCBI taxonomy): domain Bacteria; kingdom Pseudomonadati; phylum Pseudomonadota; class Alphaproteobacteria; order Rhodobacterales; family Paracoccaceae; genus Rhodosalinus; species Rhodosalinus sp. 5P4. Next base: position 2,966 of record NZ_JBGFSJ010000012.1, read on the forward strand.
GTCGATCACCTGGATGACGTCGAGCATCGGGAAGGTCCCGTCATTGGCCGCCGAAAGCCCGGTAAGCGAAGGCACCTCGACGGTCATGAGATCGGCAAGCGGTCCATCGCCTTCGCCGGACGCGCCGTGGCACGAGGCGCAGGCCGCGACGTATTCCGCCTCCCCGACCTCTTCGGCCTGCGACATGGGCGCCACGAGGATCGCCAGCGCGGCCCCCAGGGCGGCGCCGAAGTTGCGGTTCGCTTTCATTTGACGTGCTCCTTCCTGTCCTGTCCTGTCCGGGCCCGATGACCCGTCGGTCAAGTGTTCCCGGCGGCGCCGGGGCGCGCATTGACGGCCGTCAACGGCGCATGTCGGGGGGACCGGACTTGAGGGCCGGCGCGCACGCGGCTATGTCCGCAGCAAGACGCAGGGAAGGCGACGCATGCCCCAGTTTCTCGATACCGCCGAGCACGACTTCGAGGCCGTCTTCGCGGCGCTGCTCGAGGCCAAGCGCGAGGACAGCGCCGATGTGGACGCGGCCGTGGCCGCGATCATCGCCGACGTGCGCGCGCGCGGCGACGCGGCGCTCGTGGAACTGACCGCGCGCTTCGACCGGCTGGAGCTCACCCCCGACCGCCTGGCCTTCACGCCCGAGGAGATCGAGGCCGAGTGCGCCCGCGTCACGCCCGAGGAGCGCGCGGCACTCGAACTCGCCGCCGAGCGCATCCGGGCCTATCACGCCCGCCAGATGCCCGAAGATGCCTCCTGGACCGATCCCGAGGGCGCGACGCTCGGCTGGCGCTGGCGGCCCGTGGCGGCGGCGGGTCTTTACGTGCCCGGCGGGCTTGCCTCCTACCCCTCGTCGGTGCTGATGAACGCGGTGCCGGCCAAGACCGCCGGTGTGGGCCGGCTGGCCATCACCGTGCCGACGCCCGACGGCAAGGCGAACCCCCTCGTTCTGATGGCCGCGCGGATCGCGGGGGTGGATGAGATCTACCGGGTGGGCGGCGCGCAGGCCATCGCGGCGCTGGCCTACGGCACCGAGACGATCCGCCCGGTGGACAAGATCACCGGGCCCGGCAACGCCTATGTCGCGGCGGCCAAGCGGCGCGTGTTCGGCCGCGTGGGCATCGACATGATCGCCGGGCCGTCCGAGATCCTGGTGATCGCGGACGGCGACAACGATCCCGACTGGATCGCGCTCGACCTGTTGAGTCAGGCCGAACACGACGAAAGCGCGCAGGCGCTTCTCGTGACCACCGACGCGGCGTTCGGACGGGCCGTGGCCGCGGCGGTGGACAGGCGGCTCGAGACGCTCGAGCGGCGCGCCATCGCCGGGGCGAGCTGGCGCGACTTCGGTGCGATCGTCACCGTGCGCGACCTCGACGAGGCGGCCCGGCTCGCCGACCGCATCGCGCCCGAACACCTGGAGCTTTGCGTCGCAGACCCCGAGGCGCTGTCCGCGCGCATCACCAATGCGGGGGCGGTCTTTCTCGGGCAGTGGACCCCCGAAGCCATCGGCGATTACGTGGGCGGGCCCAACCATGTGCTGCCGACCGCCCGGTCGGCGCGGTTCTCCTCGGGTCTTTCCGTGCTCGATTTCCTCAAGCGCACCACCACGGCGCGCATGACGCCCGAGGCGCTTCGCGCGATCGGGCCCGCGGCCGAGCGCCTCGCCCGGGCCGAAAGCCTCGAGGCGCACGGGCTGTCCGTGGCCGCGCGCCTGGCGAAGCTGAACGAGTGACCGCATGGGCAGTGATGAAACGCATTGGAACGAGGTCTACGAGGGGCGCGACGAGGCGGAGGTGAGCTGGTTCGAGTCGGCGCCGGAGCGGCTCGCCGCACGCGTGGCGGCCCATGCCGCGCCGGGCGATCCGATCATCGACGTCGGCGCAGGCCGGTCGCGGCTGGTAGACCTGCTGATCGCGCGGGGGCTCGGACCCGTGACGCTGCTCGATCTTTCGAAAGCGGCCGTGGCGCAGACGCGCGCGCGGCTCGGAGAGGACGTGCCCGGGGTGCGCTTCGTGACGGCCGACGTGACGGGCTGGAGTCCGGACCGCGGCAACTATGCCGTCTGGCATGACCGGGCCGCGTTCCACTTTCTCGTCGAGGCCGCCGATCGCGCGGCCTACGTCGACACGATGCAGAAGGCGCTCCGGGACGGCGGCACAGCTATCCTGTCGACCTTCGCCGACGACGGGCCAGACAGATGTTCGGGACTGCCCGTGCAGCGCTATGCGCCCGAGGATCTGGCCGCCGAGCTCGATGCGCTAGCCCCGCGCCGCTTCCGGCTGCTCGCCACGGAGCGCCTCACCCACGTCACGCCGGCCGGCGCCGAACAGAGGTTCCAGACGAGCGTGTTCCGCCACACCGCATGAGCGGGCGGATTGTGCACGGCGCACGGGCGGGCTAGTCAGGGCGCGAGAGCCGCTGTTCAACTGCATCATCCCATGTCCCGCATAAGCCATATCGAGATCGACGACAGCAACCTGCCCCCGCCCACGCCGGAGGTGGAACAGGAGCGGCGGGTGGCGATCTTCGACCTGCTCGAGGAAAACCGCTTCGCGTTGCCGGCGCGGGAGGAACGCGCCGTGCCCGAGGGCCCCTACCGGGTCAGGCTGGCGATCCGCGACAAGCGGCTCGTCTTCGACATCGACACCGAGGACGGGAGCGACGCGGCGGAATTCCATCTGTCGCTCAGCCCGTTCCGTCAGGTGGTGAAGGATTACTTCCAGATCTGCGAAAGCTATTTCGACGCCGTCAAGACGCTGCCGCCCGGCCAGATCGAGACCATAGACATGGCCCGGCGCGGCATCCACAACGAGGGCTCCCGCATCCTGCAGGAGCGGCTGGAGGGCAAGGCGGACGTCGACGAGGCGACGGCGCGGCGGCTCTTCACGCTGATCTGCGTGCTGCATTTCGGGGGCTGAACGGTGGCCCTGGACCTTCCGCAGTCGGTCCTCTTCTGCTGCGATCACAACGCCGTCCGCTCGCCCATGGCGGAAGGCATCATGAAGAAGTTCTACGGCTTCGAGACCTACGTGCAGTCCGCCGGCGTGCTGTCGGATCTCGACATCGACGGGTTCGCCATCGCCGTATGCGCCGAGATCGGGGTCGAACTCGCCCGCCACCGGGTGCGCAGCTTCGACGAGATGCAGCAATGGGGCGATGACCTGTCGGCCTTCGATCTCGTCATCGCGCTCTCACCGGCAAGCCGCCATCGGGCGCTCGACCTCACGCGGTTCTTCCATATCGACGTGGAATACTGGCCGATCATGGATCCGACCGGTCTGGGCGAGACGCGCGAGGCCAAGCTCGCCGCCTACCGCAAGACCCGCGACCAGATCGCGGCCAAGCTCATCGAGACATGGGGACAGCCACAGGAGGACGAATGACAACGGCAAGCGAAACCGTCAGGCGCTATTTCGACGCGTTCAACGCGGGCGACGTGCAGGGCATGCTCGACTGCCTGGATACCGACGTGGAGCATCACGTGAACGAGGGGCGCGTGCGCGTCGGCAAGACCGCCTTCGGCGAGTTCTGCGCCCATATGGGCCATTGCTACAGGGAAACCCTGACCGACATGGTGGTGTTCGAGGCCGAGGGCGGCGCGCGGGCGGCCGCGGAATACATGGTGAACGGCACCTACCTGGCCACGGACGAGGGGCTGCCGGAGGCGCGCGGGCAGACCTATCGTCTGCCGGCGGGATCGTTCTTCTCGCTCCGCGACGGGAAGATCACGCGCATCGTGACCTACTACAACCTCGCCGACTGGATCCGGCAGGTCTCATGATGCGGGTCGAGACCCTGACGGGCGAGGCGCTGGAGCGGGCACTCGACGACGTGGCGCGGCTGAGGATCGAGGTGTTTCGCGCCTTTCCCTATCTCTACGACGGGGATTTCGACTACGAGCGCCGCTACCTGGAGGTCTACCGGGAGAGCGAGCGCGCGGTTCTCGTGGGCGCCTTCGACGGCGATCGGCTGGTCGGCGCGGCGACGGGCACGCCGATGACCGATCACGCCGATGATTTCGCCGCCGCCTTCGAGGGCACCGGACTCGATCTGTCCAGCCTCTTCTACTGCGCCGAATCGGTGCTTCTTCCGGCCTATCGCGGGCAGGGCGTCGGGCATCGCTTCTTCGATCTGCGCGAGGCGCACGCGCGACGCCTCGGCTATGCGAAAGTCTGTTTCTGTGGCGTGCTGCGCCCCGCCGACCATCCGCTGCGCCCTGCCGATCACGCGCCCCTAGACCCGTTCTGGCGCAAACGCGGCTACGCGCCGCTTCCCGGCGTCGTGGCGCATTTCAGCTGGAAGGACACAGACCAGCCGGAAGAGACGGAAAAACCGCTCCAGTTCTGGATGCGCGAGCTCTGAGGCAGCGAAAGACCGTTCGAACGGTCTTTCGCGCCGCCCCCGGGCGGCGCGGGCGCCCTGCTCTCTCGGGCGGCGCCCGACGGGTGGGCCGGGGGCCGGCCCGGGCCCGAACCCGCTTGCGGAAATCGCTTCGAAGCGATTTCCTGCCGCGGTACAGTCAAGGGAGATCGGACATGAAAGTCGCCACCGCCGCCTATCCGATGGACTGGCTGCAAAACTGGGCGCAGTACGAGGACAAGATCGCCGCCTGGGTCGCCGAGGCCGCGGGGCAAGGGGCCGACCTTCTGGTGTTTCCCGAATATGGCGCCATGGAACTCGCGACCCTTGCGGGCGAGGCGGCCGCCGGAGATCTGGAACGCTCGCTTCACGCCGTCTCCGAGCGCATGGAAGAGGCCGGCGCCCTGCACGCGGGGCTTGCCCGCGCCCATGGGGTGCACATCCTCGCGGCGTCCGCGCCGGTCTTCGATCCCGCGCTCGGCGCGCGGCCGGTGAACCGCGCCTGCCTTTTCGCGCCCTCGGGCGCGCAGGGCCATCAGGACAAGCAGATCATGACCCGCTTCGAACGCGAGGAGTGGGACGTGGTCTCGGGCGGCTCGCTCAAGCTTTTCGAAACGGCGCTGGGCCGCATCGGCATCCTGATCTGCTATGACGCGGAATATCCGCTGCTCGCGCGGGCCCTCGTCGAGGCCGGCGCGGAAATCCTGCTGGTCCCGTCCTGCACCGAGAGGCTGGCCGGCTACTGGCGCGTGCGCATCGGTGCCATGGCGCGCGCCCTCGAAGGGCAGTGCGTGAGCGTGATGTCCTCGACCGTGGGCGATGCGCGCTGGTCGCCGGCCGTGGACACCAACGCGGGCGCGGGCGGTGTTTTCGGCCCGCCGGACACCGGATTCCCCGCCACCGGCGTGCTTGCCGCCGGCGCGGTCGATGCGTCCGGCTGGACCTTCGCCGAGATCGACCGCGACCGGATCGCGCAGGTGCGCGCCGACGGGGTGGTGCTCAACGCCACTCACTGGGACGAGCAGGCCCCGCGCATCGGCGCGGTCACGACCTGCGCGCTGCGCTGAATGGTGTCTTGAAAATCCCTCCGAAAGCCCTCATTTACTAGCGCGTTCCGCGACAGGGCGGAACGCAGAGACAGGAGAGATCATGGCCAAGGAAGATACGCTCGAATTTCCCGGTGTCGTGAAGGAGCTCCTGCCGAACGCGACATTCAGGGTCGAGCTTGAAAACGGCCATGAGATCATCGCGCACACGGCAGGAAAGATGCGGAAGAACCGTATCCGCGTCCTCGCGGGCGATCGGGTCCAAGTCGAGATGACACCCTACGATCTGACCAAGGGTCGGATCAACTATCGCTTCAAGTAAGCGGTTGCGGCTGATTCTGGGCTCCGCCAGCCCCCGTCGGCGTGAACTGCTTGCCCGGCTCGGCGTGACGCCCGACGACATACACCCCCCCGAGATCGACGAAACGCCCTTGCCCGGCGAGCTGCCGCGCGGCTACTGCGTCAGGATCGCCGCCCGCAAGGCGCAAGCGGTGCCCGCGGGCGAAACCGATCTGGTGCTGTGCGCCGATACGACCGTGGCCGTCGGCCGACGCATCCTCGGCAAGCCCGCCGACGAGGCCGAGGCGCGGGCCTTTCTCGAACTTCTCTCGGGTCGGCGGCACAAGGTCGTGACCGCCGTGGCGGTCCGGCGCGGCGAACGCGTCTGGGAGCGCGCGGTGACGACGACGGTCAAGATGAAGCGGCTGGGCGCGGCGGAAATCGCCGCCTATCTCGCCAGCGGCGACTGGCACGGCAAGGCGGGGGGCTACGGCATCCAGGGCATGGCCGAGGCGTTCATCCCGTGGATCCGGGGCTCCTACTCGGGCGTCGTGGGCCTGCCGCTCTCCGAGACGGCGGGGCTTCTGCAGGCGGCGGGATGGCCGCTATGGCGCACGCCGTGAAGGGGCGTATCGTGGCGCTCGGGGCGTGGCGGGGCCGTCAGGCGGCCGCGCTACTGGTGGACGGGGTGCTCGAGGATCTCTTCGTCGACGGCGACACGCCCAGCCCGGGGACGATCTACCGCGCCCTTCCCGACCGGCCGCTCAAGGGGCTTGGCGGGATGTTCGTGCGCACGCCGGACGGCATGGCCTTCCTGCGCCAGGCGAAGGGCGTCGCGCCGGGCAAGCCGCTCATCGTCCAGGTCAGCGGCCATGCCGAGCCGGGCAAGGCGTTTCCAGTCACCACGCGCGTCATGCTCAAAAGCCGTTACGCCATCGCGACGCCCGATGTGCCCGGCGTGAATGTCAGCCGCCGCATTCGTGACGAAACACGCCGCGACGCGCTGATCGGGCTTGCCGAAAGCACTTTCCTGCCGGACGCGGGCGAGGCCGGGGCGTCGCTCGGTCTCGTCCTGCGCTCGTCCTGCGCGGAGGCGGAGGACGACGCGATCGCCGCCGATATCCGCGCGGTCACGGATCTGGCGCGCAAGATCCTGGCCGATACCGGGCCTGCCCCCGAGACGCTCGTGGAGGGCGACGGACCCCACGCGCTTGCCTGGCGCGAATGGACCGAGCCGGCGCAGGTGGAGCGTGGGCCCGACAGCTTCGCCGAGACCGGCGTGCTCGACGCCATCGACGCGCTCGCGGCGCCGGACACCGCCCTCCCCGGCGGGGCGCGCATGACCGTGGAGGCGACGCGCGCGCTGGTCGCCGTCGATGTCGACACGGGCGCGGACGTGTCCGCCGCCGCCGGGCTCAAGGCGAACCTCGCCGCCGCGAAGGCGTTGCCGCGGGCGCTTCGGATTCGGGGTCTCGGCGGGCAGATCGTCATCGACCCAGCGCCGATGCCGCGAAAGGATCGGCCGAAGCTCGACGCCGCGCTGCGCGCCGCATTCCGCCGCGACCCGGTCGACACCGCACTCGTGGGCTGGACCCCGCTCGGTCATGTCGAGCTTCAACGCCAACGCGCGCGGCCGCCCCTGGCCCGCCCGTGACCTGCCCGATCTGCAAGAAACCGACGGACCCCGCCGCCCGGCCCTTCTGCTCGAGGCGCTGCGCCGATATCGACCTCTACCGCTGGCTCTCCGGCCGGTATGCCCTGCCCGGATCGCCCGCCAGTGACGATGCGGACGACCCCGAAGAGGGCGGGATGAACGGCGATCGATAATCTGTCGTGAAGCCTCTGGACAGCCGGCGCAACAGCGCCTAGAACGCCGCCACCCCGCATCAACGCCATGCGCCCGTGCCCGGGTAGCTCAGGGGTAGAGCAGTGGATTGAAAATCCTCGTGTCGGTGGTTCGATTCCGCCCCCGGGCACCATAAAATCATCTTAAGCCATTGGTATTGCTGGATTTTCTAGAAATCCGCGCGGCTTGATCCCCCCAAATATCCACCCTTAGCGGTCCGTTGGACGGCCGCTCGCGCCCGCGGCCGGACGGGCGCGCGCCGGTAAGGCTACCGGGCTCTGCGCGTCAGGTCGCGGCGCGGCGCTGCTGGTTGATGCAGAAGAGGCGCGCGAGGATTTCGTCGTCGTCATGCGTTCCGGCGCGCCATTCGTCACCGCACGGCGCTGGGTCTTCGCCGCCGCCATGGCGATACGATACTCCTCCTGCTGGGCCCGATACTCGGCATGCGTCCGCATCGCCTAAATGGCCATCCTCGCTCGGTTGGGGTGACCTGCCCCAATGAAGTGGTCCGGTTTCAGTCTTAGTGCATAACGGGTCTGGTAGCTACGGTTGGGGTGGCCGG
>NZ_JBGFSJ010000013.1:0-2500 GCF_041365695.1 Rhodosalinus sp. 5P4
TTTGGTTGCGGGGGTAGGATTTGAACCTACGACCTTCAGGTTATGAGCCTGACGAGCTACCGGGCTGCTCCACCCCGCGTCATGTATGTTTGACCGATTTTGGTCATTTATCGTTGGAGAGATACGGTTTTTTGTTTGTGTCTCGGCTTTCCAGGTTTGGCGGCGACCTACTCTCCCACGTCTTGAGACGCAGTACCATTGGCGCTGCGGCGCTTAACGGCCGGGTTCGGAATGGGACCGGGTGTTTCGCTCGCGCTATGGCCACCAAACCGGGGAAGCCGAGTGGTGTGTCAAGTCACTGTGTTTCGTCGCGTTTCGGGTGCGACGGGGAAGTATCGTCTTCCGCATCCGGGGTTTCGGCTTTGCCGTCACTGGATCGGATCAAGCCTGTCGGGCCATTAGTACCGGTCAACTGAACGCATTGCTGCGCTTACATCTCCGGCCTATCGACGTGGTGGTCTACCACGGCCCTCGGGGATACCTTGTTTTGAGGGGGGCTTCCCGCTTAGATGCCTTCAGCGGTTATCCTTTCCGATCATAGCTACCCTGCACTGCGGCTGGCGCCACAACAGGTCCACCAGTGGATCGTTCACCCCGGTCCTCTCGTACTAGGGGCAACTCCTCTCAAGTATCCTACACCCACGGCAGATAGGGACCGAACTGTCTCACGACGTTCTAAACCCAGCTCACGTACCTCTTTAAACGGCGAACAGCCGTACCCTTGGGACCTGCTCCAGCCCCAGGATGAGATGAGCCGACATCGAGGTGCCAAACACTGCCGTCGATATGGACTCTTGGGCAGTATCAGCCTGTTATCCCCGGCGTACCTTTTATCCGTTGAGCGATGGCCCTTCCACGCGGGACCACCGGATCACTATGGCCGACTTTCGTCTCTGCTCGACTTGTCTGTCTCGCAGTCAGGCTGGCTTCTGCCATTGCACTCAACGAGCGATTTCCGACCGCTCTGAGCCAACCGTCGCGCGCCTCCGTTACTCTTTGGGAGGCGACCGCCCCAGTCAAACTACCCGCCACGCAGGGTCCCGGACCCCGATGAGGGGCCGCGGTTAGACATCAAGAGTGCGAAGGGTGGTATCTCAAGGGAGGCTCCACGGGAACTGGCGTTCCCGCTTCGAAGCCTACCACCTATCCTGCACATCGCAGTCCTGATGCCAGTGCGAAGCTGTAGTAAAGGTGCACGGGGTCTTTCCGTCTAACCGCGGGGAGCCTGCATCTTGACAGGCAATTCAATTTCGCTGAGTCGATGTTGGAGACAGCGGGGAAGTCGTTACGCCATTCGTGCAGGTCGGAACTTACCCGACAAGGAATTTCGCTACCTTAGGACCGTTATAGTTACGGCCGCCGTTTACCGGGGCTTCAATTCGGAGCTCTCACTCCTCCTTTTAACCTTCCGGCACCGGGCAGGCGTCAGACCCTATACGTCGTCTTGCGACTTCGCAGAGCCCTGTGTTTTTAGTAAACAGTCGCCACCCCCTGGTTTGTGCCCCCGGACACTGGTTGCCCAGCACCCGGGCCTCCTTCTCGCGAACTTACGGAGGTATTTTGCCGAGTTCCTTCAACATCGTTCTCTCAAGCGCCTTGGTATTCTCTACCAGTCCACCTGTGTCGGTTTAGGGTACGGTCTCATGGAGGGCTATTTCCTGGGACTGCATGGCTGCCGGACCAATCCGATAAGGCCCGACAACGTCCGCAATCCGTCACATCCTCCTGGCCCAGGACTATTAACCTGGTTCCCATCGTCTACGCCTTTCGGCCTCGACTTAGGGGCCGGCTCACCCTGCTCAGATTAGCTTTAAGCAGGAACCCTTGGACTTTCGGCGAGGGGGTCTCTCACCCCCTTTGTCGCTACTCATGTCATCATTCTCGCTCGTGATCTCTCCACCGGATGGCTCACGCCCCGGCTTCACAGAAGACTCCCCGCCTCCTGAACCCTGCGAACAGGGTTGAAGAGGCATGGAGCCATGTCACACGACGCTCCGCTACCATGCCATACGGCATCCTCGGCTTCGGCTCGTGGCTTGAGCCCCGTTACATCTTCGCCGCAAGACAGCTTGTTTAGACCAGTGAGCTGTTACGCTATCTTTAAAGGATGGCTGCTTCTAAGCCAACCTCCTGGTTGTTTTGGCCGTCTCACCTGCTTTCCCACTTAGCCACGAATTGGGGGCCTTAGCCGGAGGTCAGGGTTGTTTCCCTCTCGACGACGGGCGTTAGCACCCGCCGTCTGTCTGCCATCCAGTACTCCCGGGTATTCGGAGTTTGGTTAGGATCAGTAAGCCTGTGGGGCCCCATTACCCATCCAGTGCTCTACCCCCCGGGGTATTCGGATGACGCTCTACCTAAATAGATTTCGCGGAGAACCAGCTATCTCCGAGTTTGATTGGCCTTTCACCCCTAGGCACAGCTCATCCCGATCCTTTTCAACGGATGTGGGTTCGGCCCTCCAGTGCGTGTTACCGCACCTTCAGCCTGGCCATGCCTAGAT
>NZ_JBGFSJ010000014.1:0-2880 GCF_041365695.1 Rhodosalinus sp. 5P4
CGGGGTGGAGCAGCCCGGTAGCTCGTCAGGCTCATAACCTGAAGGTCGTAGGTTCAAATCCTACCCCCGCAACCAAATTCCTGCGCGTTTCCAAACGCTTACGCGCCGCCCTCTGGGGCGGCGTTTGCGTTTGAGCCCACCGTGGAAGCACTGTGGAAGCAAGAGGGGACGAAGTCCTTCATACCGCTTCGTAAATCGGTGCCTGCGATGACCGTTGCTTCCAGTGCGGCTCGATCATTGTCATTACGTCGATGGACGATCAGACTGTTCCCTTGCCGAGGGAGATGATGCCGCTCAGTTCCTCATCCTGCGCCACAAATTCTTGCTCCCTTGCCTCCTGGTAGCAGATCCACCGGAAGCCGCCGTTCTCCACACGGTTGAAGACATAAAAGCTGGTTTCTTGGGGCTGCTGGGGCGCTCCAAGCCGGAAGAACGGGAGGGCCCGGCACATCGTGCGGCTATTCTGTCCCCAGAAAGCGAGAGCGCCAGTCTTCACCTGCCTATCGACTTCAACCTGCCTTGCTTCGAATGTCGGGTCACTTCCTGCTAGCAGGTCGACCTTGTACCGTAGACCCGTATCCGTCACCTCGGCCATCCCGGGTCGGACGAGCTGAACGGCGCGTAGCAATGACGCAGTCGCCTCATAAAGGTCACGGACCTGCTGCTGGAGCTCGCGGTCTAGGCGCTCGGCATCGCTCGCCTTCAGATGCCCACCGTGGCCTTTCCAGCTGTTGCGGAAGCGCCGTGCCACATCCAGAGGTTCGGTGGCTTTGCCAAGGCCGCCAAGTGTGCTCGCAACCTGCACCAGCTCAGGACCGCCGGTCTCGATGGCGATCGCCCTCAACTCCTTATCGCTCGTAATGCGGGCTGTATCCTTCAGGCTTGCCCCGGCTAAGCCGATCCAGAAGCCGAAATCAGCGCGCTCGATCCCGGCGCTACCAGCTGGGTGGAGCCATTTTGCAAGCACGTCCGGCCAGTCCTGCCGCAGGGCCTTGACGTGGCTAGCACCGACAGCTGCGAGGTAAACAGCGAACATCTCAAAGAAGTGAAGCAGCGTCTCCAGACGTTCCTTCGAAACCGTTGAGACTTGGTAGCGCCGGTATATCGTGGCAAGCGGATATGGGAGCTCGCGCCACCAGTCGGCAATCCGGCGCTCGATGTCGAGCACCGCTTTTAGTGCGTCAACCCGTTCAGCCACTTCGGTAAGACCGGTCCAGTCCTGCTCTAGGGTCGCTTGCATATCGCGGAAGGAAGCCTGCAGCAGACCAATATCGCTATCGACGCGCGCGATCCGCTCCTGTGTTGCGAGATCGGGAACCGCAAGCTCCAGAGACAGAAGCGCATCAATGCTGACGCGCTGGATTGTAGCCCCGCTCGCGATCCCGCTCCGGAGATGCCGACCGTATGGGCTGTTCAACAGCTGGGCGAGAAAGCGTGGGTTTGCCTCCTTGGCGTTGATGATAAGGCGATAGACCGACCGCGGCTTGACCGTTTGCTCTTCAAGATCAGCCGTGACGCGACTACCGGCGTATTCCGGTACGAACAGCAGCGCGGTGGCGTGAAAATCATCCGGCAGCGGCCGGTCAGCACGCTCCACCCGTTCATCGGCAAGCATAGAGCGGATCGTCCTCAGCTCGTGCCGTCCGCGTGGCGTCAACTTGCGTATCAATCGCTCGTGCTCAAGATCCATGAAGCTGCGCTGGTCATCCGCAGAGAGCCAAGCCCAGACTGCGCCCGGCTTTCGGACCGGCCCTGTCTTCAGAGCCGCGACTATTGGAGCCACGTCTTCCTGTCCTCGAAGCGCGCCAACCAGCTTTTGTTCCTGCTCGTGGCGGCGGAATACAATGAGCGTGGCCTCGATATTCGTGCCCGCAAGCGCGCCTGGCGCTAGGTCGATCACGGCGGCAAGATGCAGCCCATTCTTCGCCAGCGCGGGAAAGGTCGAGCGCGCCCGTCTGTTGGCAAGAACTCCCCGGGCCGTAATCCAGCAAAGAAGTCCGTCGTCGGAAAGGTTTGGCGCTAGGGCTGAGACTATCTCACTCCCAAACCCGTCACCGCCATTGCTCCTCAAACCTATTGGGGGAGCGCAGATCATGGTGTCGAACTGTGCGTTGGCAGCTGGCACAGGGATGCCGACCGAAACCGAGGCCGATGTATCTGCCAGGAGAACATTGAGCACATCTGCGAACTGTGCATCACGCGAAAACACCGATATCTCTGAACCTTCGGTGGCGGTAAGGCCTGCAACCCGTAGCCTGTCGTCGGCCGTGTACTCCAGCACCCGCGATGCCTTCTCGCCAGAGGCCAGTGAGCAAACGAAAAAGGCAAGTGCTGCCTCGAGCGCGCTATCTGCGCTACCGAAATTTTGGCCTGCATACTTGCGTACGACAGTGAGGGATTCGGTGATATCCAGCCCCGCCTCCCGAGCATGACTTGCAATCTCGACGGGATTGACGATGCGGCCTGAACCGCGGGCTGTATCGATTATGGCACTGAGCTTTCTTTGTGCGGCCTCATCGTTCATGCCATCCCTCCCTTCCATCTTGGTCTCCGGCGCTTCATGCGAATTGAGTATCAGCGGTCGTTTGAAGGCGTCAGAAGTTTGCTTCGGTCCGTCCGATGTCATGCCACGCGAGCAAGACTTAGAAGTTCCGGGTTTGGAAGTAATAGGCGATATCCTGCATGCTTTTTCCCGCCTACTTTGCGCAAAGAGTGCCTAAACATAGCGATGCATCGCCCTAACGTTGCTCGATAAATACGCTGCACTCCTTCGAGTGAGACATGAGGTTGTCGATCCCGGCGGTTGACCTGCCCCAATGAAGTGGTCCGGTTTCAGTCTTAGTGCATAACGGGTCTGGTAGCTACGGTTGGGGTGGCCGG
>NZ_JBGFSJ010000015.1:0-2793 GCF_041365695.1 Rhodosalinus sp. 5P4
TGAACCCCGCCGGGTTTGCCGGAGGCTGATTTCGGATAGTTACGCTGCCATGGTCTGAGTTTCCAGAGTGGCGTGGTGATTTGCTTCGGCCTCTGCTGGTGGGATATTCCCGATGGGTTCCAGCAGGCGGCGGTTGTTGAACCAATCGACCCATTCGAGGGTGGCGTATTCCACGGCGTCGAAGCTGCGCCATGGTCCACGGCGATGAATGACCTCTGCCTTGAAAAGACCGTCGATCGTCTCGGCCAGGGCATTGTCGTAGCTGTCACCGACGCTGCCGACCGACGGTTCGATGCCCGCCTCCGCGAGGCGTTCGGTGTATTTGATCGACAGGTATTGCGACCCGCGATCCGAGTGATGCACCAGCCCCGCGCCCGGCCGCCGCTGATGAACGGCCTGTTCCAGGGCATCGAGCATGGTTGCCCATTGTGGCGCCATTGGTTCAAGCCCAATGGGCGACGGCATGGGCCGTGCGGCTGACCCGCCAGCCCACGATGCGGCGCGCGAAGGCATCGATCACGAACGCCACATAGACGAAGCCCTGCCAGGTCGCGACATAGGTGAAATCATTCGCCATTGTCGCTCGGACCAATGGCGCGACAACGGCTCATCCCACAGCATATCCGGCGCAGGCGCGCGGAACTGACGGTTCACCTTGTCCAATGGGCATGGTTGTGCCTTGTCCGGCAGCGTCGTCCTGATCTTCTTGCCGCGAATGACGCCCTCGAGCCCCATTTCCTTCATCAGCCGCGCCACCGTGCATCTGGCCACGTCGACCCCCTCCCGGCGCATCTGGTGCCAGTTCTTGCGCACGCCACAGACCTTGAAATTGGCATCGAACACGCGCTCGACCTCGGGGCGCAGTTCCGCGTCCCGCTTGGCCCGATCTGAACGCTGATCAGGGTCGGCCCGCTTCGCCAGATGATCGTAATAGGTGGACAGGGCAATCGGCAGCTGCTTGCAGATCGGCTCGACCCCGAGTTCTCCACGGTGATCGTCGATGAAAGCGATCATGACTTCGGTCGGCGGTCGAGCTCCGCCTGGGCAAAATAAGCAGAAGCCTTCCGGAGGATCTCGTTCGCCTGCTTCAGTTCCCGGTTCTCCCGCTCCAGCGCCTTCAGCCGCTCGGCCATCTCGGTCGTGACACCGGCCCGCTCACCGCGATCCACCTCAGATGGGGTGGATGCCGCCCTTCCTCGACGGCATCGCTGTGTGCCAACGTCGTGGTTGTCTACAGCCACGAAAGAGAAAGGGAGACACCCATGGAGGAGGTTACAATCGTCGGCGTCGATTTGGCAAAGAACGTTTTTCACGTGCATGGCGCCCGCGCCGACGGGCACCCCGTGTTCCGAAGGAAGCTCTCGCGCTTGCAATTCCACAGGTTCATGATGGACCTGCCGCGGTGCCTGGTTGTCATGGAGGCTTGCGGCGGAGCGCATCACTGGGCGCGCGAGATGATCCGGTTCGGCCATGAGGCCAAGCTGATCGCTCCGCGTTATGTCAAGCCGTTTGTAAAACGCCACAAGAACGACGCCAACGATGCGGAGGCCATCGTCGAGGCAGCCACGCGCCCGACCATGCGCTTCGTGGAGGTGAAGACCGAAGCGCAGCAGGAGCGCGCCATCGTCTTTCGCGCCCGCGAGCAGCTGGTGAACCAGCGGACCGAACTGGTGAACACGCTGCGCGCGCATCTTTATGAGTTCGGCTATATCGCCCCATACGGCATCCATCACATGGGCCGGATCGAAGAAATCATCGCGGATGAAAACACGGACATACCAACCGCTGTTCGGGAGATCTGCCGCGGCCTGATGGAGCAGATCGCCGATTTGACCGTTCGTACAGACAAACTGAAGAAGCACATCGACGCCATGTCCCGCGAAGCCGAGACCACGCGCCGCTTGCAGACCATGCCCGGGGTCGGTCCGATCCTGTCGCTGGCGATCGAGGCTTTCGCGCCACCGATGGAGAGCTTCCGGCGCGGTCGCGACTTTGCGGCCTGGCTGGGTCTCGTTCCGCTGCAGAAATCCACGGGTGGCAAACAAAGGCTTGGAAAGATGTCGAAGATGGGACAGCGCGACATCCGCAGGTTGCTGATTATCGGCGCGATGTCGGTTGTGTACGGGGCGACACGGAAACGCCCACCCGAAGGATCGTGGTTGGCGCGAATGCTGGCGCGCAAGCCGCGCTTGCTGGTCGCGGTGGCCCTCGCCAAAAAAATGGCACGCAGCATCTGGGCCATGCTGACGAAGGGCGAGGATTACAGAGGTCATCCGGTCACACCGCCACAGATGGCGTGACCCCTACACTGCACCGGGAAAGGCCCCGGTCGCACGAGTTGTGAGGAAGGCAGGGAACCGTACGGGCAAACCGATCGAGAAGATCGGGATCGGAACAACCAGAAAGAAGGCGAGAGCTCCGCGCTCGCATCTCAGATTTGGATCCGATCCGCAGATCACCATACCGGCCAGCGGCGCTTGGCAAGCCGCACAGAGAAGGCCTGACACAAGCACGCACTCGATCACACGCGCGAAGGTTCATTATTTTCCTTGCAAACCGGGCGGCATCCACACAAGCCTTCTTGACCCACTCGTTCAGCGTCTGCGGCGCGCAACCGATCTTCGATGAAACCGACAGGATCGCCGCCCACCGGCTCTCATGCTGCCCGGGATTGTCCAAAACCATGCGAACCGCACGCTCGCGGACTTCCGGGGAATACTTGTTCGTAGTCTTGCTCATGATGCTCCATCCTACTCAAGAGTTGGAGCCTCCGGCAAACCCGGCGCGGTTCAG
>NZ_JBGFSJ010000016.1:0-1035 GCF_041365695.1 Rhodosalinus sp. 5P4
GCCTTGCGCTCTTCGCGCCCCGCGTCGCCGGCGGTGTCGGACAGGCCCGACAGGATGCCGCGCGCCACCTTCGCGGCGTCGCCCACGATCCCCACGCCGACCTTCTTCGTCAGGCCGATCCGGTCGGGGTTGATGTCGACCTGGATCACCGTCGCGTCGGCGGGCCAGTAGTCGATGCCGTAGCCCGGAAGCGTGGAGAACGGGTTGAGCCGGGTGCCCAGCGCCAGCACCACGTCGGCGTCGCGGATCAGGTCCATCGCCGCCTTCGACCCGTTGTAACCCAGCGGCCCGGCAAAGAGCGGGTGGGAGCCGGGGAAGGCGTCGTTGTGCTGGTAGCCGACGCAGACGGGCGCGTCGAGCCGCTCGGCCAGCGCCATCGACGCCGCGATCCCGCCCTCCGACAGGACCACGCCGGCGCCGTTGAGAAGGACCGGGGTCCTCGCCGCCGACAGCAGCGCCGCGGCTTTGGCCACCGAGGTCTCGCCGCCGGGCGAGACCTCGAACTCGATCGGCTCGGGGATCTCGATATCGACGACCTGGGTCCAGAAATCGCGCGGCAGGTTGATCTGCGCGGGGCCCGACAGGCGCCTGGCCTTGGCGATCACGCGGGTCAGGACCTCGGCGATGCGGGAGGGGTCGCGCACCTCTTCCTGGTAGGCCACCATGTCCTCGAAGAGCTTCATCTGCTCGACCTCCTGGAAGCCGCCCTGGCCGATGGTCTTGTTGGCGGCCTGCGGCGTGACCAGCAGCAGCGGCGTGTGGTTCCAGTAGGCGGTCTTCACGGCGGTCACGAAATTGGTGATGCCCGGGCCGTTCTGCGCGATCATCATCGACATCCTGCCCGTCGCGCGGGTGTAGCCGTCGGCCATCATCCCCGCGCTGCCTTCATGGGCGCAGTCCCAGAAGGTGATCCCCGCCCTCGGAAAAAGGTCCGAGATCGGCATCATCGCGGACCCGATGATCCCGAACGCATGCGCGATCCCGTGACGCTGCAGAACTTTGACGAAGGCTTCCTCGGTGGTCATCTTCATGGGG
>NZ_JBGFSJ010000017.1:0-721 GCF_041365695.1 Rhodosalinus sp. 5P4
GCCGGCCACCCCAACCGTAGCTACCAGACCCGTTATGCACTAAGACTGAAACCGGACCACTTCATTGGGGCAGGTCATGCCAGTCTCCGCAGAGTGGCGAAATTGGAGCTTTGTTGAGGTCTGCCGACCGCTTGAGGATACAGACAGTGACGGCCCTGCGCTGCGGGCCGATATCGCACGCTAGCAGGACGCACTTCTATTGCGTTCTCAACCAGCTTTGCGAATTTATGATCCTTATAGAAATTATCCGCTTGACAGTTCGCAAGCAAAAGCTTGGCTTCCTACGTAGCCATTATTGACCAAGAGCTTGTAGGGAATTCATTTCGACCCAGCCTGTCTGGTTCTCTGGATCATCTAGGAATGCCGTTACCAAGGCCGTCCATTCCATTCCAATGTAGAGTTGATCGTGTGCGGCTGCCGCATTCTCCGACAGTCGTCGGTAGAGAGCAGGATCCAAAATCGCACGTTTCAAACAGGCCGCAAGCGCACTGGAGTTCATTGCTGGAAAAACCAAGCACTCAGCATCAGCCTTGAGCCGGCCCGCGAAAGCAGGATGGTCAGAGATAACTAGTGCAGAGCGCGAGGCCAAACCTTCATAGATTGTATTGGGGAGTCCTTCCGCATAAGTGTGCCGAGAGGGCACTATTGACCTGCCCCAATGAAGTGGTCCGGTTTCAGTCTTAGTGCATAACGGGTCTGGTAGCTACGGTTGGGGTGGCCG
>NZ_JBGFSJ010000018.1:0-556 GCF_041365695.1 Rhodosalinus sp. 5P4
CGGATCGCGGACACGAAATCGCGCTGGGCGCAGCAGCTCTCCGCGATGGACCACGAGGAGGACGACCCCGGCACGGACTGGAACGCGCGCGCCCGCGCCGCCAAGCCCGACTGGATGAGCCCGCGCATGGCGTGGCGCGCGATCCAGGCGGCGCTGCCCCGCGAGGCGATCATCAGCTCCGACATCGGCAACAACTGCGCCATCGGCAACGCCTACCCGTCCTTCGAGGAGGGGCGCAAATACCTCGCCCCGGGCCTCTTCGGCCCCTGCGGCTACGGGCTGCCCTCCATCGTGGGCGCCAAGATCGGCTGCCCCGACGTGCCGGTGGTCGGCTTCGCCGGCGACGGCGCCTTCGGCATCGCGGTGACCGAGCTGACCGCGATCGGGCGCCCCGAATGGCCCGGCGTGACGCAGATCGTCTTCCGCAACTACCAGTGGGGCGCGGAAAAGCGGAACTCCACGCTCTGGTTCGAGGACAATTTCGTCGGCACCGAACTCGACGAGGGCGTCAGCTTTGCCGGCATCGCGCAGGCCTGCGGGCTGAAGGGCGTGGTGG
>NZ_JBGFSJ010000019.1:0-515 GCF_041365695.1 Rhodosalinus sp. 5P4
GGGCAGATCGGCCCGCGAAGCCGCCGTGTTGTGCCCCGACGGCGGTGTTTTTCAGCGAAGCGGGCAGACCTGTCCTGCCGCTTTCGTTCAGTTTGGGCTTGGATGGCGGTCATGCGCATAGCGGAGGCGCCCGAAGACGGCGGATCGCGGCGAGGATGGCGCGGACTATCGGGCCGGTGACGGCCACCTCGGCCAGCTGGAAGGTGATAGCGCGGGCGTGACGCACAACGCGGGCGCCGATCTTGATCAGCTTCAGTTGCAGGCTGGTCAATGACCAGTCGGCCATCGCCTCGGGCAGCTCGATGCAGCGCAAGATGGTGGCCAGGTTGTAGGCCAGAGCGTGCAGTTGCAGCCGCACCTCGTTGTCGCGAAACTTCCGGCATGACAGCCGTGTCCAGCGGAAGGCGTATTTGCCTTCCTTGATGTGTTGCTCTGCGGTGCCGCGCTGGTTGTAGAACTGCACCACCCAGTCCGGGTCCATGGGCATGTTGGTGACGATGAAGCCGACACGCGGG